>CAZSRR010000042.1:0-55567 GCA_964609175.1 uncultured Bradyrhizobium sp.
TCGAAGCCGAGCTGCTTCAGAAGATTTCGGATGATGCGGATCATGGTGCTGTAGTCATCGACCACCAGAACCGGCATGGACAAATCAACCGCCATCTTTTCCCCCACTCAACGCTACGCCAACACTTTGCCGATAGCCCTGCGCGACCCGCAGTCTTCCCCCAAGCTGTAACATCAGCCGTTAAACAGCGCGTTAATCGGGAATGGGCGGATTGCATTCGTTTTGGCGCGATCCACCCGGCTTGACTTCGAAGGGTGCCCCGCGCCACGGTCCGGCCGTGCGCCCCCGAACCCGCAAATCCTAAAAAATCTCTGAAGAATCCCCGAAATGACCGCTGATTTCACCGTTATCCGAGACACCACGCCTGCCGCCGAGATCCCCCGTGGCGCGGTGGTCGCCATGGGCAATTTCGACGGCGTCCATCTGGGACATCGCGCCGTGATCGACGCGGCGCTCCGAATGGCTCGCGCCCATGGCAAGCCCGCCTTCGCCGTGACCTTCGAGCCGCATCCGCGCAGCTTCTTCAGCCCCAACAGCCCGCAGTTCCGCCTGTCCGACGAGGCGAACAAGCTGCGGCTCCTGGCCGGGACCGGGCTCGACGGCGCCGTGGTGATGACGTTCGACAAGACCCGCGCCGGAACCTCGGCGCAGGATTTCATTCACCATGAACTGATCCGGCGCCTCGGCGTCAGCGGTATTGCGGTCGGCTATGACTTTCATTTCGGCAAGGGCCGTTCCGGCTCGCCCAGCCTGCTGGTCAGCGAGGGGCCGCGGCTCGGCATCGAGATCGACGTCCAGGCCCATGTCGACATCGAGGAACGTCCGGTGTCCTCCAGCGCGATCCGGATGGCGCTGGCGGAGGGACAGATCGACGAGGCCACCGCCATGCTGGGCGGACCGTGGTTCGTCAGCGGCGAGGTGATCCATGGCGAGAAGCGCGGCCGCGACCTCGGCTACCCCACCGCCAACATCCGCCTCGACAGGAATTGCAGCCTCAAGCACGGCATCTACGCGGTGCGGGTCGGCCGCGGCCAAGGAAAAGACCAGGCGCGCATCGACGGCGTCGCGAGCTTTGGCCGCCGCCCGACCTTCGACAACGGCGCGCCGCTGCTCGAAGTGTTCTTGTTCGACTTCAAGGGCGACCTTTACGGAACCGTGCTCGATGTCGCCTTCATCCGATTCATCCGCGACGAGCTGAAATTCGACACCATCGACGCGTTGATACGCCAGATGGATGACGACAGCGCCCGCGCGCGCGCCGCACTGGCTGCCGCGCCGGACGCCTTTCCCAGGCTCGGAGCGATCGGTTGAACAGGACGGAAAAGCAGAAAATGCTCGCGGGCGAACTCTATCGCCCCGACGACGAACTCGGCGCCGACCAGGCTTCCGCCAAGGCCTGGATGGTTCGCTACAACGCTGCGCTGGCCGCGCCGGTGGCCGAACGGCACGCCCTGCTCTGCGAACGCCTCGCCCGCGTCGGCAACGGCGCCGTCATCCGGCCGCCATTCCACTGCGATTACGGCTACAACATCAGCCTCGGCGACGGCGTCTTCCTCAACTTCAACTGCGTCATCCTCGACGTGGTCGAGGTTGTGATTGGCGACCGCACCCAGATCGGGCCGGCCGTGCAGATCTACGCCGCCGACCACCCGCGCGACGCCGAGACGCGAAAGACCGGCCTCGAATTCGGCCGCCCGGTGCGAATCGGTGCCGACGTCTGGATCGGCGGCGGCGCCATTATCCTGCCCGGCGTCACGATCGGCGACGGCGCGCTGATCGGCGCCGGCAGCGTGGTGACGCGGGACGTCGCGGCGGGTGTTACGGTGGCGGGAAATCCGGCTCGACCGCGAAAGGGCTGATGCCGCGCTCCGGCCGGAGGCTTTGCGCTTCGGCCCTCCCCCTGCTATGGAGAGCTCCCATGTTTGCGCGGCGCATCATCAGCATTAGCGGCCCGGCTTCCGCCTGAGCTCTCAGCTCGGCGCAAGACCGGGATTTACCTGTTCACCCGCTATTCCCCAGCAGCGCCTTTCGCGCCGTGTTCGAGCCAAACCAGAGCTTCCATGTCCCAGAATCCGCAAAAGTCCGACGCATCCGACTATTCCAAAACCCTGTTCCTGCCGCAGACGGAATTTCCGATGCGCGCCGGCCTGCCACAGCGCGAGCCGGAAATCCTCAAATACTGGAACGAGATCGACCTCTACGAAAAACTGCGCAAGGACGCCGCCGGCCGCGCCAAATTCGTGCTGCATGACGGACCGCCCTACGCCAACGGCAACATCCATATCGGGCATGCGCTGAACAAGATCCTCAAGGACGTAGTGACCAAGAGCCAGCAGATGCTGGGCTTCGATTCCAACTACGTGCCGGGCTGGGACTGCCACGGCCTGCCGATCGAATGGAAGATCGAGGAAGAGAACTACCGCTCCAAGGGCAAGCCCAAGCCGGATTTTCGCGACTCCACCGCAATGGTGGCTTTCCGCAAGGAGTGCCGCGCCTATGCGACGCACTGGCTCAACGTGCAGCGCGAGGAATTCAAGCGGCTCGGCATCATCGGCGACTGGGATCATCCCTATGCGACGATGAGCTATCCGGCGGAGGCGCAGATCGCGCGCGAGCTGATGAAGTTCGCTGCCAACGGCACGCTCTATCGCGGCTCCAAGCCTGTGATGTGGAGCGTGGTCGAGAAGACCGCGCTGGCGGAGGCCGAGGTGGAGTACGAGGACTACACCTCCGACATGGTGTGGGTGAAGTTTCCGGTGACCTCGCCGGCGCATGGCGCGCTGGCCGAGGCGTCGGTCGTCATCTGGACCACCACGCCGTGGACGCTGCCCGGCAACCGCGCCATCTCGTTCTCGCCGAAGATCGCCTATGGCCTTTACAAGGTCACCGAGGCGCCCGAGGACAATTGGGCGAAGACCGGCGATATGCTGATCCTCGCCGATGCGCTGGCGGCAGAAGTGTTCAAGCAGGCGCGAGTTACCGCCTATGAGAAGGTCCGCGACATCCCGGGCGACACGCTCGATGCGGTGGAATGCGCGCATCCGCTGAAGGGTTTTGACGGCGGCTACGAGTTCACCGTGCCGCTTTTGCCCGGCGACCACGTCACCGACGACACCGGTACCGGCTTCGTCCATACCGCACCGGGCCACGGCCGCGAGGATTTTGACGTCTGGATGGCGAACGCGCGCGATCTCGACCAGCGCGGCATCAACACCACCATCCCCTACACCGTGGACGAAAACGGCGCCTATACGGACCACGCGCCGGGCTTCGTTGGAAAACGTGTGATCAACGACAAGGGCGAGAAGGGCGACGCCAACGAAGCCGTGATCAAGGCGCTGGTCGAGCGCGGCAGGCTCTTGGCGCGCGGCCGGCTCAAGCATCAGTACCCGCATTCCTGGCGCTCGAAGAAGCCGGTGATCTTCCGCAACACGCCGCAATGGTTCATCGCGATGGACAAGGACATCGCGGTGGACGGCAGCGCAAAACCCGGCGACACGCTGCGCGCCCGCGCGCTGCATGCGATCTCGGTGACGCAGTGGGTGCCGCCGGCCGGACAGAACCGCATCAACGGCATGATCGCCGGCCGGCCGGACTGGGTGATCTCGCGCCAGCGCGCCTGGGGCGTGCCGATCGCGGTTTTCGTGCGCGAAAACGGCGACGGCTCTGCGGAAATCCTGCACGACGAGATCGTCAACCAGCGCATCGTCGAGGCCTTCATGGAGGAAGGCGCCGACGCCTGGTACGCCGACGGCGCGCGCGAGCGTTTCCTCGGCGAACGTGCGAGCGAAGAGTGGAAGAAGGTCGACGACATCTGCGACGTCTGGTTCGATTCCGGCTCGACGCACGCCTTCGTGCTGGAGGACCGCCAGAACTTTCCCAATCTCGGCAACATCGTCCGCAAGATCGACGGCGGCGACGATACCGTGATGTATCTGGAAGGCTCGGACCAGCATCGCGGCTGGTTCCATTCCTCGCTGCTGGAGAGCTGCGGCACCCGCGGCCGCGCGCCGTACGACGTGGTGCTGACTCACGGCTTCACGCTGGACGAGAACGGCCGCAAGATGTCGAAGTCGCTCGGCAACACCGTCGAGCCGCAGAAGGTGATGAAGGATTCCGGCGCGGACATCCTGCGCCTGTGGGTCTGCGCCACCGATTACGCCGACGACCAGCGCATCGGCCCCGAGATCCTCAAGAACACCATCGAGACCTACCGCAAGCTGCGCAACTCGATCCGCTGGATGCTCGGCACGCTGCATCACTTCCATCCGGCCGATGCGATCGCACATGCCGACATGCCCGAGTTGGAACGGCTGATGCTGCACGAGCTGGCCAAGCGCGCCACCATCGTGCGCCAGGCCTATGCCGAGTTCGACTACAAGACGGTAGTCGCGACGCTGGCGGCGTTCATGAACACCGAATTGTCGGCGTTCTATTTCGACATCCGCAAGGACGCGCTGTATTGCGATCCGCCGTCCTCGGTCACGCGCAAGGCGGCGCTGACCGCGATCGACATCATCTGCGACGCGATCCTGCGCTGGCTGGCGCCGGTGCTGAGCTTCACCTGCGAAGAGGCGTGGCGGATGTACAGGCCGGACGCCGAGCCGTCCGTGCACCTGACGCTGTTCCCGGAAGGGTTCGACGACTTCCGCAACGAGGCGCTCGCCGCCAAGTGGGAAACCATCCGCGACGTCAGACGCGTCGTCACCGGCGCGCTCGAGCTCGAACGCGCCGCCAAGAACATCGGCTCGTCGCTGGAGGCCTCGCCGCTGGTCTATGTGTCGGATGCGAATATCTTCGATACGATGTTCGATCTCGATCTGGCCGAGGTCTGCATCACCTCGAACGCGATGGCGACCAACGACGAAGCGCCAGCCGGCGCGTTTGCCCTTCCCGATGTTCCCGGCGTCGCCGTCGTCGTCGAGAAGGCCGTGGGCACCAAATGCGCCCGCTCGTGGAAGATCCTGCCGACCGTCGGCGAGGACGCCGAATACCCCGACGTCTCGCCGCGCGACGCGCAGGCCCTGCGCGAATGGAAGGCGCTCGCCGGCGTCGAGATGCCGGCCGAAGCGGTCGAAGCGCCCGCCACGCCTGCCCGGTTGGTCGAAGCGCCGCCGGCCGAACCGGAGCAGCCGTCAAACGAAGCGCCTGAGCCGATCGCTCCGGAAACGCCAAAGGCTGCCAGGCCGAAGGTGGTCCGGCCGAAGAAGGCCCCGGAAGGCACGGTCGCTATAAAGGCCGAAGCGCCCGTCAAGGTCACCAAGGCCGCGCCGGCGAAGAGGGTCGTCGAGGCCGAGGAACCCAAGGCCAAAAAGACCAAAGCCAAAAAAGCGAAAGCCAAGGCGCCAGCCAAGAAAGCGGTAGCGAAGAAAGCCAAGGCCAGGAAGGCCGCCAAATCCGGAAAAGCCGCGACGAAGGTGGCCAAAAAGGCCGCCAAGAAAGCCGCCACCAAAGCCGCAGCAAAAAGGCCGGCTGGAAAAGCGGCGGCCGGCAAGAAGGCCGCCAGGAAGCCAGGCAAGATGCCGCCGGCCGCCAAGGCAAAGACGAAAAGGAAGGCCAGATAAGTGTCAGGCCTGGAGCAGCCGCGAACGCCTCGTTTGCGCGCCGGCGTCATGGCCGCGCTCGTCACGCTGGCGCTCGACCAGGCTTCAAAACTGTGGCTGCTCTACGTGTTCGAACTCGGCCGGCGCGGCGCGGTGAAGGTCACCCCGTTCTTCGACCTGGTGCTGGCCTGGAACGTCGGGATCAGTTTTGGCTGGTTCCAGACCGACAACCAGTCCGCCCAGTTCGTCCTGATGGCGATCAAGGCGGTGGCGGTAATCGTGCTGGGGGTCTGGATGGCGCGCTCCAGCACGTTCCTTGCCACGCTGTCGCTCGGCCTGATCATCGGCGGCGCAATCGGCAACGGCATCGACCGCTTTCTGCATGGCGCGGTGGTCGATTTCGCCCTTTTCCATATCGAAATCGCCGGAAAAACCTTCCATTGGTACGTGTTCAATCTGGCCGATGTGGCCATTGTTGCCGGGGTAGCGGGCCTGTTGTATGACTCGTTCCTGGGGGTACCGGCCGCAAAAGCGCCCTGATCCCGTTCGATACCGACCGCTGCGGTATGGGGCCGGGCGCGCCTTCGAGACTGCCCCGCGTTGCACAATTAATGAATGGGAACAGCGCGATGCGCGATACCGATGCCCGCTTCTGGATGCTGCCTAATGTCGCGATGAGCCGGGCCCTGAGGCTGGCCGCCGTTGCGCTTGGCATCGGCCTCGTGATGGCCGCCGGACCGGTGCGCGCTGAGGACGAGGACGAGGACGACAAGACCTTCGAGGAAAAGATCATCGAAGGCATCATGCGCGGCATCGGCGGCACCAACATGGAAAACCGCGGCATCGAATACCGCGAGCGTTCGCCGCTGGTGGTCCCGCCCAAGCTCGATTTGCCGCCGCCGGCCGCGACTGCCGCCGAGATAAAGGCGCCGAACTGGCCGAAGGATCCCGACGAGCAGCGCCGCAAGGCGGCTGCCGCCGCGCGCAAGAAAGAAAACAAGGACCCGCGCGAAGCCGCCCGCATCCTGACGCCGGCCGAACTCGCCGTCGGCAGGACCGCCGCCCCCGCGCGCAAGGACAACGATCCGGTACAGCCCGGCACGTCCAACAACAACCCGATCCTGAGCCCGTCGCAGCTCGGCTATAGCGGCGGCTTCAGCGGCCTGTTCGGCGGCAACAAGACCGAAACCGCGACGTTCAAGGGCGAACCGACCCGGGATTCGCTGACCCAGCCGCCCCCCGGCTACCAGACGCCGTCCCCGAACTACGCCTACGGCACCGGCCCGAAGGAATCCCTTAACAAGGAATACAATCCCTCCAAGGGAAAGTATGGCGATTAGTTAAGCATGGCGGCGAGTTAAGCTGATCTCTCGCCTTCGTGACGATGATGGATAGCAGCCGCGGTGTATGCTGCCGCGGTTAGCCCCGGGCGGTTTTATCGGGGATTTCTTCTAACGTTCGCGCGAATTCTAGCCGCAGGGCCGGTCGCCGGTCCCTTGGCACATGCGCCAGATGGGTCATGATGTCCTCACATCGATTTGCCGTTACCTTCGCTGCAGTCCTTCTTGCGACATTTGCATTTTCCGCCGGCAGCGCTCTCGCCCAGACCACGGTCACCTCGGAACGTCCAGCCAGCTTCACGCTGGACAACGGCCTGCAGGTCGTCGTGATCCCGGATCGGCGCACGCCGGTCGTCACCCAGATGATCTGGTACAAGGTCGGCTCCGCCGACGAGACGCCGGGCAAGTCCGGACTGGCGCACTTCCTCGAGCATCTGATGTTCAAGGGCACGGCGAAACATCCCGCCGGCGAATTCTCGCAGACCGTGCTGCGGATCGGCGGCAACGAAAACGCCTTCACCTCACTCGACTACACCGGTTATTTTCAGCGCGTGCCACGCGAGCATCTGGCGAAGATGCTGGAGTTCGAGGCCGACCGCATGACTGGCCTGGTTCTGAAGGATGAGAACGTGCTTCCCGAACGGGACGTCGTGCTGGAAGAGTTCAACATGCGCGTCGCCAACAACCCGGATGCGCGGCTGACCGAACAGATCATGGCGGCGCTGTATCTCAATCATCCCTACGGCCGGCCGATCATCGGCTGGCGTCAGGAGATCGAGAAGCTCGACCGCGAGGATGCGCTGGCGTTCTACAAGCGCTTCTATGCGCCGAACAACGCGATTCTCGTGATCGCGGGCGATGTCGACGCCAAGGAAGTCCGACCGATGGTGGAGAAGGCCTATGGCGGCATCCCGGCGCAACCGGCGATCTCTGCGCAGCGCGTCCGGCCGCAGGAGCCGGTGCCGGCCGCGCCGCGCACGGTGACGCTGTCCGATCCGCGCGTCGAACAGACCAGCCTGCGGCGCTATTACCTCGTCCCCTCCTCCACCACCGCCGCGGCCGGGGAAGGCCCCGCGCTCGACGTGCTTGCTCAATTGATGGGCGGCGGCTCCAATTCCTATCTCTACCGCGCGCTGGTGATCGACCGCCAGCTCGCGGTCAGCGCCGGCGCCGGCTATCAGGGCACCTCGCTCGATCCCTCGCAATTCTCGATCTCGGTTTCACCAAAGCCCGGCGTGGAATTTTCGCAGATCGAGCATGCGATCGACGCCGTGATCGCGGAGGTGATCCAGAATCCCGCCCGCGCCGAAGATCTCGAACGCGTCAAGACCCAGTTGATCGCGGCGGCGATCTACGCCCAGGACAATCAGACCACGCTGGCGCGCTGGTATGGCGGCGCGCTGACGACCGGGCTTTCCATCGACGACATCCGAAGCTGGCCGGACCGGATTCGCGCCGTGA
Organism: uncultured Bradyrhizobium sp.; assembly: GCA_964609175.1. GTDB lineage: Bacteria > Pseudomonadota > Alphaproteobacteria > Rhizobiales > Xanthobacteraceae > Bradyrhizobium. Next base: position 8,345 of record CAZSRR010000042.1, read on the forward strand.
CCGCCGAACAGGTCCGCGCCGCGGCGCAGAAATGGCTCGACAAGAACCGCTCGGTGACCGGCTACCTCATCAAGGACACCACGCCGAAACGCGAGGAGAAGCGCTCGTGATCCGTTTTTCGTCGGGCGCGCGGCGCCTCGCAGCCGGCTTGATCGCCGGTGCCGTGCTGCTCGTGCTGGCGGCGACGCCCTCGCACGCCGCGGCAAAAATCCAGCGGCTGATCTCGCCGGGTGGCATCGAGGCCTGGTTCGTCCAGGACGCCACCGTACCTCTGATTGCGATGGAATACGCCTTCAGCGGCGGCGCCGCCCAGGATCCGGCCGGCAAGTCCGGCGTCAGCAACATGGCCGCGAGCCTGCTCGACGAGGGCTCCGGCGATCTGGATTCCAAGACCTTTCGCGAACACCTCGAGCGGCGCGCCATCGAACTGAGTTTCTCCTCGACCCGGGATTATTTCCGCGGCTCGCTGCGCATGCTCAAGGACAACAAGGACGAGGCGTTCGACCTGTTGCAGATGGCGCTGACCTCGCCGCGTTTCGACGCCGCCGACGTCGAGCGCATTCGCGCCCAGGTGCTCTCCGGACTGCGCCGCGACACCACCAACCCGACCTCGCTGGCGAGCCGCAAGTTCCTGGAAGTGGCCTTCGGAGATCACCCTTACGGCCGGCACGGCAACGGCACGCTCGACAGCGTGCCGAAGATCGACGTCGCCGACATGAAGGACTACGTCCGCCGCGTGATCGCGAAAGACACCTTGCGCATCGCCGTGGTCGGCGATGTCGACGCCGATACGCTCGGCAAGCTGCTGGACAAAACGTTTGGCGCCCTGCCGGCCAAAGCCAGCCTGACCGCGATCCCCGATGTCGAAGCCACCAGGCCGCCGCAGCGCGCCTTCGTGCCGCTCGACGTTCCGCAGACGGTGGTGACGTTCGGCGGCCCCGGCATCCGCCGGCACGATCCGAATTTCATGGCCGCCTATGTCGTCAACCATATCCTCGGCGGCGGCGGAATGTCCTCGCGGCTGTACAGGGAAGTGCGCGAAAAGCGCGGTCTTGCCTATTCGGTCTATGAATCGCTGCTCTGGATGGACCGCTCCGCCCTGTTCATCGGCAACACCGGCACCCGCGCCGACCGCGCCGGCGAAACCGTCGATGCGATCGAAAAGGAAATCCGTCGTATGGCCGAGGAAGGCCCGACCCAGAAGGAACTGGATGAGGCGAAATCCTACCTCAAGGGCTCGCAGATGCTGGCGCTCGACACGTCGTCGAAACTGGCCCAGGCGCTGCTGCAATACCAGCTCGACAAGCTGCCGATCGACTACATCGAGAAGCGCAACGCGATCGTCGACGCCGTGACGCTCGACGACGCCAAAAAGGCCGCGCAGCGGCTGTGGGGCCAGGGCCTGCTCACCGTCATCGTCGGCCGCGCCCCGCACGCCGCCGCCCAGCCCGCATCGGCAGCGCCCAAGGCGAACTAAGGCGTAGCAAACTCCCTCGTCATGGCCGGGCTTGTCCCGGCCATCCACGTTTTCTATACGCTGGTAAGACTTGGATGCCCGGAGCTCTTGGCACGAAGACGCGCTTCGCGCTTTTGCCCGGGACTGACGACCTTGGTGCCGCCATGCTGCGGGTTACCCGCGACCTTGCGATCGACGAGAACGACATCGAGATCGGCTTCGTCCGCGCCTCCGGGCCGGGCGGGCAGAACGTCAACAAGCTCGCCACGGCCGCGCAGCTTCGTTTCGACACGCGCAAGATCACGCTGCCGGAGGATGCGGCGCTTCGGCTGAACCGGATCGCCGGCCAGCGCATGACCAAGGAAGGCGTGATCGTGATCCACGCCCAGCGTTTTCGTACCCAGGAACGCAACCGCGCCGACGCGATCGACCGCCTGCTCGAAATGCTGCGCGAAGCCATGGTGCGGCCGGTACCTCGGCGCGCGACCAAGCCGACCTTCGGCTCCAAGCAGCGCCGCCTTGAAGGCAAAAAACGCCGCAGCGACGTCAAGGCAAAGCGCAACATCCGCTTTGACGATTGAGCCCGTCTTCGCTGGACTTCAGCCCCACAACAGATCGTCCGGGATCATCAGCCGCGCTTTCGGTTCGCGGCGTACCGCCAAAAACGCAAAGGACTCCGGCCGCCGCATGCGACCGGAGTCCTGTCTGGAGAACCAGAAGACGGAGGAAAGCAGGGCTTCCCTCGGACGGTGGTTAGCGGCCGGATGCCGACGGGGTCGTCGCCGCGCCCTTGGCGCCACTTCCGGCGCCGACCGTCGTCTTTGCCCCGGGCTTTGCGGCCTTGTGGGTGCCGCCAGCCGGCGCATCGGCATCCATTCCGCCCGCGCCGCCCTGCTGAATCTGCGTCTTGCCCATCGCACCGCCACGGGCCGACGTGTCGGATGACGCGCCTTGCGCAAGGACCGGACCGGCCAACAGCGCCGAGATTGCAACCGCGATCGCCGAGGTTTTCACTAGCTTCATCCAAATCTCCCAACTGGTTGGCGACAAGCGCCCGGTTATTCCGGCGCCGTTCGAGCCGAGCTTGCCCATCGCCGGATCACCCATTCTGCGAACGGCGCGCGCATGCAAACCGCGCCATGTGGTGATCGTGCAGGGATTTCGGGGTCATTTCGCGAATCCTTGGCCGCGGCCGACCGCATATGCGGCGAAGGGAACTCTCGCGTCTGTGATCTTGCGTCGTCCGATTGATCGCACGTGCGCGGCTTTTTTGTCCGGCGATGAAACAGCCCGCTACTACCACAGCCGATTTTTCGCGACCTACAGTCTGTTTCGTCAACGGTGAAGCACATGTCGAAACGGCACGCGCTAGCGGCAATCGGTCTGGGATTTTGCATTGCACAGCCCATCGCGACGATCGCCGTCGCGCAGATGCCGCTGCCGTCGGCCAAGCCGCCGGATGGCACGACACTGTTCAAGCAGCAATGCGCGACATGCCACACCACCAATCTCTCCGATCCGGTTCGCCAGGGACCGTCGCTGTTCAAGATTGTCGGCAGGCCGGCCGGCAAGGCGGACGGCTTTCGCTATTCGAGCGGATTCACGGAAGCCAACTTCGTCTGGGATGACGCCAGGCTGGATGCCTATCTCACCAATCCGCAGGCGGTGATCCCGGGCTCGAACATGGCCTACCGCCAGGCCAAGGCGGAGACCCGCGCCGCCATCATCGCCTACCTGAAGGAGCTGAACTGAATGGTCAAGCCTGTTCATTCGATGATCCGCGTGTTCGACGAGGCGAGATCGCTGGACTTCTACGCACGCGCCCTCGGTCTCGAGGTCGCCGATCATCTCAAGTTTGCGGATTTCGCGCTGATCTACCTGCGTCACCCCTCCTCGCCGTTCGAGGTGGAGCTGACCGTCAATTACGATCGCAAGGAGCCGTACGTGCTTGGTGACGGCTACGGCCATCTCGCCGTCGTCGTCGATGATCTCGATGCCGAGCATGCACGGTTCGAGCGCGAGCGCCTGTCACCCGGGCCGCTGCGCGACTTCAAGCATGATGGGAAGACGCTGGCGCGCTTCTTCTTCGTCAGCGACCCCGACGGCTACAAAATCGAGGTTATCCAGCGCGGTGGACGCTTCAGTTAATCGCAATCAACAAGACATTCCAGGGAGGTTACCTATGAGAGAAGTCGATCCTCGCAGCAGATTCGACCGCCGCGTCTTCCTGAAGGGCGCGGCCACGGCGGTGCCAGCCACAGCGATCGCCGCCAGCACGGGTTTGAGCGTCAGCGACGCCTGGGCCAACGACGCCACCACGCTGACCCCGGCGACGCTCAAGACCCTGGTCAAGGTCGCCCGCGACATCTATCCGCACGACTTCCTCGGCGACAGCTACTACATCACCGCGATCAAGCCGTGGGACGGCAAGGCGGCGAAAGACCCGGCCACCAAGGCGCTGATCAATAACGGCGTCGCGCGTCTCGACCAGGAAGCCAACGAGCGCCACAAGGTGGCTTACGCGCAGGTGCCATGGGAAACCGACCGGGTGGCGCTGCTGCAGCGCATCGAGCAATCCGAGTTCTTCCAGAAGGTCCGCGGCGACCTCGTCGTCTCCCTCTATAACCAGAAGGAGCTCTGGCCGAAGTTCGGCTACGAGGGCTCCTCTGCCGAGCACGGCGGCTACATCAAGCGCGGCTTCGCCGACATCGACTGGCTCCCGAAGGCCTGACGCCAACGAACAGCAGGGAGGAAATCAACATGGCAAAATTCGATCTGAATGACAGCGGCGTGGTCGTGATCATAGGCTCCGGCGCCGGCGGCGGCACGCTTGGCAACGAGTTGGCGCAGAAGGGCGTCAAGGTCGTGATCCTGGAAGCCGGCGCGCGCGTCGAGCTGCAGGACTTCGTCAACGATGAATGGGAAAGCTTTACCCAGCTGGCCTGGTCCGATATGCGCACGACCTCGGGAAGCTGGCGCGTGGCCAAGGACTTTCCGAACCTCCCGGCCTGGATCGTGAAGGCGGTCGGCGGCTCGACCACGCACTGGGCCGGCGCCTCGCTGCGCTTCGACGAACACGAGTTCAAGGACAAGACCACCTACGGCAACATCCCCGGCGCCAATCTCCTGGACTGGCCGATCACGCTCGCCGAGCTGGAGCCATGGTACGCCAAGGCCGAGGACAAGATGGGCGTCACCCGCACCAACGGCATCGCGGGCCTGCCCGGCAACAACAATTTCAAGGTGCTGGAAGCCGGCGCGAAAAAACTCGGCTACAAGACCGTGCACACCGGCAACATGGCGATCAACAGCGCGCCGCGCGACGGCCGCGGCGCCTGCCAGCAGATCGGCTTCTGCTTCCAGGGTTGCAAATCCGGCGCGAAATGGTCGACGCTCTATACGGAGATCCCCAAGGGCGAGGCGACCGGCAATCTCGAGGTGCGCCCCAACAGCATGGTGATCAAGATCGAGCACGACGCGTCCGGCAAGGTAACGGGCGTGGTCTATGCCGACGAGAGCGGCGCCATGCAGCGCCAGAGGGCGCGCGTGGTCGCGGTCGCCGGCAATTCGATCGAAAGCCCGCGGTTGTTGCTCAACAGCGCCTCGAACCTGTTCCCCGACGGCCTCGCCAACTCGTCCGGCCAGGTCGGCCGCAACTACATGCGGCATATGACCGGCAGCGTCTACGCGGCGTTCGAGAAATCCGTGCACATGTATCGCGGCACCACCATGGCCGGCATCATCCGCGACGAGGCCAGGCACGACCCCAAGCGCGGCTTCGCCGGCGGCTACGAGATGGAGACGCTGTCAATCGGCGTGCCCTTCATGGCGGCGTTCCTCAATCCCGGCGGATGGGGCCGCTCCTTCACGTCGGCGATGGAATCCTATCCGCGCATGGCCGGCATGTGGCTGGTCGGCGAAGACATGCCGCAGGAAACCAACCGCATCACGCTGGACCCAAAGGCCAAGGACAAGTTCGGCATGCCGGTGGCGAGCGTGCATTTCGACGATCATCCGAACGACGTCGCGATGCGCAACCACGCCTACAAGCAGGGCGCCGCCGTCTATGAGGCCGTCGGCGCCACCGTAACCTATCCGACGCCGCCCTACCCGAGCACGCATAATCTCGGCACCGTCAGGATGAGCGAGAAGCCGAAGGACGGCGTGGTCAACAAGTTCGGGCAGGCCCATGACGTCAAGAACCTGTTCGTGTCCGATGGCAGCCAGTTCACCACTGGCGCTGCCTGCAACCCGACACTGACGATCGTCGCGCTTGCGATCCGGCAGGCCGACCACATCGCCAGCGCGATGCAGCGCAAGGACATCTAGTCCGGCATGGAAGCGGCCCGGTCCTTGGGTCGGGCCGCTTTCCTTCGATCAGACGGACGTTATTCGGCCGCGTCGAGCATGGCGGGCGCGCTGCCGCGGAATTCCGGCACGGCGGCCGCGCTCCTGGCCCGATAGATCATGCAGGAACACCGCAGCAGCGAGGCGAAATTCCTGACCTCGCCGTGATGATCGAGCACCTCGTCGTGCAGGGTGGTGAGGAATTTGGCGAGGCTCATCTCCTCCTTTGCCGCGATCTCCTCCAGCGTGTCCCAGAAAGACATTTCCAGCCGGATCGAGGTGCAATGGCCGCCAATCCGCAACGATCGCGTCTGCGATTCATAGTCGCGTTGCGGCTGGTGCGCGAAAAGACTGCACATGGCGTTCCTCCGAGCGGTTTATAATTTTTCTAAACGATATACCGGCCCTCTCGACCCCACAATCCCATGTTCATTCCGCGCCGCACCGCAGCCGCGTGCGCTAACCCAGCACCTTCAACGCAATAGTCCACCTTATCCCCAGTCCGTCATCGATTTGACCTCTTCCCATGCATTTGCCGGCCCGGCCGCCTAGAATACCTTTCCCGTTTCGAATCGAACCCTTCAGGTCCCATGCCCGTCCGCCAGTTGCCCGAACAGGTCGTCAACCGCATCGCCGCCGGCGAAGTGGTCGAGCGGCCCGCGAGCGTGGTCAAGGAACTGGTCGAAAACGCCATCGACGCCGGCGCCAGCCGCGTCGACATCTTCACCGATGGCGGCGGCAGGCGGCGGATCGGCATCACCGATGACGGCAGCGGCATGACGCATGCCGATCTGGCGCTGGCCGTCGATCGTCACGCCACCTCGAAGCTCGACGACGAGGATTTGCTGCGCATCCGCACGCTCGGGTTCCGCGGCGAGGCGGTGCCCTCGATCGGCGCGGTAGCCAAACTCGGCATCACCACGCGACATCGCAGCGAACCGCACGCCTGGTCGCTGTCGGTCGAGGGCGGCGTCAAATCGCCGATCATGCCGGCGGCGCTGTCGCAAGGCACCCGCGTCGAGGTCAGCGATCTCTTCTATGCCACGCCCGCCCGGCTGAAGTTCCTCAAGACCGACCGCACCGAGGCCGAGGCGATCCGCGAAGTGGTGCGGCGGCTCGCCATGGCGCGGCCCGACATCGCCTTCACGCTCGCAGGCGAGGAGCGCGCGCCGGTGACCTGGGCCGCGGCGCTGCCGGGTGCGGCCGGCCGGCTGACGCGGCTCGGCGACATTCTTGGCAGCGATTTCCGCTCCAGCGCGATCGAAGTACGCGCCGAGCGCGAGGGCGTCGTGGTCGAAGGCTTCGCCGCCGCGCCGTCGCTGACGCGGGCCAACGCGCTCGGGCAATATCTGTTCGTCAACGGCCGCCCGGTCCGCGACAAGCTGATCCTCGGCGCCGTGCGTGCGGCCTATTCGGACTACCTGCCGCGCGACCGTCATCCTGTCGTCGCGCTGTTCGTGACGCTGGATCCGCAGGAGGTCGATGCCAATGTGCATCCGGCCAAGACCGAGGTGCGGTTTCGCAACGCGGGCCTCGTCCGCGCGCTGATCGTGCACGCGCTGAAGGAAGGCCTCGCCCGCGAGGGCCGGCGCACCGCCGCCAATACCGACGGCGCGGCGCTGTCGGCGTTCCGTCCGTCGTTCACGCCGCGCCCGAGCAACTGGGACTGGCGCACTTCGCCGGCCTATCCGGTCGGTCCCGCGCCTGCGTTCGGCGGTTCCGTCGCGACCGCGCTGGCCGAAGCAGGGCAGGCCGCCTTCGATGTCGGCACGCCGACCGCCGACGTGCGCTTCGAGGCGCAACCCGCCGCCGACCTGCTCGACCGCCCGCTCGGCGCCGCGCGCACGCAGATCCACGAGACCTACATCGTGTCGCAGACCCGCGACGGCCTCATCGTCGTGGACCAGCACGCCGCGCATGAGCGCATCGTCTACGAGCGACTGAAGGCGTCGCTGGCGAAGAACGGCATGCAGCGGCAGATCCTGCTGATCCCGGAAATCGTCGAACTCGAGGAGGCGACCGTCGAAAAGCTGCTGGACCGCGCGGAGGAACTGGCGTCGTTCGGCCTCGCGATCGATTCCTTCGGCCCCGGCGCGGTCGCGGTGCGCGAGACGCCGTCGCTACTCGGCAAGACCAACGCGGCGGGACTGCTGCGCGATCTCGCCGAACACATGAGTGAATGGGACGAGGCCTTGCCCTTGGAGCGGCGTTTGATGCACGTCGCCGCCACCATGGCCTGCCACGGCTCGGTCCGCGCCGGCCGCCGTCTCAAGCCGGAAGAGATGAACGCGCTCTTGCGCGAGATGGAAGACACGCCGAACTCCGGCCAGTGCAACCACGGCCGCCCGACCTATGTGGAATTGAAGCTGAGCGATATCGAGAAGCTGTTCGGGCGGCGGTGAGTTTCAATGATTATTGAACCTGGCGGTCGCCCATACGTAGCGTGCGCGAAATGCAAGCAGAATGTTGTTTGGCCGCAATCGCTCTCGTCACGAGACAAGGCGATGCTTGCTGATCAATGCCGCTCCAGCCGTCTGGAAGGCGCGAAGCTTGCTGTTTCAAAATTTGGCTTCGATCTCCGCGAAGCCAAGGCCCTATCGCTCCATATCACGGAAGAACGCGGCAAGTGTCATCGTTGTGGCGCAAGCGTAGCTGGTGAAATTTCCGTGTGCTTCAAATGTCGCTCTGCAAATCTCGATTGGTGAATTTGCTATCTACTATTGCTTTGCTCTCAAAAACACGAATTCCGTATCGTCGTACGCGCGCCGTTCCAGCTCCTCGAAACTTTCAGGCGCCGCAAACGCCGCCGCCTTCGCCTCCTCCACCACCGCAAGCGCCCCCGGCACCAGCCAGCCGCCATCGCGAAGCGAGACCAGCGCTTTCTCCGCAAGCCCCTTGCCATAGGGCGGATCGAGGAACGCCAGCGCGAACGGCTCGACCGGATGCGCCGGACCGAGATTCGTGGCATCGCGGCGATAAACTTTTGTCACGCCGCCGAGCCCGAGCGCCTCGACATTGTTGCGCAATAGCGCGCGCGCTTCCGCGCCGTTGTCGACGAACAGCGTGAACGCGGCGCCGCGCGACACCGCCTCGATGCCGAGCGCGCCGGTGCCGGCGAACAGGTCGAGCACGCGCGCGTCTTGAATCGGATTGTCGTAGGCATGGATCAGGATGTTGAACACGGACTCGCGCAAGCGGTCCGCCGTCGGGCGGATCGCCTGCGTGGAGGGCGAGGCCAAGTTGCGGCCCTTCAGTCTTCCGCCGACGACGCGCATTACGACTTCTCGTCATGCCCGGGCTTGTCCCGGGCATCCACGTTCTTGGACCATCCAAACAAGCAAGGCGTGGATGGCCGGGTCAAGCCCGGCCATGACGACCGTGGAGACAGCGCGACCAGCATTTGCCTACTCGTCCCGCGGCTTGAGATCGCGCTTGCCGTGATAGCCGCGCTTGGGGCGGCGCGGCGGGCCGTAGCCGTTGGCTTCGTCCTCGTTGCGCGCCCTCGCTTCCTCGCTGCCGGTGCGCTGCACCAGCACGCGGCGGCCCTTGCGGTCGGCGATCAGCGCGCTCTTGCCGGCCGGCTTGAACGCCTTCTTGCCGCGCGGCGCGTCGGACTCGTCGTCGACAGATTTCTCACCCGGCATCGGCCGGTTGAAATCGGCGCCCGCCAACGTGGCGATCTTCTCGCCGAGCTGTTCGCGCAGCACCCGCGTCTTCACCTCCTCGACCTTGCCTTCCTCCAGCTCACCCAACTGGAACGGGCCATAGGAAACCCGGATCAGCCGGTTCACCTCGAGGCCGAGATGCGCCATCACGTTGCGCACCTCGCGGTTCTTGCCTTCGCGGATCGCGAACACCAGCCAGACATTCGCGCCCTGGTCGCGTTCGAGCTGCGCGTCGATCGGGCCGTATTTGACGCCGTCGACCTCGACGCCCTTTTTCAACTCATCGAGCTGCGCCTGCGTCACCTCGCCATGGGCGCGCACCCGATAACGTCGCAGCCAGCCGGTGTCGGGCAGTTCGAGCGCGCGGGCCAGCCCGCCATCATTGGTCAGCAGCAGCAGGCCCTCGGTGTTGAAATCGAGCCGGCCGATCGAGATCAGCCGGGGCAGACCCTCGGGCAGATTGTCGAACACCGTCGGCCGCCCCTCGGGATCGGCATGCGTCGTCATCAGCCCGCGCGGCTTGTGATACATGAACAGCCGCGTGCGCTCTCGCGGCGGCAGCACCTTGCCGTCGACGGCGATGCTGTCGTTGGCGGTGACATCGAGCGCCGGCGAGTTGATGACGCGGCCGTTGACGGTGACGCGACCCGCCGTAATCAGTTCCTCGGCATCGCGGCGCGAAGCCAGACCTGCACGCGCCACCACCTTGGCGATGCGTTCACCGGCTTTCTTCGGCTTGGGATCGGCGCGGGGCGCGCGTTTGTCAAAATCAGGCGCGCGCTCGCGATAGGCGCCACGGCCACCGAACGCGGGGCGCTTGGCAAAGATCCGGCTGTCGTCCTCATTGTCGCGTCGCGGGCGGTCGCGAAAACCTCCCTCGCTGCGCGGATGTTCCTGCCACTCGGTGCGGCCGGCCGGACGGCTTCGATCGTCGTCGCGGTCGCGCCGCTCGCGCGGACGGTCGAATTTCGGCCGGTCGAACTTGGGCCGCTCAAACTTCGGTCGCTCCTCGCGCGAACGCGAAAACCGCGGACGCTCTTCGCCGCCACGATCCTCGCGCGAGCGATCGAAACGCGGCCGATCGAAGCCGCCTCGCTCACGGCCTCCGCGGTCGTCGCGCTTCTGCCACGGCTTGTCCTCGCCCCGTTCGGGGCGATCGCCAAACTCCTTGCGCGGCCCGCGCGCGAACCGCTTTTCGCCATCGCGCGGCGGACGATCGCGGAACGAACGCTCGCCCCGCGCACGGTCGCCGTCCTTGCGAAAGCCTTCGCCGCGCGGCGTGGAGGGCCGCTTGTCGCTGAATTTTCTATCGGCAGAACGTCCGGCCGGACGGCTCTCGTCGCGCCCGCGGCGCGGCGCGCGGTCGTCGCGATCGAAGCCGGGCCGTTCGCCGCGCGGCTTGAACGGGCGTTTTTCGCCATCGCGATCGTCGCGCGGCCGGAACTCCCGGCGCGGACGCTCGTCGCGGCTGAAACGCTGCGGGCGGTCGTCGTCGCGGCGCGGCGGATGATCGTCGCGTTTGCCGGCGTAAGGCTTCTTGCCGAACGACTTTGCGCCGTCGGACTTGCCGGCATAGGGACGCCGCTCGCGGTCGCCGTCACCCTTGCCGGCAAACCCGCGCTTGGCGAATTTCTTTTCTGGCCCTCTCGCCGCCCCGGAGCGGCTCTTGGGGCTCCCCTTTCCAGCGCCCTTGCCACCGCCGGGCCGGTCGCGGCGGCCGCGGGAGTCGTTGTTTTTATCGGTGTCGCGGGGCATGAATGGTCTCTCGGGTACGGATGATCTGGCGATCAGGCTGATGCAGATGGGCTGTCCAAGCGGTAACGCGCGCGCGCTTCGCTCAAGGCGCATTCTCACGCAAAACCGGCATCCACCTTTGCTGAAGGCGCAGTCAGTAGCAGGTTTCTTTAGATGATACGAGGCATGACTGCCCCTTCTTTCATGGATTTGGCGCTCAAAGCGGCCGAAAACGCCGGAAATGCCGGCGAAGTTCCGATCGGCTGCGTGATCGTCCGGGACAGCGAGGTGATCGCCACCGCCGGCAACCGGACCCTGACCGACCGCGACCCGACCGCGCACGCCGAAATCCTGGCGATCCGGCAGGCGGCGGAAGCCATCGGCACCGAGCGGCTGGTCGATTGCGACCTCTACGTTACGCTGGAGCCCTGCACGATGTGCGCGGGCGCGATCTCGTTCGCCCGGATCCGGCGGCTCTATTACGGCGCCGCCGACCCCAAGGGCGGCGCGGTCGATTCCGGCGTGCGGTTCTTCGCCCAGCCGACCTGCCACCACGTGCCCGAGGTGTATTCCGCGGTCGGCGAGACCGAGGCGGCGACGCTGCTGAGGGATTTTTTCAAGGCACGAAGGTAGCTCACGCCAAACACCGGTGCCGTAGCCCGTCATGAGCAACGCGACATGCGGGAAGCCGCGGGCACCGGACCCGCATGTCGCTGCGCTCATGGCGGGCTACGAGGCAAAGAACTCCCGCAACAGCCTCGCCGTTACGTCCGGATTCTCCTCGGGCAGGAAGTGCCCCGAATCCACCGGCGCGCCCTCCACCTTTGTCGCCCATTTCTTCCAGGTATCGAGCGGCGTGGTCGCCGCGCTGGCGACACCTGCATCGCCCCACAGCGCCAGCATCGGCACCGTGATCTTGTTGCCGGCCTCGAAATCCTGCTTGTCGATCTCGTAGTCGGCATAGGCGCCGGCGCGGTAATCCTCGCACATCGCGTGAATGCGGGCGGGATCGCGGAACGGGGCGAGATAATGCTGCAGCGCGCGCGGATCGATTTCATCCAGCGTCTTCGTCTTGGTCTGGCTCGCCATCTTCTGCCGAAGAAAAAATTCGCCGTTGTTTCCGATCAGCGTCTCCGGCAGCGGATGGGGCTGGGCCAGGAATGCCCAATGATAGATTTTCAGCGCGGACAGCCGGTTCAGCTTCTCCCAGTAGTCATAGGTCGGCGCGATATCGAGCACGGCGAGTTTCGTCAGCCGGCCGGGATGATCGAGCGCCAGCCGGTATGACACGCGGCCGCCGCGGTCGTGCCCGGCGAGCGCAAAATGCACATGGCCGAGCTGCTCCATCGCCTCGACCATCACCTTCGCCATCGCGCGCTTGGTGTAGGGCGTGTGGTTGGCGTCGTTGTCGGGCATGTCCGACCAGCCATAGCCCGGCAGGTCGGCGATGATCAGCGTGAACTTGTCGGCCAGTTGCGGTGCAACCGTATGCCACATCACATGCGTCGAGGAAAACCCGTGCAGCAGCAACAGCGGCGGGCCCTTGCCGCCGACGCGGGCAAAGATTCGGCCCGACGAGGTGTAGATCCATTCGGAGGCGTATCCGGGGAATAGATCGGCGAGATCGGGCATGGGCGCTCCTTCCGCTTCAAACTTTGTTCGGCGTTGCCGCTGGCAGACCGCAGGGTTATGCCATCCCTCAAGTCCGACCAACAGGGAAGCATGAGGAGGCAAACGATGTCGATCGATTTCGAAATCCCGGCCGAGGCCAAGGCGATCCGCGAGAAAGTCCGCAAATGGGTGCACGAGGAATGCATCCCGGCGGAAAAGGAACTCGACACCAAGCCGCTCGCCGAAGTGCTCGGCCCGCTGCGCGCCAAGGCGCGTGCGCGCGGCCTGTGGTGCCCGTGGGTGCCGAAGGAATATGGCGGCATGGGCCTCGGCCCGCTGGCCAACGCGCTGGTGCAGATGGAGCTCGGCGAGAGCATGCTCGGCGCGCTGTCGATGAACACGCAGGGGCCGGACGATGCCTCGATGATGACGATCCTCGCCCACGGCACGGAATACCAGAAAGAGAAGTTCCTCAAGCCGCTGCTCAACGGCGAGAAACGCATCTGCTTCTCGATGACCGAAAAGGCCGCCGGCGCCGACGCCACCGGCATGCAGACCACGGCCGTGAAGGACGGCAACGAGAACTACATCCTGAACGGCGAAAAATGGTTCTCGTCGTCGGCGAGCGTCGCCGACATGGCGCTTGTCATGGCCAAGACCGATCCGAACGCGCCGCGACACAAGCAGTATTCGACCTTCATCGTCGAGCTGCCGAACCCCGGCTACAAGATCAAGCGCAACGTCGCCAACATGGCGATCGAAGGTCCGCATGACCATGCGATCCACGGCGGCCACTCCGAGATCGAGATCAAGGATCTCGTCGTGTCGGCGGACAACCTCGTCGGCGGCGAAGGCAACGGCTTTGCGATGGGCCAGCACCGCCTCGCCTATGGAAGGCTGCGGCACGGCATGCACAACGTCGCCAAGGCGCAGCGCGCGCTCGACATGGCGGTCGCCCACATCACCAAGCGCTCGACCTTCGGCCAGCTGCTCGCCGACCGGCAGGCCGTGCAGTTCATGCTCGCCGACTGCGCCGAACAGCTCTATATCGGCCGCCTGATGCTGCTGCACATCGCCTACAAGGCCGAGAAAGGCCTCGACATAAGGCAGGAGAACTCGATCGCAAAGATCTTCCACGCGCACATGGTGCACAAGGTGATCGACACCGCGATCCAGCTGCACGGCGCGCTCGGCTTCAGCCAGGATACGCCGCTGGCGAAATGGTACACGCAGGTGCGCGCGCAGCGGCTTGTCGACGGCCCGGACGAGGTGCACAAGTGGAAGATCGGCAAAAACGTCATCAAGGCGTTCCGCGAGCACGGCACGACGGCCAGCGCCGTGGGTGGAGATTTGTTGTAGTCCCGCCCCGTCATTCCGGGGCGGCGCAAAGCGCCGAACCCGGAATCTCGATATGAGGCGCACGATCGTCAACCAACCTCTGGATTCCGGATCGACGCGCAATGCGCGTCGTCCGGAATGACAGACGTTAAGGCTACTTCGCTTCCTCCGCCTCCACCGCCTGCCAGGCGATGTCGCGACGGCAGAAGCCATCCGGCCACTTGATGCGATCGACGGCTTCATAGGCCCGCTGCTGCGCTTCCCGCACCGTCTTGCCCATCGCGCAGACGTTCAGCACGCGCCCGCCATTGGCGAGGATCGCGCCGTCCTTTGCCACCGTGCCGGCATGGAAGATCTCGACGCCGTCGATGCCGGCGGCGTCATCGAGCCCGTCGATGCGGGTGCCCTTCCTGTAGTCGCCGGGATAGCCCTTCGCCGCCAGGACGACCGTGAGCGCCGGATCGGGAAACCAGCGCAGGTCGAAATTCTTCAACTGCCCGTCGCAGGCCGCCAGCAGCGCCGGCACGATGTCGGACATCATCCGCAGCATCAGCACCTGGCATTCGGGATCGCCGAAGCGGACGTTGTATTCGAACAGCTTTGGGCCCTGCGCCGTCAGCATCACGCCGGCATAGAGCACGCCCTGGAACGGCGTGCCGCGCTGCTTCATGCCGGCCACCGTCGGCAGGATGATGCGTGCCATGATCTGGTCGTGCACTTCGGGCGTGACGAACGGCGTCGGCGAATAGGCGCCCATGCCGCCGGTATTCGGGCCCTCGTCGTGGTCGAACACGCGCTTGTGGTCCTGCGCCGATGCCAGCGGGATCGCGGTTTCGCCGTCGCACAGCGCGAAAAAACTGATCTCGCGGCCTTCGAGGAATTCCTCGATCACGACTTCCGCGCCCGCCGCGCCGAACCCGCCCTCGAACATCATGGCGATGGCGGCTTCCGCTTCCGCCAGCGTCTTTGCCACCACGACGCCCTTGCCCGCGGCGAGCCCATCGGCCTTGACCACGATCGGCGCGCCCTGCCTGCGCACATAGGCCAACGCATCGCCGGCCGTGCTGAAGCGGCCATAGGCGCCGGTCGGAATGTCGAACTCGCTGCAGAGGTCTTTTGTGAAACCCTTGGAGCCTTCGAGCTGCGCCGCCTGTCTGCCCGGGCCGAACGCCTTGATGCCGGCTTTCGCGAGATCGTCGACGATGCCGGCGGCGAGCGGCGTCTCCGGGCCGACCACGACGAACTCCACGGCATTGTTCCTGCAGAACTCGATCACCGCCGGATGGTCGGCGACGTCGAGCGCCACGCACTCGGCTTCGCGCGAGATGCCGGCATTGCCCGGGGCGCACCATAATTTGGTCAGCAGCGGGGACGCGGCGATCTTCCACGCGAGAGCGTGTTCGCGGCCACCGGAACCGAGCAGGAGGATGTTCATGGGAATGCAGCCAAGTGAAGGGTTGCCGGCAATTGCGCGAGGGTTTAGCACGGCGGAAGCCGGCCGCAACAACGCATCTGGTCCAGTGTGGATATGTGCCTTGATGTGCGCCCTGGTGCCGGCGTCACGACATCCTGACCTTGCGCAAGCGCCGTAAAAGCCCGATTCTAAGCCTCGATATGCCTACTGAACGACTGATCAACGCGCCTGAATTTTCCGTCTCGGAACTGTCCACCGCCCTGAAACGGACGGTCGAGGACACCTTCGGCCATGTCCGCGTCCGCGGCGAAATCTCCGGCTTTCGCGGCCCGCATTCCTCCGGCCATTGCTATTTCGCGCTCAAGGACGAGAGCGCCAAGATCGAGGCGGTGATCTGGAAGTTCGCCCATGCGCGGATGCGCTTCAAGCCGCAGGAAGGGCTCGAGGTCATCGCCACCGGCAAGCTGACGACCTATCCGAATTCCTCAAAGTACCAGATCGTCATCGAATCGCTCGAGCCGGCCGGCATCGGCGCGCTGATGGCGCTGATGGAGGAGCGCAAGAAAAAACTCGCCGCCGAGGGCCTGTTCGACGAGGCGCGCAAGCAGTTGCTGCCCTGGCTGCCGGAGGTGATCGGCGTCGTCACCTCGCCGACGGGTGCGGTGATTCGCGACATCCTGCACCGGCTGGAGGACCGTTTTCCCCGCCGCGTGCTGGTGTGGCCCGTGAAAGTGCAGGGCGAAGGCTCCGCCGAACAGGTCGCCGCGGCGATTCGCGGCTTCAACGCGCTGCCGGAAGGCGGCCGCATCCCGCGCCCCGACCTCCTGATCGTCGCGCGCGGCGGCGGCTCGCTGGAGGATCTGTGGTCGTTCAACGAGGAGATCGTGGTACGCGCCGCCGCCGACAGCATGATCCCGCTGATCTCGGCGGTCGGCCACGAGACCGACATCACGCTGATCGACTTCGCCGCCGACAAGCGCGCGCCGACGCCGACCGCCGCCGCCGAAATAGCGGTCCCCGTGCGCAGCGAATTGTTCGTCGAGGTCGAGAGCCTGGCGCGCCGCACGATGGTGTGCTGGCAGCGCGGCCAGGAGAGCCGCCGCAACGAACTGCGCGCCGCCGCGCGCGCGCTGCCGAACCTCGGCGAACTGCTGGCGATCCCCAGGCAGCGGCTGGACCACCTCGGCGCCGCCCTGCCCCGCGGCCTCAAGGCCAACACGCACGCCCACCACCGCCGCTTCTCGCATCTGGCCGCCGGCCTGACGCTGAAGGTGCTGCGCGGACAGGTCGCGCAGGCCACCCACCGCCTGACGGTGTCGGGCGAACGTATCCGGCTGTCCGCCCGCGCGTTGCTGCGCAGCCGCCGGGAGCGTTTTGCCGGGCTTGAGCTGCGGCTGAAGGCCTCAAGACTCTCCAACGCCCAGGCGCAGCGCAACGCCATCGCGCGCGCCGATGAGCGCACGCAGCGGCTGGCCGAACGCGCCCGCCGCGCGCTTCTCACCTCCCTGCAGCGGCTCGATGCGCGCGTCGCCCATAGCGGCCAGTTGCTATCGGCGCTGTCGTACCGCGGCGTGCTGGCGCGCGGCTTTGCGCTGGTGCGCGACGAGCGCGGCCACGCCGTCCATGCCGCCGCCGCGATCGGGCCGAACGCGCGGCTGTCGATCGAATTTGCCGACGGCCGTGTCGGCGCTACTGCGGATGCGGACCGACCGCAGGCCACGGCGCCCGCTGCGAGCACCAAGGCAACGACGCAGGAAGCCAAGCCGGCGGCGCCGAAGCGCGCCGCCAAGCCGGTCGATCAGGGCAGTTTGTTTTAGCTTAGCGCGCCAGCCAGTTGTTGACCCGCCGCTGCGCGTCCTTGCGCGCCTCCGGGTCGCTGCCGATATGGCCGCGTTCGGGCAAAGCGGCGTCGGCGCCTGCGATCGCTCGCAGCGGCAGGCTGGCACGGTCGAAATCGTGGACCGCACCGGGATAGACGACGATCTGCGCCAGCGCGCTGCGGCCGCGCGCGCCCTCTATTGTCTGGCGGCAGGCCTGCGGCGAACTGATGTCGTCCTGCGCGCCGATCAGCAGCAGCGTCGGCACCCGCGAACTCCAGCCGAGGCCGGACGATGTCCGGCAGTCCGGATAGAACGCGATGGCCGACCGAAAATCCGGCAAGATGCCGCGCGTCAGTGATTGCGGCCGCACCGCCCACAGCACCGCGCTGGCGCCGTTCGCCCATCCCATCAGGCTGATTCGCTCGCGCATGGCCCAGGGCTGCTGAGAGAGCCAATGCCGCGATGCGTTGATGTCGGCGACGCGCTCGCGGCGGGCGCGCACGCGGCGCTCTCTGACGTGGCATTGCGGTCCGAGTTCGCGCGAACCATAACTGTCCGGCAGCAGCACGGCATGGCCGGTCTTCAACAGTTGCTCCGCCCAGTCGCGGTAGCGCGGCTGCACCGGATCGGATGGGGTCCCCAGCCCCCCGCAGCCGTGCAGCGCGATCACGGTCGGAAACGGGCCGTCGCCCACGGGCTTGTAGAGCTGGGCGTGCAGGATCAGACCGCTCGCGGGAATATCGACCTGGCGCGGCGCCGGCATCGGCGCTGCATCGGCTGTAGCGACGGCGGCTAGGATCGTCAGGGGCAGCGTGGCGGTCAGCAGGCGCATCGGTCTTGTCGGATCGGCATGAGCCGGGCACGGAAACATTAATGCTATCATGCAGGACGGCGCAAAATCATCACAAGTCGGTCAGTTTGCGGGGCGGACATTACGACCTATTTATGATAGGCTGAATTTGGAAAATGGGATTATGGCCGGGCCGGCACGGGCCGGCCGATGGAGAGTTTAACGTGCTCAATAAATTTGGTTCGTCGGGCCATGGCGAGGCGCAGGTGCAATATCTGGACGGCGATTTCCGCGTGATTTCACCCGGTACCTATGTGCGCTGCGCCATTACCGACGTGCGTATCCCGCTCGACGAATTGAAGTACTGGAGCGTCGATCTGCAGGAGGCCTATTCGGTCCCCAGCGCCGTACTGCAGCGGCATTTTCCCGGCGCGTTGAAGGCGCAAAGCTAGTTGCAATTCGGTTCAATTCCGCACTTTGCGTCCGGTCCGGCACCCTGCAGACGAGCGATACCGATCGCCACGCAATTCCGTGTCGTCCTTCTCTGCTGGATCGCCTTGGTCGTGCCCGCCGCAGCACAATGGCGCGCCGAGACCGTGCCCACGTCGGGTCGCGTGACGGCCATCGACGTTGACGGAAACGTCGTCCGGATCGCGGTCGGATCCGGCTGGTATCAGTTTGCAGGCGACGCAGCAAAACTGGTTCCCGCAAGCCCGCTCCATCGACACGGGCTTCCGCGCGACGCCCTCCCGGACGGTCGAATGGTCGTCGGCACCGCACAGGTCGCCCGCGCCTGGTTTGCGGCACCCACCAGCCGCTATGACCACGGCGTTCTTGGCGATGCGATCGAAGCCGGCAGTCTGGAGATCGAGCGTCGCGATGGGCGGCACGGCAGCGTGACGCTCGGCCGCGATGCGGTGTTCGAGGATATCTCCCCGCGTATCGCTTCGATCGACGGGCGCGACTGGATCGTGGTGGTGAAATCATATCTGGATCGCGGCTCGGCACTCGCAATCATCGACGCCGACAGCATGACCATCGCCGCCGAAACACCGCCGATCGGACGTGCGCATGCGTGGCTGAACCCGGCGGGGATCGCCGACTATGACGGCAATGGTACGACCGATTTCGCGCTGGTGCGGCAGCCGCATGTCGTCGGCCGCCTCGAGCTATGGTCGTGGAAGGACCGCAAACTGACCAAGGTCGTCGAGATCGCCGACGCATCGAATCATTTCATCGGTTCACGCGCGCTCGGCTTGAGTTGGACGGCCGATTTCGATGGAGATGGCCATCCCGATCTTGCGGTGCCAAGCCTCGACCGGAGAACACTGCGGATCATCAGCTTTGCGCCTGCGGTCCGCGACATTGCGCGGGTAAGCTTGCCTGCACGGATCGTGACCAACATCGGCGCCGCTGAATTTGGCGGAAAGCTCGCACTGATCGTCGGCATCGAGGATGGCCGGCTGATCCTCATCCGGAATCAGTGAGGGTGAATTGCTCGTGGCGTGCCTTGAAAAGCCGGTCGGTCACGAATTTTCGCAATAGTCCGGGAGCGTCGAACTCGAGGGTCACCTTGAAAGGGAAGACTCCCTGAACGTCGGGCGGCATCCCCTCGCCGCCCCGTAGCCGCGCCAGGTCCTTTTCGGTCGTCACCAGCGCCAGCCCGTCGCGTTTGGCCTCGGCGACGAGGCGTTCGATCTCGGCTTCCGAATACGGATGATGATCCGCGAAGGCGCGCTCGGCGGCGACCTCGATGCCGCTGGCGCGCAGCGTGTTGAAGAATCGCGCGGGATCGCCGATGCCGGCGAAGGCCAGCACGCGCCTGCCGCGAAGCTCTGCGACCTGCGCCGCGTCCGGCTGCAGATGCGCCGATAGCACCGGCTTGCCTTGTGCCGCGATCTCGGCCGCCACCGTTTTCGCGGCATCGCCAGTGCCGACGACAATGAGCGCGTCGGTGCGCGCCAGTTGCGGCCCGAGCGGCGCACGCAGGGGACCGGCGGGAAACACCTGACCGTTGCCGATGCCGCGCGTGCCGTCGATCACGATCAGCGATGCGTCCTTGACGATCGCGGGGCTCTGAAAGCCGTCATCCATCAGGATCACGGTTGCGCCCTGCGCGCGCGCCAGCGGCACGCCGTCGGCGCGCTTGCGCGACACCACGACCGGCAATGCATCCGCCATCATCAAGGGTTCGTCGCCGACATCGGACGCGGCATGCCGCTCGGGATCGACCCGGATCGGCCCGCGCAATTTGCCGCCATAGCCGCGGCTCAGCACCACCGGCGTCTCGCCCAGATCGCGCAACAGGCTTGCCAGCGCCAGCACGGTCGGCGTCTTGCCGGCGCCGCCGACGTGATAATTGCCGACGCAGAACACCGGGATGCCGGCGTTCAGCCCCTTGCGCCGCAGCCGCCGCGCGGCGACGGCGCCGTAGAGCGCGGCGAGCGGTTTCAGCAGATGCGCGTTGAACGAGGCCGGGCCGTGCCAGAAGCCCGGCTCACGCATTGGCGGCCCCCGCCTCGATGCGCAATTGCAGCAGATACGGCTCCAGCGCGGCAAGCGTCCGCTCCAGCGCGCCGCCGAGCTGGTCGACCACGCGCTCGGAGGCAGCCAGCACCGCTTCGCGCGCGTCGGGATTGGCGAGCAATTGCCCGAACTGCTTGACCAGCGCATCCTGCGAGTCAGCCCGCCGCGCGCCGCCGGCGGCATCGAGCGCTTCATAGACGTCGGTGAAGTTGAAGACGTGGGGCCCGTGAATGACCGACGCGCCGAGCTTGATCGCCTCGATCGGGTTCTGCCCGCCATGCTCGACCAGCGATCCGCCCATGAACACGATCGGCGCCAGCCGGTAGAACAGCCCGAGTTCGCCCATGGTGTCGGCGACGTAGATGTCGGTGGTGGCGGTCGGCAGATCCTCGTGCGAGCGCAGGGCCGGATTGAGGCCCGCCTCAAAAATCAGGCGCGCGATCGCCTCGCCGCGATCGGCGTGCCGCGGCACGATCACGGTCAGCAGGCCCGGAAAATAGCCGGCGAGCCTCCGGTGGGTTTCCGTCATAATCTCTTCTTCGCCCGGATGCGTCGAGGCCGCGAGCACGACCGGGCGGCCGCGCGTCATCGCCATCAGCCGCTCCAGCTTGTCGGGATCGGCCGGCGGCGCCGGCACGTCGAGCTTGAGGTTTCCCGTCACCACCACGTTGCGGCTGCCGAGCGCCGCAAAACGTCCCGCATCGGTCTGCGACTGTGCCAGGCAGATGTCGAATTTGTCGAGCAGCGCCGAGATGGTGCCCTGCACCCGCTGCCAGCGCGGAAACGAGCGCTGCGACATCCGCCCGTTGACCAGCACCATCGGCAGGCGCCGCGCGGCGCTCGACAGGATCAGGTTCGGCCACAGATCGGACTCGACGAACAGCGCCAGCGAAGGCCGCCAGTGATCGAGAAACCGTGCGACGTAGCGCGGCGAATCATACGGCACATATTGATGGATGACGTCGCGCGGAAACCGCTTGGCGACGATCGCAGCCGAAGTGACCGTGCCTGAGGTCAGCAGGATGCGCAGCTTCAAGGCCCGCAGCCGCTCGATCAACCCCGCTGCCGCCAGGACCTCGCCGACGCTGGCGCCGTGAATCCACACCAGCGGCCCCGCCGGCCGAATGTCGGCGCTCACGCCGCGGCGCTCGCCGAAGCGCACGGGGTCTTCCTTGCCGAGCGTCAATCGCCGGCTGATCAGCACAGGCGACAGCGGCACCATCGCGGACGACAGTTTCCGGTAGACGCGTAGCGTCATCGGCAGTGGATCAGCCAAGAGCGGCCTCCGGACGCCCGACGGCCGCATAGGCGCGACGGGTCGCTTCGTTCAGGTAGGCTTCTACCTGAAGACGAAGCTTTTCCATAGTCTCGGCATCTGCGTCCGGCGGAACATACACAGCATCGATGCCGACCACCGCACCGCGTCCGAACGGCAAATTGATGGTAGTGGAATCCCAGTTCTTCAACCGGATGAATCGGGAAGTCACCATCGCAAACGGCATGATCGGCCGGCCCGACTCCCGCGCCAGCATGATGATGCCAAGCCCCACCACGCGTGCGCGTTTCGGCACGTCCGCCGTGGTCGCGACGTTCCACTTGTCTTCCAGCGCCTGCAGCATTTCGCGGAACGCGCCGACGCCGCCCTTGCGATGGAAGGCGCCGCCGTGATCGCCTGAGCCGCGGATGGTTCCGATGCCGAGGCGCTCGGCGGCGATGGCGTTGAACTCGCCGTCGCGATGCCGCGAGATCAGGACCTTGGCACGGTGACTTGCCTTGGTCTTGATGAACGGCGTCATCAGGTGCTGGCCATGCCAGAACGCGAAGATCGCCGGCATCTGCGGCTCGACTTGCTCGTAGACGTCGGCCGGCTCGTAGCTGAAGCGGTTGGTCAGCCAGACCAGCCGCAAATATTCGGCCGCGAGCACACCCAGCGCACGCTGTACGAAACCGCTGCGCAGCCAATCGCGAACTAGACGTTTCAACTGCAGGACTTCTTAACCGGAGGACTTCGCGTCTTGACCCGGATCGAGCAGCCGGTGGAGGTGCACCACGAAGTAGCGCATGTGTGCGTTGTCGACGGTCTGCTGCGCCTTCGCCTTCCAGGCCGCCAGCGCCGATGCGTAGTTCGGATAGACGCCGACGATATCGACCTGGTCGAGGTCCTTGAAGGTGACGTGTTCGAGATCGGTCAGTTCGCCGCCGATGACGAGATGCAGCAATTGCTGCGGAGGGCTATCTGGCATGATGAATCTTTCCTAACGAGACGCCCGGCAAGCAACAGCGACGCAACCAACGCGAAATCAACGGAACGATATGTGGCGCGGATTTCGACCGATTCAGGGCAATCGGTGATCCCGGAAGTGCTCGACGATCCGACTGTGTCGTTCCTGCCCCGCCGCCACCAGCACCCCGTGCACCACATCCCGGCGGTTATACTCGATCGTATCCCCCGAGAGCGCGGTCATTCTACCATTCGCTTCCTGCACGATCAAATTCGCGGCGGCAAGGTCCCAATCGCGGCTCTGGCCGCCCGCAAAAGCGGCATCGAGGCTGCCGTCAGCGACCCGGCACAGCCGCAGCGCCAGCGATCCGATGCGCGGATGCAGCGTAATCTCGCCGGGCGACGGGCTCAGCCGCTGCACCAGCGGTTTCGGCCCGGCCATGCGGGAGAAATCGAGCTCCGATCCCGGGGCTGCGCGCACCGGCCGCTCATTATGCGTGGCGCCCCGATCACGGATCGCGAAGAAAAACTCGTCGGTGGCCGGCGCGAACACCGCCGCCAAGACCGGCGCCGAACCCGCCACCAGCGCCACGCTGACGCACCAGTCTTCCCGGCCGGCCAGATAGGCGCGGGTGCCGTCGATCGGATCGACGATCCAGGCCAGTTCCTTGCCGAGGCGGCTGTCGTCGTCCACGCTTTCTTCCGACAGCCAGCCATAGTCCGGCGTCGCCGCGCGCAGCCGCCGCTCGACCAGGTCGTTGACGGCGATATCGGCCTCGGACACCGGCGACGAGGCGCCCTTGGTCCAGTTCTTCAGCTCGGTGCGAAACAGCGACAGGGCCAGCGCGCCGGCCTCCCGCACGGTGTCTCTCAGCAGCGCGGCATCGCGCGCCCAGGTTCGGTCTGCAATATCAGCGTCCGCCAAGCGTGAGGCCCTCGATGCGCAGCGTCGGCGCGTTGGTGCCGTAGCGGAATTCCAGATCGTTGGCCGCGACCAGCGACTTGAACATCGCCAGGAGGTGGCCCGCGATCGTCACCTCGCTGACCGGGTAGGTGATTTCGCCATTCTCGATCCAGAAGCCGGAGGCGCCGCGGCTGTAATCGCCCGTTACGCCGTTGACGCCGGAGCCGATCAGATCGGTGACGTAAAACCCCTGCTTGATGTCGGCGATCAGCTCTTTCGGCGTCATCGATCCGGCCTCGAGATGCAGATTGTAGGCGCCCGGCGACGGCGCGGACGAGACGCCGCGATGGGCGTGCCCGGTCGTCACCAGCCCGAGTTCGCGCGCGGTCGCGCAATCGAGCAGCCAGGTGGTCAGCACGCCCTCGTCGATCAGCGCGGTCTTCTTCACCCTGACGCCCTCGGCGTCGAACGTCTGCGAACGCAGGCCGCGCACGCGCAAGGGATCGTCGATGATGCGGATGTTCTTTGCGAACAGCTGCTCGCCCATCCGGTCCTTCAGGAAGCTGGTCTTGCGCGCGACCGAGGCGGCGTTGATGGCGCTGACGAGATGGCTGACCAGCGATCCCGATACCCGCGGATCGTACACGACAGGCACCTTGCAGGTTTCGACCTTGCGCGGGTTGGCGCGCGCGACCGTGCGCTCGCCGGCCTTGCGGCCGACGCTTTCGGGTGAGGCGAGGTCGGAAGCATGCAGCGCCGACGTGAAATCGTAGTCGCGCTCCATGCCGGTGCCTTCGCCCGAGATCGCGGTCACCGAGAAGCCGTGGCTGGAACGCAGATAGGAGCCGTGGAAACCGGTCGAGGTCGCCAGCACCATGCCGCCGATGCCGTTGGAGGCAGACGCGCCGCCGGACTTGGTGACGCCCTTGACCGCCAAAGCCGCCGCTTCGGCCTCGCAGGCGCGGCGCTCCAGTTCGGCGGTGGTGGCGATGTTGCGGTCGAGCAGGTCGAGATCGGCGAAGTCGTGCGCCAGCAGCGCGGGATCGGCGAGGCCGACATATTTGTCGTCGGGCGCGACACGGGCCATCGCGACCGCCCGCTCGGCGAGCCTTTCGATGCCGTCGCCGGAAACATCATTGGTCGAGACCACCGCCTGCCGCTGCCCGACCAGCACGCGCAAGCCGACATCGTCGGCCTCGGAGCGCTCGGACTCCTCGACCCGGCCGTCGCGTACCTCGACGCCCTGCGAGACGCCGCGCACCGCGACCGCGTCGGCGGCATCCGCGCCCGCGCGTTTCGCGGCCTCGACGAGGCGCTGCGCCAGCGTCGAAAGCGCCGACTGGTCGAACAGGTCGGAGGCGGCGCCGGATGCCTTCGGGTGTGTTGAGCTGCTGGATGGTGAAGAGTTCACAAACAAAATCCCTGACATGGAAGAGAGCGGGAGACGCAAACCGGCAAGGCTTCTCAAATGTGCCCGATTCACCGGTATTTCAAGCATTTTGCGACGCCGAATGCCAAACAATTTCGCGGTTTTCGCAAGGTCTCGTCAATCATGACGCCAGATGCAGGCCGAGTGACGTCTCCTTAACCAGGCTTTTTAAGACGAAACCGAAATCGCTCCGCTAGGGTCTCGCGTATCGACCGGGAAAATAATCCCGGCGGGGAGATCAAAACTGTGGGGCGTCAAGCAGCAACAAGCGGGATCAACCCCGCCGGGTCGGGCCGCGTACCGCGGCTCGACCCTCTTTCTCTTCCGCTCAGCTTCCAGGCGCACGATACCCGTGCCGATGGCGGCGTTCGGAAAATCGAGCTTCATCGCGAACGGGTCGTACTGCACCGTGCCGTCCAGGGCATGCGGATGGCGATCAACGTCCGCGTCCGCGACTTTCTCGGCATCGCGCTGCGCGGCAGCGAGGACGAAGCGCAAACGCTGGTGCTGGTGCATCGCGATCCCGCGCTCAACATTCCCCTGTGCGAGAGCGCCGATCGCGAGGAAATCGTGTCGGCCTGGCTGACATGGAGCGACATCTTCGCGCTTCCGCAATTGATGGAAGACGATCATGCCGAACCGGCCGCGCGCCGCCGCCGCCACAACGCCATCCGCGCCCGCCGCCCGAAATTCCTGGTGCGCCGCCGGCCCGGCAATCCGGCCAACACCGGGACCATCCACCGCGACGAACGCGAGATCATCGCGCGGGATTGAGGCCGACGCTTCAACCCGTCATTGCGACAGAGTTTCGCGTTCTCGCGACATGAACTGCCCGAGGTCTGCATCTTCGGTTTGCCCTCTCCAATCCGAGGGCGCAGGAAAGACCGGGTGCGTGCCGCACCCGCGGTCCCGCATGCCGTTTGCGCTTTGGCAAAAAGATGCACGCGAGCATACAGGTTCGGCGGAAGCATCCCGGCCTTCCCTGCGCAATGGCTTTACGGCTTATCTCGTGCTCTCCCCGGAGAACGGCTGTTTTGCCTCCGTCGCCTGCGCGACTTCACGCAAGCTTGGCGCCAGCACCGCGACGCCAGAACCACACGCTTTCGCCGTACGCTTCAGGCGCGCACGTCCAGCGCGCCATCGGCGTCCATCGCATCCCACCGCGCGTTCGTGACGTTCGCGAGCGCCCCTCATGCCGCCGTGAGACAGACCGGGTTATGCCGCTGATTTGCGCGAGAACGAAAGCGGAATATTTTTGCGCGGGCGGCTGGACAGGTTTTGGGTGATTTGCCCGTCGCGTTGTCTTGTCGCATCATGAAGCGCAGCGCCTGCTCGTAGCCCATGGCCTGCCGGGGCAAGTCCAGCCGTCCGCTCGCGCCTGCGCATGCGTTCGAAGACGGGCTGCACGCTCAGCTCGCCGCTGCAAAGCGCGGCAAGCGCTGTGCAATGAGTGCCTCGGCCTCGGCCATGATGCGGTCGATCAAATCCTTCACCGTGGGCACGTCATGGATCAGGCCCGCCACCATGCCGCAGCTCCAGGCGCCGGTATCCATGGCGCCTTCGAGCATGACCTTCGGATAGACGCCGGCCACCTCCCGCGTGATGTCCTCGAACTTGATGTTTGCGCCGAGCGCTTTCTCCGTCTCGAGCAGCCGGTCGACAGAGGCATTGCGCAAGACGCGCACGGTGTTGCGCAGCGGTCGCATGATCAGCCGAGTATCGAGCTCGCTGGCCGAGACGATGGCGTCTTTCACGTTCTGGTGCACGGGCGCCTCTTTCGTGGCGATGAAGCGCGTACCCATGTTCATGCCCTCGGCGCCGAGCGCCAGTGCGGCGACGAGGCTGCGGCCGTCGGCCATGCCGCCGGATGCGACGAACGGGATTTCCAGTTCGTCAGCCGCACGCGGCAGCAGGATGAAGTTCGGGATGTCGTCCTCGCCCGGATGACCGGCACACTCGAAGCCGTCGACGCTGACTGCATCGCAGCCGACGGCCTGGGCTTTGAGCGAGTGGCGCACGCTGGTGCACTTGTGGATCACTTTCACGCCCGCCTCGTGCAGCATCGGCAGCCACTTCTGCGGATTGTTGCCGGCGGTCTCCACGGCCTTCACGCCGCCGTCGACGATGGCCCTGATGTAGCCGGGGTAGTCGGGGGTGCTGACGCTGGGCAGGAAAGTGAGGTTCACGCCGAACGGCTTGTCGGTGAGGGCGCGGCACTTGGCGATTTCCTCCGTCAGCAGCGCCGGCGTCTTCTGCGTCAGGCCGGTGATGATGCCCAAGCCTCCGGCGTTGCTGACGGCGGCCGCCAGTTCGGCAAAGCCGACGTAGTGCATGCCACCCTGGATGATGGGGTGCTGGATGCCGAACAGCTCGGTGATGCGCGTTTTCATGGTGTCTCCGGGTCAAGCGCAAGGTAGGGTCCGTCGAACGCCGGCGGCGGCGTCACGTCGCGCCGGAGGTCGCTGGACGGGGGCGCGCAGCAGCACGACGGGGCCGCCGCTTCCCAACACGACATCCGCCAGGCGATAGCCCTCGACGTTCGCGATCAGCCTGGGCGGCAGGGGCACGGTAGCGGTCATGCGAGCGCGCTCCGGATGAGTCGAAAGGTCGTGGCGATGGACTTCTGGTGCTGCGCGTCGGGCAGCCGGCGGCGGCTGGAGACGCGGATACCCTCGTTGAACAGCATCAGCATCTCGGCCAATTCCCCGGCGTAGTCCGGCGCCGCACCGGCGTCCTCCAGGCAAGCCTGGAAGAAGCGCTGCAACTGCGAAAGGTGATGGCTGGCGCGCGCGGAAAGCTCGTCGTCGACGCCGGCCATCTCGAGCACGGTGTTCACCTGCATGCAGCCCCAGTGTCGTCGCTCAGCGACAGCGCTGCGTCCGCCGACCAGTCGGCCCTCGAAGAAGCTCTGCAGCACATCGAGCGGTGCCATCTGGACGCGGGCGCGTTGCAGCATCTCGTGGTTGCGCGCCGAGAACAGGTCCATGCACTCGAGGAACAGGCTGCGCTTGTCGCCAAACGCGGCATAGAAGCTGCTGCGGCTGATGCCCATGGCCGCCAGCAGATCGGCGAGCGACGTCGCCTGGTAGCCCTGGCGCCAGAACAGCACAAGCGCCCTGTTCACGGCTTTGGAGCGATCGAATTCCAGAGGACGAGCCATGCTTGCGTTATGGACCAAACGGTTCATAATAGCAAGACGCAGTCAGTCTCTCCGCTTGCAAGGCGACAGACCATGAAGATATTCCACGCACCCAACACGCGCTCGGTCCGCATCGTCTGGCTGCTCGAGGAGCTGGGGCTGCCCTACGAGCTGGAGAAGCTCAAGCTCGGCGATCCCGCCATGCGCTCGCCCGAATACGCCAAGGTCCACCCCATGGGCCGCGTGCCGGCGCTGCAGGATGGCGACACGACCATTTTCGAGTCGGGTGCGATCGTGCAATACGTTCTCGCCCGGTATGGCAATGATCGAATGGTCCCTGACGTTTCCTCGGCGGATTTCCCGCAATATCTGCAGTGGCTGCATTACGCCGAAGGGATGATCATGCCGCCGGTGAACATCATCGTCGTAGAGACGATGCTTCTTGCGCCCGAGCGCCGCAACCAGGTAAATGTGGACCGCGCGACGAAGCTCCTGTCGCGCATGCTGACCGCTGTGGACGCGCACATGGCGGGGCGCGAATTCCTCGCGGGCGGCTTCAGCGGCGCCGACATCATGACGGGGCATGCCTGCACGGTTGCACAGCGGCTCGGCGCGGACGTCTCCGACAAGCCCAATGTCGCTGCCTACATCGACCGCCTGAACGCGCGTCCGGCCCTGCAGCGCGCCTGGGCGGCTTGAAGTTACCTTGTCGCCGCCATGGAGGACTTGGTCATGACGAAGCCTGTTTGCCTGGTGGTCGGCGCCGGCGCCGGCATCGGCGGCAATGTCGCCAAGCGCTTTGCGCGAGAGGGCTACCAAGCTGTCCTGGCGAGGCGCAGCGACAAAGCGGGTCTCGACCGGCTCGTCGAGGAGATCAAATCTGAGGACGGATCGGCGACGGGTTTCATGCTCAACGCCGTCGAGGAAGGCAGCATCGAGCGGCTCGTCGAAAGCGTCGAAGCCGATATCGGCCCGATCGAGGTTGCAGTGTTCAATCTCGGCGCGCAGATCGGCAACCGGGCGCTCGCCGACATAACGCTCAAGCAGTTCGAGATGGGCTGGCGGATGGCGACGTTCGGGCTGTTCCGTCTGGCTCGAGTGCTGTTTCCGTATATGGAGACGCGAGCCAAGGGCACGCTGCTGGTCACCTCGGCGACCGCCGCCATGCGCGGCAACGCAGGACAGCACTCGCACACATCGGCCATGGCCGGACGCCGCATGCTCTGCCAGTCCCTCAATGCCGAGTTCGCGGCCAAAGGCATTCACGTCGCCCACGTCGTCATCGACGGCGCCGTTGATGCACCTGATACGCTCGGCAAGATGCTGGGGCCGGAGCGCTTTCAGCAACTCAGGGAACGGAAAGGGCTCGAGAACGACGGGCTCCTGCTGCCGGCCGAGATCGCCAATACCTACTTCTATCTCGCCCATCAGCATCGATCGGCGTGGACGCACGAGTTGGACCTGCGCGCCTTCTCGGATCTCGCCTGGTGGAACCACGCCACCGCAGCCCACTAGCGCAGCAGGAGCCCGCCCCATGACCCATACTGTCGACGTGTTCTGGTCCTTCAGGAGCCCCTATTCCTACCTCGTGACACCAGACCTCCTGCGCCTGCGCGAAGATTTCGAAGTCGACGTCCACCTCCGCCCCGTCCTACCCATCGCCGTGCGCACGAAGGAAACCCTCTTTACCGGCGACAGGCGCCGAGTGAACTACATCTTGCTCGACTCCAGACGGCGTGCGGAATTCCTCGGCATGACGATCGGCAGGCCCTCGCCAGATCCGATCGTGCAAGATTTTTCTACCTTCGAAGTCTCAAAGGACCAGCCTTACATCTATCGCCTCACTGGCCTTGGCATAGAAGCCGCGCGCCGCGGCAAGGGCGTTGAGCTCGCCTACCATGTCTCTCACCTCATCTTTTGCGGCGAGCAGGGCTGGAACGAAGGTGACAAACTCGCCGCTGCCGTGGCCAGGGCTGGCCTTGAACTTGCCGAAATGGAGGCTGCCATCGCGACTTACGATCCCATGACGACCGTCGAAGCCAACCATGCCGCGCTCGAAGCAGCCGGTGGCTGGGGGGTGCCCACGATGGTGTTCAAGGGCGAGCCCTTCTTCGGCCAGGATCGGATCGACACGCTCCGCTGGCGCCTGGAGAAGGCTGGTGTGCCGAAGCGTTGAACCGAACGTCATGGGATCGCTGCCTGCTCGAACAAAGCGGGCGAGCCGCGCAGTCATCGGGTCGAAATTTGCGGATGTTTGACGTCAGGCCGGGAGCACGGCAGGTTCCTGGGTTGGAATGCGTCGTGGCAAGAATCGGCGTCGATGAGGCACTTCAAGCAAGCTGGTGGAGGCTCATTCGAGCATGTCTTTTCCCTATCGATTGATTGGCGGCAACGGTTCGCCGTACTCGGTCAAAATGCGCGCGCTGATGCGCTATCGTCGAATACCTTTCATTTGGATCATGCGCACGCCTGAGATCCGTCGCGAATTGGTGGAGCTCAAGCCGCAGCTTGTCCCTGTGCTGCAACTTCCCGATGGCGGGGAGTATCTGCTCGATTCGACGTTCCAGGCGCTCGCACTGGAGGAGCGCCACCCTGGAATTCGTTCCACAATCCCAGACGATCCGGCGCAGGCATTCCTCACTCACTTGATCGAGGATATGGCGGATGAATGGGTCACGAAGATGATGTTCCACTACCGCTGGCGCGACGAGGAGGATCAGCGCTACTGCAGTCGCTGGATCATCAGTGACGCACAGCCCGGCCTTGACGACGATGCTTTCCAGGCGGCTGCAGATGCGATCAGACAGCGACAGGTTGGCCGCCTGCCGTTGGTGGGGTCGACGCCTGAGAACGCCGCAGTCATCGAAAGCAGCTTCATGCGGTTGATACGCCTTCTTGGGCGAACACTTGACCAGAACGGCTACCTTTTCGGCACTCGGCCTTCGCTCGCCGACTTTGCTCTGTTTGGCCAGTTGAAGACATTGGCGGATGATCCCACACCACAGCGAATCATGCGGGCGGTGGCCAATCGACTGACCCACTGGGTCCGCCGAAACGACGACGCTTCCGGCGTCGAGGGCAAATGGCGTGAGCCGGATGCCGAGCCGTCGGAAGCCCTTGTTGGTTTACTCCGAATGGCGGGCGACACGTACCTGCCGTTCCTCGAAGCCAATGCGAGAGCTGTAGCACATGGCAATGAAGAAGTTCGGTTGACCTTGTGCGGGCAAGACTACGTGCAAGCACCATTTGGCTATCAGGCGAAATGCTATGCCCGATTGCGCAAGCTCTTCGCAGAGCTGGATGCAGACTCCCGCGCCCGCATCGAGCCGCTGCTGACGAACTCAGGGTGTGCATCGTATCTGTCGTAATCGACTTGCCTGGCGCGCGAGACGTAGCGAGCGCGCTTTTGCCATTCGCTTGGCTGCGCGCGTCATCCAGCAAGCGCGGAGCAACGGTCACACTCTGCCGGAAATTCCTGGCGAGTCGGCAGCATATCGGCAGGCTCGGAACAAGGCATTCCCGGGCCCATGCAGAACCGGAACGGGATAGAACATCGGGCAGACGTAATTCCAGACGACGTCCCGCTGCGTCACCGCGAAAGGCCGACCATTGAGCGACTCGCGGATCAGAGTGTTGTCATTGGCAAGCCGCTGCACACCGCGCATGACCGGTCTGAAGAATGTCCAGCGTTGCAGGTCGATATCTTGCCAGACCACGTCCTTGGTCTTCGGGTCCAGCTCGAATAGCCTGATGCGCTTTTCGCCAGGCGTTGATTGCGGCGCTTCAAACCCGATCCAGTGTCCCGGCCATAGCGCCGATAGCCGATCCGGTGAAAAAAGAAGCACTAAGCATCATTAAACCGGACGTCACGGAGAGAACAAGCTTGTCTTGAACAAATTGAAAGACAATCCACCCCAGCAGCATGCAGATCAGCGCGCAGCCTGCCGGCCAAAACGCACGACGCAGAACTGCGAGCTTCTGTGCCGGGCCAAGCAGATCAGAGTTCCGCGATAGATTCCAGGATCGGCGAAACGACACCTCGTAACCCAGGGCTACAACGAACAGACAGGCAGTGACGAAGTAACCAGACATTACACTTGCTGCCGACTGTTATCATCTCGAACGACATGGGCTCGACAATAGCGTTGATTGATTGTCTCGATCTCAAGGAGATAGCGAAGAAGAAGCTGTATCGGGAAACTATTCCGAACTCGTCAGCGAAGTCCCTTACGGGTCACAAGCGGACGTCAGGGCCGATCCCCTTTCGGACCAATACCAGGGACTCGGCACTCGCTGGCTCCGAATTGGTTCTTCTCGCACTTTGCGGCAAGACGAAATGCTTCATGTCTTGCGAGAAATTCTTTCGACCAGTCATCCACGTTGGCCATCTGGATTGCCAGCAACATGATCCCGCGCTGAGGATCATCTCGAAGCGTTCCGAGAATGATACCCTGTCCGACGCCAACGCTGTGGCAGCTATTTTCAGACAAGAATATCGTGAGATGCTTCGCATCGATTGATCCCTTGATCACTCGATCCACACGCGCCTTCATAAGCTTGCCGGTTGGAAAGGTGCCGTTATCCGCGTAGCTCCCGGTCGTTGAGTTATAGACCGCCGCTTCGATGACAATGGGGGCGTCGATGGCGGTTGGGACATGCTCGAAGAAGATGGAAAGCCGAGGTCCAGCCCCAGGACTGATACAGGCCAGCGCGCCGGTACAAGCAGCGCAATAAGCTATGAAACAGACAACCCAAGTATATCTATCGGCAAGACCGTTGTTGATCATCGCGCGATGATGCCAATTCGATGCAATGTCCGCAATGGGTCAGAAGCAGACTTAAGCAATCATTAACTAACGCGAAACCGACAGAAGCAAAATCGTCTGAAGACGCAGTCACCACGTGCTATTTGTGTTTGATCACGAGAAGCGCCGTAGCCCGAATGCAACGTGACGAGCATTATCTAACGACGTTCTTCAAAGGCTTCTTTGCGGCCTCTGTTGCCGCGACTGCCATGCTTTTTGCAGTCGGTTTCGTCAGGCAAGCGGTTCACCCCGTTGGAATTACGCCCACCAACTTGGCCGCAGGCGTCCTCGTCGCATTCGTTCATCTGGTCGCCATTCGCGACTACCCACCACTTTTCAGCCTGCTCGACGGTAGATGGCGGGCACGTCGCTTGCGCTCCGCTGCCCACCCTACGAGACCTACGATGCCGCGCGCAGCACCGCGTCAACCAGCAGTCCCGCGAACAGCAGCAGACCTGAATCGCGGTTGGACTTGAACACCCGCAAACACAAAGCGCCGTCGGTGATGTCCAGCCGCTTGATCTGCCAGGCCAGATGCGCGGCGAACGCCGCAAGCCCGAGCCATGCCGGCCAGCGCGCACCGGCGAGCATGATCGCCGCGCCGATCAGCACCACCGCCAGCGAATAAAACACCGCGAGCGCGCGGTGGGTGGCGGCGCCGAACAGCCGGGCGGTGGATTTGACGCCGATGAGGGCGTCGTCCTCGGCATCCTGATGGGCATAGATGGTGTCGTAGCCGATCACCCAGGCGATCGAGCCGGCATAGAGCGCCAGCGCCGTGAGGTCGATCCGTTCGAGCGTGACGGCAAACCCCATCAGCGCGCCCCAGGAGAACGCCAGCCCCAGCACGGCCTGCGGCCACCAGGTGATGCGCTTCATGAAGGGATAGGCCGCAACGATCACGAGCGAGGCGATGCCGGTCAGGATCGCAAAGCGGTTGAACTGCATCAGCACGGCAAGGCCGATCAGCGCCAGCAGCACCAGGAAGGCCAGCGCCTGCGCCACGCTGATCTGGCCGGCGGGCAACGGCCGCGACCGCGTCCGCTCGACCTTTGCGTCAAGGTCGCGGTCGGTGATGTCGTTCCAGGCGCAGCCCGCGCCGCGCATCACGAAGGCGCCGACGAAGAACAGCGCGATCACGAGCGGCAGTTGCGAGACGTCGCGCGCGATGCCGGCGGCCAGCGCCGCCGACCACCAGCACGGCATCAGCAAGAGCCATGATCCGATCGGACGGTCGAAACGGGATATCCGCAGATAGGGCCGCGCCCAGGACGGCGCATGCGTATCGACCCAGTTGCCGGTCGCGTCGGCAACGGGGGCGCTCGCCTCGCTCATCGGCGCGGGATCATCGCGTGAGGACGTTGCCGTTCAGCGTATCGAAGGTGCTGCCGCCCTTCCTGGCCGGCTGCGCCTCGGGCAGCGCCGAGGAGGAGCCGAGCACTTCGCTCAGGCTCGGACCCGCCGGGCCGCGCGCGGCCGCCTGCTGCGCCACCGCGCAGACCTGCTTCTGCATCTTCTCGGTGTTCTTGTGGCCGTTCTTGAGCTGGTCGGCGATCTGCGGCGGGATTCCGCACTTGGCCGAGTTGGTCTCGACATATTTGATCATCTTCAGTTCGGCCTGGCCGAAACTGCCGATCAGCTTGCAGGCCTCGTCCGGCGGCGCCTTGCGGTCGCTCGCCGCCTTGATCGCCTTGCCGCGCTTCTCGGCTTCCTCGCGGAGCGGAACGAACCCTTTCATGCAGGCGTCAGCCGCGCCGCCCTGCGGGGGAGGCCCTGCCGGCGTCATGCCGCCCGCCGGCGCGGCGCCGCGATCGAACACCGAGCTGCCAGCCGGCGCGGCGCTCTGGGCCGGCGCGGCCGCAACGCCGTTCACCGGCGGAAACGGCGACGCGCTCTGGTTGGGCAATGGCGCCGGAAACGGCGTTTGCGCAAGGGCGTGTCCCGCGTGAAGGCTCACGACGGCGGCGGTCAACGGCACAATCAGACGGCGAATCATCAAGGGCGGTTCTCCGGCAAGGTCAGGCAAGCCCCAACGTGTCCGAACGAAGCAGTTTTGCGATGAAGACGTTTTACGATTCCTGCCGCCACTTAACAACCCGCAGATTGGGGCGGCAGCGCGGCGCGGCGCGCCGAAGCCCAAAAATCACCTCCGGATTCTAACGCTTTAGGCTAAAAGCGCCGGATAATGGAACCTTTACCGATGGCTGAATTCGATTTCCGCGCCCCTCGCCTGTTCGTCGACGCCGCCCTGCGCGAGGGCGAACGCCTGGCGCTGGAACGCAACCAGAGCAACTATCTCGGCAATGTGCTGCGGCTCGCAGCCGGCGACACCATCCTGGTGTTCAACGGCCGTGACGGCGAATGGCGGGCCGCGATCGAGGGCCGCAAGCGGCCCGATCAGCTGACCATCGTTGCACGGACGCGGCCGCAGGATCGCCTGCCCGACATCGCCTATGTCTTTGCGCCGCTCAAGCACGCGCGGCTGGACTACATGGTTCAGAAGGCTGTCGAGATGGGAGCCTCTTTGCTGCAGCCGGTGCTGACGCGGCACACGCAGGTCTCGCGCGTCAACGGCGAGCGGATGCGCGCCAACGTGATCGAGGCCGCCGAACAGTGCGGGATTTTGAGCGTGGCCGAGGTTGCGGAACCAGTCGCGCTCGATCGTTATCTCGACAGGCGCGACGCCAGCCGCCTCCTTGTATTCTGCGACGAGGCCAGCGAGGTCGAAAATCCCATCGAGGCGCTGCGAGGCGGCGTGACGGCGGCGGGCGGGATCGACGTCCTGATCGGCCCCGAGGGCGGGTTCGCCGAGGAGGAGCGCGCGCTGCTGTTGCGGCAGCCCAGGACGCTGCGGCTGTCGCTCGGCCCGCGCATCCTGCGCGCCGATACTGCCGGCGTTGCCGCACTGGCGCTGGTGCAGGCCGCGCTGGGGGACTGGCGGGGGACAGGTTAGCTCCGACCTAGGCCGCTGATGGCAAGCCATCAGCCATTAATTCAGTTGGCCAATCCCTGTCGAAACCCCGCGCTGGCCATGCTAAGGCCTGCGCCAACGAGGCTGCGGGAACCCCAATAAGCCCCAAAACGACCCTGAAACCCGGTTTTCCCGGATATTTGGACGTAAAATGACTGCAACCGCCGCCGCCAGTGCTGCCGGACCTGCCGCATGGGCGGACGCCCTGCTGTTATCGTTTGCCCAGGGCGGCTATCTGCAGGCCCATCCGGGCATCCTGCAGCCGGCCGAGCCGTTCCTCGACCTCTCCGGCGAGGACATCCGCAAGAGCCTTTACCTGACCACCGACGCCTCGGGCGAGGAACTCTGCCTGCGTCCCGACCTGACCATTCCGGTGGCGCGCGACTATCTCGCTTCTGCCAGCGCCGGGAAGCCCGCGGGCTTTTGCTATCTCGGGCCGGTGTTCCGCTATCGCGGCGGCGGCCCCAGCGAATTCCTGCAGGCGGGCGTCGAGTCGTTCGGCCGCGCGGACCGCGCCGCCGCGGATGCCGAAATGCTGGCGCTCGGGCTCGAAGCCACCGCGGCCTTCGGCGTCAAGGACGTCGAAATCCGCACCGGCGACGTTGCGCTGTTCACCGCGCTGATCGACGCGCTCGGGCTCTATCCAGTGTGGCGGCGGCGGCTGATCAAGGATTTCAACCGCAAGGTCAGCCTCACCGAAGACATCGAGCGGCTGACGCTCGCCACCGCGCCCGGCCGCAACGAATATGAGGGCGTGCTGGCCGCCCTCGCCGGCTCCGACCGCAAGGCGGCGCTGGCGCTGGTCACCGATCTGATGTCGATCGCCGGCACCACCAATGTCGGCGGCCGCACGGTCGCCGAGATCGCCGACCGCTTCCTCGAACAGTCGACGCTGAAGGGCGGCGCGCTGCCGCGCGACGCGCTCGACACCATCAAGCGCTTTCTCGCGATATCAGGCGATCCCGATCAATCGGTGGCGCAACTGCGCGCGCTGGCCGCCGACGCGAAACTCGATATCGCCGCCGCCATCGACCAGCTCGAAAGCCGCGTCGGCTTCATGGCCGCGCGCGGCATCGACACCCGGCGGGTACGGTTCGCCACTTCGTTCGGCCGCGGCCTCGACTATTACACCGGCTTCGAGTTCGAGCTGCATGCCAGGGGCAACGGCGTCGAGCCGCTGGTGGCGGGTGGACGCTATGATGGCCTGATGACGCAGCTCGGCTCGCCTATGCCGATCCCGGCGGTCGGCTTCTCGGTGTGGATCGAGGCGCTGACACGCTGCGGCACGCAAGGAGGCGCCGCATGACCGCCCCCTTCGTCCTCGCCGTGCCCTCCAAGGGCCGCCTGCAGGAAAACGCCGAGGCGTTCTTCAGCCGCGCCGGGCTGACGCTCGCAAAACCGCGCGGCGCGCGCGACTATCGCGGCACGATCGCCGGCCTCGACAATGTCGAGATCGCCTATCTTTCGGCCAGCGAAATCGCCTCGCAACTGGCGCGCGGCATGGTGCATCTCGGCGTCACCGGCGAGGACCTGCTGCGCGAAAGCATTCCCGACGCCGACAAGCGCGTGCTGTTGATCGACAGCCTCGGCTTCGGCAGCGCCAACGTCGTGGTCGCGGTGCCGCAGGCCTGGATCGACGTCCGCACCATGGCCGATCTCGACGACGTCACGACGGGCTTTCGCGCGCAGCACAACCGGCGGATGCGGGTGGCGACCAAGTACATCAACCTGACGCGCAACTTCTTCGCCAGCCACGGCGTGGTCGACTACCGCATCGTCGAGAGCGCCGGCGCCACCGAGGGCGCGCCCGCGGTCGGCACCGCCGAGATGATCGTCGACATCACGACTACAGGCGCGACGCTGGCCGCCAACGGGCTCAAGGTGCTGGACGACGGCGTGATCCTGCGCAGCCAGGCCAACCTCGTCGCCGCCAGGGACGCCGACTGGTCGGCCGAGGCCCGCGAAACCGCGCGCATCATGCTCGACCACATCGCCGCCCGCGCACGGGCGAGCAAGTATCGCGAGGTGCGCACGCGCTTCGCCGGCTGCAACGACAGGCTGCTGGCGGAGGCGCACAACCGGTTCGGCGTGGTGGCGCCGTTCGGCGGGCCGAGTTCGTCGGGCATGCTGACGCTGCACTGCCCGCCGATGCAGCTCTACGCGCTCGGCAGTTTTCTGCGCGACCACGGCGCCGACACGGTATCGGTCGCCTCGCTCGATTATGTGCTCGACCGGGAAAATCCGCTATTTGCCCGGCTGGAGGCCTTCCTGCGGCAGTAGGGCTGCCGTTTCGTTCATCGTTGCGACAGCCGGCGTCAGATAGCATATAGGTTTAGAAGACTTAGGCTCGATCCTGGGACCTGATCGATGACGCTTGGCTCCGACGTATCCCGCCTCACCACGGCCAGCGCTGCGGCGCAGGGGCTGTCGATTGTCGTGCCGCTCTACAACGAGGCGGCCGGGCTTGCCGTGCTGCACGAGCGGCTGACCGGGCTCGCCCGCGCGCTGAAGGCGCGCTACGGCCTTGGCAGCGAAGTCGTCTATGTGGACGACGGCAGCAAGGACGACACGCTGGCGATCGCGCGAATGCTGGGCGCCGATGCGCTCGACGTCCAGGTGGTGTCGCTGTCGCGCAATTTCGGCAAGGAAGCGGCGCTGATGGCGGGCCTCGACCATGCAAAGCGCGGCGCGGTGCTGTTCATGGACGGCGACGGCCAGCATCCGCCGAGCCTGGTCGAAAAGCTGGTCTCGCACTGGATCGATGACGGCTATGACGTCGTCTATACGGCGAAGGCGCACCGCGACAATGAAGGGTTCCTGCGCCGCCGGGCGGTGCACGGCTTCTATGCGCTGATCAACTGGGGCGCGCGGCAGAAGATCCCCGAGGATGCCGGCGATTTCCGCCTGCTGTCGCCGCGCGCGGCCAGGGCGCTGCGCCAGCTTCCCGAGCGCAACCGCTTCTTCAAGGGCCTGTCGAACTGGATCGGCTTCCGCCAGATCCGCGTCGACTACGAGCCGGCGCCGCGCGCGCACGGCGTCACCACGTTCAGCGCGGGCCGGCTGATCGGATTGTCGATCGAAGGACTGACATCGTTCTCGGTGGCGCCGCTGCGCTTTGCCAGCATGCTCGGCGTACTGCTCGCGCTCAGCGCCTTCATTTTCGGCCTGACCATTCTTTGGGAGGTTCTGACCACCGGCAAGCAGGTGCCGGGCTATCCCTCGCTGATGATCGGGCTGATGACGATCGGCGGCGTGCAGCTCATCATGATCGGCATCGTCGGCGAATATATCGGCAAGATCCTCTCCGAGCTGAAGGCGCGTCCGATCTACTTCGTCGCCGAACACACCGAAAAGCACGCCGACGGCGAGACGGCGGCGATCCCGCCCGAGCGGACCGCCGCCGAATGAACGACGCGCCGCCGCGCCGGGTCTGGCTGTGCGCCGACGATTACGGGATGACCGAAGGCATCAACCGCGCCATTCGCGATCTCATTTCGCGCGGCCGTCTCAACGCCACCTCCGTCATGGTGGTGGGCGCCGCGATCGGCCGCGCCGAGGTCGCTGCGCTGCAGGAGACGGCGGCGCGCAGTCCGCGCTGCGCGATCGGCCTGCACGCGACGCTGACCGCGCCGTTTCGTCCGCTGACGATGCATTTCCGGCCGCTCGACGGCGGACTGTTCCTGCCGTTTCCGGCCATGCTGCGATCCGGACTGCTGCGGCGGCTCGATCGCGGCCTGATCGAGGATGAACTCGCAGCCCAGCTTGCCGCCTTCAAGGAGCTGTTCGGCCGCGCGCCGGATTTCGTCGACGGCCATCAGCATGCGCAACTGTTCCCGCAGGTGCGCGACGCCTTCCTGCTCGCGGTGAAGGAAGCCGCCCCCGACGCCTGGGTTCGCCAGGGCGGACGATTGCAGCCGCTGGCGAAACGCCTCGGCGCGCCCAAGGCACTGGTGCTCGACACGCTCAGCGCGCAGTTCAGGAAGCGCGCGGCGGTCGCGGGTCTCGCGTTCAACCCAGCCTTCGCCGGCGCCTATGATTTTTCCAAAGCGCCCGATTTCGGCGGGTTGATGCGTGAGTTCCTCGACGGGCTGCCGGACGGCGGGCTCGTGATGTGCCACCCGGGATTCGTCGATGAAACCCTCGAAAACCTCGACCCCTTCACCACCCAGCGCGAGGCCGAGCACGCCTATCTCTCCGGCGAGCAATTTGCGGCCTTGCTGGCGTCGAATAAAGTTACATTGAGCTGATATGGCCGGGAATTCCGCCATTTTGTCGCATACCGAAATTTAATTCGGCGCCCCACTACTTGCCGGCCCAAGCCGGCCCTACATCTGCGCGGCGCGCCGACGACCCGGCGCGAAGGAGAGGGCCATGACACCGCAAGAACGCCAACTGATTGACGATCTTTTCGACCGGCTCGCCAAGCTGGAAAGCGCCAAGCGCGATCCGGAGGCGATGTCGGCGATCATGCAGGGCCTGCGCAGCGCGCCGAACGCGGTGTATGCGCTGGTGCAGACCGCGTTGGTGCAGGACGAAGCGTTGAAGCGCGCAGACCAGCGCATCCAGGAACTGGAAGCCGCCGCCGGTCCGCAGGGACAAGGTCAATCCGGCGGCTTCCTCGACTCGATGCGCGATGCGATCTTCGGCCAGAACCAGCAACATGGCTCGGTGCCGAACGTGCGCGCGCCGGAGATGGCCGGCGGCAATCGGCCGGCCTGGAATACCGGCCAGGCCTGGCAGCAGCCGGGCGGACAATATGGCCAGCCGGCTTACGGCCAGCCCTATGGCGGGCCGCAGCAGCAGCCGTCGGCCTTCGGCGGTGGCGGCTCGTTCCTCGGCACGGCGGCGGCGGCCGCAGCCGGCGTGGTCGGAGGATCGCTTTTGGCCAGCAGCATCCGCTCGATGATGGGCGGCGGCGGCAACCATCAGGCGTTCGGCGACACCGCGAATCACAATGGCGGAATCGAAGACCGCCGGCCCTGGGGCGATCAGTCCGGCGGCAGCCTGGCGCAGGAGGCCGGGATCAACGACATCGGCTCATCGTCGAGCCGCCGTGCCGACAACAACGACTATGATTCCGGCTCGCGGCAGGGCTTCTTCGGTTCCGATAACGATGACGACATGGATCATGATTCGGACGGCTTCGATGGCGACGAGGGCGACGGCGATTACGCGTAAGCGACGCCAGCGTTGAAAGACGAAACGGCCGCCCCGATCGGGCGGCCGTTTTTGTCTGTAAACTCTTGTCGGCAACGAACCGCGCATGGCCCATCGGTCGACGCGGTCCCGGGGTGGCTTCGCTCGCCCGGGCTACGGTCGATGACGATCCGGTCCGTTCAGATCACGACCACCTTCGCGCCGACATTGACGCGGCCATAGAGATCGATGACGTCTTCATTGCGCATCCGGATGCAGCCGGACGAGACGTTGGTGCCGATGGTCCAGGGCTCGTTCGAGCCGTGGATGCGATAGAGCGAGGAGCCGAGATACATCGCGCGCGCCCCCAGCGGATTGTCCGGCCCGCCCTCCATGTACCGCGGCAGGTCGGGACGGCGCAGCAGCATTTCCGGCGGCGGGGTCCAGGCCGGCCACTCCTTCTTGGCGGACACCGTCTTGACGCCCGACCAGGTGAAGCCGGGGCGACCGACGCCGACGCCGTAGCGCAGCGCCTTGCCGTCGCCCTGGACGAGAAACAGGAATTTGTTCGGGGTGTCGATCACGATGGTGCCCGGGCGTTCCTTGCCGTGATACTCGACCACCTGCTTCTCGTATTTCGGATCGAGCGGTGGCTGCGCGGGATCGAGCATCTCCTCCTCGCGGCGCATCGACTGCTGCGGGTCCATCGGCGGCAGCAGCATGCGCCGACCGCCGTAGCCCGGCTGCGGCTGATAGGCCGGCTCGCGCTGGTAGCGATGGCCCTGCGGCGCATCGCCGAACAGGAATTCGATGAAGCCGCCGCCCATGTTGCGGCGCTCGGCGGAAGCCATCCGCACCGGCGGCGCCGGCTCGCGGGCGTAGATCACGGTGGGTTGGCCGGCGGGCGCGGCGTCGATTGCGCTGGCCTGACCGGCGAAGCAAAGGAAGGACGCGCCCGCAAGGAGCGCAAAACAGGTTTTTCCGGACATCGACGTACTCTGTACTGATCGTCACTTCGGGGTTGGCGGCGACGGCGCGAACGAACGCCGCTGCATGCGATCAATACAAATCAAAACCTGATCGGTTTGGTAAACGGATCGGCCGTTTCGATTCACCATCCCGGCAACCGCCGCCGGTTTTGGCCGGTAGCGTTTATTTTGGGTGAACGCGAAAGCTGACAGTTAATAATTGGTATGCGGTCGCGGCCAGATCGCCCCCACGACGCGTTGCCGCGTGAACCTCGCGTTAAATGACGCCGGTTTACAACACCTGGATTGCAAGGGTGGGAAAAAGCCATGTCCGTCAGTCGCAAGCGTTTTCGTATCGAGCAGGCCCTCATGGGCGACGCGCCGATTATCATGCCTGCCGTTGAAGGCGGGGAGATCGGCCCGATGCATCGCGAGATCATGGCCGAGTTGCGCGCGATCCGCGCCCAGATGGCCGGTTTCGGCCATGCCGGGGCCGACGCGACCACCGCGACGGTCGCCAAGGAGGTCAGTCGCGAGGTGGCCGACGCCCAGGCGCTGCTGGAGACCTACCGGGCCCAGATCGAGCAGTGCGAGAAGCTCAAGGTCGAACTCGACCTGATTCACGACGCCATCAACCGCACCAAGCGCGAAATCGCCACCCTGCACGGCACGAGCTTTGACGGCGAGGAAATGGCCAAGGTTAACGGCGAACTCGGCGCCGTCGTCGGCGGCACCGAACAGGCCACGCAGCAGATTCTCGAGGCCGTCGAGGCGATCGACCAGGCCGCTACCGCGCTGTCCAAGAACATCTCGCCCGACCAGCAAAAACTGCTCAGCGAGGAAATCCAGGAACGCGTCGTCGCGATCTTCGAGGCCTGCAACTTCCAGGACCTCACCGGCCAGCGCATCTCCAAGGTGATGAACACGATGAAGTTCATCGAGAAGCACATCCTCGAGATGATGGATATCTGGGGCGGCGTCGACGCCATCAAGGCGCACGCACCGCCGATCGTCGATACCCGCGAGGGCGACGCCAGGCTGCTCAACGGACCGAAGCTCGATGGCGACGCCGGTCACGCCTCGCAGAACGACATCGACGCCCTGTTCGATTGACCGGGCCGGCTAACGCCGAATGAACAAACGCCGGCAGCGATGCCGGCGTTTTTGTTGCTGTTGCGATGTCCCAACCCCGTCATTGCGAGCCAACGGGTCGCGCCAATGCGCGCCCGATGACAGGCTCCGCGAAGCAATCCAATTCCCCGCCCGGACAGATGGATTGCCTCATCGCTTCGCTCCTCGCCATGACGGCGAGCGTGCAGCCTGACCTCACGCCCGCGGGGCGCAGCGGACATAGACCATGTTGCCGTAACGGACGGCGGCATCCTTGTCGATGAAGCGGGTGATCAGCACGCGGCCGTCGAACGAGATGATCTCGCGGTCCTGCTCGCCGGGTGTCGGGCCGGCCGGGCCGATATAGTTCTTGCCGCTCGGCGAGCCTTTCAGGCGCAGCTCCTGCGGGGTGGCCTGGTCGGCCAGATGCATGACCACGCCGCCGCTTTGGCCGGCGCCGATCACATAGGGCTGCTTGCACTGGCCGCGCGCGGCCGCTTCGGTGCGGGCGCGGTCGTTGGGATTCTGGAACGAGGCGAGCCCCCAGCGGCCGACGATCTCGTCGGGGCGGATGGTGGCAGGCATCTCCGGAGCTTCCCCGGGTTCGCTTGGAGGCGGCGACCCCGAAGACATTGACGGCAAGCTCAGGCCACCGCCGCACGCGCCCAGCAAAGCCGTGAGCGCCGACGCGGCGGCCCAATTGGCAACCGTACGCGCATTACGTGAGCTGATCATCGCATTCCCCCGAGCAATCGCTGGCAAATCCCTGGCCGCTCCCGTCAAGCAGCCGTCACGCAACCAAGCGCAAAAAGCCTTCTGGAGCAACGACGTCCGTCCAATTTACGCCGTCGCACCGAATTGGTTTCCGAACCAACATCCTATATAGGCCTCACCAAGGCCTTAACCCCCTTGTTTGCTTGACAGGATCGGCGCCAAGCCATATTTCCCGGCCCCACATCTAGCACTCAACCACGCAGATTGCTAAGGGTCCTGCTGTCCCGCCCGGGGCGGCGTTGAATACTCGGTATACCGGCCATTTCCAATGGCACACAGACCTGAAACCACGCCTTCCACGGGAACTTCAACAGGAGACGTTCATGTCCAAGTCCA
Source organism: uncultured Bradyrhizobium sp. (assembly GCA_964609175.1). Lineage (GTDB taxonomy): Bacteria > Pseudomonadota > Alphaproteobacteria > Rhizobiales > Xanthobacteraceae > Bradyrhizobium. The sequence continues at coordinate 52,839 of CAZSRR010000042.1, forward strand.
AATTCCGTCCGCTGCACGACCGCGTCGTGGTCAAGCGCATCGATGCCGAGGAGAAGACCAAGGGCGGCATCATCATTCCCGACAGCGCCAAGGAAAAGCCGTCGCAGGGTGAGGTGACCGCGGTGGGCCCGGGCGGCCGCGACGAGGCCGGCAAGCTGATTCCGATCGACGTGAAGGTCGGCGACCGCGTGCTGTTCGGCAAATGGTCGGGCACCGAGGTCAAGCTCGACGGCGAGGAACTCCTGATCATGAAGGAGAGCGACATCATGGGCGTGCTGAGCTGACAGCGCGCTGCTTTCTTCCTTCTCCCCTTGTGGGAGAAGGTGGCGCGCAAAGCGCGCCGGATGAGGGGTTCTCTCAACGAGCGCGACTCGCGGAGACATACCCCTCACCCGTCCACGATGCTTCGCATCGCGTCCACCCTCTCCCACAAGGGGAGAGGGGAAGAGACCGGGCCGTAACAGCGACCAACCTTATCCATTCATTCAGGAGTCCAACCAATGGCTGCCAAAGACGTTAAATTTTCCGGCGAAGCCCGCGACCGCATGCTGCGCGGCGTCGATGTTCTCGCCAACGCGGTGAAGGTGACGCTCGGTCCCAAGGGCCGCAACGTCGTGATCGAGAAGAGTTTCGGTGCGCCCCGCATCACCAAGGACGGCGTCACCGTCGCCAAGGAGATCGAACTCGACGACAAGTTCGAGAACATGGGCGCGCAGATGCTGCGCGAAGTCGCCTCCAAGACCAACGACACCGCGGGTGACGGCACCACCACCGCCACCGTGCTGGCGCAGGCGATCGTCCGCGAAGGCGCCAAGGCGGTCGCCGCCGGCATGAACCCGATGGACCTCAAGCGCGGCATCGACATCGCCGTGCACGCCGTCATCAAGGACATCGAGAAGCGCGCCAAGCCTGTCGCGGCCTCCTCCGAAGTCGCCCAGGTCGGCACCATCTCGGCCAACGGCGACGCCGCCATCGGCAAGATGATCGCGCAGGCGATGCAGAAGGTCGGCAATGAAGGCGTGATCACGGTCGAGGAAAACAAGGCGCTCGAGACCGAGGTCGACATCGTCGAGGGCATGAAGTTCGACCGCGGCTATCTCAGCCCCTACTTCATCACCAACGCCGAGAAGATGATCACCGAGCAGGAAGACGTCTTCGTGCTGCTGCACGAGAAGAAGCTGTCCGGCCTGCAGGCGATGCTGCCGGTGCTGGAAGCCGTGGTGCAGTCGGGCCGTCCGCTGCTGATCATCGCCGAGGACGTCGAGGGCGAGGCGCTGGCGACGCTGGTGGTCAACCGCCTGCGCGGCGGGTTGAAGGTTGCCGCCGTCAAGGCGCCGGGTTTTGGCGATCGCCGCAAGGCCATGCTGGAAGACATCGCGATCCTGACCGGCGGTCAGCTGATCTCCGATGAACTCGGCATGAAGCTGGAAAGCGTCACGCTCAACATGCTCGGCCGCGCCGGCAAGGTCGTAATCGACAAGGAGAACACGACCATCGTCAAGGGCGCCGGCAAGAAGAAGGACATCGAAGCCCGCGTCGGCCAGATCAAGGCGCAGATCGAGGAAACCACTTCCGACTACGACCGCGAGAAGCTGCAGGAACGTCTGGCCAAGCTCGCCGGCGGCGTTGCCGTGATCAAGGTCGGCGGCGCGACCGAGATCGAGGTCAAGGAAAAGAAGGACCGCGTCGAGGACGCCCTCAACGCGACCCGCGCGGCCGTGCAGGAAGGCATCGTGCCGGGCGGCGGCGTGGCGCTGCTGCGCGCCAAGAAGGCGGTCGGCCGCATCCACAACGAAAACTCCGACGTCCAGGCCGGCATCAATATCGTGCTGAAGGCGCTGGAAGCCCCGGTGCGCCAGATCTCGGAAAACGCCGGTGTTGAAGGCTCGATCGTGGTCGGCAAGATCCTCGAGAACAAGTCGGAGACGTTCGGCTTCGACGCCCAGACCGAGGACTATGTCGACATGGTCGACAAGGGCATTATCGACCCCGCCAAGGTGGTGCGCACCGCACTGCAGGACGCCTCCTCGGTCGCGGGCCTGCTGGTGACCACCGAAGCCATGGTCGCCGAACTGCCGAAGGAGCCGGCTCCGCCGATGCCCGGCGGTGGCGGCGGCATGGGTGGCATGGGCGGCATGGGCTTCTGAGGAGCCCTGCCCCATCCAGACGATCGAAGGCCGCCTCCGGGCGGCCTTCTTTTTGATGCGGCGGCTGACTTCAGGCCCGTCCATGCCCGGGGCTTGTCCCGGGCATCCACGTCCTCGCTTCGGCCGCGCGGGAAGGTCGTGGATGGCCGGGACAAGCCTGGCCATCACGATGAGGAAACTTCAGCGGCTAGAACTGGCGATGCCCAAGGACGCGGGAGCTGAAAGGCCGCCTCCGGGCGGCCTTCTTTTTGATGCGGCGGCTGACTTCAGGCCCGTCCATGCCCGGGGCTTGTCCCGGGCATCCACGTCCTCGCTTCGGCCGCGCGGGAAGGTCGTGGATGGCCGGGACAAGCCCGGCCATGACGATGAGGAAACTTCAGCGGCTTGAACTGGCGATGCCCCAAGGACGCGGGAGCTGAAAGCCCGCCTCCGGGCGGCCTTCTTTTTGATGCGGCGGCTGACTTCAGGCTCGTCATGCCCGGGCTTGTCCCGGGCATCCAAGTCCTCGCTTCGGCCGGGCGGGAAGATCGTGGATGGCCGGGACAAGCCCCGCCATGACGATGAGGAAACTTCAGCGGCTTG
>CAZSRR010000043.1:0-55467 GCA_964609175.1 uncultured Bradyrhizobium sp.
CGTGTTCATGGTGGCCCGCCTGTCGCCGCTGTTCGAGCTGGCGCCCACTGCGCAGGCCGTCGTGATGTTCTTCGGCGCCACCACGGCATTCTTCGCCGCGACCATCGGCCTGGTGCAGAACGACATCAAGCGTATCGTCGCCTATTCGACCTGTTCGCAGCTCGGCTACATGTTCGTGGCGATGGGAGCGGGAGCCTATTCGGTCGGCATGTTCCACCTGTTCACGCACGCCTTCTTCAAGGCGCTGCTGTTCTTGGGCTCCGGCTCGGTGATCTACGCGATGCACCACGAGCAGGACATCCGCAACATGGGCGGGCTGTGGCGCAAGATACCGTACACCTTTGCCATGATGACGATCGGCACGCTCGCACTGACCGGCTTCCCGCTGTTTGCCGGATACTTCTCCAAAGACGCAATCATCGAATCTGCCTATGTCGCGCATAATCCGTTCTCGGCCTACGCGTTTACACTGACGGTGGCCGCGGCCGGTCTGACGTCGTTCTATTCCTGGCGGCTGGTCTGGAAGACGTTTTTCGGTGAGCCGCACGACAGGCATCATTACGAGGCGGCCCACGAAGCGCCGCTGTGGATGCTTGTTCCGCTCGGCGTTCTCGCCGCTGGATCGATCCTGGCCGGCTTTCCGTTCAAGGAAATGTTCGCGGGTAACGGCGTGGCGGAGTTCTTCCGCGAATCGCTGAAAATGCATCCGCACATCATCGAGGAAATGCATCACGTTCCGGCGGGGGTGAAGTGGGCGCCGTTCGTGATGATGGTCCTGGGCTTCCTGGTGTCGTGGCTGTTCTACATTCGGCGGCCGTATCTGCCGGTCGAACTCGCCCAGCAGCAGCCGATGCTGTACCAGTTCCTGCTCAACAAATGGTACTTCGACGAACTCTACGATTACATCTTCGTCCGCCCGGCGAAGTGGCTCGGCTACACGCTCTGGAAAAAGGGCGACGGCTTCATCATCGATGGCTTCGGCCCGGACGGCGTCTCGGCGCGGGTGCTCGACGTCACCCGTAACGTGGTGAAGGTACAGACCGGCTATCTCTATCACTACGCCTTCGCGATGCTGATCGGCGTCGCCGGGTTGATCACCTGGTTCATGTTCGGCCTGGGAGCGCATTGATGACCACCTGGCCGATACTCTCCGTCGTCACGTTCCTGCCGGTCGTCGGCGCGATCGCGATTTATCTGACCCGCGGCGACGACGAGGCGGCGCAGCGCAACGCGCGCTGGATCGCGCTGTGGACCACGCTGGTCACCTTTGCGGTCTCGCTGATCCTGGTCTGGCGTTTCGACGCCTCGAGCGCGGAATTCCAGTTCGTCGAAAAGGCCAACTGGCTTGCCAGCGGCATCACCTATCACATGGGCGTCGACGGCATTTCGCTGCCCTTCGTGATCCTGACCACCGCCCTGATGCCGTTCTGCATCGTGGCGAGCTGGAAATCGGTCCAGCAGCGCGTGCGCGAATACATGATGGCGTTCCTGCTTTTGGAAACGCTGATGGTCGGCACCTTCTCGGCGCTCGACCTCGTGCTGTTCTATCTGTTCTTCGAAGGCGGCCTGATCCCGATGTTCCTGATCATCGGCGTCTGGGGCGGCCCGCGCCGGGTCTATGCGTCGTTCAAGTTCTTCCTCTACACGCTGCTCGGCTCGGTCTTGATGCTGCTCGCCATCATGGCGCTGTACTGGAACGCCGGCACTACCGACATCCCGACCCTGATGACGACAGCGGTGCCACGGTCGTTGCAGACCTGGGCGTGGCTGGCGTTCTTCGCCTCCTTCGCGGTGAAGATGCCGATGTGGCCGGTGCACACCTGGCTGCCGGATGCGCATGTCGAGGCGCCGACCGCCGGTTCGGTGATTTTGGCGGCGATCCTCCTGAAGATGGGCGGCTACGGCTTCCTGCGCTTCTCGCTGCCGATGTTCCCGCTGGCGTCGCACGATTTCGCCTGGCTGATTTTCGCGATGTCGGCGATTGCGATCATCTACACCTCGCTGGTGGCCTTGATGCAGGAAGACATCAAGAAGCTGATCGCCTATTCGTCGGTGGCGCATATGGGCTTCGTCACCATGGGCATCTTCGCCGGCACCACGCAGGGCGTGGCGGGCGGCGTGTTCCAGATGATCTCGCACGGCATCGTCTCCGGCGCGCTGTTCCTCTGTGTGGGCATCGTCTACGACCGCATGCACACCCGCGAGATCGCGGCCTATGGCGGCCTCGTCAACCGGATGCCGCTCTATGCGCTGGTGTTCATGGTGTTCACCATGGCCAATGTCGGGTTGCCCGGCACCTCCGGCTTCGTCGGCGAATTCATGACGCTGCTCGGCACCTTCAAAGTCTCGATCCCGACCGCGACCTTCGCGACGCTGGGCGTGATCCTGTCGGCCGCCTATGCGCTGTGGCTCTACCGCAAGGTCGTGTTCGGCGCGCTGACAAAGCCGTCGCTGGCCAGCATCAAGGACCTGACGGCGCGCGAAAGCCTGCTTCTGTTCCCGCTGGTGGCGCTGACCATCCTGTTCGGCGTCTATCCGAAGCCGGTGCTCGACATGTCGGCGGCCTCGGTGCAGCAGCTCGTCAACAACTACAATACCGCCGTGACTGCCGTGAAGGCAGCCGCGCTGGTCGTTCAATAAGGCCAACGCCATGAGCTTTTCCAGTGCAGGATATCAGTTGCTGCCGGTGCTGCCGGAGCTGGTGCTGGCCGTCGGCGCCATGGCGCTGTTGATGCTGGGCGCCTATCGCGGCGAGGGGACGACCAGAACGGTTACCGCGCTCGCGGTGGTGCTGCTCGTGATCACCGGCGTGCTGGAGCTGATGCTGCCGGCCGGCAAGCTGACGACGTTCGGCGGCAGCTTCGTCGTCGACGACTTTGCCCGCTTCCTGAAGATCCTCGCGATCATCGGTTCGGCCGCGACGCTGATCCTGTCGACGGAATTTTTGTCCGACCCGTCGCGGCGGATCTTTGAATATTCGATCCTGGTGCTGCTCTCGACCCTCGGCATGATGGTGCTGATCTCGGCGGCCGACCTGATCATGCTCTATCTCGGCCTCGAACTGATGAGCCTTGCGCTCTACGTGGTCGCCGCCAGTAACCGCGACAACGCCAAATCGACCGAGGCCGGCCTGAAGTACTTTGTGCTCGGTGCATTGTCTTCGGGCATGCTGCTGTACGGCGCCTCGCTGGTCTACGGTTTTACCGGCACGGTGGAATTCGCGGGCATCGCAGCGGCGGTGCAGACCGGCAGCGTCGGCATCGTGTTCGGCCTGGTGTTCCTGCTGGCCGGGCTCTGCTTCAAGGTCTCCGCCGTGCCGTTCCACATGTGGACGCCCGACGTCTACGAGGGGGCGCCGACGCCGGTCACGGCGTTCTTCGCCTCGGCGCCGAAGGTGGCTGCGCTCGCCGTGTTCACCCGCGTGACGCTGACCGCGTTCCCCGGCATCGTGCCGCAATGGCAGCAGATCCTCGTCTTCGTCGCCATCGCCTCGATGGCGCTGGGCTCGTTCGCCGCGATCGGGCAGAAGAACATCAAGCGACTGATGGCCTACTCCTCGATCGGCCATATGGGCTTTGCGCTGGTCGGCCTCGCCTCCGGCACGGTGGAGGGCGCGCAGGGCGTGCTGGTCTATATCGCGATCTATGTTGCGATGACGCTCGGTACCTTCGCCGTGATCCTGTCGATGAAGCGGAACGGCCAGCCGATGGAGCAGATCGGCGATTTCGCCGGCCTCTCGCGCACCAATCCGCTGCTGGCGTTCTTCTTCGCCATGCTGTTGTTCTCGCTGGCCGGCATCCCGCCGCTCGCGGGCTTCTTCGCCAAATGGTACGTGTTCGTCGCCGCGATCAAGGCGGGCCTGTTCACGCTCGCGGTCATCGGCGTACTGACCAGCGTGGTGGGCGCGTTTTACTACCTCACCATCATCAAGCTGATGTATTTCGACGAACCAGCCGGCCAGATCGAGCCGATGCGGATCGAGTTGCGCACGGTGCTGGCGGTCGCGGGCATCTTCAACATCTTCTTCTTCGTCTATCCGGGGCCGCTGGTCAGCGTCGCCACGGCCGCGGCGAAGTCGTTGTTCTAGATGGCCCTCGCGCTCGGGCCCCGGGCTGCCGCGGCGGGCCACCGCCTCATGGCCTACGATCAGGCCGGTTCGACCAATGCGGAAGCCATGGCGGCCGCGCGCCGGGGCGAGCGGGGGCCCGCCTGGTTCGTCACCACGGAACAGACGGCAGGACGCGGACGCCGGCAGCGTGCCTGGATCGCGCCGCGCGGCAACCTCGCGAGCAGCGTGCTCGAGGCGATGGATATTGCGCCGGCCGTCGCGGCGACGATGAGTTTCGCTTTCGGCCTGGCGCATGAACGCGCGCTGCAGCGTGTCAGCGTCGAAGCCAATCTGCGGCTGGCCGGAGCGGATCGGCTGAATTATCTCCTGAAGTGGCCGAACGACATTCTGGTGCGCGGTCGAAAACTTTGCGGCTTGCTGGTGGAGGCCGAAACCGTGACGGATGGCGGCCTTGCCGTTGTGGCGGGGATCGGCACCAACATCATCGCAGCGCCGGAGGGCACGCCGACGCCGGCCACTTCGCTCGCCGCCCTCGGCGTTCACGTCAGTGCCGAGGAACTGTTCGCCGCGCAGTCGGACGCCTGGGTCGAGTTCCGCGGCATCTGGGACAGCGGCCGCGGCTTTGGCGAAATCCGCAAGCTATGGCTGGAGCGCGCCTATGGCGTCGGCGAGCCGGTTGCGATCCAGACCGGAGCCGCGCCGCTGGAAGGCACGTTCGATACGATCGACGAGGCCGGCTGCCTGATCGTCCGTACCGCCGATGGCCGGCGGGTGCCGGTCACAGCCGGCGAAGTGTTCTTCGGCAATGCGGCATCGGTGGGAGCAGCCTGATGGCGCGGCCGGATGAACTGACCTTTGCGCCGCTCGGCGGCGTCGGCGAGATCGGCATGAACCTGTCGATCTACGGGCTCGGCAATCGCCAGCAGCGCTCCTGGCTGGCGGTCGATCTCGGTGTCTCCTTTGGCGACGAGGAGCATCTGCCGGGTATCGACCTGATCATGCCGGACGTCAGCTTCCTGGAGAAGGAGCGCAAGAACTTGATGGGGCTGGTGCTGACCCATGCCCATGAAGATCACTTCGGCGCGATCATCGATCTCTGGCCAAGGCTGCAGTGCAAGATCTACGCGACCCAGTTCAGCGCGGCGTTGTTCGAGGCCAAATGCGCCGCCGAGCGCAACCCGCCAAAAATCCCGGTGACGGTTGTGCCTTCGGGCGGCCGCATCGAGCTCGGGCCGTTCACCGTCGAATTCATCCCGGTCGCGCACTCGATTCCCGAATCGCATGCGCTCGCCATCCACACGTCGGCCGGCACCGTGCTGCACACCGGCGACTGGAAGATCGACCCGACGCCGATCATCGGCCTGCCGACCGACGAAAAGCGCCTGCGCGAACTCGGCGATGACGGCGTGCTGGCGCTGGTCGGCGATTCTACCAACGCAGTCCGGGAAGGGCGCTCGCCCTCGGAGACGGAAGTGGCCGCCACCATCGCCAAGCTGGTGAAGGCGGCCAAGGGCCGGGTCGCCGTCACCACGTTTGCCTCCAACGTCGCCCGCGTGAAGGCGGTGGCGGACGCGGCGCGCGCCGCCGATCGCGAGGTCGTGGTGGTCGGCCGCGCCATGGAGCGCGTGGTGCAGGTCGCGCGCGAGACCGGCTATCTCGACGGCGTACAGAACTTTCGTAGCGCCGACTATTACGGGCACTTCCCGCCGGACAGGGTGCTGGCGCTGTGCACGGGCAGCCAGGGCGAGGCCCGCGCGGCGCTGGCCCGGATCGCCAACAACGATCATCCGCAGGTGACGCTGAACAAGGGCGACACCGTGATCTTTTCCTCCCGCACCATCCCCGGCAACGAGAAGGCCGTCGGCGCCATCATCAACGGGCTGGTCACCCAGGGCATCGAGGTGATCACCGATCGCAATGACCTCGTCCACGTCTCCGGCCATCCGCGCCGCGACGAGCTGCGCGACATGATCTCATGGGTGCGTCCGCAGCTCCTGATCCCGGTGCATGGCGAGGCGCTGCATCTGTCCGAGCACGCCAAACTGGCGCGCACCGCCGGCGTTCCAAAAGTGCTGACCTGCCGGAACGGCGACCTGGTCAAGCTCGGCCCCGGCGATCCCGGCATCATCGACGAACTGCCGGCGGGGCGGCTCTACAAGGACGGCGCGATCCTGGAGGATTCGAAATCCCGTGCCGTGGTCGAGCGGCGGCGGATGGGATTTGCCGGCTGCGCCTTCGTCGCCATCGCCATGACCGACAAGGGCGAACTGGCCGACGATCCCGAGGTCGATCTGGTCGGCGTGCCCGAGAAGAATGCGGCCGGCGAGCTGATCGACGACATCGTGTTCGACACCGTGGTATTCACCGTCGAGGGCCTGCCGCGGGCGCGGCGGCGCGATCCGGATGCGACCTCGGAATCGGTGCGCCGGGCGGTACGGGCCGTCATCAACGAGCAGTGGGGCAAGAAGCCGATTTGCCTCGTTCACGTGCTGACGGTTTGAGGTAAAACGTAGGCGGCGCGGATGTGCCGGGAAGACGCAGGAGTGGAGTATTATGCTGGGCCGGCTCAATCATGTCGCGATCGCGGTCAAGGACGCCGAAAAAGCCGCCAGGATCTATGGCGGGGCGTTCAACGCGGAAATCTCCGGCGCGGTGCCGCTGCCGGAGCATGGCGTCATCACCGTGTTCGTGACGCTGCCCAACACCAAGATCGAATTTATCCAGCCGCTCGGCGACGCCTCGCCGATCGCCAAATTCGTCGAGCGCAACGCCGATGGCGGCATCCATCACATCTGCTACGACGTGCCCGACATCATCGCTGCGCGTGACAAACTGATCAGCGAGGGCGCGCGCGTGCTCGGCGACGGCGTGCCGAAGATCGGCGCCCACGGCAAGCCGGTGCTGTTCTTCCACCCGAAGGATTTTTCCGGCGCGCTCGTCGAAATCGAACAGGCCTAAAAGCATGATCCGGAAAAGTGGGAACCGGTTTTCCGACGCGACAAACGCGGAACGCGTTTGCGCGGAGATCATGCTCAAAAGTGAACATCAGAGCATGATCCGATTTGATCGGAGCATGCTCTGATGGCCTACAACATCTCGACGGCGCTTGCGATCTACTTCGTGGTCTGGTGGATCGTGCTGTTCGTGACGCTGCCGTTCGGCGTCCGCAGCCAGCACGAGGACGGCGAGGGCGCCGGACAAGCTGTTCCTGGCGCCGATCCCGGCGCGCCGGTGCTGGCGCGGATGGGCTGGAAGCTGCTTTGGACCACGATCATCTCAGCCGTCGCATTCGGCATCGGGATGTGGGCGTACTATCAGGGCTTTCTCAACATCGAGCGGCTGTCGCGGCTGATGGGGCTGCCGTTCTGAGGGGGCAGCGCGTCAGTCGAATGCGACCCCGATCCGCTTGTCCGCTCGCCACGCCACCCGGCAATGGCGACGCGCGTGTTCAGCCGGGATTACCAGCCAGAAACTTTCGGGGACGCCGACCGGGCTGTCGACCTCGAGGGCGGCGCCGGTGTCCGATACGTTCCGGACGGTGCAGTCGATGACGCCGCCGTTGAACTCGATCGATGCGGCCTTCAAGACCCGGTGCCGCGGCGCGGCACGGCTGTTCTCCAGTAACTGAAGCGGCTCTGGTGCCTTCGGTTCGGTACCCTTCGTCGCCTGTTGCTCCAGCAGCTCCTGGACGTGCTGCGTTGCAGCCTGGATGATCTCCGTGGTCAGCGTGGGCCTGATCCTGGCCCAGGCGAGGCGGAAGCGTACCAGACAATCCTTGTAGTTGATGGCGGGCCCGCGGTCGTTTGGGGTCGCGGGCAGCCCGTAGGCGGTGCACGCCCACCACCAGTGCGGGCCGTCCGGCTGTTTCATGATCCGCCCGACCGGGAAGCCGCGCCAGACCACCTCGAAGTCGTCGTCCTGGCGGACGCCGCCGATAACGGTGGGCCGTAATGCAACGGCATCTGGATCATCAGTCGTCACCGGATTTCCCTGATCCGATACAAGGGTCGAATAGTACCGTTAGTCTTAACGGACCTGTCGCGACAAGAGGTTGCCAGAGAATTCACTTAACATTCTTCTTCTGACAAGCCAGTCCCGGCAGGTACGTTCCGGTTCCCATTCCGGTCGGGATACATGATGAATTTTCGGCGAATTTTATCATTTCTTGTGGTGCTGCACGCGTCGCACGTGAACCGCGCCGCTGCAGGGGCAGACTTGGACGGTGACAGCCCTTTGTGGGACGTTCGGTCTGCGCCGAGCCTGTGGCAATCGTGAAGAGGGGCTTCGGACCACTATGCCGCGATCGAGTTCCCGAACGACGTCGGGAGGTGCCGCTGAGGTCATCCGCCTTTACCAGCGTAACGCGTCAGACTGGATCGAGAGCCGCGCGCGCTCCGCCTTGATCGAAAAGCCCTGGCTTGAGCGACTTCGTGCGCTGTTACCGGAGGCTGCGCCGGTACTCGATATCGGGTGTGGATCGGCAGTGCCGATGGCCGAGTACCTGATCGCAGCCGGCCATCCCGTCGTTGGCATCGATTCGTCACCTGTGATGATCGATGCCTGCCGGGAGCGGTTCGCGACACAGGAATGGATCGTTGCCGACATGCGCGCGCTTTCGCTGCAGCGGAAATTCTTCGGCGTGCTGGCGTGGGACAGCTTCTTTCACCTCAGTCACGACGACCAGCGCAACATGTTTGCGGTGTTTCGGGCGCATGCGGCGCCGAATGCCGCACTGATGTTCACCAGCGGCCCCGCACATGGCGAGGCGATCGGGCTTTTTGCAGGCGAGCCGCTGTATCACGCAAGTCTTGACGGCGCCGAGTATCGCTCATTGCTCGATCGAAACGGGTTTCGGGTCGTCTCGCATGTCGTCGAGGATCCCGGCTGCGGGGGCCACACCGTCTGGCTGGCCCAGCTCGTGTGAGCCGGATGCGCATCGTGAGCGCTGGCCGCTGGCGGCGTTTTGCGCCTATGATCCGGTCAAGAACAGTTCGATATCGCTCGCACAAGCGGGAAGGCGTGAAATATTGTGCGCCGGGATCGGGGGGCAGACTGCGATGAGTTTCGAGCAGCAATCCATGGCTGGTTCCCCACAGGACGAGTATCGGATTCTCCACGAGGCGGATTTGCGGGAATACCTCGCAGGGCTTCCGCAGGTGGCGGCCCGGCTGGGCGGCGCCGCCGCGGCCTGGACGATCAGCGAGGTCGGCGACGGCAACCTCAACCTCGTGTTCATCGTCAAGGGAGCCGCGGGCGGCGTCGCGGTGAAACAGGCGCTGCCCTATGTACGCCTCGTCGGCGAAAGCTGGCCGCTGCCGCTGTCGCGATCGCATTACGAATATCTGGCACTCACGCATCAGGCGCGGCTGGTACCCGGGCTGGTGCCGGCCGTGCTGCACCACAATCAACGGCTCGCGCTCGTCGTGATGCAACTGGTCGAGCCGCATGTCATCATGCGCAAGGGGCTGATCGCCGGGGCGCTCTACCCGAATTTCGCTGGCGACATCGCGACCTTCCTCGCCCGCACGCTGTTCTTCTCGTCCGACCTCGCGATTCCCGCTGCCCAGAAGAAGGAGGGTATCGCCGCGTTTGCAGGCAACCATGCGCTGTGCAAGATCACCGAGGACCTGATCTTCACCGACCCTTACCATGTGGCCGAGCAGAACCGATGGACGCAGCCCTGGCTCGACGCCAGCGCCGCCGCGGTCCGCGAAGACCTCGATCTGCACGCCGCGGTTTCGCGCCTCAAGCTGAAATTCCTCACCGCGCCGGAAGCGCTGATCCACGGCGACCTGCACACCGGCTCGATCATGGTGACGGAAGATTCCACGATCGTGATCGATCCCGAATTCGCGTTCTACGGACCGATGGGTTTTGATATCGGCGCCGTCATCGCCAATCTGCTGATGGCCTATCTGGCCTCCGCCGGCCACGAGAGGTCGCCTGGCGAACGGCGGCCGTTCGAGATCTGGATGCTGGAGACGATCGAGAACGTCTGGACGGAATTTGCCAGCGCGTTTCTCGAACTGTGGCGCACGGAAAGCCATGGCGACGCCTATCCGCTATCGCTGTTTCCGGGCGATGCCGGCGCGGCCCGCCTGGAGGCCGAGCGGCAGGCCTTTATGGCGCGGTTGTTCGCCGACACCGTGGGATTTGCGGCGGCGAAGATCATTCGGCGCATTCTCGGGCTGGCCCACAATGCCGACTTCGAACTGATCGAGGACGCCCGGCAGCGGGCGGTGTGTGAGGCGCGCAGCCTGCGGCTGGCACGGGCGATGATGGTGGAGACGGAGGCATTTGCCACGATCGGCGCGGTCACGGCTGCCGCACGAGAACTCAGACACTGGCAGCCGGCGTTCGCGGCCGGCTGAAATCCCTGCAATTGGAGGTGTCCGGGGCTCACGTTGGAGCAGGACGAGGCGGCAATTCGTTGAGCAATGCCCAGAACATTCCGAGGTCGCGAACGGCGGCTACGAACGCGGCGAAATCCACGGGTTTGACGACGTAAGCGTTTACACCAAGCTGATAGGTCTGGATCAAGTCACGTTCTTCCCGAGACGATGTCAGCATGACCACGGGCGTATGCTGCAATACCGGGTCGGCCCGGATGGCGCGCAACACGTCCGGTCCGCTCAGCCGGGGCAGCTTCAGGTCCAGCAGCACGACCACCGGCTCTCCGCCGCCACGGTGTTTGAATTCTCCCGTACAGCGCAGATAATCCAGCGCCTCGACGCCGTCGCGGACGTGTACGACGTTGTTGGCAAGGTGGCAGCGTTCGAGCGCCTCGAGCACCAGTTCCGCGTCGGCGGGGCTGTCCTCGACCAGCAGGATCGGCTTGACGTTGGGTCTGTTCATGGCTTGCCGCCGTTCCTTGGTAAGGAGAAATAAAACTGGGCGCCCTGGCCTTCATAGGCTACCGCCCAAACCGTTCCGCCGTGCTTCTCGATGACTCTTCTCACATTGGCCAACCCAATTCCCGAGCCTTCGAATTGATCGGCGCGGTGCAGCCGCTCGAACACCCCGAAAAGCTTGCTGGCGTAAGCCATGTTGAATCCCGCACCGTTATCTGCGACGCAGAATTGCACGGTGGCTCCCTGAGTCATTGCTGATATCCGGATTTTTGCCGGGGAGACGTGCCGGGTAAACTTGATGGCGTTCTCCAGCAGGTTTTGCCAGACCGTCCGCAACAACGACCAATCGCCGGTGACGTTCGGGAGGTCGTGGATTTCCCACTCGATTGAACGCCCTTCGGCAACCGGTTGCAGGCCGTCGCGCACGGTTGACAGCAGTGCATTCATGTCGACGCGTTGCCAATGAATCGCCGCGCGTCCCAGACGGGCAAATTGCAACAGCCCATCGACCATCCGGCCGGCCATGTCTGCGGCGTTGACGATCACGTCGACGTAGCGATTGCCGCGCTCCGAGAGCCGCCCGGCCTCGGAATCTTTCAGTAGCTGGATGTAGCCATTGATGTGACGGAAGGGGCCTCGCAGATCATGGCTGATTGTATAGCTGTAGGCTTCCAGGTTCTCGTTGATTTGCCGCAACGTCGATATCTCTTCGATTCGGCTCAGGACGACATCGACGATCGACGAGCGCAGTTGAACCGCCGCATCGATGTCCGCCGACTCCCACGGGCTGGCGTGAAGCCGCACGGTCTCCTGCCACCGGTCGAAGGACTTGCGGGGATGAATGCGGATGCCTTCCGCTTCCACCTCAACGGCCTTTCCGGGTTCGCCTCCCCAATTCACGCTGCGCAGGAGTTCCGGCCTGAACCACAACACCTGAAAATGGTCCGGATGCATGACCGAGATTGAAAGCACGCCGCTCGCAACGTCCGCCAGGGCCTTGCCGTCGGGGTAGACCTTGACGAGCGAATCGACGGCGGCGACGCCGCCGCGCTCGCTTGCCTGCATCGCCTTCGCGATATTCTCGATCTCTTCCCGTCCGGGTGTATTGCCGGTCGCGTGACACATGGCTCCCGAGAGGACGGCTGCTCCCGATGCCCTGGTGAGCTCCAGCAGAATGTCTCCGGCGTCGGCTAGCCCGGTGACGAAATCCTTCTCTCTCGTCATCCGCGCGAGGAGCTGCGTCTGCAAGGACCGGAGCGCAACGCGCTTTTCGGACAGCCTGATTTGCTCGTTCGCGAGAATGTGCTGGGAAAGCAGCCTGCCGACCAGATCGCAAGCGTCGCGTGCGTGGAAGGGAACCGTTGCGGGCAATCGATTGTGGCAGGAGATCAGCCCCCAGAGGACGTTCTCGCGCATGAGCGAAACCGACATCGACGCGCCGGTGCCCATGTTGCGCATGTATTCGAGGTGGACCGGCGAGACCGCGCGCAAGATGCAGAAGGTCAAATCCAGCGGAGTCTCCGTGACCGGATCGTTCGGTGGAACGATCGGCGCAGGTCGACAGGCGCCGTCCGGGATGAGGCGCAGGCGATTGACGCGATACAGTTCGCGCGCTTGCGCCGGAATATCGGCGGCCGGAAAATGAAGCCCGAGATATGACGGCAGCCGATCGTTGCGATCCTCGGCGATCACTTCGCCGTTCCAGTTCTCGTCGAAACGGTAGACCAGCACGCGATCGAACCCGGTCAGGCGGCGCACGGTCCTGGCGGAAACCGCCGCAAGCTCCGCGATCGTGGTGGCGCCCGAAAAACCCCTGGCCAAGGTCAACGTCGATGACACGATGGCCTCCAGATCCTCCTGCGTCGTCTGCTCCTCCAGTTCGAGGATCAACGATGTGCCGGTATGATGAGCGAAGGCACGATGTTGGGCCGATGCCGGGAGCGAAACCAGACCGAGATGCGCGGGCTCGCTGCCGATCGTGATCTTTCGAAGCGCGTCAATCAGCGTTTCTGGAAAGCCTGGGAGCACGGCGGCGATCGTCCGTCCGATCAGCGCGGATGCGGGCGGGAGAGGGTAATCCGGCGGTATGGCGGCCTGGCGGACGGTAAGATCGTCTGGCGACAACGCGAACAGGCAACCGTTGGGCTGGATACCGCCGGGTATGTGAATAGGTTCGTGGGCGCACGCCTCCTCGGCGGCCGACCGCTCGACTGCACCGTTGACAAGGTCATCGGACATGCACTGTGTCCCGAATGGCTGTGGCGACGCTCTCGTGGCCACGTCGATGCAGGCAGACTTTGGTCGGGCAGACAGAAATGCCGAAGCGGCCGCTGGTGACTCAAATCCCGCGATCGGCTTCAGGATGCCATCGTGCCGATGTCTTGCCCGACATGTCAAACGCGTATTTCGGTCAAAACCCGTGTTTTGGCAAAGAGGCTACTCGACCGCCCGTTCCCGCAGTCGCTGCGCGTAGACGTTGATGATCAGCGCCGCCAGCAGGATCAGGCCGCGGATCAATATCTTCAGGAAGCTGTCGATGTTGACGTGGTCGAGGCCGTTGTTGAGGACGCCGAGCACGAACAGTCCGACGATGGTGTTGCCGATGCCGCCGCGGCCGCCGAACAGGCTGGTGCCACCGACCACGACGGCGGCGATGGAGTCCAGGAGGTAGGTGTCGAATTCGTTCTGCTGCGCGCTGCCGAAATGCGCGACGCCGAGCATGCCGCCGATCCCGGCGCAGACCGCCGAGATCACCATGACGCTGCCGAGGATGAGCTTGACGTTGAGCCCGGAATATTCCGCCGCCTCGCGATTGCCGCCGACCATGTAGACGTAGCGGCCGAAGCGGGTGTAGGTCAGCACCAGATGGCCGCCGAGCAGCATCAGCGCCGCCACGATGACGATCCACGGGATGCCGCCGATCGATGTCGATCCCAGCGTCGTCACCAGCGGCGGCACCTTGTAGGCGATCTGGCCGCGTACCAACAGCGCGGAGATGCCGGCGGCGATCTGCATCATCGCCAGCGTCATGATGAAGGAGGGGATGCCGATGACAGTCAGCCCGAACGCGTTGACGAGGCCGAGCAGGGCGCACAGCGCCAGCGCCAGCAGGATCGCGGCCCAGCCGGGCATCGGGACGTTGGCGATGTTGACGTAGGAATCCTGCAGCGTGAAATAGGCCACGGCGATGCCGGTGACGTTGGCGATGGCGGCGATCGAGAGGTCGATCTCGGCGCACAGGATCACGAAGGTGAGGCCGACGGCGATGATGCCGGTGACGGAAATCTGCGTCAGGATGTTGCCCATGTTGTCGAGCGTCGCGAAGGACGGGCTCGCCGCGGAGAAGAAGGCGAACAGGCAGATCAGCGTCAGGAACGGCGCGATGTTGCGCATCTGGGAGCGCAGCATCGCGCCGAGGCCGCGATGTTTCTTCCCTTCCGTTGCGACCGTCACGCCTTCGCTTGAAGTCATGTCATCTCCTCACGCCGCTTCGAGCAGGCGGTCCTTGCTGATCTTTTCGTTGGCGAATTCGCGCACCACCGCGCCGCGCTTGAGCACGATGACGCGATCGGCGAGCGACAGCACCGTCTCGGGCTCGGTGGAGAGCACGACGATGGCGAGCCCCTTGTCGCGAAGGTCCCTGACGATGTTGATGACGTCGTTCTTGGCGCCGACATCCATGCCGCGGGTCGGCTCGCACAGCACCAATAGCCGCGGCGGATAGCTCAACCATTTCGCCAGCGCCACCTTCTGCTGGTTGCCGCCGGACAGCATGCCGAGGTCGAGATCGACGACAGGCGGGCGAATCCGCAACTGCTCGACCTGCCGGTTCGCAATCGCGCGCTCGCGCGATGGCTTGAGCAGCAGGGATGAAATGCGGTCCAAAATGCTGATCGAGACGTTCTTGTACACCGGCTCCTGGTGAAACAGCATGTCGCGCCGGCTCTCCGGCACGAAGGCGATCCCGGCGCGGCGGGCGCCGGCCGTGCTGCGGAAAGCCTTCTGTTCGCCCGCGATCGAGAGCGCGCCCTGATCGGGCCTGAGCTTGCCGAACAGAATGCGCGCCAGCTCGAGCTGTCCGCAGCCCATGAAGCCGTAAATGCCGAGCACTTCGCCGGCGCGGACCTCGAACGACACGTCGCGCAGGCTGCGGGCCAGCGACAGCCCGCTGGCGTTCAGCACCACCGGCCGATCGGCGGGCGGCGGCAGCATGATGTCGTGGTACGTCTCTTCCAGCGCCCCGCGGCCCTGGCCGATCATGGCCTCGATCAGCGCCGGCTTGCTGGTCTCGGACGCCGGGGTCTCCGCAACCTTGCGGCCGTTGCGGAACACCGTGACGAGGTCGGAGACGCGAAGGATGTCTTCGATGAAATGCGAGATGAAGACGATACTGGTGCCTTCGTCGCGTAGTTTTTTCAGGGTCGCAAACAGCCGCGCCACTTCCGGCGGCGACAGCGCCGAGGTCGGCTCGTCCAGGATGACGATGCGGGCGCCCGAGAACAGCACGCGGACGATCTCGATCAGTTGCTGCAGGCCGATCGGCAGGTCGCCGAGCCTGCTCATCGGATCGACCTCGATGCCGAACCGCTTCAATTGCTCGCCGGCCTCGCGCGCCATGCGCCGCCACTGCACGAGGCCCAGGCGGTTGGTCGGCTGGTTGCCGAGGAACACGTTCTCGGCAACCGTCAGGTCAGGGGCGACGCTGAGTTCCTGATGCACCATCGCAATGCCGGCCGCATGCGCGTCGCGCACCGATCGGAAGCGGGTTTCCTTGCCGTCGAGAATGAAGCGGCCGGAAAAATCCGCATGCACGCCGGCGATGATCTTCATCAGCGTGCTTTTGCCGGCGCCGTTCTCGCCGACGAGACCATGGATCTCGCCGGGCGATAGCGCGAAGTCGACACCACGCAGCGCCTCGACACCGCCGAAGGCCTTTGTGATGTCGCGCAGTTCGAGGATGGGCTGCCCCCTGGACATGCTGTGTTTCAGATCAGGAAGTGGTCCTCCATCCACTGCATGCCGGCCGCGTTGGCTTTGGTCACCACCGGTCCGTCCGTGATGACGTGCTTCGGAATGCCCTGTCCGCTCTTTTCGCCCGCGGTGACGG
Organism: uncultured Bradyrhizobium sp.; assembly: GCA_964609175.1. GTDB lineage: Bacteria > Pseudomonadota > Alphaproteobacteria > Rhizobiales > Xanthobacteraceae > Bradyrhizobium. The sequence goes on from CAZSRR010000043.1 coordinate 16,028, forward strand.
CAGCAACACCGGCCACGATGGCGCCGCCATGGATGCGGCAGGAGGGGTTGCGGACCGTCGCGAACATGCGGCCCTCGCTCACCGCCTGGATCGCCGGCGGCATGGCGTCGACGCCGCCGATCAGGATGTTGGTGCGGTTGCGCGCCTTCATGATGTTGTAGGCGGCCAGCGCCATGTCGTCATTGTGGAAGAACGCCGCGTCGATCTGCGGGTATTTGGTCAGATAGGTTTCCCACAGCCGCGCCGCCTTGGAGACGTCCCAGTCCGCCGGCTGGGTGTCGAGCACCTCGATGTTGGGGAATTGCTTGACCACGGACTCAAAACCCTTGGCGCGGCCCTGCGCGCCGGTGTGGCCGAGTGCGCCCTGCGTCATGATGACCTTGCCCTTGCCGCCGATCGCGTTGCAGAGCGCCTGCGTCACCGACGCGCCCATGAACTCGTTGTCGGGCGCCAGGAACGAGTGCACCTTGATCTGGTCGAGCGGGGCGATCAGCGTGTCCATGTCGATGACGGGGATGCCGGCATCGATCATCTTGTTCACCGGCTGGGTCAGCGTGCCGATGCCGAACGCCTGGATGGCGACGAAATCCCATTTCTGCGAGGCCATGTTGTCGATCGCGGCGCGCTGCTTGACCGCGTCGAGCTGGCCGTCGAACCAGGTGACCTCGACGTTGAACAGCTTGCCCCACCATTCCGCCGCCTGCTTGCCCTGGGCGCACCAGGTGGCCTGCAGGCCGGCGTTGGAGAACGCCGCCTTCAACGGCTTTTCCGAACGCGCCACCGCTGCCATCGCCGGGTTGATTCCCAACCCGCCGAGCAGCGCGGTCGCCGCGCCGGTTTGAAGAAGATGACGCCTTGTCGTAGAGGAATTTTCCGTCCCGGACATCGTTCGCTCCCTCGTTTGTTATGACCGACGGCGTCGATTGCACGCACCGCGGTTCGAGGCAGTGTTTCACAACAAGCGCGTTTGCGCCACCGGCGGACTTGATCGCCAGTCTCAATGAGTTTCAGAAGATTCTCTTGTTTCACTGCGCTGCAACGAAGTGCTCGATGTCGCCGAGCAATTGCTGCCACGCCGCATCGATCTCGTCCGACCAGTCGTTACCCGCGACCTCGCGCAGCGTCTGTGCGATGATGCCGAAGAACGCCATGAACAGGTCGCGCGGCGTGCCATAAGCGTCGTGGGAAAAAACTTCCGCTGCGATCATGCGGAAGCGGCCGCTGCGTTCTCCGGCGAAATCGAGGATCGCCTCGATCGTCATGGCCAGCATCGAACCTTTGACGGTTTCGCTGCCCTCGCTGCGGAACATTGCTCGGGTTTGCGGATGCAACTCGAACAGCCGGCGGTAGACGAGCGGCGTCAAATCCCCGCAGCGCTCGGCCGCCAGTTCAAAACTTCGCTCGATCGGATTTGACGATGCCGTCATTGCTTTCCGTGATCGTCATCAAAGCGAAAAAAAAGAGCAGGGCGCCAAGCCCTGCTCCAAATATTGTGTCGACCCTTATATTTCCTCGAAAATGTGGATTTGATTTTGATTGTCGAGGCGACGCTGCTTGTGCGCGTCAGGGCTCCTCCCGAGACTTGGACCACCAAGCGTAGTCTCTCGACCAGCCTGAGCTTGAATTGGTAGACGATCTTTTTCGTGTTGTCATCATTTTCAGCAACCTTTGTTCAAAATTCCAGCAGTCTGCGAAATGATTGGGAATTGGCTACTGTTAGTTGTGCATTTTGCTGCAATGCACCTAAGCTGGGTGCCGGCACAAATGCCCCGCAATTGCTGCAAAAGGCGTCGCTTTTGGCCGGTTTTTCTCCCTAAAGCGGCAACATAGCTGCTGGAACCTGATCTCGACTTCAGATCGCCTTGATGATTAACGTCCGGGCGGATGGAAGAGCGATGCGCTGGTTCAAGCAGTTTCTGCCGATTGTCCTGATTGCCCTGACGGTGCAGATTTTTGCCCCGATCGGCGCATGCTGGGCAGCGTCCATCGCGGCCTCCGATCCGTTCGCCGGCGCTGTCATCTGCCATGGCAGTACGGCAACCGGACCAGAGCAGACTGATCCGGCAAGCCATCGCGCGCGTGATGGATGCTGTTCGGTTTGCAGCGTGCTGCAGGGCGGTGCGCCGGTCGATGTGCCGCAAGTGGCAGCGATCGATATCGAGCGGATAGCCGGACAGGTGGCCTGGCGCGATTTTGCCTTCCGCCTGACCAACGCCCGCGCCGGCTCCCATGCGCAGGCCCGCGCCCCTCCCGCCATTTCCTGACGACCTCCAACACCCCGTGACCGGTGCGGCGATGGCTGCGCCGGGTGATGAAGTCATTCAAGCCGGCCAGCGAGCTGGCGTCAGGATTATCTTATGTTTCGTTATCGTGCCCTGGTTCGTCCCTTGGATCGTTTCCAGGGGGGAGCGAGCCTGTTCGTTATCGGCAGTGTACTGTCCCTTTTGCCATCCAACGCGCTTGCGCAGACGTCGTTGCCGGCGGTGACCGTCGAGGCGCCGCGCGGAACAGCCGCGAGGCCGGCGGCCCGCAAGCCGGCCGTTCGCACCTCCGCCCGCACGCCGCAGGCACGGCCGGCGGCAGCGCCCGCGCCGTCCGCGTCGCTGACCGCGGGCATCACACCCAGCGTGGCGCGCGCGCTGCTCAACACGGCGCCCACCGGCCAGACCGAAACCACCATCGACCGCAGCCGGTATGAGAACCGTCCGGCGTTCTCGGTGGCCGACGTTCTGCGCGAGAGCCCGGGCATCTCGGTCAAGCAGGGCAACGGCCCGCGCGATATCGGCATCTCGATTCGCGGCTCCAACGCCCGCAACGGCTTTGCGATCCGCAACATCGTGATTTTCGACGACGGCTTCCCGGTCACCCAGCCGGACGGACTGTCGCGCAGCGACCTGATCGATCCAAAAGCCTATGGCGCGATCGACGTCATTCGCGGGCCGTCGTCGGCGCTCTACGGCAATTACGCCACCGGCGGCGCGCTCAACTTTCGCACCCGGCCGGGCCGCACCATCGACGGTTTTGAATACGGCACCGAAGGCGGCAGCTTTGGTTACCTCAACAATTACATCGCCGCCGGCAAAAAGATCGGCAATTTCGAGTATTCGCTGTTCGCCAGCGACGCGCGCGGCGACGGGTTCATCCAGAACAGCTGGTATAATACCCAGACGGTGAATTTCCTCGGCACGCTGCACCTCACGCCTGATGACCGGTTTACGGTCAAGTTCATCAACAACTTCCTGGATACAAGGCTGCCGATCCGGCTGTCGTTGAACCAGTTCAATCGAAACCCATTCCAACAGGGCTGCGAGTTCGCCGGCATCACCGCCTGCGCCTCGGTTAACCTGCTCAACAACGGCTTCAACGGTGGGCGCACCCCGACCACCGCCATCCAGGCCGGGCTCGGCCGCGAAGACCGCCGCACCATCGTCGGCGGCCGCTGGGAGCACGATTTCGACAACACGCTGACCTGGCGCAACCAGTTCACGTTCGACGATCGCAACATCAGCCAGCCGACCGGCGCCACCAGCGCGATCGGCGATTTCCCGTCCTACAACTACATGAGCGACGTCACCAAGCGCGGCGAAATCTTCGGCATGGAGTCGACGACGTATTTCGGCGCATGGTACAACACGCTGTCGGCGTCGAGCGACACACGCAACGTCATGCCGGGCGGCAATGCGAAGCTTGGCCTGCTGGCGAGCAATACTTTCAGTAGTACCTCCAACTACGGCGTTCGCGCGCGCGAGGAGCTCAAGATCGCTCCCAACCTAACGGCGATTGCCGGCATCGGCTGGGAAACGACTGTCCTGAGGGGTGTCAATACCTCCTACTCATATCCGACGCCGAATGTGCCGACGGCGTTCACCACCCTGGTATCCGCCGACCGGCAATTCCAGAACACCGCGCCCGAACTGGCGCTGCTCTACAAGCTCAACCCCGAATGGCAGTTCCGCGCGCGCGTCGCCACCGGTTACGGCACGCCGCAGGTCGGCAATCTCTTTGTTCTCTCAAACGGTCAGAGCGGCAACAATACGCAGCTCAAGGCGCAGCAGAACCTTGGCTACGATATCGGATTCGACTGGACGCCGAACAACACGTTCACGTTGAGCGCGACCGGATTCTACGAATTCTTCAGGAACGAACTGGTTACGCAGGCAACCCAGGTCGGTGCGCCCAATGCGAGCTTTACGTTTAACGCACCGAAATCGGAGCATCGCGGCGTCGAACTTGCCGCCGACTGGCGATTCCTTCCCGGTTGGCGGTTCACCGCGGCCTACACCTATCTCGATCAATTCTATACCGAGTACACCGAGAACTTCGTCAACGGCGCCACGTTCAGTTTCAACCGTGCCGGCAACAAGATCCCGGGCATTTCGCCGAACGAGCTGACGGCGCGGCTTGGTTACGATCACATGTGGGGGCCACTCGCCGGCCTCGGCGCGTTCGTGGAGGTCCAATGGAAGGACTCCTTCTACATGGACAACGCCAACCTACTGAAAGCGCCCGGCTACGAGCTAGTCAACCTCAACGTTCACTACAACACGGACCTCAAGTCCGACACCTTCAAGTCGCTGAGCATGTTCGCCGAAGTCAGGAACGTGTTCGACCGGACCTATGTGGCCTCGGCGAACAATATCGCGAACTCGGTGACTGCGGCCGGATTGCAGAATCCTGCGGCCGTGCTGGCGAACACCACCGGCTCGATTTACGCCGGCTCGCCCCGCGCCTTCATCGCGGGAATGAAACTGGCGTTCAAGTGAGGGGACGACACGGCAGAAGGAGTTTGCCATGCTGCGAATGAGCTTGCTCGCGACGCTCGCGTTCTCGCTGTGCCAGACCGTGGCGCAGGCGCAGATGAGCCATCACAACCATGCCTCGGAAGCGGCGTGCGAGGAGGCGGAGCTTCGCTGCGCCTCCAAGGTGACGCCGGCGTTCGCATCCGACGGCACGCTGTGGCTGGCCTTCATGGCGGGCGGCCGGATCTCGGTGGCGAGTTCGAAGGATCTCGGCCGCAGCCTTTCGGCGCCGGTTCAGGTCACCAAGGACAGGCTGAACCTCGACTGGGGCCCGGACGCGCGGCCCCAGATCGTCGTCGACAAGAACGGAGGCATCGCGTTGGCGTTCTCGCTGTTCCGCGACAAGGCGTTCAACGGCCAGGTGCTCGCCACGCGGTCGATCGACGGCGGCAAAAGCTTTGCCGACCTGCAGCCGATCACGGCGAATAACGAGAGCCAGCGCTTTGCGGCGCTCGGCCTCGATGCGGATGGAACGGTGTTCGCGGCCTGGATCGACAAGCGCAACCGCGTGCCGGCGCGCGAGGAGGGCCGGAAGTACGAAGGGGCAGGGCTGTTCTTCGCGTCGTCGAATGATAAGGGTGCGTCCTACACCGACGCGCAGCTGGCCAGCGACAACACCTGCGAATGCTGCCGGCTCGGCCTTGCCTTCGCCGGTCCCGGGCGTCCGGTCGTGGTGTTCCGGAACATTTTTGAAGGCGGCGTGCGCGACCACGCCGTCATGACCTTCAAGGATCCGGCGACGCCGGGCGAGGTGCGCCGCGTCTCGACCGACGACTGGCAGATTTCCGCGTGCCCGCATCACGGGCCGAGCCTTTCGATCTCGCCGGCCGGTACCTATCACGTGGCGTGGTACACCAACGGCAAGGCCCGCAAGGGGCTGTTTTACGCCCGCTCCGATGATGAGGGTAAGACGTTCTCCAACCCGTTGCCGCTCGGCCGCTCCGACCGCAATCCGACGCGGCCCTACGTGCTGACGGGCGCGCGCGGCGCCACCATGGTCTGGAAGGAGTTTGATGGCGAAAAGACCTCGGTCAACGCGATGATCTCGCATGACGAGGGCAGGAGCTGGTCGAAACCATCCGTCATCGCGACGACCTCGGACACGTCCGATCATCCGCTGCTGATCGGTGACGGGCAGACGACCTATCTTTCCTGGATGACCAAGGCCGATGGATATCGCCTGCTGCCGATCGGAGACGGATCATGACGCGCCTGCTGGCTGCGATCTTCCTGTTGGCGTCGCTTGCCGCCGCGCCGGCGGCGGAGCCGCCATCCGGAATGAAACCGTTCGTGCGCGGAAGCTGGCAGGAGATGCTTCGCGCGCATGCCGGACGGCCGACGCTGGTGCATTTCTGGGGCGTCACCTGCGGCCCCTGCAAACTGGAGCTGCCGCTGCTTGGCCAGTTCGTGAAGGATCATCCGGGGCTCGATGTCGTCATGATCAGCGCCGATCTGGTGCCGAACCTGCCGCATGCCGCGCGCGCCATGGTCGACAAGGCCGGGCTCGGAACGGCGGAGAACTGGCTGTTCAGCGACGGGTTTGTCGAACGCCTGCGGTTCGAGATCGATCCGACATGGCAGGGCGAAATTCCGCGCACGATGCTGATCGCGCGCGATGGCACGGTCACCACCATCGAAGGCTCGGCCGAAATTGCCGATCTGGAAAAATGGCTGGTTCAGCAAAAGGTCGCGAGCAACTGAAGATACCCGTCAGCCGGATCGGCACCACGCGGCAAATTCCGCCGGCGAGATGCCCGCGCTGGCGATCCCGACCATGATGATGGCGATGCCGACGCTGCTTCGCAGCCATGCTGAAGTGGCCCGGCGCCGCAGCAGCGGAAGCCCGAGGCCGGCGCCGATCAGGACCGGCAGGGTACCGAGGCCAAAACCGGCCATCGCCAGCGCCCCGCCGAGCCACGAGCCGGAAAGCATCGCGTAGAACAGGGCCGCGTAAACCATCGCGCAGGGAAGAAAGCCCCACACCGCGCCGCTGACGAAAAGCCCCGCCGCCGCCGGCAGCCGGGCCGAGGCAGCGACATCGCTCATGGCGCGGCTGACCACCGAAGCCGCCCGATAGAGCGCCGCCGGAACCGGCGCGATCTCGAGCATCGACAATCCGATCCAGCCGAGCGACGCCGCGGCAGCCCAGCGCAGAACCACATGCGACAGCGAATGATCGAACGCGCCGAATATGCCCGACCCGACGCCGCCGACGAGCGCGCCTGCGGTGACGTAGCCGGTGATCCGCCCCGTGTTGATCAGCAGCGTGGTGCCCAGCAGGTCCCGCGCAGGTCGTTTGGGATCGAGGTCGACGGCGAAGTGCAGGCTGGCGGCGATGCCGGAGCACATGCCGAAGCAGTGCAGGCTCGATGACAGGCCCAGCAGCAGTCCGGCGAAAAGCAGAGGTTGGTTGAAGTCGAACATCGAGATTCCCGTGGATCGGGACCACCACAACCCGCTTCGGCGGCCACCGCATTGCGCTGCATCAAGCCGGCGCGGCGCGCAGCGACGACACGATCTGCCCCCGATATGCCACATCTGCGAGCGACCGCCGGTGCTTTGCGGGCGCGATTGCGAACGTGTGGTGGACCAGGCTGCGCACACCGATTTCAGGTGTGCCCGATCGGCCACGCTGCACGTCGAATTGCGTTTCTCAAACGTCGAGCAAATAACTTTCTCGACAGAACAAATGCCCATCGCTAGGCTGCCGGCAGTTTTGGGGAGAGTGATGCGTCGGCGGCTGGAAGCCTTCATTCCAATCGTGCTGTTTGCGATGATGGTGCAGTTGCTGGCGCCAATCGGAGCCTTTCGCTCGTTTGCCCAGGCCGTGTCCGATCCGCTTCATATGGCGACGATCTGCTCCGGCATGACGGCCACGGACGGATCGCAGACCCCGACCGTCAACCCCCAACACGGTGCCAATTGCTGCGGATTCTGCAGCGTCGGCCATGGCGGCGCCGCTGCGATCGACCCGCCGCCGTTGATATTCGTTGTCCTGCAGCGGCAGTACCAGCTCGTCGAATGGCTGGAAGCCGCGGATCATATGCCGCCGCAGCGTACCGGCTTGCATGCGCGGGCACGCGCGCCTCCCTTCTTTTCCTGACGACTTCCCAACTTCCCATCGGGATTGGTGCGGCTCGCGGCCGTGCCTGTCCGTTCCGTTGAGCAGTGCCGGCCGTACAGCTGGCGTCAGGATCATTCCATGTTTCGTCTTGCATCACCCCCCGGGCTCGTGCGCAGCGCGCTGCTGGCCTCGACCGCCATGTTCGCATCACCACTCAGCGCCGTGGCGCAAACCGAGCGGTCAAATCTTCCGCCTGTCACCGTCACCGCGCCGGAACAGAAGCGAACCGCCACCGCCCGTCCGCCCCGCGCCGCGCCGCAATCCGCACGCGCCGTCCGCCAGGCGCGCGCGCCGGCGCCGCCGGTTGCCACCGACCAGGGCCGGGGCGTTCGCGGCGCGCTGGCGGTCCTGAGCGCGCAGCAGGCGCTGACCGAGATCAGCAACACGCCGGGCGGCGTCGCGATCGTGCCCGCCGCGGCCTACAAGAACTCGACCGTCGCCAACACCATCAAGGACATCCTGGACTACGTGCCGGGTGTCTTCGCGCAGCCGAAATGGGGCGACGACACGAGGCTGTCGATCCGCGGCTCCGGCCTGTCGCGCAACTTCCATCTGCGCGGCGTGCAGCTCTACATGGACGGCATCCCGATCAACACCGCCGACGGCTATGGCGATTTCCAGGAAATCGATCCGACCGCCTACAAATATGTCGAGGTCTACAAGGGCGCCAATGCGCTGCAATTCGGCGCCAACTCGCTCGGCGGCGCGATCAATTTCGTTACCGCGACCGGCCGCGACCCCTATCCGAACGGCGCGTCGGTCGATTTCGGCGCGTTCGGCTTCAAGCGGCTGCAGGCCAATGCCGGCGGCGCCAACGGGCCGTGGGACGGTTTTGTCACGGCGTCCACCCAGGCCGCCGACGGTTTTCGCGATCACAGCTTTGGCAGCGCCACCCGCGTCAGCGGCAATGTCGGCTATCAATTTTCGCCGGATGCCGAGACGCGGTTTTATTTCAACGCCAACGAAGTGCGCCAGCGCATCCCGGGCACGGTGACCAAACAGTCCGCGCTGACCAATCCTGAAGCAGCCGCGCCCGCTAACGTCATCAATGACCAGCAGCGCAACATCGACACCGTGCGGGTTGCCAACAAGACCACGATCCGCTTCGACGACACCAAACTGGAGTTTGGGGCCTTCGGCGTCGACCGCCATCTGATGCATCCGATCTTCCAGTGGCTCGATTACAGCTACAAGGACTATGGCGGCTTCGCCAAGGTCACCGACGATCGCTTCATCGGTGGTTACCGCAACCGACTCGTCGCCGGCATCAACATCCTCAACGGCAGCATCGACAACCAGCAGTTTGCCAATCTCGGCGGGCAGAAGGGCGCGCTGCTGTCGTCCGCGATCGACCGTTCGAAAAACACCTCGCTCTATGTCGAGGACAGTTTTTACTTCCTGCCGAACGTCGCGGCGATCGCTGGCACGCAGTTTCTCTACGCTACTCGCGATCGGCAGGTCCGCGTTTTTGGCAATGGCATTCAGCCGGGATCGACCGAATTCAATATATGGTCGCCGAAGACTGGGCTGCTCTGGAATATCGATCCGACCTGGCAGGCGTTTGCCAACATCTCGCGGAGCGCGGAGGTGCCGAGCTTCGGCGAAAGCTCGAGCGGGAGCGGTGGAACCCCGATTTTCGATTTCACCAAGATCCGTCCGCAGATCGCCACGACTTACGAGATCGGGACGCGAATGAAGCGGCCCGATTACGCCTGGGAGATCACGGCCTATCGCGCCAATATACGGGACGAGTTGCAATGTCTGTTCGGCACCGGCGCCGCCACCGGCACCGGGACTTGCAATGTCGCCAACCTCGATCGCACCATTCACCAGGGCATCGAAGCCGGCGCGGGCGCCGCGATTTTCCAAGGCATTTTCAACAACGGCCCGGCGCCCGACAAGCTCTGGCTGAATCTGGCCTACACGTTCAACGATTTCCGCTTCGACAACGATCCGAACTTCCGCAACAACCTGTTGCCGGGCGCGCCGCGGCACTATCTCCGCGCCGAGCTGCTATACAAAAATCCGACCGGCTTCTATTTCGGGCCCAACGTCGAATGGGTGCCGCAGGCCTATTTCGTGGATAATGCGAACACCACGAAGACCGAGGCCTATGCGCTGCTCGGGCTGAAGGCCGGATTCGACAATGGCGGGCCGGTCTCGGCCTACATCGAGGGACGAAATCTTACCAACAAGGCTTACATCGCCAGCACCAGCATCATCAATCAGGCCACGGCTACCTCCGCCTTGTTCGAGCCCGGCAACGGGCGTGCGGTCTATGCCGGCATGAAGTACCGATGGTGAGGAGTACGGATATGTCTCGCCAATACTGGTTGACCAGCGCAAGCGCGCTGGTGCTGCCGCTGGTGTTCGCATCCGACATGGCCGCTGCTCAGACGTCGGACAGGCAATTGCCGCCGGTGACGGTTCAAGCACCCGGGAGTGCCCGTCCGTCCGTCGCCCGTCCGGCGCGTGACGGCGGACCCGCCGCCCGTCCACGCCGCGCACGGGCGACCGCCGCCGTCCCGCCGGCACCGCCGGCCGCCAACCAGCCCGCGGTGGTCGAGACCACGGCCGGTGCGGTGCAGGGCTATCGCGCCCTCACGGCAGCGAGCGCCACCAGGACCGACACGCCGATCGAGCGCATTCCGCAAAACATCGTGGTGATCCCGCGCTCCGTGATCGAAGATCAGGGCGCGACGACGGTGAGCGAAGCGGCGCTCAACGTCAGCAACGTCCAGCCGGTCGACACGCGCATGATCGGCAATGTCGCGCAGGCGCCGAACAAGATCCGCGGTTTCGATGCGGAGATGTGGATCGATGGCTATCCGGGCAACCTTTTCGTGGCGGGAGACCGCGACGGCCTGGCCAATGTCGAGCGCATCGAGGTCCTCAAGGGGCCCAATGCGCTGCTCTATGGCGGCGGCGCCGGCTCGCCCGTCGGCGGCACGATCAACGTGATCTCGAAGCTGCCGACGGACAAGGCAAGATACGAAGTCGGCGGTACCTTCGGCAGCTACCAGTACTGGAACCCGTATTTCGACATCAACCAGCCGCTCAACGACTCCAAGACCGTGCTGTTCCGCGCGACCGGCGAATACGGCCAGAACAAAGACTTCATCGACGTTCTCAAAAAGGATCGCTACAATTTCAACCCGACCCTGACGCTGACCAATCGCGAGGATACCAAGCTGACCATCCAGGGCTTCGTGTCGGAGCTGCGTCAGCAAGCCTATCCGGGCCTGCCGGTGGACGGCACGCTTTTTGGCGCCTACCAGGTGCGGCGGGACCTTTACTTCGGCGATCCCAATATCCCGCCGAGCACGTCGCGCCTGTACGGCACGACAGTGACGTTCGACCACGAGTTCAACAACGTGTGGTCCACGAACATCAGAGCCCGATGGAGCCAGTCCGACATTCGCCAGCTGTCGCAGAGTCCGCTCAACGACGCGACCTTCACCGGCGGCACGCCGGTTTTCCCGCCCGCGTTCTTCGATGTGAACGCCGTCGACGTGCTCGATCGCCAGCAGGAGTTCAGTATCAACCCGAGCGTGAAGGCCAAGTTTGCACTGGGCCCCACCACCAACACCTTGCTGTTCGGCGCCGATTACAGCCGCGTCAAGGACTCCGGCTACATGAACACGGACTTGCTGGGATTGCTGGGCACCACCGTCGATCTAAGTAGCCCCAACCCGGTATTTCCGCCGTTCGTAACACCTGATCCAGGCTCGCCGGCGTTCTTCCAGTTTTTCAAGTTCGATAACACCTACCTTACCAAGGCCGTCTATACGCAATTGCAGTCGACGATCTACGATCGCATCCATCTTCTGGCGGGCGTGCGCCTCAACTCGATCGACACCACCTACAACGAGTCCGCGACGACCCCTCCGGGAGTCTTCAAGACCGAAGGCACCAAGGCGCTGCCGCGCACCGGGATCGTGTTCGACCTGGTCAAGGGCTTCTCGCTCTATGCGAGCTACGGGGAGGGGATGCGATGGACGCCGTTCACCGCCGCGTTCGTCGCAGGTCCTCCCGAAACGTCGCAACAGCGCGAAGCCGGTGTCAAATTCAATTGGGACAATATGCTCACTGGTACCGTGGCGGCGTTCCATATTGACCGCCAGAACGTCCCTTATACCACCGCGGCCTTCACAGGTGCTTTCTCGTCGCAAAAATCGAGCGGTGTCGAGGCCGACGTCATCTTCCAGCCGACCAGCAACTGGAGCATTCTCGGTAGTTTCGGATACACCGACGCATCTTTTGCCACAGACGGTTTTGGTCCGGCAGGCAAGAAGCTGCCCTTCGTGCCGCAGAACTCCGGACGCGTCTGGGCTAACTACAAGTTCGACGGTCCATGGACCGGATGGAGCGTCGGTGCCGGCATCTATGCGGCGTCGAGCCAGTATGTCGATTCGCTCAACCGCTGGTCCACGGCGGGCTACTACACGCTTGATGCGAAGATTGCCTATGAAACGAAGAAGTTCCGGGCCGCCTTCATCGTCAAGAACCTTACCGGCCAGGAATATTATACACCCTATACTTGGTTCGGCGGTCAGGTCGCGCCCGGTGCGCCGCGATCGTTCTATCTGCAGACTTCGTACAAATTTGATTGAGGTTCGACATGATCACGCGTCGACAATTCGCTGCCGCGAGTGCGATGCTGGCAGCCATGCAGGCCAATCATCCGGCATTCGGGCAGGCGGCGCATGGCGACGCGGCAGGCTCAACCACGACGCCTTCGCACGACATGTCTTCGATGCCCGCCCACTGGACCGGAAAGGAACAGATCGCATTTCTGATCTATCCGGAATTCACCGCGCTCGACATGGTCGGTCCGCATTACATGCTCACCAGCCTGATGGGCGCGACCACGCATCTGGTCGCGAAAAGCAGGGATATCGTGAAGAGCGACGCCGGGCTGATGTTTCAGCCTTCGGCGACGTTCGAGGATTGCCCGGCGGACCTCGATATCATCTGCGTTCCCGGCGGCACGGCCGGGACTCTCGCGGCGATGCAGGATGAGGCGACCATCCGCTTCCTGAAGGATCGCGGCAGCCGGGCGAAATTCGTCACCTCGGTCTGTACCGGCTCGCTGATCCTGGGCGCCGCCGGATTGCTCACGGGCTATCGGGCCACGTCGCACTGGGTGGCCCGATCGCTGTTGCCGATATTCGGCGCCATTCCGGCGGATGGACGCGTGGTGCGCGATCGAAACCGCATCACCGGCGGCGGAGTTACCGCGGGAATCGACTTCGGTTTGGCGCTCGTCGGTCAGCTCCGCGACCGCGAATACGCCGAAGGCGTGCAATTGCTGGCGGAATACGCCCCCGAACCGCCCTACGACGCAGGCACCCCGCAGCGCGCGCCGGCGAACGTCAAGGCGATGATGGAAGGCATGTTCACCGACTAAACGATAAGACCGCGCGCATCGCCCGGGATGTCTATGCGCGCCATCGCAGCGGTTAGGGCGCGTGAGAGGCGAGGGAGAGATCGGATGTTCGGAAGAATGACGGCCACTCTTGTCGCGCTTGTTGCCTCCGTCGCCGTCGGGTTGGCTGAAGGCGGCGACGCGGCGTCGATCGGCCAGTTGTTGCGCGGCATATTCGACAAGCCCGGCGAGGCTCTTACGGTCGGCCCCGTCGCCGTGTCCGGCGACCACGCCATCGCCGACTGGACCCAGGGCGACATGGGGGGCCGGGCCCTGCTGATGCGCAGGCAGGGGACATGGTCGGTGACGCTGTGTGCCGGCGACGCCATCAAGTCCAGCGAGGCGCTCAGGACGGCTGGCGTTCCGCAGCCGGACGCCGTACATCTGGCACAGGCCCTGGCGTCTGCCGAATCCACTATTGCTCCGGAGCGGGTGGCGATGTTCTCTCGCTTCGAAGGAATGGTGACGGTGGACGGAACGTCCGGTCATGGAACGTCCAGTCATGGCGCCAGCCACGCGGGTCATTCGAAATGACGGCCGCTCAACTGCAGCTAAACTCGAACGGGAGTTGATCATGAGGAACATCGCGCACGCCCTTGCTTGCTTCGCCGCCCTGATGCTGGGCGCCCCCGCGCATGCGCAGGAAGTCAAGGCCGGCGATCTCGTCATCACGCAGCCCTGGAGCCGCGCGACTCCGGGCGGCGCCAAGGTCGCGGGCGGCTATCTCACCATCGAGAACAAGGGCACGGCGCCGGATCGGCTGGTGAGCGGCGCCGGCGACATCGCCGGCAAGGTCGAGATCCACGAGATGGCGATGAACAATGGCGTCATGGTCATGCGTGCGCTGGACAAGGGCCTCGTGATCGAGCCCGGCAAGACCGTGAAGCTGGCGCCGGGCGGCTATCACGTGATGCTGATGGACCTCAAGGGGCCGCTGAAGGAAGGCGACAAGGTGCCGTTGACCCTGGAGTTCGAAAAAGCCGGCAAGGTTGCCCTTTTGCTCGACGTGCAGGGCGTCGGCGCCCAGGCGCCGGCGGGCGGCGGTCATTCCGGCATGAAGAAGTAAAGGTCCAACCGATGAAGACTGCTCTCCTTGCCACCGCCATCGCTGTGCTTGCCGCGTCTCCGGCCGCCGCCCATGTCACCCTCGAGAAGCGGCAGGCGCCGGTCGGCTCGTATTACAAGGCGGTTTTTGCCGTTCCGCATGGCTGCTCCGGATCGCCCACCGTCAAACTGCGTATCCAGATCCCGGAAGGGGTGATCGGCATCAAGCCGATGCCCAAGCCGGGCTGGACGCTCGAGACGGTCAAGGGCAAATACGCCGCCGAGTATGAGTTGCACGGCAGCAAGCTGACCGAAGGCGTCAAGGAAGTGGTGTGGAGCGGCGGCAAGCTTGCCGACGACAATTTTGATGAGTTCGTCTTCTCGAGCTATCTCACGCCCGGCCTGAAGCCGGACACCACGCTGTATTTCCCGGTCGTTCAGGAATGTGAACAGGGCGTCAGCCGCTGGATCGATGTTCCGACCGGGGGCGGAGGCGGCGGCCACGGGCCGGGCAGCAAGACGCCGGCGCCCGGCCTCAAGCTGACGACAAAGCCATAGAGCACATCCGATGGCGCGCGTGCTGGCCGGCCTTGCCGCGCTGCTGTCGTTCCTCTGCATCGCCAGCACCGCCTGGGCCCATGCGACGCTGGTCTCGTCCGAACCGGCCGACGGCAGCGTGTTGTCTGAGCCGCCCAAGATGGTGCAGTTGCACTTCAACGAGGCCGTCGCGCCGGGGGTGATCGGCGTGATCGATGCCGCCGGCCGGCCGCGCGACGTCGCCGCGCGCGCAACCGGTCACTCCGTGCTGATCGTTTTGCCCGACGACCTGCCGCAGGGCACGCAGGTCGTCAGCTATCGCGTGGTCTCGGAGGACGGCCATCCCGTCGCGGGCGCGATGGTGTTTTCGATCGGCGCGGTCACCGGGGCGACGCCGCCGGCCAATGCCGGTCCGCTCAACGTGTCGATCTGGCTGGCGCGGATCGGGGTCTATCTCGGGCTGTTCGTCGGCGTTGGCGGCGCGTTCTTCGCGGCCTGGATCGGGCAGGGGTCCGAAGCTTCGACGGTCAGCCGCGCCGTTCTCGTGGCTGGTCTGTTCAGCACCGCCGCTTCGCTCGCTCTGCAAGGTCTCGATCTTCTCAATCTTCCGCCTGCAGCCCTGATCACGGCGGCCCCATGGGCGGCCGCGCTGGCCACCTCCCTCGGGCCGTCGCTGCTGATCGCAACCGGCGCGATGGCGATCGCGCTTTTTGCCTGGACGGATACGGGCACCCGGATCGCGCGGGTGTTGACCGCGCTGGCAGTTGCCGGCGTCGGCCTGTCACTCGCCGCCAGCGGACACGCCGCGACCGCTGCCCCGCAATGGCTGACTAGGCCATCGCTGTTCCTGCATGGCGTCGCCGTCGCCTATTGGGTTGGCGCGCTGGCGCCGCTGGCGGGCATGGCGCATCGGCGCAGCGACGACCTGCCGCGCGCGCTCCGGCAATTCTCGGCGATTGCCGTGCCGCTGGTCGGGCTGTTGCTGCTGAGCGGCGCGGCGCTGACGGCCGTCCAGCTCGGCAGCCCGCGCGCGCTGACCGAGACCAGTTACGGCATCATTCTCTCGATCAAGCTGGAGCTGGTGATCCTGCTGCTCGCGCTTGCGGTGCTGAACCGCTTCGTCGCCACACCAGCGGTCGCGGCAGATCACAAGAACACGAAGCTCCTGTCCGGTTCGGTGCTGGGGGAATGCGTTCTCGTCCTCGGCATCCTCGCCATGGTCGCCGGCTGGCGCTTCACGCCGCCGCCGCGCGCGGTCGCACCGGTTGCTGCGCCGCTTTCGGTGCATATCCACACCGACGCGGCGATGCTCCAGGCGCTGGTGTCGCCCGGCAAGGTCGGCGTCAACGATTTCGTGCTGCAGTTGATGACGACGGATGCCGGGCTGCTGACGGCCAAGGAGGCGACGCTGATCCTGAGCCTGCCGGAGCGCGGCATCGAGCCGATGGAGCGCCGCGCGACGCTCGGGCCGGACGGCGATTGGCACGTGCGCGGCGTTCCGCTGCCGCAGCCCGGCCGCTGGCGGATGCGGATCGAGGCGCTGGTCACCGATTTTCAGAAGATTGCGCTGGAAGACGAGCTGAAGGTGCCGTGAGGCGAGCCGCGAAACCGTGCCAAAATAGCCTCAAATCGGTATTTCCAGCGGCTTTTGACGTTCCCAAGCCTTGTGTTTTCGCAGCCGATCCGGTTTCACTGCACCCCGTCGCCCAGGCCCCCTGATTCCTTGAGCTGTCCCATGCGGTTGTCGCGGTTTTTCCTACCCATCCTGAAAGAGAATCCGAAAGAGGCGGAGATCGTCTCGCATCGGCTGATGTTGCGCGCGGGCATGATGCGGCAGGAAGCAGCGGGCATCTACGCCTGGCTGCCGCTGGGATTCCGGGTGCTGAAGAAGATCGAGCAGATCGTGCGCGAGGAGCAGGACCGCGCCGGCGCGCTGGAATTGCTGATGCCGACGCTGCAGCTCGCCGATCTCTGGCGCGAGAGCGGCCGCTACGACGCCTATGGTCCGGAGATGCTGCGCATCGCCGACCGCCACAAGCGCGAACTGCTGTACGGGCCGACCAACGAGGAAATGATCACCGAGATCTTTCGCGCCTACGTCAAGTCCTACCGCAGCCTGCCGCTCAATCTCTACCACATCCAGTGGAAGTTCCGCGACGAGCAGCGTCCGCGTTTCGGCGTGATGCGCGGCCGAGAATTCCTGATGAAGGATGCCTATTCGTTCGACATCGACGAAGCCGCCGCGCGCCGCGCATACAACAAGATGTTCGTGGCCTATCTGCGCACGTTCGCGCGGATGGGATTGAAGGCGATCCCGATGCGCGCCGAGACCGGCCCGATCGGCGGCGACCTCAGCCATGAATTCATCGTGCTGGCGGAGACCGGCGAGTCCGGCGTGTTCTGCGACAGCAATGTGCTCGACCTGCCGATTCCCCCCGACGATGTCGATTACGACGGCGATCTCGCCGGCATCATCAAGCAATGGACGTCGGTCTATGCCGCGACCGAGGACGTGCACGATGCAGCCCGCTATGAAAGCGAGGTGCCGGCGGAGCGCCGCGTCAACACCCGCGGCATCGAGGTCGGCCAGATCTTCTATTTCGGCACCAAATATTCCGACGCGATGAAGGCGCTGGTCGCCGGCCCCGACGGCGTCGACGTGCCGATCCATGGCGGCTCCTACGGCGTCGGCGTCTCGCGCCTGGTCGGCGCCATCATCGAGGCCTGCCATGACGAGGCCGGCATCAAATGGCCGGAAGCCGTCGCACCGTTCACGGCCGTGATCCTGAACCTGAAGCAGGGCGATGCCGCGGTCGACGGCGCCTGCGAAAAACTCTACCGAGAGCTTTCCGCCAAGGGCATCGACGTGCTCTACGACGATACCGACCAGCGCGCCGGCGCGAAATTCGCCGCCGCCGACCTGATCGGCATCCCCTGGCAGATCCTGGTCGGGCCAAAGGGCCTCGCCGAGGGCAAGCTTGAGGTTAAACGCCGCAGCGACGGTTCGCGGGAGAACCTCAGTCCGGCCGAAGTGGTGGCTAAGATCGCGGGATAGGCTTATCCATCGTGGCGGATTTGTTGGCCATTGCGGCCACATTTGGCCCGAATCATGGGATTATCGAGTAAATGGATGAGACCATGACCGAGACCGTCCGCACCACGCCTTTTGCGCCTTTCGAATGGCTGCTGTCCGGGCGTTATTTGCGCGCGCGCCGCAAGGAAGGTTTCATATCGGTCATTGCCGGCTTTTCCTTTCTCGGCATCATGCTCGGGGTCGCCACGCTGATCATCGTGATGGCGGTCATGAACGGCTTCCGCAAGGAACTGCTCGACAAGATTCTCGGCCTCAACGGGCATCTGCTGATTCAGCCGCTGGAATCGCCCTTGACCGACTGGAAGGACGTCGCCGAGCGCATCAGCGGGGTCGAGGGCATCCGCCTCGCCGCGCCCGTGGTGGATGGCCAGGCGCTGGCGTCCTCGGCGTTCAATGCCTCCGGGGTGCTGGTGCGTGGCATGCGCGCGGCCGACCTCAACAACCTCACGTCGATCGCCAAGAACATCAAGCAGGGCACGATGGAGGGGTTTGACGAGGGGCAGGGCGTCGTCATCGGACGCCGCCTTGCCGACCAGTTGTCGCTGCATGCCGGCGACACCATCACGCTGGTCGCGCCGAAGGGCGCGGTGACGCCGATGGGCACCACGCCGCGCATCAAGCCGTACAAGGTGGCGGCGGTGTTCGAAATCGGGATGTCGGAATACGACGCCAGCTTCGTGTTCATGCCGCTGCGGGAATCGCAGGCCTATTTCAATCGCAAAGACGACGTGACCGCGATCGAGGTTTTCACCACCAATCCCGACCGCATCGATGCGTTCCGCAAGAGCGTGACAGAGGCATCAGGGCGGCCGGTGTTTCTGGTCGACTGGCGGCAGCGGAATTCGACCTTCTTCAACGCGCTGCAGGTCGAGCGCAATGTGATGTTTCTGATCCTCACCATGATCGTGCTGGTCGCCGCGCTCAACATCGTCTCCGGCCTGATCATGCTGGTCAAGGACAAGGGGCAGGACATCGCCATCCTGCGCACCATGGGCGCCTCGCAGGGCTCGATCATGCGGATCTTCCTGATCACGGGGGCGGCAATCGGCGTGGTCGGCACGCTGACCGGCTTCTTCGTCGGCATGCTGATCTGCCTGAACATCGAATCTATCCGGCAGTTTCTGTCGTGGATGACCAACACCGAATTGTTCTCGCCGGAACTGTATTTCCTGTCGCGGCTGCCGGCCGAGATTGATTTCGGCGAGACTACCGCCGTCGTGATCATGGCGCTGACACTGTCGTTCCTGGCAACGCTCTATCCGTCCTGGCGCGCGGCGCGCCTCGATCCCGTCGACGCGCTGCGGTATGAGTGAGGACGTAATGGCCGAGGAGGCGCGGGAAGACGTACCGGTTATCTATCTCCACGAGATAAGGCGCGAGTACAAACAGGGCAATGCGACGCTGACCATTCTCAACGGCGCCAAGCTGGCGCTGTGGGCAGGACAGTCGGTGGCGCTGGTGGCGCCGTCAGGATCGGGCAAATCGACGCTGCTGCACATTGCCGGACTGCTCGAGAGCCCCGACGACGGCGAGGTCTATGTCGCGGGGACGCCGACATCGCAGCTGTCCGACAGCGACCGCACCCAGATCCGGCGCTCCGACATCGGGTTCGTCTACCAGTCGCACCGGCTGCTGCCGGAATTCTCTGCGCTGGAAAACGTCATGCTGCCGCAGATGATCCGCGGCCTCAAACGCTCCGAGACCATCAAGCGCTCGGAAGAGATTTTGGCCTATCTCGGCCTCGGCGACCGCATCACGCATCGCCCGGCGGAATTGTCCGGCGGCGAGCAGCAGCGCGTCGCCATCGCGCGCGCGGTCGCCAACGCGCCGCGGGCGCTCCTCGCCGACGAGCCGACCGGCAACCTCGATCCGGTAACCGCCGACCATGTCTTCAACGCGCTGATGCAGTTGGTGAAGGCCACGCAGGTCGCGATGCTGATCGCGACCCACAACATGGAACTGGCGAGCCGGATGGACCGGCGGGTATCGCTGGTCGCCGGGCAGGTCGTCGAACTGGAATAGCTGATCTCAGTAAGCGCGGTGGCGCTTGTGGCGCCGCGGCGAGGTGGCCTCGGCGTGGGCGTAATACGGATTGATCTCGCATTGCGCCGAGCGGCCCGACGCCGACATCTTGCACTGGGGCAGCGACGTATATCTGCATTCGTAGTAGGTGGTCCTGCCGTACACATGCAGGCAGACCGGATAGCTCGGATCGTAGGTCTGTGCCTGCGCCGGCGCCGCCGCCGAGCAGGTTGCCATCGCCAGGATCATCAAAGTCAGAGCGCGCATCAAAATCTCCTTCGGAGGGGCGGCGGCGATTGCAGGCAAGATCGTCGGCTGTCGCAGGCAGCGCGTACGCATCGACGATCGACACGAGCCACGCGTTCCGCAACCGTGCTCCCGAATGCCGGCTGCAACCCGCCATTCGTCAACCTGACGATCGACAGGCGGCTGGGTCAAATCACGTTCGTGCGTTGCTCGCCTGCGGGCGTCGTACGGCAGGTGCGATCTGCAACCGCCTCAGTACCTGCCGGCGGCGGGAGCAGGCGGCAGTGCGCGGCCCGGCAGCGGGCGATACGCCGACGGCGCCGGCTCACCTTCGCCGACGTAATAGGGATTGGCGATGCAGTAGAGAAAGCGTCCTGACGCGCTCGCCTGGCACTGCTCATAGCTGGTGAGGGTACAGTGGCTCAGCCCCGGAAATTCCTGGCCCTGAAGGCAGAACGGATACCGGGTGCCGACCGCTGCCGCGGGCGTGACGCCGAGTGAGGCCAATGCGCTCGCGGACAGCACGGCCAGGATCGCTCTACGCATCTTCCATTCTCCTCGTCACGATTGCCGGTTCGTTCCCGCGACACAAGCCGTATCGATGCGCTCGCGTCAAGTATTGCGCCCTCTGATACCGGCGGAACTCGAATGTGAAGTTTTTGCGGCAGGTTCCATGCCAAGTTTCCATTCACGTCTACGTTATACCATCAACTTGCGTTCGCAGTGCGGCTGTTTCATGAGGGTTGTGGCCGTGTGGTTACAGTAATCAGAACGAACGATGCTAATAGCACCGCACGGCCTTGGGGGCTGTGTAGTAAGAAATGGGATTACCAGAATGAAGAAGTTTCTGCTTGTTACGTCCAGTCTGATCGCGCTTGGCGCGGCTGCGCCCGCTGCGGCCGCCGATCTCGCTGCGCGTCCGTACACCAAGGCGCCCCCGATGGTTGCTGCCGTGTACGACTGGACCGGTTTCTACATCGGCGCCAACGGTGGTTGGGGTTCGAGCCACAACTCGTGGGATCTGGTTGGCTTTGGCGCCGAAGGTTCGCATGACGCGTCGGGCGGCACCGTCGGTGGCCAGATCGGCTATCGCTGGCAGGCCGGCACGTTCGTGTTCGGTCTCGAAGCGCAGGGCAACTGGGCCGATTTCTCGGGCAACAATGTGAGCCTGCAGAACGCCGCTTTCCGTAACCACACCAATGTTGACGCCTTCGGCCTGTTCACCGGCCAGGTCGGTTACGCCGTGAACAACGTCCTGCTCTACGTCAAGGGCGGTGCGGCCGTAACCGCGAACAGCTACAGCATCACCAGCGTGGCGACCGGTGCGCTTGCTGGCGTCACCGGCGACGACACCCGCTGGGGCGGCACCATCGGCGCCGGCCTCGAATACGCCTTCGCGCCGAACTGGTCGGTTGGCGTCGAGTACAATCACCTGTTCATGCAGGATCGCACCTATAACTTCACCACGCCGGCCGGCGCAGCGTTTGGCTCCGACCGCATCCGTCAGGACGTCGATCTCGTCACCGCCCGCCTGAACTATCGTTTCGGCGGCCCGGCGATCTCAAGGTACTGATCGTTCGCGAACGTCTGAACAACGAAGCCCCGGAGCGATGCTCCGGGGCTTTTTCATGGGGTCCGTCTTTTTTATGCGTCAGTCTGTGGCTGATTGTGTCGCAGGTTCCCGGCTGGAAAAGCGGTCGGCCCGGACGCATATTGGCGGCATGGAAAACATTCACAAATGCACATCCGCGCTGCGGCCGCTCATCGCGGAGGCCGAACCGCACGGCATTCCGCTGGCGGAAAACGCCATCAACGAGCTGGTGGCCGCGACGCCCGCGCCCGAGCGGAGGGATGCCCTGGAGAGCGTTCGGACCGTGGTCAAGAATCACTGCGACGATTCTACCGATTCGCAGTTCGACTTCGCGACGACGGTAAACAACTACATCGAGAGGCTGATCAGGGATCTGGTGTGACCTCCACCCGTTCCTCCCCGAATTAACCACAGGCTTCGTTCTCCAAACACATCAGTTTCGGCCACTTGACTCCCGGAACGAAATGAGAACATTGTTCTTCATATGTTCTCGTATCGAGGAGTGGGACCATGTTGCGGATGTTTGTGGAAGAAGCGGCGGCGCTGGCATCGATCACGCTGTTTGTCGCGATGATTGCGGTCTGGGCGCAGGTGATTCCGCAGCTTTGAAGCAAGGCGGAGGGCGACGCGCGGCCGGCTGGGGATGTCGGGCACGACATCCGCCTTCCGCGTGGACTCCGTTGCGCCCAGGCATCACGATTGCGGCCAGCGAGTCGGCGCGCAGGCGTGGCCGGTGATCGCTCCCCATCCTGATGCGAGAGCCCGTCAAGCGCATGTCCAGTGCCGGATTCGTTCATCTTCACGTTCATTCGGCCTATTCGCTGCTGAAGGGTTCGATCAAGATCGCCAAGCTCGGCGAACTTGCGAAGGCCGACCGCCAGCCGGCGCTGGCGCTGACCGACACCGACAACATGTTTGGAGCGCTGGAATTCTCCGACAAGATGGCGGGCTACGGTATCCAGCCGATCGTCGGCTGCGAACTCGCCGTCGATTTTGGCGACCAGGACCCGAACGCGCGCAATGCGCTCGCCGCCGCGCCCTCGCGTATCGTCCTGCTGGCGGCCAAGGAGCGCGGCTATCGCAGCCTGATGCGGCTGAACTCGCGGGCGTTTCTGGAAACGCCGGTGCATCAATCCCCGCACATCAAGCTCGAATGGCTGGAAGGCGACGCCGAGGATCTGATCGCGCTGACCGGCGGCCCCGATGGTCCGGTCTCGCTGGCGCTGCAGGCCGATCACGTGGCGCTCGCCACCGACCGCTGCGAGCGGCTGGCGAAACTGTTCGGCGACCGGCTCTATGTCGAATTGCAGCGCCATGGCATCGAAAGAGAGCGCCGCGTCGAGGGCGGCCTGATCGATCTCGCCTACGCCAAGGGACTGCCACTGGTCGCGACCAACGAACCCTATTTCGCGACGAATGACGATTACGAGGCGCATGATGCGCTGCTGTGCATCGCCGGCGGCAAGCTGATCGCCGAGACCGATCGCGAACAGTTGACGCCCGATCACCGCTTCAAGACCCGCGCCGAGATGGCAGTGCTATTCGCCGACATTCCGGAGGCGCTGGCCTCGACCGTGGAAATCGCCGAGCGCTGTTCGTTTCGTCCGCGGACGCGCAAGCCGATCCTGCCGTTCTTCACGGTCGGCGCCGCCGCCAGCTCCGATGCCGCCGCGGTCGAGGCGACCGAGCTGAAGCGGCAGGCGGAGGAGGGGCTCGCCAACCGGCTCCGCGTGCACGGCCTGTCGCAGGGCACCACGGAGGAAGACTACAACAAGCGCCTGGCGTTCGAGCTCGACGTCATCATGCGCATGAAATACGCCGGCTACTTCCTGATCGTCTCCGACTTCATCAAATGGGCGAAGTCGCAAGGCATCCCGGTCGGGCCGGGCCGCGGCTCGGGCGCCGGCTCGCTGGTGGCGTGGGCGCTGACCATTACCGACCTCGACCCGATCAAGTTCGGCCTGCTGTTCGAACGCTTCCTCAATCCCGAGCGCGTCTCGATGCCCGACTTCGACATCGACTTCTGCCAGGACCGCCGCGGCGAGGTGATCCAGTACGTGCAGCAGCGCTACGGCCGCGACCAGGTGGCGCAGATCATCACCTTCGGAACGCTGCAGGCGCGCGGCGTGCTGCGCGACGTCGGCCGCGTGCTCCAGATGCCCTACGGCCAGGTCGATAAACTCACGAAGCTGGTGCCGCAGAATCCGGCCGCACCGGTGACGCTGGCGCAGGCGATCGAGAGCGAGCCGAAGCTGCAGGCGTTCCGCGACGAGGACCCGGTGGTAGCGCGCGCCTTCGACATCGCGCAGCGCCTCGAAGGCCTGACCCGCCACGCCTCGACGCATGCGGCCGGCATCGTGATCGGCGATCGCCCCTTGAGCGAACTGGTGCCGATGTACCGCGATCCGAAGTCGGACATGCCGGTGACCCAGTTCAACATGAAATGGGTCGAGCCGGCCGGCCTCGTCAAGTTCGACTTCCTCGGCCTGAAGACGCTGACCGTGCTGGATGTCGCGTGCAAGCTGCTCAAGCCGCGCAATATCCATGTCGATCTCGCGACGCTGCCGATCGACGACGCCGAAAGCTACGCGATGCTGGCGCGCGGCGAGGTGGTCGGCGTGTTCCAGGTGGAAAGCGCGGGCATGCGGCGCGCGCTGATCGACATGCGGCCAGACCGTTTCGAGGACATCATCGCGCTGGTGGCGCTGTATCGCCCGGGCCCGATGGCCAACATCCCGACCTATTGCGCGCGCAAGCACGGCGACGAGGAGCCGGAATATCTGCATCCGGTGCTGGAGCCGATTCTCAAGGAAACCTTCGGCGTCATCATCTACCAGGAACAGGTGATGCAGATCGCGCAGGTGATGTCGGGCTATTCGCTCGGCGACGCCGACCTGCTGCGCCGCGCGATGGGCAAGAAGATCCGCGCCGAGATGGACAAGCAGCGCGACATCTTCGTCGCCGGCGCGGTCAAGAACGGCGTGCCGAAGGGGCAGGCGCAGACGATCTTCGAACTCTTGGCAAAGTTCGCCGACTACGGCTTCAACAAGAGCCACGCCGCGGCCTATGCGCTGGTGTCCTACCACACCGCCTACATGAAGGCGCATTATCCGGTGGAGTTCCTGGCGGCGTCGATGACGCTCGAACTCAACAACACGGACAAGCTCTCGGAATTCCGCGCCGAGGCGCAGCGGCTCGGCATCAAGGTCGAGGCGCCGAACATCAACCGCTCCGGCGCCACCTTCGAGGTCGGCGACAAGACCATCTATTACGCGCTGGCCGCGCTGAAGGGCGTCGGCCAACAGGCGATCGACCAGATCGTTGAAGAGCGAAGGAAGGGCGTCTTCACCTCGCTCGCGGACTTCGCGGCCCGCGTCAATCCGCGCGCGATCAACAAGCGCATCATCGAAAGCCTTGCGGCCGCCGGCGCCTTCGACACGCTCGAACCCAACCGCGCCCGGGTGTTTGCCGGCGCCGACGCCATTCTCGCCGCCTGCCAGCGCAGCCACGAGGCGGCGACGATCGGCCAGAACGACATGTTCGGCAACGCCGCCGACGCGCCGACCATCATGCTGCCGCAGATCGAGCCGTGGCTGCCGGCGGAAAAACTCCGCCGCGAATACGACGCCGTCGGCTTCTTCCTGTCCGGCCATCCGCTCGACGACTACGCCACGGTGCTGAAGCGTCTGCGGGTGCAGAGCTGGGCGGAATTTTCCCGCGCCGTCAAAACCGGCGCGACCGCGGGCAAGGTCGCGGCCACCGTCGTGTCGCGGATGGAGCGGCGCACCAAGACCGGCAACAAGATGGGCATCATGGGCCTGTCCGATCCCACCGGGCATTTCGAGGCCGTGCTGTTCTCCGAAGGCCTCGCGCAGTACCGCGACGTGCTGGAGCCAGGCGCAGCCGTGTTGCTGCAGCTCGGCGCCGAACTGCAGGGCGAGGATGTCCGCGCGCGCGTGCTGCACGCCGAGCCGCTCGATGACGCCGCGGCCAAGACGCAAAAGGGCCTGCGCATTTTCGTTCGCGACACCAAGCCGCTGGACTCGATCGCGCGCCGGCTCAACATGCCGGAAGCGGCAGCTTCCAATGGCCTGAAAGGACTGACCGCCAAACCCGCGCCAGCGCCGACGGGCGGCTCTGATGGTGACGTTTCGCTCGTCATCATGCTCGACCTGCAGACCGAGGTGGAGATGAAGCTGCCGGGACGCTTCAAGGTATCGCCGCAGATCGCAGGCGCGATCAAGGCGGTGGCGGGCGTGGTCGACGTGCAGACGCTGTAAGCGGCGTCTGCACGGCGCATCTAAAACATTGCGGATTTTGATCTGCAGCCTTGGATTTAGAAATATAGTTCACTTTACGGTTCGACGTCGCCCTCGGGGCGCCTTGCTCATTCTGTTCGTTGCATCCGCACTGCGGCTGATGCGCGCCGGTACGGCTGATGCCAAGGAGAAGACGCCGCCAAGCCCCGGAAAGTGATGTCGCCGGATGCCGCCTCAAGCGATCTATGGACGGCTATGCGCGCTATGTTGGCGAAAACTCCGAACTTCCTGATGAGTTGAACGACAAGCCGTCGTTTCAAGGCGACCGTGCCAGGACCATGCGTGCCAGGACCATGGCGGAAGCGAGCCGAGGCTCAGCTTCACGCCGAGGGTGCAGTGCAAAAGTAGGCGCTTGCTATGCACGGTAGCGTGCACTCCCGGTTGAAGAATGTGAAATATGCATCCTTTGCCCAAATTGCGACGCGTGACGATGCGAAGAAGGCACACGTTCCCCGCCGAACTTGAACGTCAAACCTGAAAGCCAACTGGAACTCAAAGAATTCAAGGAAGCGGAAACGCGATCCGGCGCGCCGCGTCGCGGGTATAGAATCAAAAGGAGGAGTTGCCCGATGAACAGATTGATCGGATCACGCCGGCTGCTTTTTCTCGCCGCATGGGGCGCGCTCCTTCTGGCCATTCAGCCGTCCCTGGTGAACGCGCAAACGACACATTCGCTCGGCCAAGACGCCCGCCAGCAGCGGAACAATCCGCCACCACGATCACAAGAGACTGCGAAGGCAAAACAGAAGGAGACCATCAACGCCTGGACGGTCGGCCTTGCCGGAGGCCTCCTCGAGGGAGCGCCGATCCGCTTTGCCGCAGAGATGGCCCGCGTGGTCGATGACGGCGACAATTTGCATGTCTTGCCGATCGTGACGCGGGGACCGACGGAAAACGTCAATTCACTGCTTTATCTGCGCGGTATTGATACTGCGATCATCAATTCCGACTCGCTCGACGAGTACAAGAAGCAGGTGCCGGATATTCAGCGCAAGATCACCTACGTGCTGAATCTGTTTCCGTCAGAATTGCATGTCTTCGTTCGACCCGAGATCCGCAGCCTCGACGACCTCGCCGGCAAGAAGGTGAATTTCAATACGCTGGGCACCGCCGCGGCATACTCGGGACCGCTGATCTTCAGCCGTCTCGGTCTCGACGTCGACAAGACGTTCATCCCGCATCAGGTCGCGCTGGAACAGATGCGCAAAGGCGAGGGCGGGATGGCCGCGGTGGTTTTCATCACATCGAAGCCGGTGGACGCTTTTGTGCGC
The DNA here is from genome assembly GCA_964609175.1 of uncultured Bradyrhizobium sp. GTDB lineage: Bacteria > Pseudomonadota > Alphaproteobacteria > Rhizobiales > Xanthobacteraceae > Bradyrhizobium. The sequence continues at coordinate 43,503 of CAZSRR010000043.1, forward strand.
GGACGCTTTGAGCCGGGCTTCAAGTTCCTGGCTGTCCCGTACAACAGAAAGCTGGAGGACTACTATCTTCCTTCGACCCTCGAGGCGGCCGACTATCCCAACCTGATCACTCAGGGTGAGCGCGTGCAGACGATCGCCGTACCCACCGCGCTGGTCGCCTTCAACTGGCCGACCACGTCGAACCGCTATGATCGCGTCGCGCGTTTTGTCGATCATCTCTTCTCGCGGCTGGATACGTTGCGGGGGCCGGGCTTCGACCCGAAATGGAAATCGATCAACCGCGCCGCGTCGGTTCCGGGTCTTGCGCGTTTCCCTGCCGCGCAGGCCTGGCTCGATCGCCACGGGCGCGACAGCCAGGCATCGAAATGAAAGCGGGCATCGCAAAGAAAGGCCTGGCCACTCCGTTCCCGGTTGTCCTCGCCGTCATGAGCGGGATCGCATCGGTGCGAGCTGCAAACGATCCGGCGGCGCAGCCTGGTGCTTGCGCCCTGGTGGAAAAAGCGGGTCAGTTGCAGTGTCTCGACAGGCTAGCGCGCGACCCCGTGCCGCCGCTCCGGCTCGCGCTCGCGGGCGATGAATGGATTGTCAGCGAGACGACGTCACCAATAGACTATTCGCCGATCGCCACGGCCACCACGTCATCGCGCGAGGTTGCGGGCGCCTCGGCGATGCGGCTGACCATTCAATGCCGCGGCGGACGTACCGAACTCGTGGTGACGGGACCCGCCATCACCGATCGCGGCGAAAACTACTTCATTTCCTATCGCGTGAATGGCGGTCCGTCAGTGCAACTTCCAGGCGCCGCACCGGCATTTGGAGACGGCGTTGCGTTCAAGGGCGACGTTGTCGCATTGCTGAAGTCGCTTCCAGGTAATGGGGAACTCGTTGTGCGCCTTTTTCCCCTTTCCGGAAACGGGCTTGACGGAATTTTCTCGCTCGACGGGCTTGAAGCGTCGCGGACAAGGATCGGCGCGACATGCAATTGGCCGCACACCGTTGCCAAGCCCAACAACCGGCAATCAAGGTGAAGCTTCTTTACGGGAGGAGGACGATGAATATGCTTGGATATGTCGCGAGGGCAGCGATCGCGGGCGCGATCGCGCTGTTGGTCACGACGGTCTTGTCGGCGACGCTCTTAGCCGAGGCTCCCGCCGGGAAGAAAGAGCATCACCTGGTCCTTCAGGTGAATAGCAATGATCCCGCAGCGATGAATCTCGCGCTCAACAACGCCATGAATGTCACACAATATTACAAGGAGGCCGGCGAGAACGTGAAAATCGAGGTGGTTACCTTCGGACCGGGACTGCACATGCTGCGCGCCGACACCTCGCCCGTAAAAGCGCGGATCGAGACGATGTCGCTGAGCAATCCGGAGATTTCGTTCAAAGCCTGTGGCAACACGCAAGCGAACATGCACAAGGCGGAGAACAAGGACATACCAATCCTTCCCGCGGCGGAAGTGGTGAAGTCCGGCGTCATCCGCATCATGGAGCTGCAGGAGCAGGGCTGGAGCTATGTCAAGCCGTGAGCTGGAGTGCACCTCCGACTAGAGGAGCCCTCATCGGACGAGGAACAAACTTCCGAGGGCTTTTTCAGGCCTACCCGGTCTGACTCCCGATGTCCGCTTACGAGGCCAAAGCGGAAGTTTCGCTTGGACGGCCTTGGGTCTGTTGATGACCCAAAGCGGAAGTCAACCCGCGCGGCCCCATATCACTCCTATCCTTGCAATTCGAAAGACAGAACTGGGAAAAAGCAACGCCTAGGAGCCGCTGCTCATCGGTCGCGCCGGTACACACCTTGAGGCTTGGGTGTTATGCGAGTACCTGCTTGTGCCCTGATAAAGAGCGGCGGAGGCAAGAGGCCGTGATCAAAGTCAAGTCTCTGCGTTCGTTGCGTCTTACTCGAAATAGTGACAACTTGAAGATGTTTCCGCGCTGGCTGCCCTTTTTGGAGAGGCAAATATGTCGGATGATTCCGAGGTTGAAAGCGGGCTTCAAAACGCTTTGGCCCACGCAATTGCACCCATGCACAGGCACGATTGTGCAAAGTTTTTGGCTGAACAGATCGCAGTCGGAGAGGTCAAAGCTGATTTTGACAGAACGCCTGCACAATCTAAGGATCGGGCGTTTCAGACCAATACGGATTTTTGGTCTGAGGTAATTGCAGAGAAAATTCGTGCGAATACGGTGGTCGAGCTACGGGATTTTGTGCTGACGGAGTGGATTCCTAGATCTCCGGGAACGTTTCACACGGATCGGGCGCGCGACGCACGCCGAGAAGCCTGGAAGCATCGCTTACCGCATAGCGTGGTTCAGAATGCGCGCCGATACGACCAGTTTATCTCCAATTCGATTGTGTTCAACCGCGCGCCGGTGGGGCGCGACATTGCCTTTCACCGCGGCAAGATACGGGATGACGACCCCACGGTAGTATTCAGCCCTAACGGCAAGCTATCGATGATCGAGGGAGGAATAGGCTGTGTGCGATTACAGCCGGTTAAACTGTACAACGGAGAGTGCTGGCTGCTTGGCGCGACGTCCTCCAATGTTACGCACGAGGGTTTGATTGTCTCATTGAATGATAAGCTTTATCAAGACGTCATTGAAGACGTCGCCTCTGGCGGCCTCCGCTGTGAACGACTAATTGGTCAGCTAAGATTTGCTCGGAAACTTGACGCCGTCGATTTTGCAACCGGAGTTCCACAGCTATATTTGGAAGTGGACCAAATAGTTCGCAAGCCACTGGGGCTGTTCAGGCGACGCCAAAAAGAATCTTGCCTAATCTGCGCTGCTGTCGGTTTCAAAAGTAACTTCGAGGGTAAGGATCGTTTGTACGCAACGTATGCCTCGTTCTACAGCGACAGCAAATCGTCTCTACGGAATGCAGTCGACTGGATGGATGAAGAATACATTCGCGGCATGTACACCGGAGCTGTCGTAGCCGACTTTGATGAGCAATCGTCTCGGTTTCCGGGAGCGGTATTCGGTTTGATGAAGATTATGAGAGGGACGATAAACGTCGCAGACGCGAATCGAATCGTCATCTCTGTCGCTGACGAGTGGGTAGCAGAACGCGTCGCAATGGCGATAGAGCGCACCAACTCAATCAATATGGAGGTTCACAGTATGACGATCATGAAGACGGTGAAGATAGGAAACAATAATCAGATAAGTGCCCCAATCACAATTGCAGATACGATCCAGGGCAGCTTCAACGCGATTGTCTCATCGAAGGAGGACGATCAAACCAAGGCACTGTTGTCTCAATTGGTGAGAGCTGTTGCGGAATTGGGGCCAAACATTCCTGAAACAGATGCGAAATCACTCGCGCGAGATGCCGACGACGTGGTGAAGGAAGCAACGGGCCCAGAGCCGAGGCGTGAAGTATGCCGCAGCTTTCTAGATCGGATGGGAAAAGCTGCAAAGGCTATCGGCGCGGTCGCGGCTCCGGTAGCTACGGTTGTCGCTGCAATTTTGAAGTTCTATTCCGATTGACTTGGCCATCGCAATTCGTCTGTATCAGCAATGCTTGCGCTGCTGTCTTAAGGTGATCACTCGGTACGTGAGCAGTTAGACGATGAGCTGCCGGCTCGGCGGCTCGTGAGGCGCTAGGGCCAAACGAAAGCGTTGGTTGTCGCCTATTGGCCCATTTCCGACGTGACGAGCACGAAGGGCAACGTCTGCTATCGCGGGCATAGCGGAAAGGCCGGAGACGCGCCGTGAGTCCAGCTAGTGAGCCGAAGCGGGCTCAAGCCCGGCGCTGTGGCGGCGCAAACGTGGCAGGATGTCCGATCATCCGAGGCGCAGGCCGAGGCAAGCCGCATGCCGGACGACAAGGTCGCCGTCATCGCCAAACCTGGCCTTGCATGAGCTTGGCCTGTGTCCCGCGTCCTAGCTGTAGTGTGCCGCCCGCGACGCAACCGGCTCGACGATTTTTTCCTTCCGAGGCGGAGCCGACAAATGCGCATCATTGGTCGGATTGGTTTCTGGCTTCTCGGTTTTCGTTTTCTCAGCTTCGGACATGGTAGCTCCCCAGCGCACAATGCGGGGTAGTGGTCGCGCGATTTGCACATATCGGCAAACGAAAAACGCCTGTTATCCAAACAGTACAAATACGGGGGCGATCAGTGCGTGAAAACTGGACAGGCGTTCCAATTGATCGAACACCCGGAATCAAGTCCGCGAGCTTCCGCCGGGAACGCGCTACAGCGAGCGCGCGATCAACAGCTTCATGATCTCGTTGGTGCCGCCGTAGATCTTCTGGATGCGCGCGTCGACGAACATCCGCGAGATCGGGTACTCCTCCATGTAGCCGTAGCCGCCGTGGAGTTGCAGGCATTCGTCCGCCGTCTCGACCTGCTTCTGCGAACACCAGTATTTCGCCATCGACGCCGTCACCGTATCGAGTTCGCCGGCGACCAGGCGTTCGATGCACCAGTCGACGAACACGCGTCCGATCATCGCCTCGGTCTTGCGCTCGGCGAGCTTGAAGGCGGTGTTCTGGAATTCGATGATCGGCTTGCCGAACGCCTGGCGCTCTTTGGTGTAGTCGGCGGTCAGCTTGACGGCGCGCTCCATCGAGGCCACCGCGCCGACGGCGAGCGCGAGCCGCTCCTGCGGCAATTGCTGCATCAGCTGCACGAAGCCGTTGCCTTCTTCGGCACCGAGCAGGTTTTCCGGCGGCACGACGGCGTTGTCGAAAAACAGTTCCGACGTGTCCGAGGCGTTGAGGCCGATCTTGTCGAGGTTGCGGCCGCGGCGGAAGCCCTCGTTGCCTTCGGTCTCCAGCACGATCAGCGAGAGGCCCTTGGCGCCGGGGCCGCCGGTGCGCGCCACCACGATGATGAGGTCGGCGGCCTGGCCGTTGGTGATGAACGTCTTCTGGCCGTTGATGACGTAGTTGTTGCCCTCCTTGCGCGCGGTGGTGCGCACGCCCTGCAGGTCGGAGCCGGTGCCGGGTTCGGTCATTGCGATGGCGCCGACGAACTCGCCGCTCGCCATCTTCGGCAGCCAGCGCTGCTTCTGCTCCTCGGACCCGTAATTAAGGATGTAATGCGCGACGATGGCGCTGTGCACGGAGACGCCGGTCGTCACCTCCGGCACCACGGTTTCGATGTCCTCGAGCACGGCGGCGTCGTAGGCGAAGGTTGCGCCGAGGCCGCCATAGGCTTCCGGCACGCTCGGCAGCAACGCGCCCATTTCGCCCAGCGCGCGCCACGCGAAACGATCGACCATTTTTTGCCCGCGCCATTTTTCGGCGTGCGGCGCCAGATCCTTGGCGAGGAATTTCCGGAACTGGTCGCGAAACAATTCGAGTTCGTCGGTCATCCAGGATGAGCGGTATTGCATCTCTGACATCCTCGCATCGAACGATGAGACCGCCGCGGACGGCAATCGACTGACGGCTGGTATAGTTGGAATTCCGATCGCGGAAAAGATAGGCAGGTCTGCGAGGGCGCCCGTGCCGAAGCGCCGATCCGCGAGGCCGGCCCGATCGTGCAGAAGCTTTGCCGGGCGCCCGGCGATACGATTGCAACCCCGCGGTGTTTTGGCTAAACGGCAAACGCGTCATTGGCATGCGGGCGTGGCACAGGGGGACACCGTGGCTGTTTCGATCGTCAGGGCGGCGCGCGCGCTGACCTGGTTGCTGCTGCTGGCGCTCGGCGGCGGCACCGCGCATGGCGCCTCGTCGATCGCAGAAAGCATTTACGCCGCGGCGCCGCCGCGACTGCTGCAGGTCCGAACGCTGGTTGCCGATGCCGGACAGCAGGCCTCGATCGGCTCTGGCTTCCTCGTGTCCGCCGACGGGCTGGCGATCACCAACTACCACGTGATTTCGCAGGCCGTGCTCGAGCCGAAAACCTACCGGCTCGAATATGCGACGCCCGACGGCGGGCGCGGCGAACTGAGCGTGGTGGACGTCGACATGCCGAACGATCTCGCTGTCGTTCGCCTTGCCCGGCAAGACGCTCCGTTCTTCACTTTCGACGATGCGGCACTCGAAGGCACGCCGCCCAAGGGCGAGCGGCTCTATTCCATGGGCAACCCGCTCGATCTCGGCTTCACGATCATCGAAGGCACCTATAACGGCCTGGTGGACCGCACCTACAACGATCGTGTGCATTTCAGCGGCGCGCTCAATCCGGGCATGAGCGGTGGCCCGACCGTTTCAGCCGAGGGTCATGTCGTCGGTGTCAACGTCGCCACCCGCAGGGGCGGTCAACTCGTCAGCTTTCTGGTGCCGGCGCGCTACGCGGCCGCGCTGTTGCAGCGGGTGCGCGACCAGAAGAGTCCTTCGGATCTGCGGGCCGAGATCGGCCGGCAACTCGCGGCATGGCAGTCGGGGCTCTATCGGTCGTTCGCCGAGAAAGGGTTTCGTTCGGCCGCGCTCGGGCCCTATCTGGCGCCCGAGACGGTTGCGCCCTGGTTCAATTGCTGGGCGAATACCAACGCGGGAGCGACGCCGAAGCCGCGCGCCAGCATCAATTCGATCAACTGCAAGGCCGATACCGCGATGTATGTCGCTTCCGATCTGAACACGGGTGCGATCCAGATCGATCATTCCTATGTCAAGGCCACCGATCTCAACCAGTTCCAGCTTGCAAACCTTCTGACCAGGATGAGTCGGCCGCGGCTCGTCGGCGGCGGTCCTTTCCGCAAGTGGTATACGCCGCAACGCTGCCACGAGGATTTCGTCGGCGCCGCTGTGGTCTCGGACCAGCCGCCGCTTCGGGTCGTCTGGTGTGCGCAGGCCTATCGTGAATTCGAGGGGCTCTACGACGTATCCCTGATCGCCGTGACCCAGGACCAGGGCCGTGCGGCGCTGGTCTCGCGATTGAGCCTTCAGGCGGTGGCCTATGACGATGCCGTGGCGCTGGGCAAGCGCTTCCTTCAATCGGTGCAGTTCAGCAAATGATCTGGGTAGAGGTTCTGTCGCGTCAGCGCGATGTTGCCGCGCGCTTCCGCATCCCGGCTTCGGAGGTGCGCATCGGCCGCGGCTATGACAACGACGTCATCATCGACGACCCCTATGTCGCCGCGCGGCACCTGCGGGTGTTTCACGACGAGGCCGGGCAACTCGTCGCCGAGGATCTCGGCAGCGCCAACGGCACGTTTCTCGACGGCGGCCGCCAGCGGCTCGCGCGCATCGTCGTCGACGGCAAGCATCCCATTCGCATCGGAAAAACCCATCTGCGCATTCGCGATGTCAACCACGAGGTCGAGCGCGAACGCCTGGCCGCGCCGGAGTGGGGGACCCTGCCGGTCGTGGCGGCACTCGGCGCCTCGCTGCTGGGATTCATCGCGCTTCAGATCTGGCTTGCTGAGACGGGCGAACTGCGGGCCTCGGGCTATCTCGCGCCGCTGCTTGGGATCGCCGCCATGTTGCTGGTGTGGGCCGGCGCATGGGCGCTGCTGTCGCGAATATTTTCCGGCAGTTCGCAGCTGCTGCGCAACCTGCTGATCGCGCTGGCGGGCGGTCTTGCATTCTCGCTCTACGGCGAGGTGGCCAGCCTGCTTGCGTTTGCCTGGAACTGGTCGCCAGCCAGCACGTATCAATACGTTGCCTCGTGGTCGATCCTGGCGGTGGTCTGCTTCCTGCACTTGCGCGAGGTGGGCCGAACCCGTCTGAAGTTGAAGGCTGCCATTGTCGCCGCGCTGTTTGTCGTGACGATAGCGTTCCAGACCTTGCTGCGCTCGGAAGCCTTTTCCGATGACGGGCGGCAATACACGACGCACCAGCTGCTGCCGCCGGTGCTGCGCGCGGTCCCGCTCACCGAACCGAACGCATTCTTCGGCGAGATCGCCAATCTCAAAACGAGGCTCGACAGCGATCGCGTGCGCGCCAGGCCGGGCGATCCGGCCCGGTAAGCGGCCGGTCGAGCCGGGTTCCGCTCCACTTTGCATGGGGTTGTTTTTCGCAGTTCTTATGCGCATGCGATGCACGTGCGCGCCATTTCCGCGGAACATTGATTTTCGAGGCGAAATCGGGGCGGCGGCGGCCCATGCCTTGTTGCGAGCGCATTTGTTCAAGAAACGTTCAGCTCGACGCGCGCTCCATGCGAGGGGCGCGGCGACAGGGTGATTTCCATGCGTTTTCTAAAAGATTTTTCGATCCTCTCGGTTTGTCTGGTGGCGATATCGGGACTTGCGGGACATTGGGACCGCGCCGCCGCGCAGGCGACCGAGAAGCGTATCGCGCTGGTGGTCGGCAACGGCGCCTATGCGAAATCGCCGCTGGCGACGGCGGCCAACGACGCCGGCCTGATCGCGCAGACCTTGCAGGCCGCCGGTTTCGACGTGATCGGCGCCCGCGACCTCGATGGCGACACCCTGCGCAAGAGTTTTCGCGACTTCATCAACAAGGCCGAAAGCTCGGGGCCGGATACGGTTGCGATGGTCTATTTGGCCGGCTACGGGCTGCAACTGGCCGGCGACAATTACTTCGTGCCGGTCGATTCCACGATCAACCGCGATACCGACGTCCCGGTCGAGGCGCTGCGCACCGGCGACTACATCCGTCAGCTCTCCTCGCTGCCGCTGAAGGCCGGCATCGTCGTTCTGGATGCGGCGCGGCAGCAGCCTTTCGTGGAGGGACAGATCGCCAGCGGCCTCGCGCTGGTCGAGGCGGAACCGCACATGCTGATCGCCTTCAACGCCGCGCCCGGAACGATCGCCCCGGTCGAGCAGGGGCCGTACGGCGTCTACGCCCAGTCGCTGGCCGAAATGATCCGCACCGGAGGTTTGCCGCTCACTGAGGTGTTCAACCGCGTGCGGCTGCGCGTCAACGAGACGAGCAAGGGCGCACAGGTGCCGTGGGACAGCCAGAAGGTCGATGCGGCCTTCACCTTCTTCGAGCGCGAGCCGGATGCGCCGGCAGCACCGGCCGCCGATCAGGCCGCCGCCGCCCGGTCGCGGCCGATCCGCGAACTCGGTGCGCGGGATGCCTATGCCGCCGCGCTGGAGCGCGACACGCTGCCGGCCTATGAGGAATTTCTCGCCGCCTATCCGGACGACCCGATGGCCAAGCGGGTGAGGGCGCTCGCGGCGGCGCGGCGCGAGGCGATCACCTGGCGGCGCACCTACCGCGCCGACACGCCGAACGCCTATTGGTCCTATCTGAAGCGCTATCCGCGCGGGCCGCACGCCGCCGATGCGCGCCGCCGGCTTGCGATGCTCACCGCGCCGGCGGAGCCGCCGCCGAGCTTCGACGTGATCGATTACGATGTACCGCCGCCGCCGCCGGAGGAGCTTATCTATATCGACCGGCCGGTGCTGGCGTTCGGCGATCCCGAATTCGATTTCGTGCCGCCGCCGCCCGCGCCGATCTATTACCTGCCGCCGCCGCCGGACGATTTCGTGATCCTGGAGCCGCCGCCGCCGCCGGTCGGGCTGTTCATCCTGCCGCAGCCGTATTTCGTGCCGATCCCGGTCTACTGCCGGCCGCCGCGCTATGTCGCGCCGCCGCCGAACAACATCATCTTCGCCAACATCCACAACCGCGCGGCGATCGCCAACGTCATCAACCGGCGGCCGGAGGGCGGGCCTCCTTTGGCAGGAGGACCCGGCGGCAGGCCGCCGGGCGGGCGTCCGGGAGCGCCGCCGGTGGGGCCGGACCGGGGCGCCGCGACGCCGTCGCTGCCGCCCGCGGTGGCGCAGCGGGCCAATTTGATCCAGCAGGGCAAGGCGCCGGTGCCGCCGAGCGCATCGATCAGCCCAGCCGTCAGGACCGGCTTGCCCGGCGGACCAGGACCGGCCGGCCGGCCGAATGCGCCGCTTCAGGTCAACGCGCCGGCGGGCCTGCCTCAGAATCCGGGGTCGCCAAGGCCCAATGCGCTGCCGGTGCCAGGTGCCCGCGGCGCGCCGCCGTCACCGCCGAGCGCGGCCGTGCCGCCGCCGGGCGCCGTCAATCCCCGCGCGAGGCTTGCGCCGGGCGGTCCGCCGCCGGGTGGTCCCGGCGTGCGGCCTGCGCCCGGTGCGCCCAGCGGTCCGCCCGGCCAGCCGAGGATCGCAACCCCGCCATCCGGACCGGCGGCAAAGCCTTCCGCGGCCATTGCGCCAAGACCGCAGCCCGAACTGCGCCGAGCCCCGCCGTCTTCCGCGGTGAATTTGGCAAGGACGCCGCCGCCCGCCGCCCGGATCGCCCCGGCTCCACCACCCCGCATGGCAGCGCCGCCTCCGCGGATGGCCGCGCCGTCGCCGCGGATGGCTGCACCGTCGCCGCCGCCCAGAATGGCCGCTCCGCCTCCCCGGATGGCGGCCCCTCCGCCGCGCATGGCCGCACCGGCGCCGGTACGCATGGCACCGCCGCCGCCGCCGCGGATGGCAGCCCCGCCGCCCCGAATGGCCGCGCCACCGCCGCGCGCGGCGCCAGCGGGCAGAGTGTGCCCGCCGGGCGCGCGCTGCTGATTGCCTGACGGGCCGGATCCATGGGGATCCGGCCGGTTCGGGCGTTAAATCACCGGGCTGAAAGGCCGAAAAATCGGCCGTATTTCCTTGCTTCTGGCTGGAATCCGGCTATACAGCGCGCCATCTCACACGGAAACATGGCTCTCAAAGGCCGTCCGGTGGCAACCGGGCCCGTCGGCTCGTTTGCTCACACGTTTCCGGAGGAACCAACCGGAGAACTATCCCTATGGCGCTACCCGACTTTTCCATGCGTCAGCTTCTCGAAGCTGGCGTGCATTTTGGTCACCAATCGCACCGCTGGAATCCGAAGATGGCGGATTACATCTTCGGTGCCCGCAACAACATCCACATCATCGACCTCGCGCAGACCGTGCCGCTCTTGCACAATGCGCTGAAGGCGGTGTCCGATACCGTCGCCAAGGGCGGCCGCATCCTGTTCGTCGGCACCAAGCGGCAGGCGCAGGACGGCGTCGCCGAAGCGGCGAAGCGGTCGGCGCAGTATTTCGTCAATTCGCGCTGGCTCGGCGGCACGCTGACCAACTGGAAGACGATCTCCGGCTCGATCAAGCGCCTGCGTCACCTCGATGACGTGCTGTCCTCGGGCGAGGCCAACTCCTACACCAAGAAGGAGCGGCTGACGCTGCAGCGCGAGCGCGACAAGCTCGACCGTTCGCTCGGTGGCATCAAGGACATGGGCGGTCTTCCCGACATGATCTTCGTGATCGACACCAACAAGGAAGACATCGCGATCCAGGAGGCGCAGCGGCTCAACATTCCGGTCGCTGCGATCGTCGATACCAATTCGGACCCCAAGGGCATCACCTATGTGGTGCCGGGCAATGACGACGCCGGCCGCGCCATCTCGCTGTATTGCGACCTGGTGGCCCGCGCCGCCATCGACGGCATCTCGCGCGCCCAGGGCGATTCCGGCATCGACATCGGCGCCTCGGCCCAGCCGGCCCGCGAAGAACTTCCGGCTGATGCGCCGCCGGCCGGCTTCCAGGGTCTGGCCGGTCCGCGCGGCACCGCCGACAACCTCAAGAAGCTCACCGGCGTCTCGGGTGCGATCGAGAAGAAACTGAACGATCTCGGCATCTTCCACTACTGGCAGCTCGCCGAACTCGACCACGATACTGCCCACAAGATCGGTGAAGAGGTCGGCCTTCCAAGCCGCGCCGACGCCTGGGTCGCCCAGGCCAAGACGCTGACCGCGGAAGCGGAATAATTGGTAAGCCGCGTGGCCGGGTCTTCCGGCCACCGGTTCTGATCCCCAGATTACGACATTCCCTGGAGCTCGAGACGGCACGGCGCAAATTGCGCGCCGCGCTTGAAAGCTCACAGGCAAGAAGGGTATTCGACAATGGCAACGATCTCTGCGGCGATGGTCAAGGAACTGCGCGAGTCGACCGGCGCGGGCATGATGGACTGCAAGGCGGCGCTGACCGAAACCGCCGGCGACATGACGGCCGCGCAGGACTGGCTGCGCAAGAAGGGCCTGTCGAAGGCCGCCAAGAAGGCCGGCCGCGTCGCGGCCGAAGGCCTGATCGGCGCGCTGACCC
>CAZSRR010000044.1:0-55173 GCA_964609175.1 uncultured Bradyrhizobium sp.
ACTACAGCACCATGATCCGCATCATCCGAAATCTTCTGAAGCAGCTCGGCTTCGACAATATCGACGATGCCAGCGACGGTTCGGAGGCGCTGAACAAGATGCGCGGCAAGAAATACGGTCTCGTGATCTCCGACTGGAACATGGAGCCGATGACCGGCTACGAACTGCTCAAGGAAGTCCGCGCCGATCCCAACCTGGCCACTACGCCCTTTATCATGATCACGGCCGAATCCAAGACCGAGAACGTGATCGCCGCCAAGAAGGCCGGCGTGAACAATTACATCGTCAAGCCGTTCAACGCGGCGACACTGAAGACCAAGATCGAGGCGGTCTTCCCGGACATGGCAACGGCGTAAACGCCGCGAAAAACTCCACTTCATCAGCAGAATTTCCGTCATGCCCGGGCTTGTCCCGGGCATCCCCGTTCTTGGTGCCGATCTTGAAGTACGTGGATGACCGGGACAGGGCCCGGCCATGACGGATTGTGTAGTGGCAGCCCACCTAGCCGACTACCATCTCAACTCGCGCATCAGCGCGCGGGGCGGATGGCCGAACAACTCCTTCACCGACCCCGGATCGAGCTGGTCGATGCCCTCGAACTGCTCGGAATGGATGCCGCGGGTGAGAAACAGGCAGTCGATCCCGAAGCCGAGCGCGCCGGTGAGGTCGGTCCGCACCGAGTCGCCGATCGCCAGCACGCGGCCGAGCGAGGTCGGCTTGCCGCGCCGCTCGGCGGCGAGCGCCATGGCGCGCTCGTAGATCGGCCGGTGCGGCTTGCCGTAGAAGATGACCTCGCCGCCAAGTTCGCGGTAGAGCTCGGCGATCGCGCCCGCGCAATAGATCAGGCGGTCGCCGCGTTCGACCACGATGTCGGGATTGGCGCAGATCAGCGGCAATTTGTGCTCCCGCGCCTGCAGCATCATGGTGCGGTAGTCTTCCGCCGATTCCGTTTCGTCGTCGAACAGGCCGGTGCAGATGATGTAATCGGCCTGTCCGAGCGGCGCCATCACGGCGTCGAGCCCGCGATGGATCGACGAGTCGCGTTCCGGACCGATCCAGAACATCTTCTTGCCGGGATGGTCGGCAACGAAGCGCCGCGTGAGGTCGCCGGAAGAAACGATGGCGTCATAGGTGTCGTCGGCGACGCCGAGCTTGCGCAGCTGGCGCTGCACGGAATCGGCCGGCCGCGGCGCGTTGGTGATCAGGACCACGGTGCCGCCGCGCTGGCGGTAGGTATGCAGCGCTTCGCAGGCCTCCGGAAACGATTCCAGCCCGTTATGCACCACGCCCCAGATGTCGGAGAGGATGACCTCCACGCCGTCCACCAGCTCGCTCAGCCGCTCCACGAAATGCAGGGAAGTCATGGGTGGGCTAGCCTGTCAGCCCGGTCCCACGGCGCGGCGCGCCAGTGCGGCATTGCCGGTCGCCCGCATCGGGGGCTCGGCGGCAGGGCCTGCCATGGGAACGGTATTGCTGGAGACATTGGGAGTGCCGGAGTCCTTGGTTGACGTGGCCCCGCCGGTAGCAGATGCCCCCTCGGGCCGCAACGGCCGCGGCGGCGCGAACAGAAAACCCTGGCCAAACCTGACGTCGTAGTCGAGCAGGTCCACCACCGCCCGCTCGCCCTCGATCCTTTCGGCGATCAGGTCGATGCCGAAGCGACCGAGCAGGTCGGAGAGGTCGGACGGGTGAATGTCCGCGGTCGAGGTCTGCTTGGGGTCCAGCAGCAACGACGCCGGCACCTTGATGAATCGGACGCCGCGGTCGGCGAGGTCACGCGGCTCGATCCGCAGATCGGTGACGTGATCGATCGAGAAGCGGTATCCACGCTGCGACAACGCGGCGAGGTTCTCGATCTCGATCGGGCCGAGCTGACGGAACGTCGCCTGCTTGAACTCGAGCACGAGCGAGGGGGCCAGCGCGCGATTGGCCTCGAGAAAGTCGAGGCATTGCGAGAAATTCGTGGGATTGCCGAGTGTCGCAGCCGAGACGTTGCAGAACACGCCGACGTCCTTGTTGCGCACCATCAGGCGGCGCAGCACCTGGACACAGCGCAGCATCACCATGTGATCGATCTTGCCGATCAGCCCGCCGGCCTCGGCCACGGCGATGAACTCGTCGGCCGAGAGCATCTGGTCGTTGTCGTCGCGCAGCCGGGTCACCGCCTCGTAGAAGCGCACCTTGCGCTGCGGCAGCGTGACCAGCGGCTGCAGGTAGATGTCGATGCGGCTTTCCTCGACGGCTTTCTTCACCGCGGCCAACAGCTGCGGCTGGCTGCGCGAAGGCGCAGCGGCTTCGGCCGCCGCCGGCGGGTTCGGCTTGATCGCGGCGACCGGCGCGGGCCTGGGGGGAGGCGGCGTCGGTCCCGGCGCCATCGCCGGATATTCTGCAGGTCCAGGATGCGGCCTGACCGGCGCCGCGGGGGGCGCGGCCGCAGCGTTGGCCAGCAGATCCTCGTGGCTCGCCACCGACACAGCGAGTTGCTTGACCAGTCCGCCGAGCTCGTTGATCTCGCCGAGCACGGCCTGGATGCGATCGGAATTGGTGGAATTCGCGGACGCCATCCGGCCCTCGATCGCGGCCAGCCGGCGGCCGAATTCGGCGACCTGGCGGGCAAGGTCGGCGGTGCCGCGGGACAGATCGGCGATCTGGCCGCCGACGTCGGAGCGGTCGCGCAGCCGCATCGACACGGCGTTGTAGAGGATCAGAAAGGTCAGCGCGGTCAGCGCCACGATCGCGGATTCGGTGCCGTTGAACCCGGCTACGGCGTGCATGACGAGGCCGAGGGAGGCAGCAACCAGCACCATGCAGATGGCGATGAAGATCGTCGAGATGCGAATCATGTCGCGCGCTACGTCCTCAGGTCCGAACGATACTCGCCCGGGAAACCACGGACGTTTCAAGCCTGATCCGCCTTGCGCTCCCCGAGCGCAGACAACCTTATCATCGATGTTGATTCGGAGAGCTAGTGTTCTTTTGACACGGCCGGAACTGAACGATGCGGCTTCACATGGTCTGACGCTGCCTGCCGTTCAATTCACAATTGAGCTCGGCTCCGAACAGTACGATCGTGGCCGACATCCACATCCACATCATCAGGCCGATCGCGGCGCCAAGCGAGCCATAGGTCGCGTTGTAATCGCCGAAATTCGACAGATACCAGGATAACGCGGCCGAGCCAGCGATCCAGAGTGCCGCCGCGGCGAGCGTGCCGCCCGCCATCCACTCCCACCGCGCCGCAGGCCTGTCCGGTCCGAACCGGTAAAGTACGCTCAATGCGGTCACAAGGACGGCGAACAGCAGCGGCCAGCGGGCCAGGCCAAGGATGAAGGCGCCTTCCGGCCCGAGGCCGATGCGATCAAAAGCCAGCGGAAACGCGACAACGGCGCCTACCATCAGAAGCAACGCCAAGATCCCGCCGGCTGTCAACGCGAGCGACAGCAGATTGAACCGGATGAAGCTGCGGGTCTCGCGCACTTCATAAGCGACATTGAGCGCGTCGATGATCGCCTTGATCCCGGCATTGGCGCTCCAGAGGGCCAGCGCCAGGCCGAACAGGAATGTGCCGCCAAGTTCGGCCTGCCCCTTTGCCAGCACGCGCGCGATCTGGTCCTGCACAATCTGGAACGAGCCGTCAGGCAGCATGAGCGCCAGCGTTTGCAGGTTGGAGCCGATGGTGGCGGGATCGGCGAACAGTCCGTAGGACGAGACCAGCGCCGTCACCGCCGGAAACACGGCCAGCAGCCCGAAGAAAACCACGCCGCCGGCGGTTGCCGGCAAGCGGTCATCGTTGGAACGCTCATAAAGGCGCCACAGGATCGTTTTCCAACTCGCTGGTGGTACTGCGGGCGGACCGTCGGCAGCTTTCTCCCGCGGCAGGGTGCCGGTGGGCACGGGCGACGCATCTACCGTCTGCGCGTATTCGCCGGCCCGAAAAAAACGCTGCGTTGCCAGGATCAGGATGGCGGTGGCCGCCATCAAAAGCAGATTGTCCTCGGGGCGGGCACGGGGCATCAGGCCACCGGCTGTCGGGCCTCTGCTCGCCTTCGCGCGGCTGCCAGGCCAAATAGCGTTGCCATCACGATCAGCCCGGCCGCCTGAACGCGTCTGTTGCTGCTCGTCCGCCCCAGACGAGCCGCGTGAGCGGATGTTCGCGTGCCGGCTGGCGGCACCGAAGGGGTCAGCAGGACCGAGGCTGCGGTGTCCCGCGCGGTCTCGGTCTGGTTGCGCCCAAGCGGATTGGACTTGATTGCGACGCGAAGCCGGCTGGTGAGGGAGGGGAAATCCGGCGGCGGCCGGTTCAGCCTCGCTGCGGCGACGCCGGCACAGATGGCGGCCAGAGTCACGAGCAAGGCGCCGATCGCTCCGAAGGCCCAAAACTGTCCGTACTGGATGGCGATCCAGCGATACAGCGCGATGGTGCCGACGAAGCAGGCGGCAAGAGCAAATATGCCGGCCGCGGCAAACAACCCGGCGGCGACCGCATAGGACGTCGCGGTCCCGGTCGCTTGCTGCGTCCGGTCGCGCAGATAAGACCGCGTCGCGATCTTGATCTGGTTGAGCTTCAGTCCGATCGCGGCGCGCAGCAGGCTTCCCGAGGGCGCAAGCATCGTTCGTACTCCAGCGATGGAGGCACGATTGCCTCCGTCACTGGATGAACGCCGGCTGGTTTCGAAGGTTCCTGCCAGGCCTACGCGGTGGCGCGGATCACCCTGGTGACCTTCTCGATGATCTCGCCGATCTGGTCCTCGGTGATGATCAAGGGCGGGGTCAACACCAGCGTGTCGCCCGCCACCCGAACCATCAGGTCGTGATCGTGGAAGGCGCTGTTGAGCCCGGCGAAACCACGCTTGCCGGGCGCATCCGCCGCCGCCGCGAGGTCGATGCCGGCGGTCAGGCCGACGGTGCGGATGTCGACAACGCCGGGTTCGTTGCGCAGCGACATGACGGCGTCGGCGAATGTCGGCTCGAGCTTGTTGGCGCGCTCGAACAGTTTTTCGTCGCGGTAGATGTCGAGCGTGGCGAGGCCCGCCGCGCAAGCGAGCGGATGCGCCGAATAGGTGTAGCCATGGGTCAGTTCGACCACATGTTCCGGACCGCTCATGAAGGCGTCATGGATGGTGTCGCGCACCAGCACCCCGCCCATCGGGGCGGCGCCGTTGGTGATGCCCTTGGCGAAGGTCAGCATGTCCGGCGTCACGCCGTAACGTTCGGCGGCAAAGGCGAAACCGAGCCGGCCATAGCCGGTGATGACCTCGTCGAAGATCAGGAGGATGCCGTGCTTCTGGGTGATCTCGCGCAGCCGCTTCAGGTAGTTTTTCGGCGCCGGGATCACGCCGGTCGATCCGGCCATCGGCTCGACGATCACGGCGGCAATGGTGTTGGCGCCGTGCAGATTGACGAGGCGCTCGAGCTCGTCGGCGAAATGCGCGCCATATTCCGGCTCGCCCTTGCTGAACGCCTGCTTGTCGCGGTCATAGGTCGCCGGCAGGTGATCGACGCCGGTCAGGAGCGAGCCGAACATTTTCCGGTTGCCGACGATGCCGCCCACCGACGTGCCGCCGAAGCCGACGCCATGATAGCCGCGCTCGCGGCCGATCAGGCGGATGCGGCTGCCCTGACCGTTGATCTGGTGATAGGCCAGCGCGATTTTCAGCGCTGTATCAGCGGCTTCCGAGCCGGAGTTGCAGAAAAAGACGTGGTCGAGGCCATCAGGCGCCAGTTCCGCGATGCGGCTGGCGAGTTCAAAGGCCTGCGGGATTCCGAACTGGAACGGCGGCGCATAGTCCAGCGCCTCCGCCTGCTTCGCGATGGCGGATGCAATCTCGGTGCGGCCATGGCCGGCATTGGTGCACCACATGCCGGAGGCACCGTCGATGATCTTGCGGCCGTCGACGGTGAAGTAGTGCATGTCCTTGGCGCCGGCCAGCAGGCGCGGGTTTTTCTTGAAGGCGCGGTTCGCGGTGAACGGCATCCAGTGCGCGGCGAGATCGTTCGGAACGTTGACACTGGCGGGGCGGGGGCTTTTGTCCAGCATGGGCGGCCTCTTTGCGGTTTTGGGCGGCGGTTGCTGCAACACTATCATTTTCGTCCCGTAACGGGAACGCCGACAGGCGGTGATATTTCCGCGCAAATTGCCGAATCAGAGGTCCGCGGCAGCGATCCAGAACACTTCGCCCTCGGAATCCGCGGTGTCGAGCCAGAGCAGCGGCAGATGCGGATAGGCGTCCTCGAGTTGCGGGCGGCAGCGGCCGATTTCACAGAGCAGCCCGCCCTGCGGCGTCAGGTGCGCCTGCGCCTCCTCGAGGATGCGCCGGACGATGTCGAGCCCGTCGGCCCCGCCGTCGAAGGCCAGCTTGGGTTCGGCGCGGCACTCGCGGGGCAGGCCGGCCATGCCTTCGGCGTCGACATAGGGCGGGTTCGAGATGATCAGGTCGTAGCGCTTGCCGCCGAGCGGCTGGAACAGGTCGCCACGGTGCAGCGTGAGCCGGTGCTCCAGCCCGTAGTCCCGTACGTTACGTGCGGCGACTTCCAGCGCATCCCTTGAAATATCCACCGCGTCGATTTGGGCGTTGGGAAAATTCCGCGCCGCCAGAATGGCAAGGCAGCCCGAGCCGGTGCAGAGGTCGAGCACGCTCTCGACCGCGTCCGGGTCCGAGATCAGGGAGCCGGCATCCCCGTCCTCGCCGCCGCCGAAATGATCTTCAAGCAATTCGCCGATGAACGAGCGCGGCACGATGGTGCGCTCGTCGACATAGAACGGCAGGCCGCGCATGTAGATCTTGTTGACGAGATAGGCCGCGGGTTTGCGCGTCGTGACGCGGCGCGCGACCAGGTCGAGGATCTTTCTGCCCTCGGCCGCCGTGACCCGCGCGGTCGCAAAGCTCTCGAACTGGTCGGGATGCAGATGCAGCGCCTCGCAAACGAGGAAGGCGGCTTCGGCGACCGGATCGGTGGTGCCGTGCGCGAACACCAGTTGGGCTTCGACGAAGCGGCTCGTGGCATAGCGCACGAAGTCGAGCAGCGTCAGCAATTCGCCCGCGCCGATTTTCGGAAGTTTCGCAACTTTCGGGCCGCGCTTCGCCGCCGGCGTGGTGAGTCTGGCCATCAGGGTTTTGTCCAGCGCGCGGCGGCGGCATCGTCATGGTCGCGCGCCTCGATCCAGCTCGTGCCTTTTGCGCTTTCCTCGCGCTTCCAGAACGGCGCGCTGGTCTTGAGGTAGTCCATCAGGAACTCCGCCGCCTCGAACGCGGCCTGGCGGTGCGACGATGCGGTCACGACCAGCACGATGTTCTCGCCCGGCGCGATGCGGCCGAAGCGGTGAATGATCGTGAGGCCCGTCAACGGCCAGCGCGCCAGCGCCTCGTCGGCGTGACGCCCGATCTCGGCCTCGGCCATGCCGGGGTAATGCTCCAGCGTCAGCGCGGCGATCGGTTCGCCGTTCTCGCTGCCGCGGCAGATGCCGCTGAAGGTAACGACCGCGCCCACATCGGTGCGATCCTTGCTCAGCGCCGCGATCTCCCGCGCGACGTCGAAGTCGGCTGGCTGGATTCTGATGGTCGCAGCGACGGACATGGGCTGGTTCAGCCGCCGGTCATCGGCGGGAAGAACGCGATCTCGCGCGCGCCGGCGATCGCGGCATCCGGCTTGACATGCGCGTGGTCGATCGCAGCGCGGATCACTTTCGGCTTTTCGAACGCGTAGGCGTAGCCGTCGCCGCGGCTGGACAGCCAGCCGATCAGATCGCCCACCGTGCGTACCTCCGCCGGCGGCTCGACGGTTTCCTCGGCAAGGCCGACCCGTTCGCGCACCCAGGCGAAATATTTGACCCTCATGCCTCATCCTCCTCGATGAGGTGGTGGATGCCGGCGCGGAAGTAGTCCCAGCCCGTGTAGATCGTGACGAGCGCCGATATCCACAACAGGATGATGCCGATCAGCGTGGTCCATGGCAGTATCGCTTCGCCGGCCTCGCCGGCAACCAGGAAGCCAATGGCCACCAGCTGCACGGTGGTCTTCCATTTCGCGAGCTTGGTCACGGGGACGCTGACCCGCAACGCGGCGAGGTATTCACGCAGACCCGAGACCAGGATTTCGCGGCACAGGATCACGAACGCCGCCCACAGCGTCCAGCGATTGATGCTGCCGTCGGCCGCAAGCATCAGCAGGCAGGATGCCACCAACAGCTTGTCGGCGATCGGATCGAGCATCCGGCCGAATGCCGATTGCTGGTCCCAGATCCGCGCATAATAGCCGTCGAGATAGTCGGTAACCGCCGCGGCGAGAAAGACCGCCAGCGCCACCCAGCGCAGCCACAGCGGGCCATCCATGATGGATTGCCAGTAGATGCAGCCGACCACCACCGGAATGGCGGCGATGCGCGCATAGGTCAGGATATTCGGCAGGGACATGCTCTTGGTCTGTCCCCTGGTGGTCGCAATGTTCATCCGTCTTACCAATACCGCTGGAGGGCGAAGGTCAACCGTGCGGGCCTAAATCATACGTCGCAGGCGACGTCCATGTGAAACCGGATTCCCTTTAACCCGGCTGTGCATGAAAAAACTCGAAAATCTTGCGGGCGCTCTCGGCGCTGACGCCCGGAACCTTGCCGAGGTCCGCGATCGAGGCCCGCTCGATCTCCTTCAGCGTCCCGAAGTGATGCAGCAGGGCGCGTTTGCGTGACGGGCCGATGCCCGGAATCTCCTGCAATCCGGCTTCCCTTATGTCCTTTTTGCGCAGCTTTCGGTGCGAGCCGATCACGAAGCGATGCGCCTCGTCGCGCAGCCGCTGGATGAAATACAGCACGGGGTCGCGCGGCTCCAGCTTGATCGCCTCGCGGTCCGGCATGAACAGCGTCTCTCGCCCGGCGTCCCGGTCGGGGCCCTTGGCGACGGCCATCAGCGAGACCTGGGTGAGGCCGAGACCCTCGAAGATCTCCCGCGCGGCGTTGAGTTGGCCGCGGCCGCCATCGATGATGACGAGGTCGGGCCATTGCGGAAACGAATCGTCGTCGGCCCTGGCAGCAGGTTTTGATTGGTTGGCGTCGCCCTCCGGCGGCTTCAGCAGCCGCTTGAAGCGCCGCTCCAGCATCTCGCGCATCATCGCGTAGTCGTCGCCGGGCGTCAGTCCCTCGGACTTGATGTTGAACTTGCGGTACTGGTTCTTGATAAATCCGTCCGGCCCGGCCACGATCATCGCGCCGACGGCGTTGGCGCCCTGGATGTGGCTGTTGTCGTAGACCTCGATCCGCTTCGGAACCTGCGGCAGTCCCAGCGTGGTCGCCATGCCCTGCAGCAGGCGGCTCTGGGTCGCGGTATCGCTGAGCTTGCGGCCGAGCGCCTCGCGCGCATTGGTCAGCGCGTGCGCGATCAATTCTTTCTTCTCGCCGCGCTTGGGCGTCGAGACCTCGACCTTGAAGCCGGCCTTCACGGTCAGCGCGTCCGCCAGCAGCGCGCTTTCCTCGATCTCATGCGACAGCAGGATCAGCTTCGGCGGCGGCTTGTCGTCGTAGAACTGCGCGAGGAACGAGGCCAGCACTTCCTCCGGCGTGAACGATTTTTCGGCCTTCGGGAAATAGGCGCGGTTGCCCCAGTTCTGGCCGGTGCGGAAGAAGAACACTTCCACGCAGGAATAGCCGCCCTCCTGGTGGATGGCGAACACGTCGGCCTCTTCCACGGTGCGCGGATTGATGCCCTGCTGCGACTGGATCGCCGACAGCGCGGCGAGGCGGTCGCGATATAGCGCCGCGGTCTCGAATTCCAGCTCGTTGGACGCCTTCTCCATCTCCGCGGCAAGCAACTGCTTCACGGCGTGGCTGCGGCCGGACAGGAAGTCGCCGGCCTCGCGCACCAGTTCGCTGTAGCCGGGGAAGTCGATTTCTTGCGTGCAGGGGCCGGAGCAGCGGCGGATCTGGTAGAGCAGGCAGGGCCGGGTGCGGCTCTCGAAAAAGCCGTCGGTGCAGGAGCGGATCAGGAAGGCGCGCTGCAGCGCCGTGATGGTGCGGTTGACGGCGCCGGCATTGGCGAACGGCCCGAAATAGCGCCCGGGGCGCGATTGCGCGCCGCGATGCTTGAGGATCTGCGGCGCCCAGTGGTCGCCGGTGATCAGAATGTAGGGAAACGACTTGTCGTCTCGCAGTTGCACGTTGAAGCGCGGCCGCAACTGCTTGATCAGATTGGCTTCCAGCAGCAGCGCTTCGGTCTCGGTGGCGGTCGAGACGATCTCCACCGTCACGGTCGCGGCGATCATGCGCAGGATGCGCGCCGGCAGCGGGGCGTTGACGCGGGCATAGGAGGAGAGCCGCTTGCGGACGTTCTTGGCCTTGCCGACATAGAGCACGTCGCTGGCGGCATTGAGCATCCGGTAGACGCCGGGCGAGGTCGGCGCCAGCCGCACCGCGTTCTCGATCGCGGCGTGGCCGACCGCCAGCGTGCCCTCGGCGATAGGCTCGACCGACTCCCCGCAAGCGTCCTCGGTGGCCTCCGGGAGCCGCGCCTCGTCGTCCTCCTCCGCGGCTGTTGTCGCGGGGTCGATGTCGGCGGTCAGTTCCTGCGGTGGCAGATCCGGCTGGACACCCCGCCGCGCCTTGCGCCGGGGCTCCGGACGGTCGGTAGAATCGTGATCCATGGCCCTAAGTTAAGCGCTGAGTGGCGGCACCGCCAGCGTTCGCGTCCAACCTGCGAATGTGCCGGTAACCCGTTGTTAAGAATGATGAGCGGGCGGTAACCCGGCTTAACAACGCTTTAACTTAAAACTCTCGATAAATCCTACGCGAAAAGAGTGGAGTTCCGTAACTACGCCGGTGTCTCGCCCGGCTGGTCACGGCAGTGGCGTGGGGTGCGTGATGAAGAGGTTCGTATCGGGCGCGCTGGCGCTGATCGCCGCAGGCTGGACCGTGTCCGCCCGGGCGGCCGACCTCTACGGATCGCGCGCCCCCTACACCAGCAACCAGCGGTTCGATTCCTTTAGCTGGGCCCGCCCCTATCTCGGCGTTAACCTCGGCTATGCCTGGGGTTCGGTCGCCAACAATCCGAGCAAGCCGTCCGGCTTCGTCGGCGGCATCCAGGCCGGCTACAACTGGCAGAGCGGCGACTTCGTGTTCGGCCTTGAGGCCGACATCCAGGCGACCGGCGCCGAGGAAACCTTTGCGCCGTGGAAGTTTTCCAACCCCTGGTTCGGCACGGTGCGCGGCCGCGCCGGCTATGCGTTCAACAATATCATGTTCTTCGGCACCGGCGGTCTTGCGTTCGGCGAACTGCGTGCAACCACCTTCGGCATGTCGGAATCCCATACCAGTGCGGGCTGGACGCTCGGCGCCGGCGCGGAGATGGGAATTGCGCCGAACTGGACCACCAAGATCGAATACCTCTATGTCGATCTGGCCGACAGCAACTTCGTCGTTACTGGTACTTCAAACGGCTATCGGTTCGGCTTGATCCGCGCCGGCTTGAATTTTCGGTTCTGAGAACAAAAAACTTCATTCTATCACTTCCCGGCGGCCCAAAGCCGCCGGGATTTTTTTGTCCTGATGCTGGATTGCGCGTGAGCCCGCGCCGGGCGGCAATGCGTTGCCCGGCGGAACATTCGCCGCCGAAAATCAGTCCGCGTTCAGCGCGCGCGTCGTTACGACGAAATCACCAGGTTGACCGCCTTGGGGCCTTTGCCCTTCTTGTCCGGTTCGACCTCGAACGTAATGCGCTGTCCTTCTGCCAGATCCTTCAGCCCGGCCCGCTCAACGGCCGTGATGTGAACGAACACATCGCGGCCGCCATCATCGGGCTTGATGAAGCCGTAGCCGCGTTCTCCATTGAAGAACTTGACTGTCCCAGTCATGGCCATCGGGAAACTCCTCCCCCGTATTGCTCCGCCGCTACGCGCATCCCGCGCAACGGCCGACCGGACATTCGCTGCCGGAAGCTATGGCCACCTTGGCCGATCGTGCTCGATGTCTCGATCGACCCGGATTTTGTTTCGGCCTTGATCACTCCGCCGCAACCATTCGCGGAAGCGGAACGTAAAGCCAGTCCCAACGGGCTGAGCATAATACGGATTTGCGGGAATTGCCTATATGGCGATTCGCACTTTTCCCCGACCGGCCGGGCAGGTCACGGCTTGGGCGTCTCCAGCCTGAACCGGCCGGCGCCGCCCTGACCGAGCGGCTTTTCCAGTTCGGGTAAAATGGTCTTCAACTCGCCCGCCAGAGTCCATGGCGGGTTGACGATCAACAGCCCGGTTGAGGCGAGGGGGCCGCCGGCGGCCTGCGGGGCGACGCTGAATTCGAGCCGCAGGCACTTGCCCGGCGGTCTGCCGGACGCCGCGGCGGCCGCCACGTGCCGCGCCAGCGTGTCGGTGGCGCGGCGGCTCTTGACCGGATACCAGATCAGATAGCCGCCGGTCGGCCACTTGGCATAGGCGTCGGCAAAGGCGCCGGCGAGCCGTTCGAATTCGTCCTTTTGCTCGAACGAGGGATCGATCAGCACGAGGCCCCGCCGCTCGTTGGGCGGCACGAACGCCGGCAGCGCCGTCCAGCCGTCGAGATCGACCACCCGCGCCTGGCTGTCGCGGCGCAGCGCGTCGATCAGTTGCCGGCGGGCATTGGGCTCGATCTCGCAAGCGGTGAGGCGGTCCTGCGGCCGGAGCAGCGCGCGCGCGATCAGCGGCGATCCCGGATAGGCCTCGAGCTTGCCCGGCGCATTGAACGCGCGGACGATGTCGAGATAGGGGGCGATCAGCGGCAGCGCGGCTTCCGAAAACCGCGCCTGCAGCACGCGCGCGATGCCGGTCAGCCATTCGCCGCCGCGGCGCGCCTCGTCGCCTGTCAGGTCGTAGCGGCCGGCGCCGGCATGGGTGTCGATGACGCGAAACGCGGCCGGCTTTTCCTGCAGATAGGTCAGCATCCGCACCAGCACGATGTGCTTGATGACGTCGGCAAAGCCGCCGGCGTGGAAGGCGTGTCGGTAATTCATGAACAAGGGGTTACGACATTGCGCCGCGAAAAGTAACCCATGCGATCGACGCGGCGCGCGGCGGACATCGGACCGCCGATAGGTCGGCGGAACCACGGGTTTTTCCCAGGTGTGATCTTAACCGATCATTTCAGTGTCGGGTGTAGCCTTCAGTTCCGTCCAGAACAGACGAAGGTAGTCAACCCATGAGTACGATTGCGTCCGCCTATTTGTCGTACACGGCCATTTCGATTTCGCAGACCAGCACGGTCGCGGCGGCTTCCGCCGGAAGCAAGGAAGATGCGGGTGCAACGAGCGCCGCATCGCAATCCTCATCATCGGTATCGGTGTCGGCGACCACCGTCACCATTTCAAACCGCGCCAAGCAACTGTACGCCCGGGCCTCGAAAGAGCGATCCGTCATCGATCGGCTGCAGGCCCAGATCGACGCGCTTCTCGCCGACCGCTCGTCCACGCGCCGCGGCCGCGATGCGGGTGCGTCCGCCGGTTTGGACTTTTACAAGATCATCGGCGGTAGCGGGAACGACAGCATCAGGACATTCGGCAGGCCCGTCGCGATCGATGCCGGCACCGGCGACGATGTGATCGATACCTACGGCCAGTCGGTCGTCAACGCCGGCGCGGGTGACGACATCGTCAGCACGTATGGCCATTCGACGGTCGATGGCGGCGACGGTAACGATCTCATCAATACCTACGACCATGCCAACGTCTCGGGCGGCAGCGGAAACGACAAGATCGCCAGCTACGGCAACTCCGTGCTTGACGGCGGCGCCGGCGATGACGTGCTCAGCGCCTATGCCAATTCGCGTCTCAGCGGCGGCGCCGGCAACGACAAGCTCAGCGCCTACGACAATTCCACGCTCGCCGGCGGCGATGGCGACGACATTCTCAGCGCCTACGACAACGCCACGTTGAATGGCGGCGCCGGCAATGACCGGATCGAAGCCTATAACGGTGCCAATGTCGATGCCGGCTCCGGCAACGACGTCGTCAGGACCTACTCTGATGCCAAGGTGTCGGCGGGGGACGGCGATGACCGCGTGCAGGCCGACGACAATTCCGTCGTCGATGGTGGCGCCGGCAACGACACGATCCTGGTCCGCAGTTCTTCCACGGTGACCGGTGGCACCGGTGACGACAGCATCAGTGTCACGGGCGAAGGCACCAAGGTCAACTTCGCCAACGGTGACGGCAACGACGTCATCGACGTCAATGGTCACACGGTCGATCTCGCGATCAGCGGCTATTCGCTGAACGACGTCGTCCTCACGCAGCAAGACGGCAAGGCCGTCGTGAACTT
The DNA here is from genome assembly GCA_964609175.1 of uncultured Bradyrhizobium sp. Taxonomy (GTDB): domain Bacteria; phylum Pseudomonadota; class Alphaproteobacteria; order Rhizobiales; family Xanthobacteraceae; genus Bradyrhizobium. The sequence goes on from CAZSRR010000044.1 coordinate 14,268, forward strand.
CAAAGGCTCCAGTGATTCACTGACGTTCGATCTCGGCGGCGCTGGATCGGTGCGTTTGAGCTTCTCCGGCAGCACCCTGGATATCAAGGCCTGACGCAGCTCCTGCAAAGTCCCGGCCATCCACGTGCCCTGCAGACGACGATAAGGCCGTGGATGACCGGGAACGCAGGGCCTCTCGGCCGTCTGCGCAGGATGGGCCGTCGGCTTGCCGCGACGGAATCGCGTCTTCAGCCACCTCGTACCGGCGGCATCACCACCTCGTCACGGCGGCAGGCACGGCGGTCGTTTTCCTCGCACGCGCGGAATTGCATGTCCTTGTTGAGGCAGACCCGCACCTCGCTCAAGCGGCGGCTGGAGCACGTCACCGAAATTGCCGCTCGGCTCAGGCCGGGGTTGATCTTGATGAAAGCCTCTTCCAGATCGGCCGGTGCGATGGTCTTCTGTTGCGGCAACTGAAGGAATTCCTCGGGGATCTTCACCGCCGCGCGGGCCTTGCGGACGCTCTCGAAATAGCCGCGCGCGCCGAGCCCCGAACAGGTGCCGTGCTTGTCCCATTCGTTGAAGATCAGGCCGGGCGCCGGCATCAGATCCAGCATCGAGGTCATGATGTTGCGGTCGAGCCTTGGCGCCGGGCGCTGGCAATATTCGGGAAAGCCGCGCTCATATTGCGGCCACAGGCCGTGGACCACGAAGGAATAAGGCCGTTCGCACTGGATCCGCGCGCGGTCGCTATTGCCGCGTTCAGCCGCCACCTCGCAGAACGAGGGCGACCAGGACAGCGCCAGGACGTAGAAATCGAATTCGCCTGGTGCGTTCTGCCGGCGGTCCTGCGCGACGGCCATCCCGGCGAAGACGACAAAAAGCGCCAGCGAAATCACAATCCGCGAAACAACGAGGAATCGATACATTCAGCGCCCCTCTACTCGACTACCGGCAGCCTAGCAGAGAAAAAGAACGTTTCAAGAACAAATTTTGTTGTAGGCAGGATATCAGGGTTTTGCGGCCCGGCATGCCGGGGCGTAGGCCCAGTTGCGGTCGAGTCCGGTGACGCACCAGTCGACCCCTTGGCCGAAACCGGCGAAGCCGCCGTCCTCGACAATCGAGAAGTGCACGGCGCGCATCTTGCCGTCGCTCAGCATCACGTCGCCGCTGCAATAGCGGCGCGGGATGTTGTCGGACTGCCAGGGCCGGAACTTGGTCTCGTGGATGCGTCCGAAGCCGGTGATGACGAGCGCCGAATTCCAGAATTTGCCTTCCTTCTCCTGGAACTGCGCGGCGATCGTCGGCAGTGCGCGTTCGCATTCGGCGACGCGGCCGTCATATCTCGGGCCGAACAGTCCGAAATTGAGCTCCAGCGGGTTGGCGGCCTGCGCGGCCGGGCTGCAAGCCAGCAGGCCGAGAGCCGCCGCCATCGGACCGAACGATCGCAAGGATGTGAATGGGTTGCGCATGGGGAATCCGCCGGTGGGTCAACGCGCGAGACGGTGCCGCGAAGCCCCGATGAGGTCAAGTGCAGCGCGGCAACACCTGACGGCCAAGTCCGCCTCGTGCTCCAACCATTCTTTTCATGGCCACCGGCGCACACTATGGTGCGGTTCGAGCGAAACGGAGTCTGCGATGCGAAGAATTCTGGCCGCGTGTCTTGTTGCCACGTCCCTGGTCGTGCTGGCGGGTGCGCCGGCGCAGGCGTACTGGTTCGATATCGACACCGTGCCGCCGGTCAAGGGCAACGACACCGGCGGGATCATCGCCTATTCGCTGGCGATGCAGGCCGATGCCCGCCAGATCGCCGTCGATCACTGCGCCCGCTACGGCAAGGTGGCGAAATTCCAGGGCGTGCAGCCGAACTACGGCGGCTACGTCTCCTTCGCCTGCCGCTGGGTGCCGTATGGCGCCGCCGAGCGGCCGCTGCGCACGCTGTACTGAGCGTCCGTCGCTCCCTGATTCTCTGGCCGGACATGTTTTTGCCACGCGGGGCGTGTGTTCACTTCGCGCGTCGAAATGTCATTGCAAGATCAGCGGGAGCCCGCCCATGAGACGATTGCTTGTTGTGTCCCTTTCCGCCGCCGGCCTGCTGGCGCCGATCGGCGCCGGCGCGGTGGAATTGCCGGTGCGCAAGGCCGGGCTGTGGGAAATGAAGGTGCAGAGCGCGGGTGCCTCGAAACCCGAGATGACCATGCAGCAATGCACCGACGAGACCACCGACAAGGACATGAGCACCTCGTTCTCGCCGATGGCCAAGGAGATCTGCTCCAAGCAGGACATCCAGAAGACTGCGACCGGCTATGTCAGCGATTCCGTCTGCGGTGTCGCCGGGATGACGATCAAGTCGCGTGCCGAGATCGTCGGCGACTTCAATTCGGCCTATACCGTGAAATCGACGTCGCACAGCGAGGGCGGCATGGCCGGCGCCGGCCGTGACAATTCGACGACGATCGAGGCCAGGTGGCTCGGCGCCTGCAAGGCGGACCAGAAGGCCGGCGACATCATGATGCCCGGCGGCATGAAGATAAACATCAAGGACATGGAAAAGCTGAAGGGGCTGATCCCGAAGGCGGCCAAGTAAGGCGCCAAGTAGGCGGCCGAACGGGCCCAACGCAAAATATCGCAAACAACCCGTGCCAAGTAGCATGGGACCAGCGCACAGACCCGCCAAGTCCTTACACCGGCACCCTTACGGCCGCCCGCAGGCCGCCCATCGGGCTGTCGCCGAGCGTGATGTCGCCGCCATGGGAGCGGGCGATGTCGCGGGCGATGGCCAGCCCCAGACCGGTGCCGCCTTCGTCCTGGTTGCGGGCGTTGTCGAGCCGCAGGAACGGCTTGAACACTTCCTCGCGCATGTCGGCGGGGATGCCCGGCCCGTCGTCGTCGACGGTCACCGTCAGATAGCGGTGATCGCGGTGGCCGGTGATCGCCACCGTTTTGGCGTAGCGCGCGGCGTTGGAGACGAGGTTGGCGATGCAGCGCTTGAATGCGGCCGGCTTCACCGTCACCACCGGCAGCCCGTGGAACGTCACCGTTGCGGTATGGCCGTGACGTTCGGCATCGCTGCGCAATTCCTCCAGCGCCATCGCCATGTCGGTGGGCTGTGCGACCTCGCCGCTGTCGCCGCGCGCAAACGCGAGGTAGGCCTCCAGCATGCCCGACATTTCGTCGACGTCCTTGCGCATGCCGTCGACCTCGGGGCTGTCGCCCATCAGCTCCAACTCCAGCTTGAAGCGGGTCAGGATGGTGCGCAGGTCGTGGCTGACGCCGGCCAGCATCGCGGTGCGCTGCTCGATCGAGCGCTCGATGCGGGACTTCATCTGCAGAAAAGCCTGCGCCGCGCGCCGCACCTCGCGCGCGCCGCGCGGGCGGAAATTGGGCGCCTCGCGACCCTTGCCGAAACTTTCCGCGGCGTCTGCCAGCCGCAGAATCGGCCTGATCTGGTTGCGCAGGAACAGCACCGCGACGATCAGCAGGATCGAGGAGGTGCCGAGCATCCAGAAGATGAAGATTTCCGACTGCGAGGCGTAGGTCTTGCTTCGCTGTGCGAACACCCGCATCACGGCGTCGTCGAGCTGGATGCGGATCTCGACCAGGTTGGACTTGCCGACGGTGTCGATCCAGAACGGGCGGCTGACCTGGCGGCTGATCTGTCCTGAGAGCGACTGGTCGAGCAGCGAGAAGAACGGCTTTGGTCCCGGCGAGGGCATGTCGCCCGGCGGCAGGAAATCGACCACGAGCCCAAGCCGCTGTTGCGCGATGCGCTTGAGCTGGTTGCGGTCCTTGTCCTGCGGATAGGTCTTGTAGATGTCGATCAGGCCCGCGATATCAGCCACCACGGCGGCCGACAAATGCCGTGTCACCGTGTTCCAGTGCCGCTCCATGAACACGAAGGCGACCACCGTCTGCAGCATCACCATGGGCACGATCATGATCAAGAGCGCGCGGGCGTAGAGGCCGGTCGGCATCCAGCCCTTGAATGCGTTGCCCATCCAGCCATTGGCCCGCGACACGCGCTGCGACGCGTTGCGGATGAACGTCAGGCCGGTGTCGAGCGTGCTCATGCGCGAACCATAGCGTTTTCAAGCGAAGTGGAAACCGGTTCACGTGAAGAAAACGCGTCAGACATAAAGTTCAGGGCGACGCGACCAGGCGATAGCCGATGCCGCGCACGGCCTGCAGGAACAGCGGATTGGCGGGATCGCGCTCGATCTTGCGGCGCAGGCGGTTGATCTGCACGTCGACCGCGCGCTCGTTCACCGTGCCGCCGCCGGTCAGCGCCGCGCGCGGTACGGTTTCGCCGGGAGCGACCGCGAGGATGCGCAGCATTTCGCGCTCGCGGTCGGTCAGGTGGATGATCTCCTCGCCCTGGCGCAGTTCGCCGCGGTCGAGATGAAACACGTAAGGCCCGAACGCGATCTGCTCCAGCGTCTCCACCGGCGGCGGCGCGGTGCGCTTGAGGATGTTGGCGATGCGCAGGATCAACTCGCGCGGCTCGAACGGCTTTGCGACATAGTCGTCGGCGCCGATCTGCAGCCCCTCGATCCGGGCCTCCGCCTCGTGTCGCGCGGTCAGCATGATGATCGGCACCGAGGACGAGGTACGGATGAACCGCGCCAGCTCGAAACCGGTTTCGCCGGGCATCATGACGTCGAGGATCAGCAGATCGAAATGCAGGCCGAGCAGTTTGGCGCGGGCGTCGGTCGCGCTCGAGGCGGTGGTGACGCGATAACCCTCGCCGGACAGAAACCGCGACAAAAGATCGCGGATGCGGCGGTCGTCGTCGACCAGCAGCAGATGCAGCGCGTCGTCGGCCAATTGCTGCGGGGCGTGCGCGGTAGCTGTCGCCATGGTTACTCCTTGCGCCACGATCACTCCCTCGGCTTCTTGCCGCCGGTACCGAAGATCGCCTCGAGCACCTTGTCGGGGTCGTCGCGATCGATCATCGCGCGCAGGAACTGGCTGATCGCGGCGACACCCTCTGGATTGATATCCCGGAGCGCGCGGGTGATGCGATCGGTCTGCAGCCCTGCGAGCTTCGCCACCAAGGCTTCGCCCTTGGGGGTGGCGTAAAGAAGGCGCTGGCGGCGGTCATTATTGCCGGTTTTCTGGATGATGTAGTCCTCATCGAGCAGCTGCTTCAGCACGCGCCCGAGCGACTGTTTGGTGATGCGCAACACGTCGAGCAGGTCGGCGACCTTGAGCCCGGGATAGCGGTAGACGAAATGCATCACCCGGTGATGGGCGCGGCCGAAGCCGAACGCCTCGAGCTCCTGGTCGGCGTCGCCCACGAAATCGCGGTAGGCGAAGAACAACAGCTCGATGATGTCCCAGCGCAGTTCGCTGGCCCGCGGGGCGGGGGTTGTACCTGCGCCGCCTTGCGAATCAGGCGTGGCAGGGCCCCTTGAGAAATTTATGTCAGTCATGTTGACATATCTTGGGTTCAATGTTACAAAACTGCCAGCCACGACGAAACTTTAGGTCGTTTCGAACCTGGTGACGTGTCAGGCAGCCGGGAATAGCCAGCGATGGCGGCAACGGCCGCAAATGGACTACCGTGCGATTGTCGAGCGGCATTTCGGCGAACATACTGGACTTCGGCATCCCGCAAAAGCATGTCCTTACTGGACATGACGGCACCGGAGGCCGGCCGCAAGGCTGGCGATGATGAAGTCCGGGGAGCCGTGAAGTCAGACCTGTTGAGCAGGTCCTACCCGAAATGGGCGGGCCGCGGGCCATCGCGCCGGTTCCGGCGGCGAAAAGCAAGGGGCGCAAGCCAAAGGGTAACCCAAGGGCAGGAAGCGACGAGATGAGTTTGAAATTCGACATTCAGCCGGCGGCCAACCCGACGCCTGAGAAAGAGCGCACGGCAAAGCTCGCGGACCTCGGCTTCGGCCGGATCTTTACCGATCACATGGCGATTGTCCGCTACAACCCGGCCAAGGGCTGGCATGACGCGCGGATCGAATCCCGCGCCAATTTCCAGCTCGACCCGGCCACGGCGGTCCTGCACTACGCGCAGGAGATCTTTGAGGGCCTCAAGGCCTACAAGCGCGACAACGGCGTCAATTTGTTCCGGCCCGACGCCAATGCGCGGCGCTTCAGGAATTCGGCCGAGCGCATGGCCATGGCGCCGCTGCCCGAAGACATCTTCATCGAAGCGTGCGAGCAGCTCGTTCGCATCGACAGCGCCTGGATCCCGGGAGGCGAGGGCAGCCTCTATCTGCGGCCCTTCATGATCGCGAGCGAGATCTTCCTCGGCGTGAAACCGTCCGCCGAATACATCTTCGCCGTCATCGCCTCGCCGGTCGGCTCCTATTTCAAGGGCGGACCCGCGCCGGTGTCGATCTGGGTGTCGGAGCATTTTACGCGCGCGGCGGTCGGGGGCACCGGCGCCGTCAAGTGCGGCGGCAACTATGCCGCCAGCCTGCGCGCGCAGGCCGAAGCCATCGAGCACGGCTGCGACCAGGTCGTGTTCCTCGACGCGATCGAGCGCCGCTACATCGAAGAACTGGGCGGCATGAACGTGTTCTTCGTGTTCGACGACGGCTCGCTGCTCACGCCGCCGCTCGGCACCATTTTGCCCGGCATTACGCGTGATTCGATCATCGCGCTGGCGAAGGACGTCGGCACCGTCGTGCGCGAGGAGCCGTACACGATCGAGCAGTGGCGCAAGGATGCCGTCAGCGGAAAACTGAAGGAAGCGTTTGCCTGCGGCACGGCGGCCGTGATCTCGCCGATCGGCAAGGTGTGTTCGGCGAGCGGCGATTTCCAGATCTCCGGCGGCGCCGCCGGCCCGGTCGCGATGGGCCTGCGCAAGAAGCTGGTCGACATCCAGTACGGCCGTGCGGAAGACCCGCACGAATGGATCAGGAAGGTCCTTTGATTGGCGGCGGAATTTTTCGCCGCGCCAAAGAGCCTTGAGCGCATTCGTAGCCCGTTGCGACCAGCTGCCCGGACCGCGGAAAGGAACTGGTGCGTGACATGGCTACGACGGACTCGATCCTCTCAACCCTCGCAAAATGCCTCATGGCGGCGGCCGTCGCGGCGGTGCGCAGCGGCAAGATCGTCGGCGGCGAGACGATTCGGCCGCTGTTGAAATCGCTGCCGAGGGCCGACGCCGACGCGCTGCGGGCGCGGCTGGAGACGCCTTGAGGCATACCGTTGATTTCCGTCATGCCCGGGCTTGTCCCGGCTCCACGTCCTTGGTTGGGCAAAGAAAGTCGTGGATAGCCTGGCCAAGCCCGGCCATCACGAGATGTGGCGTTTGCCGCGCGACACGGTTGCCGGACAACGGCATGGCTGGTACCAACCGCCCATGGCCGAGAAACCGAAAAAACCGCAAAAACTCCGCGCGCGCCTGCCGCGCGGGCTGGAAGACCGTGGCCCGGCGGCGATTGCCGCGACGCGCCAAATGGTCGAGAAAATCCGCGAGGTTTACGAGCGCTACGGTTTTGAGCCGGTGGAAACGCCGGCGATGGAGTTCACCGACGCGCTCGGCAAGTTTTTGCCCGACCAGGACCGGCCGAACGAGGGCGTGTTCTCGTTCCAGGACGATGACGAGCAGTGGATTTCGCTGCGCTACGACCTGACCGCGCCGCTGGCACGCTACGTGGCGGAGAACTTTGACGCGCTGCCAAAACCGTATCGCTCCTATCGTTTCGGCTATGTTTTCCGCAACGAGAAGCCGGGCCCCGGCCGCTTCCGCCAGTTCATGCAGTTCGACGCCGATACGGTCGGCAGCGGCTCGCCCGCGGCGGACGCCGAGATGTGCATGATGGCGGCGGATACGATGGAGGCGCTCGGCGTGCCGCGCGGCTCCTATGTGGTGAAGGTGAACAACCGCAAGGTGCTTGATGGGGTGCGCGACGCGCTCGGCATCGCCGATGACGGGCAATGGCTGACCGTAATGCGCGCGATCGACAAGCTCGATCGTCTTGGCATTTCCGGCGTGCAGCAATTGCTCGGCGAGGGCCGCAAGGATGAGTCGGGTGATTTCACCAAAGGCGCCGGCCTGGAGCCTGATGATATCGCCATGGTCGTCGGTGCGATCGAGCAGGGCGCCGAGACCGACGCGCGGCTCCGCGACAGCAAGATCGGTCAGGAAGGCCGCGACGAACTCGACGCGATCAGCAAACTCGTCACCGCGTCGGGGTACGAGTCGGATCGAATCAAGATCGATCCGACCGTCGTGCGCGGCCTCGAATATTATACCGGGCCGGTCTACGAGGTCGAACTCCTGCTCGAGACCAAGGATGAAAAGGGCCGTCCGGTGCGCTTCGGCTCGGTCGGCGGCGGCGGGCGCTACGACGGGCTCGTCTCGCGCTTCCGCGGCGAGCCGGTGCCGGCCACGGGGTTTTCCATCGGCGTGTCGCGGTTGCAGGCGGCGCTGACGATGATCGGCCAGCTCGACACAAAGCCTGCATTCGGTCCGGTCGTCGTCACGGTGTTCGGAGGCGAGATCGCCGAATATCAAAAAATGGTCGCGACGCTTCGTGACGCGAATATCCGCGCCGAACTGTATCTTGGAAATCCCAAACACAGCATCGGCCAGCAGATGAAGTACGCCGATCGGCGTAACGCGCCTTGCGCGATTGTCCAGGGGTCGGACGAGAGGGCCAACGGCAAGATTCAGATCAAGGATCTCATCCTTGGCGCAGGGCTTACCGAGATCAAGGACCGTGAAGAGTATTTGAAGAAGCAGGCCGAGTCCCAATACGAGGTCGACCAGGCCAAGCTTGTCGATGCCGTGCGCGAAGTGCTGGCGCGCCATGAGGTGACGTGGGGATAGCCATTCATTTCAGGCGTCATGCCCGGGCTTGTCCGGGGCATCGGCGTCTTGTTTGATGGAAGAGATCGTGATGGCCGGAATTGCAGACAAGTTTACGTAGTCTGCAAAAGCAGACTACTATGTCCGGCCATGACGGAAACGAAAAGGGAGAAACCAATGCCTGAGATCACCGTGAGCATGGCCGCCGGCCGCACCGACGAACAGAAGGCCGGTATGATGCGCGACATCACCCAGGCGCTGGTGAAAAACCTCGGCGTCGATGCCGATGCGGTCGTGATCCAGATCAACGAAGCCCCGCTGCATCACAAGATGAAGGGCGGCAAGACCTTCGTGGAGCGCGCGGCAGCGGCGAAGAAGTAGGGCCGTCTTTTCCCTTCTCCCCATGTGGGAGAAGGTGGCGCGTAGCGCCGGAAGAGGGGTTCTATCGGCGAACGCCAACGCGAGTGATGTGCCCGCGGAGGCATACCCCTCACCCGTCTCGATCGCGCGTTTCGCGCGATCGATCCACCCTCTCCCACAAGGGGAGAGGGTAAGAAGGCGAGCCCATGGACGCACGCGATTTCATCACCGTCGGCATGAGTGCCGAGCGGACGCTGGTAGTGCCGGCGGAGCGCACGGTCGGGCATTTCGTGCCCGGCATGCCGCTGGTTTTCGCGACGCCGATGATGATCCTGGAGATGGAGATGGCTTCCAGTGACGCCATCCGGCCGCATTTGCAGCCGGGCTGGATCACTGTTGGCACCGAGGTCGATATCCGCCATCTCGGCGCGGCGCTGGTGGGATCGACGGTGCGCGTCACGGCGCAGGTTTTTGCCGTGGAGCGGCGCGTGATCCGCTTCGAGGTCGAGGCGTTCGAGGGCGAGCGGAAGATCGGCGACGGCCGCCACGCGCGCGGGCTGGTCAACGCCGAGACGTTTGTGAAGCGGCTGGCGGAGAAGTAGCGATCGTCATTGCGAGCCACCGGGTCGCGCGAATGCGTGCCCGATGGCTCGCAATGGCGAAGAGAGAAGCTTACTTCGCCAGGTCCTTCGAACGCTGCGTTGCCGCTGCCACCGCGCGCGTCAAGAGCGGCTGCAGGCCGTTCGGTCCCATCAGCACGTCGAGCGCCGCGGCGGTGGTGCCGCCGGGCGAGGTGACGTTCTGGCGCAGCGTGGCGGGCGCCAGATCCGAGCGGTGCAGCAGTTCGCCGGAGCCAGCGACGGTTTCGCGGGCGAGGCGGGCGGCGAGTTCGGCCGGCAGGCCGGCGGCGACGCCGGCGCGCGCGAGTTCTTCGGCGAGCAGGAAGACGTAGGCCGGGCCGGAGCCGGACACGGCGGTGACCGCGTCCATCAGGCTTTCCTGGTCGACCCATTCCACCGCACCCGTGGCGCGCAGCAGCGCGTCGGCCAGCGCGCGCTGGGTGGCGTTGACGCTTTTCGCGGCGACCGCGACCGTGATGCCGCGGCCAATCGCGGCCGGCGTGTTCGGCATGGCGCGCACCACGCTGCCGCCGCAGACCGCTTCGAGCGCGGCGATCGGCTGGCCTGCCATGATCGAAACCACCAGCGTCGAGGCGCCGGCGAACGGCTTGAAGCTGGCGCCGGCCTCGCGGAACGACTGCGGCTTCACCGCCACCACCAGCGTATCCACCTCGCCGGTTTCCTGCGCGGTGGGATTGAGCCGGACGCCTTGCGCCTTGAGCGCGCTGATTTCGGGGGACGGCTGCGGCTCGAGCACCACGACGCGTTTGGGGTCGAGGCCGCCGGCCAGCCAGCCGGTCAGCATCGCGCCGCCCATCTTGCCGGCGCCGGCCAGCGCCAGGGTACCCTGAAGGGATTGAAGGGTATTGTTGCTCACAGCGTCACCACGAATATCGATGTCGTCCCTGACTTGTGCGCAATTGCGCACTGGCGCAGGGACCCATGACCTCAGATGGTTCTAGTGAAGCGAGGAAGGGGCGACAAGCAGTTTGCTTGAGCCGAGAGATCACGCGGTATGGGTTCCTGCGTTCGCAGGAACGACGCGGAGGGTGTGGAGGCGTCGCGGCGACCTGATTACGCCTCGCCCTCGGTGTCGAACATCGCCGCGCTCATCGCCTCCGGCGCGCTCTTGCCGGCCCAGACCACGAACTGGAAGGCGGGGTAGTAGCGCTCGCAGGCGTGGATGGCGCCCGCCAGCATGGCCTCGCACTGCGAGGTCGAGGCGGTCAGCCCGCCCGGCAGCACCAGCGCCTGCCGGTACATGATCATGCCGGTATGGGTCCAGATGTCGAAATGGCCGACCCACAATTGCTCGTTGATCGCTGCGATCAGCCGCTGCACCTCGGCGCGGCGCGCCGGCGGAATCTTCATGTCGAAGGCGGAGGCCAGATGCAGCGCCTCGATTTCGCCCATCCAGGTGAAGGAGAGCTGGTAGTCGGTCCAGTTGCCCTTGGAGACGATGGTGACCTCGTCCTCGCCGGAGCGCTCGAACGGCCAATTGTTCTCGGCGGCAATATCCTCGACCGCCGCGAGCGGGTTGCTTGGGGAATCAATAATGCTCTCGAGGAGGGACATGCCGTCTCGACCTTGTTTTTGAATTCTTCTGATACGCAAACGGAGTGCGGTGCGCGTTGACCCCGTGCGCCGCCGCCGGCTGCAATCCCCCGATCGCTGATCCTCCCGGGGCTGCCGAAGCTCAACTGATGTGATTTGCGGAATCCGCGCAACTCACCCGAAAGTCCGTCCACAGGGCAAACTGTCGTCGTCCACAGCAGATCGGAGGCCTTGATCGCCCCCCGTGAGAACAAACCGGAATCGGATCACGCGTCGTGGAGTCGGGCGGCCGCAAAAATGTGGCCACAAATGGTTAATGGATCGTTAATTTCTGCGGGATATGACCGCCCGGTCGCCTGCGGGGGCTACTTTTCGCGCGCGATCAGCGGACATGCCGCGATGGCCGTGCCGAGCCACGCGCCCTCGATCTCGGCGCAGGGGCGCGAGGCGTCGACGCGCAGGCCGTAGCGTTCCAGCAACGGTTCGCGGATCGGCTTGCCCTGCGTGTGCAGTCCCCAGGTGCCGCCCGGCGGCGGGTTCTGCAGCCCGTCGCGAACGCGGCGGTCGAACCTGCCGCCCGGCATGATCGGCAGGGCGATGTCGGCGATCTGGTAGAACCTCGACTGCGGCGGCAGATGCGGCGCGACATAAGCGAGCGGCTTGTCGAGCAGCAGGTAGTTCGCGGGCTGCGCCAGCGATTGCGGGATCGCCGGCTGGTACGGACTGGACCACGGCCGGCGGAACCAGTCGCCCGGCTGCGACCACAGCGCGATGGCGATTGCCACGACCAGCATCGCCGCATTCAGGCGCATCGGAGAGATGCGGAGCGCGGCGGCCACGCGCAGGATCAACAGGACGATCAGCGGCGCGCACAACAGTTCCAGCGCGACCGCGTAGCGCTGGATCGAAAACACGGCGAGCCATGCCGCGTAGGAAATGCCGAAGAACAGCAGGAACTGGGTGTCGCGGCGGGTGAAGATATCGGTGCGGGTGACGAGGCCGCGGCCGATGCCGAGTACAATCAGAACCGTGGCGGCTGCAAAGCGGGCATCGCGAAACGGATATTCCGAACTTCTGTTGTCGCCGACCAGCCAGTAGAAGGGATAGGCAAGCGCGTCGAGCAGGCCGTGCGGCAGGAACTGCCAGTCCATGATGTTGGCCGCCATCAATTCTGGCGAGCGGAACACGGCATTGAACATCGGAAAAACCGGATTGCCGAACTCGCGCCACAGCATCAGGCTCCAGGCGCCGCCGGTCGCGGCCGCGCCGATCGCACCGCCAATGCCAAGGCATAGCGTTGCCAGTAGCGGCCGGCTTGCGGCAAGCACGGCCGCGGCGGCGCCGATGGCGTAGACGGCGTTGGTCAGCTTCAGCCCGACGGCCGCGCCGATCAAAAGGCCGGCGAACACGTACCGTCCGCGATGCGATTCATTTGCCGACAGGATCAGCGCACAGCCGGCGAGGATCGGCAGCGCGGTGAGAATGTCGGAGAAACTGGTGCCGACCTCCGACAACGTCATCGGTCCGACCGCGGCGATCAGGATCGCGGCTGCGATCGCGATCGCCGTCGCGGCCTCGCGCAAGAGGATGCGGACCAGGGAATAGATCAGCAGCAGATTGAGCCCGTGCACCGCGCCCATGATCATCATGCCGTAGGGCAGCGGCAGAAGGTGGCGCAGGTAGTAGATCGGGAAATAGACCACCGGATTGAAATAGGTCTGAAAGCCCGGCGGCATGGCGTCGAGGCCGTAGCGGTCGTTGATGACCGCCCAGACATTGTATTCGTGATAGTTCATCCAGTCCCAGTTGACGTCTTCGCCGACGAACCAGGTGTAGATCGCGCCGGCCAATAGCGAACCCAGCGCGATCGCTGATGGCACCAGGAACCTGGTCTGGACAACAGGCGTCTGGGAGGCGCGCGTCGCGGACCCTGCATTCGCTCCGGCAAATTCAGCGGCGTCTGTCACGGGTGTTTCCTGTGCGTCGCGCGGGCGATCTGAAATGGGGCGCGATGGATAGATCTAGGAGGCCGGCTTTAAGGATTCGTGAATGTTTTCCTTGCATTGACCCCGTATCGATCTGTCGCGGGCCGTTCGCCAATCGCGCGTTAACGCTCCGCGGCTAGCGTCGCGGAGGTTTCCACGCAGGATCGACCCATGACCGAATTCTCAGCCGCTTCGCTCCGCTCGCCGTCGGCCACGGCGGCGCGGGACGGGCTGGCGCCGATGCCTACGCTGATGACATGGGCGCTGATCGGCGCGGTCTTCGCCGTCGCCATCGCGCTGCGGCAGGTCGTGCCCCTCAATACCGACGTCAGCTGGCTGCTCGTGATCGGTGAACGCATGCTGGACGGGCAGCGGCTGTTTCGCGACATCGTCGAGATCAATCCGCCGATGGCGCCGTTCGCCTATCTGCCGGGGGTGGCGCTGGCGCGGCTGCTGGGCGTCGATCCGCGCCATGTGATCGATGCGCAGCTTCTGCTGCTGGCGGCGGCCTCGTTGTTCGCGGCGTCGCGAATCCTGCGCCTGTCGCCGGTCACCGCACCATCGATGTCCGGCATGTTCGCGGTCTGGGCCGCGGCGATCGTGACGATCCTGCCGATGCATGTGTTCGCGCAGCGCGAACATATCGCACTGCTCACCTTGCTTCCTGCGCTCGCGGCTTACGCGTTGCGCAGCAACGACGAGCCGCTGCCGCTGTGGGCGATTTTGATCGCCGGCGCCGGCACCGGCATCACGCTGGCGTTCAAGCCGTTCTTCGTCGTGCCGGTGGCGCTGTGCATCCTGTTCGCCGCCATCCGCTCGCGGTCGTGGCGCGTGCTGTTCGCGCCTGAGCACATCATCGCCGGCGTCATCGTGACGTCGGTCAGCGTCGGAACCTATGTCTTCTATTCCGAGTACTTTACGATCACCTATCCCCTGGTCCGCGATACCTACCTGTCGTGGTCGATGCCCTTCAGCGTCATCTTCCTGAACGACGCGACGCTGATCGCGGCGATCGCGCTGGTGACGGTCGCGCTGGCGCGGCAGAAATCGCGGCCCGACCCGTTGTTGCTGGTGGCGGTGCTGGCGTCGGTCGGATTCGCCGTCTCGTTCTTCCTGCAAAGGCGCGGCTGGGCCTATCATTCCTATCCGATGGTCGCGCTCGCGCTGCTGGCGATGGGATATGTGCTGACGACGGCCGGCGGCGCCGAGACGCGCTCGCGCCTGTTCGCGGCGGCGTCCGTTGTCGTCATGGCGGCGACGTTTGCGTTCGGCATGCTGTGGTTCAACATCCAGATTCATCTCGGCCCGATCAAGCAAGCCGTCGCCGGTCTCAAACCAAATCCCCGCATCCTGATGCTGAGCGGCGAGGCCGCGCTCGGCCATCCGCTGGTGCGCGACGTCGGCGGCGTCTGGGTGTCGCGGCAGGAGAATCTGTGGCTGCGGGCGTTCACGCGCATCACCCGCGAAAAGACCGTGGTGGACGCTGCGACCGACGCGCGGCTCAACGGCTATCTGGCGCTGGAGCGCCAATGGCTGATTGAGGATTTCAAGAAGCTGCCGCCCGACATCATCCTGGTCGACAATTTGCGCGACCAATGGGGCGACTGGGTGCGCGCCGACGCCGAACTGACGGAACTTTTCAAGCCGTATGCGCTGGTGCGCTCGGTCGAGGGCGTCGACATCCTGAAACGGGCGGATTGATCCGCGACGGCGCTATTTCCGCATCACGCCGATCGCGAACGTATAGGGCAGGCGCGCCAAGTCTTCGCGGATGGCGAGCTTCACTTTCGCAAACGCGCTGCCGAGCACCTTGTTGTAGCCGTCCTCGTCGCGGATGAACTCGCCGCGGTCGTTATCGAGCAGCCATTTTGCGATCGGGGACTGGCCGTCGCGATAGCAGGGGTCGGTGGTGAACAGCACGCCGTCGTCCTTCAGCACGTCGCTGATGTTGGCGAGCGTGCCTTTCAGATCTTCGTCGCCGATGTGGTGCAGGACGCCGTTCATCATCACGAGGTCGGCGCCGGCGAATTCGCGCGCGGCGGCGGCGTCGAAATAGCGACAATGGAACGTGCCGAGATGGCCGAACGAACGCTTGGCATAGGCGATGTAGGTCTCGTCGATGTCAAAGCCGTCATAGACCGTGCCTTCGGGCAGATATTGCACGATGTGGCCCGGCCCGCAGCCGATATCGATCACCCGCATGCCCGGCCGCATGGTCAGGTAATCCGCGATCGCCTTGATGCGGGCGCCGAAAAAGCCGCCGGCGCTCTGATAGGCCTGGTAGAGCGCGGGATGGCTCAGGATCATCGCCTTCATCAGGACGCCTCGTAGATTTCGCTGCGCGAGTTGGATTCGGACTGGGCCAGCAACGTCATCAGCGGCGCCTGCTCGCGATCGTCCCGGCCTTCCGCAGCCGCGTGCGGCAGCCGTCCGCGCCGGTGAATGTGCGAGATCACGAACAGCGGGCGGTTTTTTGATTGGATGTAGATGCGGCCGACATATTCCCCGATAAGGCCGAGCACGAGAAGCTGGACCGAGGAGATCATCACCACCAGCAGCGTGAGACTGGTCCAGCCCGGCACGGCGCCGGACAGAATCCAGACGATCACCGCGTAGATGCCGATCAGCGTGAGGCCGGTCGTCAGCAAAGCGCCGACATAGGTCGCGATCCGCAGTGGCACCATCGAAAAGCTGATCAGCGCGTCGAGCGCGAAGCCGACCATTTTGGCCAGCGGATATTTGGTCGAGCCGGCATAGCGCGGGTTGCGGTCGTATTCGTAGGCGACCTGCTTGTAGCCGAGCCAGGCCACCATGCCGCGGATGAAGCGGTCGTGCTCGGGCATCTGCACGAGCTGGTCGGAGATGCGGCGGCTCATCAGGCGGAAGTCGCCGGTGTCGACCGGAATGTGAACCCGGGTGATGCGGGCGAGCAGGCGATAGAACGCCTCGGCGGATTTCTTCTTGAATGGCGTTTCGCCGGCGCGGCTGCGGCGCAGGCCGTAGACCACGTCGGCGCCTTCACGCACCATCATCTCGTACATCGGCGTCAGCAGTTCCGGCGGATCCTGCAAATCTGCATCGATGACGAGCACGATATCGCCGCGCACGGTGGATAACCCCGCGGTCAGTGCGAGCTGATGGCCGTGGTTGCGCGCGAGCCGGACCGCGACGACGTTGCGGTCTTCCGCTGAGAGTTCGTTGATCAGCTTCCAGGTGTCGTCGGTCGAGCCGTCGTCGACCATGATCAGTTCGTAGCGCTGGCCGCACAGCGCGCGCGCGGCTGCCGACATCTGGCGATGGAATTCGCGCAGGCCCTCTTCCTCGTTGCAGCAGGGCACAACGATTGACAGAAACATTTTTGCGGGGCGCGGCGTCGCGTCCTGGATTTGCATGGGAATGGCGGCCCGTCCGGCAATCGTGTGGTTTGACTTTGCCGGCAATCATCGATCAGGCGCGTTAAATGTTCATCAATTTCTCAGTCGCAAGCGAGGCCAAACCGGCGTTCCCGCCGGTTGCGCCGCCGCTCGACGCGAGGCAATTAATAAAATGTTAGACGTCGACGCGCGTGTTCATTCCGGCTTGATGCCGCCCGCGCGCACCACCTTGCCCCATTTCTCAGTCTCTTCGGCGATCAGCCTGCCGAAATCGGCGGGCTGGCCCGGCATGGGGTCACCGCCGATCGCGGCGAGCTTTGCTTTCATGCCGCTGTCGGCGATCGCCGCATTGATCTCCTTGTTGAGCTTGTCGATGATCTCGGCCGGCGTGCTTTTCGGCGCGGCAAAGCCGTACCACTGGCTGGCCTCGTAGCCCGCGACCGTATCCGCCACCGTCGGGACGTCGGGCAGATCGGGCATGCGGGTTGTGGTCGTCACCGCGAGCGCCCGCAGCTTGCCGCTCTTGACGTAATCGACGGTGCCAGGTGCCGCCGCGAACAGGATCTGCACCTGGCCGCCGAGCAGGTCCGACAGCGCCGGTCCCTGGCCGCGATAGGGCACATGCACCATGTCGACGCCGGTCATCATTTTGAACAGTTCGCCCGCCATGTGCGGCGCGCTGCCGCTGCCGGCTGAGGCCATGTTGACCTTGCCCGGATTGGCCTTGGCGTAGGCGATGAATTCCGCGAGCGTCTTTGCCGGCACCGAGGGATGCACCAGCACCACCATCGGCACGCGGATGACGCCGGCAACCGGCGCGATGTCGCGCATGAAATTGAAGTTCAGCTTTTCATAGAGCGAGGCATTGACCGCGTTCGGCAACGTTGCCAACAGCAGCGTATAGCCGTCGGGCGCGGCGTTCACGACCGCCTCGGTGCCGATATTGCCGCCGGCGCCGGTGCGGTTCTCGACCACGAAGGGTTGCCCGAAACGATCGGCGAGCCACTGGCCGATCAGGCGCGCGGTGATGTCGACGCCGCCGCCGGCGGAAAAGCCAGCGACGATTTTTGTCGGCCGCGTCGGATAATCGAGCGCGGAGGCCGATCGCGGCAACGCGGCGATGGCCAGCAACGCGCCGGCGAGAATGATGAAAGTCCGGCGAGGCAGAAAATTCATGTTGGGCGTCCCCCGTTTGCCGCAAGCCTATCCCAATTCCGGCGATAGGTAACGGTCGCACCCGCCCTGTTCCGGCGGAATGGCGACATGCGGCGTTCCCATGCCAAAACGCTTGCCGCTGCGCAGGCCTTGGTCCTATCCTTCGAGCAGGTCGTCCATTCCGGGCGGCCGATGTTCTCAGGGCGGGGTGAAAATCCCCACCGGCGGTAAGGGCGAAGCAGCCCAAGCCCGCGAGCGCCTTCATCCCTCCCGGGAAGAAGGGTCAGCAGATTCGGTGCGATTCCGAAGCCGACGGTCACAGTCCGGATGAAAGAGAACGGTTTGCGGCGGCCTCGCATCTTGCGCGTGGGCCGACGTCGTTCCGTATGCCCTGATTCTGGTGAGAGGAAAGCCATGAATCAGACGTTGCTTGAACCTGAAGTCCAATCCCAAACCACCGACGCCGATCGCGTCCCTGACGTGCCCAAGGGGCCGCCGGCGCCGTCGCATCCGCGTTTCGTCAAGCCGCAGCGCATCGCCTTCGTGCAGGCGTCCTGGCACCGCGACGTCGTCGAGGAATGCCGCATCGCGTTTCTCGAGGAGATCGAGGCGCGGCACATCTCGCGCGCGCAGGTCGATCTGTTCGAGGTACCGGGCTCGTTCGAGATCCCGCTGCATGCGCAACTGCTCGCCAAGACGCGGCGCTACACCGCGATCGTGGCCGCCGGCCTCGTCGTCGACGGCGGCATCTACCGTCACGAATTCGTCGCCGACACCGTGATCAAGGCGCTGATGGACGTGCAGCTGAAGACCGAGGTCCCGGTGTTTTCGGCGGTGCTGACACCGCAGCAATTCCACGAAAGCGCGGTGCACCACGATTTCTTCCGCAAGCACTTTGTCATCAAGGGCATCGAGGTCGCGGAAGCCTGTGCCAGCACGCTGCACAGCCTGGAACGGCTGCGCGGGCAGGTGGCCGCGGGGATCGTGTAGTCTTCTTGGATCGAAACGGCGCGTTTCTCACCCGCCCCTCGAGGGGCGGGTCGGCTCACATGGAGCGCAGCGCAATGTGAGACGGGGCGGGGTGACAGACTCTCCGCGCATGCACTGTTGGATGTGGAAAGATCGTGCCCCCAACCAACGTAGCATGCGCGGAGAGACTGTCACCCCACCTCGGTTCGCATTCCATGCGAACCGATCCTCCCCCTCCAGGGGAGGATGAAACAAGGTAACCCTCTGACGATCGGCCGATTGTCAATTCCACCGCCGCGTCTATAAACTCGGCGGTGGGAGGAGGCATGCCTGTGGAGACGGGCAGCCGAGACGATCATGTTCGAAGGACACGATCCCTATCTCGTCGCGCTCTCGGTGGCGATCGCGATTCTGGGCGGTTACACCGGTTTCGGCCTCGCCGCGCGCATCCGCGGGACGCCGGACGCCGGCCATCGCCTGTTGTTGGCGGGCGCCGCGTTCTTTCTCGCCATCGGCATCTGGACCATGCATTTCGTCGGCATGCTCGCCGCGCCGCTGCCAGCGGGCGCCGTCTATCTGGTGCTGCCGACCATCACCTCGTTTCTGATCTGCGCGCTGGTCGTCGGCATCTCTCTGTTCTTCGTCAGCGTTGGTGAACCCTCGCTGCTGCGCGTGGTGTCCTCGGCGGCGCTGCTCGGCGTCGGCATCGCCAGCATGCATTATGTCGGCATGCACGGATTGTCCGGCAACTTTGCCATGACCCACGATCCCGCGATGGTCGTGCTGTCGGTGCTGATTGCGATTGCCACGGCGTATGGCGGTCTTCGGGCATTTCTGGCGCGGCAGGGCGGCGTGCAACTCGCGCTGAGCGCGGTCGCCTTCGGCTTTGCGGTATCGGGCATGCACTACACCGCGATGGCCGGCATGCATCTGGTGCCGCTCGGGGAGGGCACGCATCATCATGCCGAAGGGCTGGCGACATCGGCGCAAATGCTGTCGCTGGTCGTCGCGTTGCTGAGTTTCGTGATCGCGGCGGGCTTTTTGCTGTCGCTGGTGCCGGACCCGCGGCGAAATGCGGTGGCCGTTGCGATACCCCCGGCCGAGGTTCGCATCGCCGAAGTCCCGCCGGCGGAAACCGCCGTCGTTCCACCAAGCCCCAGGCTGCGGCCGACGCCGCTTGGCGGCATCGGCCAGCCACGTCGCGCCGCGCCGGCGCCGCGGCTGCCGGTCGAGGGGGTGGACGGCACCCACTTCATCGATGCCGCCGACGTCAGGAGCGTCCGGGCGGACGCGCATTACACCAAGGTGCATGACGGTATCCGGGAACGGATGTGCCCGTGGTCGATTTCGGAGGCCGAGGCCCAGCTCGACCCCGGTCTGTTCGTCCGGGTGCACCGCAGCCACATCGTGGCGATGGCGCACGTCACCTTCGTTCGCCGGGAGGGCGACGGGGCGATCGTGGAGCTTGACGGCCCGTCGCCGCATCGCGTGCCGGTGAGCCGGGCGCGCATCGCCGAAGTGAAAGCCCGCCTCGGCCTCATCAGGCGGCACGCGGCTTCCTGACCGGCCGGGCCGGGGCCGCTAGGTCCGCAGGACTGACGCTTTTCGTGCGCCTCTAGCCGCATTTCGTGCGATTTTCCTGCATTTGTGCCCCCGCCGTTGCGCATTAGGGCACCTCCGATCAGCTTTGCATCCAACGCCCGCAAAAGGGCGATGGAGGAAGCGCATGATCCCTGGCCCATTCAATTATTACCGGCCGGCGACGCTGGCCGATGCGGTCAAGCTACTCTCGACCCTGGGTGACGAGGCGCGGCCCCTGGCCGGCGGTCACAGCCTGGTTCCGATGATGAAGCTCCGCCTTGCGAGCCCGGAGCACCTGGTTGATTTGCATGGCGTCGCCAGCCTGAAGGGCATCCGCCGCGACGGCGACACCATCGTGATCGGGGCGATGACCACCCAGCACGAACTGCTGGCTTCAGAAGACGTTGGCAAGTCCTTGCCCATCCTGCATGAAACTGCGGTGCTGATCGCCGATCCGCAGGTGCGTTATCGCGGCACGATCGGCGGCAATGTCGCCAATGGCGATCCCGGCAACGACATGCCGGCGCTGATGATGACCCTCGGCGCCAGCTACAGGCTCGAAGGGAAGTCGGGCACCCGCGAGGTCGCGGCGCGCGAATTTTACCAGGGCGCCTATTTCACCGCGCTGGAACCCGGCGAACTCCTGACCGCGATCTCGGTCCCGGTCCCGCCGGTCGGCCATGGCTTCGCCTACGAAAAGCTGAAACGCAAGGTCGGCGATTACGCCACCGCTGCCGCCGCGGTCGTGCTGACCAAGGCGGGCGGCAAAATCGCCACCTGCCAGATCGGCCTGACCAACGTTTCCGAAACGCCGCTGCTGGCCGAGGACGCCGCCAAGGCCGTGATCGGCACCAGCCTAGATCCGGCTACACTGAAAAAGGCGGCCACTGCTGCGGAAGCCATGATGGCGCCGGCCGCCGATGCTCGCGGTCCCGTCGAATACCGCAAGCATGTCGGCGGCATCATGGTCGTACGCGCCTTGCAGCGTGCCATGGCCAACGCGGCCTAGGGAGAGAACAAATGGCAAAAACCCACGTCACCATGAAGGTGAACGGCGCCGAGGTCGAAGGCCTCGTCGAACCCCGCACGCTGCTGGTGCATTTCATCCGCGAAAACCTGCAGATGACCGGCACCCATATCGGCTGCGAAACCACGCATTGCGGCGCCTGCACCATCGATATCGACGGCATGTCGGTGAAATCCTGCACCATGTTCGCGGTGCAGGCGCAGGGCTCCGAGATCACCACGATCGAAGGCATGGCCAATCCCGACGGCACGCTGTCGGCGTTGCAGGAAGGTTTTCGCATGATGCACGGCCTGCAATGCGGCTTCTGCACGCCCGGCATGATTTTGCGGGCGCATCGGCTGTTGAAGGAGAATCCGTCGCCGAGCGAGGAAGAAATCCGGTTTGGTATCGCGGGCAATATCTGCCGCTGCACCGGCTACCAGAACATCGTGCGCGCCATTCAATATGCCGCCGCCAAGATCAACGGCGTTGAATTCCAGGAGGCTGCGGAATGAACGACATGACTCCCACGCGGGAACAACGCGAAGCCAGGCTCGAAGGCATGGGCTGCAAGCGCAAGCGGGTCGAGGACATCCGCTTCACGCAAGGCAAGGGCAACTATGTCGACGACGTGAAACTGCCGGGCATGCTGCACGGAGATTTCGTGAGGTCGCCGCACGCACATGCGCGCGTGACGAAGATCGACGACACCGAGGCGCTGAAAGTGCCGGGCGTGCTCGCGGTGATCACCGCCGAGACGCTGAAGACGGTCAACCTCGCCTGGATGCCGACGCTCGCCGGCGACGTGCAGATGGTGCTGGCCGACGGCAAGGTGCTGTTCCAGAACCAGGAGGTCGCCTTCGTGGTCGCGACCGACCGCTATGCGGCCGACGACGGGATCAACAAGGTGGTGGTCGAATACGAACCGCTGCCGCCGCTGATCGACCCGTTCAAGGCGATGGACGCGGATGCGCCGGTGCTGCGCGAGGATCTTGCCGGCAAAACCACCGGCGCGCACGGCCCGCGCAAGCACCACAACCACATCTTTGAGTGGACCGTCGGCGACAAGGATCTGACCGACGCCGCCTTTCGCAAGGCCGAGGTGACGATCAAGGAGATGATCTCCTATCACCGCACCCATCCGTCGCCGCTGGAGACCTGCCAGTGCGTCTGCTCGTTCGACAAGATCAAGGGCGAACTGACGATCTGGGGCACGTTCCAGGCCCCGCATGTGATCCGCACCGTGGTGGCGCTGATCGCAAAAATTCCGGAGCACAAGATTCATGTGATCGCGCCGGATATCGGCGGCGGGTTCGGCAACAAGGTCGGCGCCTATCCCGGCTATATCTGCGCGGCGGTGGCGTCGATCGTCACCGGCAAGCCGGTGAAGTGGGTCGAGGACCGGATCGAGAACCTGACCGCGACTTCGTTCGCGCGCGACTACCACATGACGACGGAGATCGCGTCGACCAGGGACGGCAAGGTCACGGGTCTTCGTGTTCACGTGCTGGCCGATCACGGCGCATTCGATGCCTGTGCCGACCCGTCGAAATGGCCGGCGGGTTTCTTCAACATCGTCACGGGATCGTATGATTTCCCGACCGCGCATCTTTCAGTCGACGGCATCTATACCAACAAGGCGCCGGGCGGCGTCGCCTATCGGTGCTCGTTCCGTGTCACCGAAGCGGCGTACTGCATCGAGCGGGCGATGGATATCCTGGCGCAGAAACTCAATATGGATCCGGCCGAACTGAGACTGAAGAATTTCATCAGGCCGGAGCAGTTCCCGTATCACTCGGCGCTCGGTTGGGAGTACGATTCCGGCGACTACCATACCGCCATGAAGAAGGCGATGGAGACGGTGAAATACACCGAACTCCGGAAAGAACAGGCAGCGTTGCGCGAGGCGTTCAAGCGCGGCGAGACCCGCGAGATCATGGGTGTCGGCGTCTCCTTCTTCACCGAGATTGTCGGCGCCGGCCCGTCGAAGAATTGCGACATCCTTGGGATTGCGATGTTTGATTCCTGCGAAATCCGCATGCATCCGACAGGTGCGGGCATCGCGCGGATGGGCACCAAGAGCCAGGGGCAGGGGCACGAGACCACCTGGGCGCAGATCATCGCCACCGAGATCGGCATCCCCGCCGATAACATCATGGTCGAGGAAGGCAACACCGATACCGCGCCCTACGGCCTCGGCACCTACGGCTCGCGTTCGACGCCGGTGGCGGGCGCGGCGATTGCGATGGCGGCGCGAAAGATCAGGGCCAAGGCGCAGATGATCGCGGCCTACAAGCTCGAGGTCCACGAGGACGACCTCGAATGGGATATCGACGGTTTTCGCGTCAAGGGCCTGCCGGAGAAGACGATGTCGATGAAGGACATCTGCTGGGCGGCCTACAATTCGGTGCCGCCGGGCATGGAGCCGGGGCTGGAGGCGGTCAGCTATTACGATCCTCCCAACATGACCTATCCGTTCGGCGCCTATATTTGCGTGATGAACATCGACGTCGATACCGGGGTCTACAAGGTCAGGCGCTTCTACGCGCTCGACGATTGCGGCACGCGGATCAACCCGATGATCATCGAGGGACAGGTGCACGGCGGATTGACCGAAGCCTTTGCGATCGCGATGGGCCAGGAGATCCGTTACGACGCCGACGGCAACGTCGTCACCGGCTCGTTCATGGATTTCTTCATGCCGACCGCGGTCGAGACCCCCCGTTGGGAAACCGACTTCACCGTCACCCCGTCGCCGCATCATCCGATCGGCGCCAAGGGCGTCGGCGAAAGCCCGAATGTCGGCGGCGTGCCGGCGTTCTCCAACGCGGTCAACGATGCGTTCTCGTTCCTGGGGAGCACGCATATCCAGATGCCGCATGATTTCTGGCGGAACTGGAAGGCGGCGAAGGATCTGGGAGCGGTGGCGTAACAGGAAAGCCGTCATGCCGGGACAAGCCCGGCCATGACGAACAGTAACTGATAGTGCCCGGATGATGAATCGAACAGAGATCGCGGAACGACTCGCCGCTGCCGGCTACATCGCCGACGACGAACTCGCGACCGCGATCTCGCTGATGCAATTGCTGCGTCGGCCACTGCTGCTGGAGGGCGAAGCGGGCGTCGGCAAGACCGAGGTGGCGAAGGCGCTCGCTTCCGTGTATGCGACCGAACTCATCCGTCTGCAATGCTATGAGGGGCTCGATCAGTCGGCGGCACTGTACGAGTGGAATTACCAGCGGCAGTTGCTGTCGATTCAGGCGCATCGCGGCGACGGTCCCGACGATGTCGAGCACCAGATCTTTTCCGAAAAATACCTGCTGGAGCGGCCGCTGCTGGCGGCGATCCGCCGCGCAAAACCACCGGTGCTGCTGATCGACGAGATCGATCGCGCGGACGACGAGTTCGAGGCGTTCCTGCTCGAACTGCTGTCGGATTTTCAGGTTTCGATCCCCGAACTCGGCACCATCAAGGCGACGGCGATCCCGCATGTGGTGCTGACGTCGAACGGCACGCGCGAACTCTCCGACGCGCTGCGCCGCCGCTGCCTCTATCATTACGTCGACTATCCCGATGTCGATCGCGAGGCGCGCATCATCATGGCGCGGATCGACGGCGCCGGCGCGTCGCTGTCGCTGCAGATCGCGCGGATGGTCGAGGGCATCCGCAAGGAGGAGTTGCGCAAGGTGCCGGGGGTCGCCGAGACGCTGGACTGGGCGGCGGCGCTGGTCGGTCTCGATGTCCGCGACCTTCACGATGCGCCTGAGGTGGTCCACGAGACGCTGATCTGCCTGCTCAAGACCCACGAGGACAAATCGCGGGTCACGCAGGAAGTCAGCGCCCGCCTGTTGGGGAAGGTCGCATGAGCTGCTGCGGCCCCAACCCCGGCTGCGAACAACTCGACGAGGTCGCGCGCCTGGTCTCGTCAAGACTTGCCGCGTTTCTCAGGACGTTGCGTGGCAGCGGATTTGCGGTGGGTCTTGCCGAAGGGCAGGACGCCGCCAAACTGATGGCGGCAGGATACGCAGCCAAGCCGGGCCTGCTACGTTCCGCGTTCAAGCACTTGTTCTCGGCGCGCAAGTCCGACTGGGAGAAGTTCGACGGCATCTTCGACGCGTTCTGGCTCGGCCAGCGCGTGCGTTCGCGCTCGATGGCTTCGGGTTCGTCGAAGGCCGCGAATAATCCGTCGCTCAAAACCTTGGCTGACAGCCTGCGCGGAGGAGGCGAGACGGCGGTGGATCAGATGCCTTCTTCCGGCGAAGGCGACGCCGAACGGGGTGGCGAAGGGCGCATGGAAGGCGCCTCCCGCGCCGACAATATTGCCGATGTGGATTTCCGCAAGCTTGCCGATCCCGATCAGATCGCGCAGGCGCATGAGGCGGCGGCGCGATTGGCGCGGGCGATGCGCACGCGGTTGACGCGGCGCGATCTGGCGCGGCGGCGCGGCTATCGCCTCGATCTCAGGCGTACGATTCACGGCAATATCAGCCATGGCGGCGTGCCGATCGATCTCGTGAAGCGACAGCGCAAGGCAAAGCCGTTGCGGCTCGTGATGCTGCTGGATGCGTCGGGCTCGATGAGCATGTACACCGGCGTGTTCCTGCGCTTCATTCACGGCATCCTGGACGAGTTTCGCGAGGCCGAGGCGTTCCTGTTCCACACCCGCCTGGCACACGTCTCCGACGCGATGAAGGAAAAGGACGCGGTGCGCGCGCTGGATCGGCTCGCGATCCTGGCGCAGGGCGCCGGCGGCGGCACCAGGATCGGCGAGAGCCTGCAAACCTTCAACCGGTGGCATGCGGCACGCGTGATCCATTCGCGTACCGTCGTGATGATCGTGTCCGACGGCTATGAGACCGGCGATGCCGCGCTGCTCGGCCGCGAGATGGCGGCGCTCGGCCGCCGCTGCCGCCGCATCGTCTGGCTCAATCCGATGATGGCGTGGGAAGGCTACACGCCCGAAGCCGCCGGCATCAAGGCGGCGCTGCCGCATGTCGACCTCTACGCCCCGGCCAACACGCTGAACAGCCTGGGGGCGCTCGAACCTTATCTGGCAAGGCTCTGATGGAGCGTCCGATGACGGCGCATGTGGAAGTAATGGAATTGGTCGCGCAGATGAAATCAGCGGAACAGCCGTTCGTGCTGGCGACGGTGGTTCGCACGGTATCGGTCACGGCGGCGAAGGCGGGCGCGAAGGCGATCATTCGGCCCGACGGCACCATCGTCGCCGGTTGGATCGGCGGCGGCTGCGCGCGCGGCGCGGTGCTGAAGGCGGCACGCGACGCGCTGCTGGACGGCGAGCCGCGCATGGTGTCGGTGCAGCCTGAAAATCTCCTTGCCGAGCTCGGCGTCAAGCCGGGCGAAAACCGCGAAGGTATCCGTTTCGCCAGCAACATGTGCCCGAGCAAGGGGACCATGGATATCTTCGTGGAGCCGGTGATGCCGCATCCCTCGCTGGTGGTTTTCGGCGCCAGCCCGGTGGCGATGTCGCTGGCGACGCAGGCGCGCCAACTCGGCTATCACGTGACGCTGGCAGCACCAGCGGCCGATATCGCCGCCGAGCCCGACGCCCACGTGATTATCGATGGGTTCGAGCCGCGCCGTCTCAACGAGGCGCGCCGTTTCGTCGTGGTCTCGACCCAGGGCAGGGGCGACGAGGCCGCGCTGAAGCAGGCCATCGCGGTGGAGGCCGAATACCACGCCTTCGTCGGCAGCCGTCGCAAGATGATCGCGCTGCGCGAAAGGCTCGCAGCCTCCGGCGTCGCGCGCGAGGCGATCGATCGCGTCAAGGCGCCTGCCGGGCTCGATCTCGGCGCGATCACGCCGGAGGAAATCGCGATGTCGATTCTGGCCGAAATAACCATCGAACGCCGTCGCGGCCAGCGCGCGGTACGCGCGGCTTCCATGACGTGAGGAATTGGTCATGCAGATGAACGACAGCCAGCGCATCCCGGCGCCGAAGGAAAAGGTGTGGGCCGCGCTCAACGACCCTGACGTGCTGAAGCAGTGCATCCCCGGCTGCCAATCGCTGGAAATGTCGTCGCCGACCGAGATGATCGCGACCGTGGTGTTCAAGGTTGGGCCCGTGAAGGCGACGTTCAGCGGCAAGGTGACGCTGTCCGATCTCGATCCGCCGAACGCGTACCGCATCTCGGGCGAGGGCTCCGGTGGCGTCGCAGGCTTTGCCAAGGGCGGCGCCGCGGTGCGGCTCGAGGCGGAGGGACCCGATGTGACGGTGCTGCATTACGATGTCGACGCGCAGATCGGCGGCAAGCTGGCGCAGCTCGGATCGCGGCTGATCGATTCCACCGCGAAGAAGCTGGCGGGGGAGTTCTTTGCGTCGTTCGGAAGAGTGGTCGGCGGCGATGCTGCGACGCCAGAAGAAGCAGCGAAGAAGGGCTGGTTCGGCAAGCTGACCGGTGCGGCCTGACAGCTGCGGCGCGGGGGTAGCCCGCCATGAGCGAAGCGACATGCGGGGATGCAGTCCACAAAAGGTCCCGGATATCGCTGCGCTCATCCAGGCTACGGCTGCTGCGATCGTTATCTGTACGCCGCGCCGCTGACGTGCCAGACTTCCCTTCAGGTCCAGCCAAGCCCGGCCAAACGGGCACGCTGAGCATGGGAGGGAATGATGAGGCTCGTCGGGTGCCTGTTCGCCGCGTGGCTCGTGCTGCTCATTCCGCAGGCGGGATCGGCGCAAACTTATCCGAGCCGGCCGGTGAAAATCCTGGTCGGCTTTACGCCCGGCACGGCGCCGGATCTGGCGGCGCGAATTCTCGCCGACCGCTTTGCCGAAGTCTGGGGCACGCCCTTCGTGGTCGAGAACGTGCCCGGCGCCGGCAGCAACATCGCCACCGAACGCGTCGCGAAATCTCCTGCCGACGGCTACACGCTGCTGATGGGCGGAAATTCGGCGCTCGTGATCAATCCGAGCCTGTTCGAGCAATTGCCGTTCGATCCCGTCAAGGATTTTGCGCCGATCTCGCAGGTGTTCATCGCCGCCAACGTGCTCGCGGTGCCGGTCGAGGTCCCGGCCAAGACCGTGGCCGAATTGGTGGCGCTGGCCAAGGCGCAGCCCGGCAAGCTGTCCTACGGCCATGCCGGCGTCGGCACCTCGCAGCATCTGGGCGCCGAGCTGTTCAAATACATGGCGCATCTCGATATCGCCTCGGTGCCCTATCGCGGCACCACGGCGATGATGCCGGATCTGCTCGCCGGCCGGCTCACGATGTCGTTCGCCAATGTCGTGAACGTGCTGCCGCTGGCGCGCGAAGGCAAGCTGCGCGCGCTCGCCATCACCTCGATCAAGCGCTCGGCGCTGGCGCCGGAACTTGCGACCATGGCGGAATCCGGCTTTCCCGGTTTTGAGGCCGTGCCGTGGTTCGGCCTGATGGCGCCCGCTGGCACGCCGAAGGGCGTACTGGAAAAGCTGCACAGCGAGACCGTCAAGACGCTGGCGCTGCCGGAGGTGCGCAAGAAGTTCGACGAACTCGGTCTGACACCGGTCGGCAACACGCCGGACGAGTTCGCGGCGGTGATCAAGAAGGAAATGCCGGAGTGGGCGAAGGTGATCAAGGACGCGGGCATCAAGCTCGGAAATTGAGATTTATCCTGCTTGGTCCTCGCGACCATTCGGCTATGCTGTCTTCATCAATCACCAGCCAAGAGTGATCGGACATGACAGGGATGGATTCGTCGGATTGGCTCGGCCTGTCGGGCCGCGTGTGCGTCGTGACCGGCGGAGGCGGCGGCATCGGCCGTGCCACCGCCATAAGCTTTGCCAGGGCAGGCGCGCGCGTCGCGGCGATCGATCGCGACGAGCGCGGGCTTGAAACGACGCTGGCGGAACTGCGCAAGCTGGGCGAGGGCCATCTGGTCGTCGGCTGCGATACGACCAGCGCCGAGAGCGTTGCCGCCGCGTCCGAGACGATCGAAAAATCGCTCGGGCCTTGCAGCGTACTGGTCAACACCGCGGCGATCCTGCGGCCTGGCGCGCTCGATACGCTGTCGCTCGGCGAATGGAACGCGGTACTCGCGGTCAACCTGACCGGCTATTTCATCTGCGCGCAGGCGTTCGGCCGGCAGATGCGTACGCTCGGCCGCGGCAGTCTCGTTCACGTGTCATCGATCGCCGGCAGCAACGCGCAAGGGCAGAGCGGCGCCTACAGCGTCAGCAAGGCCGGCGTGATCATGCTGTCGCGGCAGCTCGCCAACGAGTGGGGACCGCACGGCATCCGCAGCAACGTCGTCAGCCCCGGCATGGTGATCACGCCGATGAGCCAGGCGTTCTACGACACGCCCGGGGTGACCGAGCGGCGTTCGGCGGTGGTGCCGATGCGGCGGGTCGGCATGCCGCAGGACATGGCGGACGCGATCCTGTTCCTCGCCAGCGACCGCGCGGGCTACGTCAACGGCGACGAGATCATGGTCGACGGCGGCTACGCCAACATGCTGATGAACCTGGTGCCGCGGCCGGGATTTGAGTAGACGGCTGGATGGTGGGCACGCTGCGCGTTGCCCACCCTACCAATCTGTTCTCAGTCGAACAGGCTCGACACCGATTCTTCCGCCGCGGTGCGGCTGATCGCTTCGGCGATCAGCGGCGCGATCGAGATCGTGCGGATGTTGGCGGCCTTGGTGACCGCTTCGGTCGGCAGGATCGAATCGGTGATGACGAGTTCCTTGAGCCGCGAGTTGGCGATGCGCGTCGCGGCGCCGCCTGACAGCACGCCATGGGAGATGTAAGCGTAGACGTCCTTGGCGCCGTTGGCGAGCAGCGCATCCGCCGCGTTCACCAGCGTACCGCCGGAATCGACGATATCATCCACCAGGATGCAGGTGTAGCCTTCGACATCGCCGATCACGTTCATGACTTCGGATTCGCCGGCGCGTTCGCGGCGCTTGTCGATGATCGCCAGCGGCGCATTGATGCGCTTGGCGAAGCCGCGCGCCCGCGCCACGCCGCCGACATCGGGCGACACCACCATGAGACTGGTGAGATCGGAGCGTTCCTTGATGTCGCGCACCATCACCGGCGAGGCGTAGAGGTTGTCGGTCGGAATATCGAAGAAACCCTGAATCTGTTCGGCGTGCAGATCGAGCGTCATCACCCGGTCGACGCCGGCGCGGGTGATCAAATTGGCCACCAGCTTCGACGAAATCGGCGAGCGCGAACCAACCTTGCGGTCCTGCCGCGCGTAGCCGAAGTAAGGGACCACCGCGGTGATACGTCGTGCCGACGCCCGGCGCAGCGCATCGGTAATGATCAGCAATTCCATCAGATGATCGTTGGCAGGAAACGACGTCGACTGGAGGATGAAAACGTCCGAGCCGCGGACGTTTTCCTGTATCTGGACAAAGATTTCCATGTCGGCAAAGCGCCTGACGACGGCCTTGGTCAGCGGCAGGTGCAGCCAATCGGCGATCTCCTGCGCGAGCGCGGGATTGGAATTGCCCGCTACCAGCTTGATCGAGCCGTTCTTGGCCGACATTGACGCTTCTCCTCGCGCCTTGCTGGATACCACGTTCAGCATTTCGAGAAATCCTCGGGAAACCGGCGCGTTGATGGGCGAGGAGATACAGGCAGGGGGCTTGGCTGGCAACCCGTCGACCGGGTTTTCCCGGTCAAAAAACGGCCAATCCGTGACCTTTGAAGGGCTGGTTACCGGGCGCTAAAGCCGAGCGCGGCAACGGCTTCCGCATCCTGGGCGGGTAGGGCGCTGTCGGCGCTCGCCACCGCAGGTCCGCGGCGCTCGGGGGCCGGGGCGGGTGCGGCGTCAGGCGTTCCGTTGATCATGCCCGACAGTCCGCTGAGGCCGGCCTGCGCGATCTTGCGCAGCACGAGGTCGTCGGCCGCCGCCCAGGCGTCGCGCCCGGCCTTGCCGGTGGCTTCCTCGCCGGAAAGCCGCAGCGCCCGCTGCTGGTTGCTGTCATAGACGTCCCACACCCAGGCGATCACGGCCTTGCCGCGGACCACCTGCGCCGACAGATAGCTCCGCACGCGGTAGGACGCGCGGCCCTCGCGGGAGACGATCGAGAGGTTGCGCAGTTTCGATTCGCTGTCGAGCACGCCGACCATGCGGTCGAATACCTGCGGCGGGGGGCCATCGATCGATTCGAAGGTCACGGTCTGGCCGCCGCCCGTGGAGGCCATCGCATAGGCGTTGCTGGCGGTCGGGCCGCCGCTGGTGGCGCAGCCGCCCAGCGTCGTGACGACGGCAAGCAGCGCCGCCGCGAGAAGGGCGCGCGAAACCGGCAGGCACGAAGCGTGGCACCAACTACTCATGGTTCCCTGCGATATCCTTAATCTGTGTTAAGGTCTAGGGCGCCCTGTGCCGGGCCGCCAAAAAGGTTAATCCGTCGTCCGCGTTCTCCTTGTTGTTGCCGGAATTCTTCACCTGCGCAGGGATGATTGATGCGAGCTTTCCTTCTCGACGGCTATGGCGCGGTCGCCGACCATGTCCGCCTCGCCGAGATCGCCGATCCGGTCCCTGGACCGGACGACGTCCTGATCGAGATCCATGCCGCCAGCCTCAACCCGATCGACTTCAAGATCGTGCGCGGGGATCTCAAGCGCGTCTCCAGATACGAGCTTCCACGTCCGTTCGGGTTCGATGCGTCCGGCGTCGTGCTGTCGGCGGCACGCGCCAGCGGCTACAAGCCGGGCGACGCGGTATATGCGCGCGCCTCGCGCGAGACCATCGGCACCTTCGCCGAACAGATCGCGCTGCCACAGGAATATTTGGCACCGAAGCCGGCTTCCGTCTCGCATGCCGAGGCCGCGGCGCTGCCGCTGGTGGGGCTGACGACGCTGCAGGGATTTTCACGCGTGAAGCCGCGTGCCGGCCAGCGCATCCTGATCCACGCCGGCGCAGGCGGAATCGGGACGTTCGCGATCCAGTACGCGAGACACCTCGGGCTTCACGTCACCACGACCACGAGTTCGAAGAATGCCGACTTCGTCAGATCGCTCGGCGCCGACAGAGTGATCGCCTATGACCGCGACAACTATCTCGATGCCGGCGGCGGCTACGACATCGTCTACGACACGCTGGGCGGCGCCTTCACCGTCGATGCCTTCAAGGTGGTGAAGCGCGGCGGCGCGGTGATCTCGCTGAGCGGCCCGCCCGATCGCGATTTCGCCCGCCGCGAGGGCGCGGGCTGGCTGGTCCGCGCGGCGGTCTGGCTGATGAACCGGAAGGTCTATGCCGCGAGCGCGGAAGCCGGCGCGTCCTATTGCTGGTTCTTCACCGAGCCCAGCGGCGAGCAGTTGCGCGAGATCGCCGGCCTCGTCGATGGCGGCGCGATCAGGCCGGTGATCGACCGCGAATTTGCCTTCGAGCAACTGCCTGACGCGCTGACCTATCTTGCAGCCGGGCACGCGCGCGGCAAGGTGGTGTTGAAGGTGAAGTGAGGTAGCCTATGTCCGGCGAGGCGGTCGCTTCGCGATGCTCCTCAGAGCCTAGCCGAATGAGCAGCCAACATTCTTACGCTCGTCATGGCCGGGCTTTTCCCGGCCATCCACGTCTTCCCCTGCTTCTGAAGCCAAAGACGTGGGTGCCCGGCACAAGGCCGGGCATGACGGAGAACTGCCAAACAGCCCAGCCCCATTGCTGCTTTCTGAATCAGGCCGTCAGGAAGAGAGATCAAGATGCAAAGCTACTCGCGCTCCAGCGCGATGGCGTGGACGTGGCGGCCATAGTCCGGCTCCCGGCGGTGCACCGAGCGGCGGTAGCTGAAGAAGCGCTGGTCGGAATAGGTGTCGACGCCGGTGTCGTCGATCATCAATATGCCGGCATTTTCCAGCCGCATCCGGATGAAGCCGCCGAGGTCGAACATCGAATGACAGTCGCGGGTCGAGGGGATGAAGAACACGCCGTTCTCCGCGTCGGCATCCAGAAAGCGCTCGACGAATTCGCTGCCGACTTCATAGGAGTGCTGGCGGATCAGGGGACCGATGGCGGCGACGATGCCTGACCGGTCGGCGCCGAGTTTTTCCATCGCTTCGATGGTGGATTCCAGCACGCCGGTCAGTGCGCCTTTCCAGCCGGCATGCGCCGCGCCGATCACGCGTGCGCCGGCGTCGGCGAACAGGACCGGGCCGCAATCGGCGGCGGTGACGCCGATGGCGATGCCTTCGGTGCGGGTGACGATCGCGTCGGCCTTCGGTCGCGTCTCGCTTGGCCAAGGTCCGGTCGCCACTACGACGTCGGGCGAGTGGATCTGGTGCACGCTGACGAAATTCTCCGGGGTGACGCCCATCCGCTCGGCCATGCGGCGGCGGTTTTCCGCGACATGGGTCTGGTCGTCGCCGGAGCCGAGCCCGCCATTGAGGCCCTCGTAAATTCCATTGGATACCCCGCCCTCGCGGGTGAAGAACGCGTGGCGCAGCCCGGGAATGGCTGCGAGCAGCGACGATCCGAACATCATTCTGTTGCGTCTCCTGGCGCCGCCGCTGATGGTTCGTCGCTGAGCCCCGCGACCATGGCGAGATCAGGTTCGGTGACCGCGAGCACCTTGAACATCGAACCCATGCCGCCGCGGCCGCTGTCGGTCAGCCGCTTGAGTGCGGCGGAGATGTCGGCGGAAACTTCCGGCGCGGCCTTGCCCATCAGCGTGAGCGCGCGGGTCTCGATGCCGAGCCGCTTGAGGAAATCGCCCTGCGTCACCGGGCCGTGCACGCGCGCGCCGACATCTTCCGCCGCGCGCGCCAGCGACTGGAAATCGACGTGGGCGGTAACGTCGGCCTGGCCCGGATTCTTCAAGGGATCGGCGAAGCTGTGGCGGGCGATCGCCTGAAAGGTGTCGCCGGCATCGCTGCGCATGTGGCCGTAGTCGATGACCAGCAGCGCACCGCCCTGGTCGCGCACCCGCGTGGCGAACTTCATCATCGCGGTGTCGGGCCGCCATTCGAACACGGCGCCGACGGGGGCGGCGCGCACCAGCGGCGGCAGCAGCACGTCGAATCGCGGTGTCGGCTCGTCCGAGGCGGCGAAGACGAGCTTGCCATCGCTATCGATGTCGACAACGCGCTCGTGCCAGCCGGTCTCGCGCCTGACCATCTGATGGATCGGCAGCACGTCGAAATATTCGTTGGCCAGAATGACCGCGGGTCCCTCCGGTACGGTGTCGATATCGTCATGCCAGGTGATGTTGCGGGCGCCCGACAGCGTCGCGCGCTGCCGTTCGCGCAGCACCGGGTTGATCTCGACGAGGTGGATGTCGATCGATTCGAAGAGCGGCGGCAGCACGCGGATGGCGCGGAGCGCGTCGGCCATCATGGTACCGCGGCCGGGGCCGAGTTCGACCAGCCGCAGCGTCGGCGGCGAGCCGATCGACTTCCACACCGAGGCCGTCCAGAGGCCGAGCAACTCGCCGAACA
Source organism: uncultured Bradyrhizobium sp. (assembly GCA_964609175.1). Classification (GTDB taxonomy): domain Bacteria; phylum Pseudomonadota; class Alphaproteobacteria; order Rhizobiales; family Xanthobacteraceae; genus Bradyrhizobium. The sequence goes on from CAZSRR010000044.1 coordinate 49,008, forward strand.
TCTGGCTGACCTCGGGCGCCGTGGTGAAATCGCCCTCGCGCCCCAGCGGATCGCGCGACACGTAGTAGCCGTGCTCGGGATGCGTCAGGCACAAATCCATGTATCGCCAGACCGGCATCGGCCCGGACGATCGGATCAGCCTGTGGATCTCCGCCTGCAACGGTGAAAGTTCGGTCACGGCCAGCCTTAGGTCGATTTCTGTATAGGCGCCGGTGCGTCAAAGCGCCATGCCCTCGCGATCAGGATGGCGCCGACGACGATCATCGGCACCGACAACAGCATACCCATGGTCATTCCGCCCCATAAAAATCCGAGCTGCGGATCCGGTTCGCGGAAAAATTCGCTGGTGATGCGCCCGAGCGCATAGAGCGTGATGAAGCTTCCAAGGACCAGCCCCGGCCGCCGCAACGCGCCCATCCGGACCATGACTGCGAGGACGGCGAACAGCAGGATGCCCTCGAGCGCCGCCTCATAGAGCTGGCTCGGGTGGCGGTAAAGCTGGAGCGGGTCGTCGGGAAAGATCATCCGCCAGGACACGCTGGCATCGGCCTCGCGGCCCCACAATTCGCCCCTGATGAAGTTGGCGATGCGGCCGAGGAATATTCCGATCGGCGCCACCGCGGTGGTGATGTCGCCGAGCGACAGGATGGAGATCTTGTTCTTCGAGGCGAACAGCATCACCGCCGCGACGCAGCCGAGAAAGCCGCCGTGGAAGGACATGCCGCCCTCCCACAATTTGAAAATGGCGGCGGGATTACCGATGAAAAATGGCAGGTTGTAAAACAGCACGTAGCCGGTTCGGCCGCCGACGATGATGCCCAGCGTGACCCAGAGGATGAAGTCGTCGAGCTGCACCGGCGCGACCGGCGCCGGCCCGCCCCATAATTTCTCGTTCTTGATCAGCGCCCGGGCGTAGAGCCATCCAATCACAATGCCGACGATGTAAGCCAGCGCATACCATCGGATCGCAAACGGTCCGATGGCGACGGCGACGGGATCGATTTTCGGAAAGTCGATGGCGAGAAAGGGCATCGGGCTCACAGGGCTTTGGTGTAGACGGCATAGGCCACGCCGAAAATCGGCGGGGCGTCATGGGCTTCGACGAATCCCATCTTCAGATACATCGGCAGCGCAACCGACATGATCGGGCTGGTGTGGAGCGCGATGACCGGCGCTTCGTCGCGCCGGGCTCTCGCAAGACACGCTTCGCTCAAGGCGCGACCTATTCCCTTGCCGCGAAACGCAGGATCGACGACCAGCATACGAATGATCGGCCAGCGGGGGTTGAAGAACGCGGCCTTTGGGCTGTCCGGTCCGAAATAGGCGACGGCGCCCGCGATCCTGTTGTGGTGTTCGGCAATGATGACTTCTCCGCTTCCGCTCAGTGCCGAAGTCTTCAACAGGCCGGCGTGCATCGCCGGCCAGTCGACATAGTGGTCCCGAAACTGATCGAAAGCCGAGACTGCAATCCGATTCAGATCTTCCGCGTCTGCGTCATGGTAATCCCTGAGCCGGATGTCCGTCATCGCGATCCTTCGATCACGGCACGAGGTTGCGGCGATAGAGCGCCAGCAGCCGCTCCCAGTGCCGTTCGGCGGCATCGCGGTGATAGACCGGGCGCTTCGGGAAGGCAAAACCGTGATGGGTACTGGGATAGATCTCGACCTCGTTGTTCGATCCTTTCATGCCGGCTGCGACCTGGTCGATGATTTCCTGCGGCGCATAGATGTCGGTTTCGGCGCAGGCGAAGTAGAGTTCGGCCTTGGTCTTGCCGGCCGCCAGGTGCGGGCTGTCCGGCTGGTCGGTGGCCAGATGGGTGCCGTAGATCGAGGCCGCCGCCTTGACGCGATCCGAAAAATGCGTGGCCGCGTTCACCGCGTAACGGCCGCTCATGCAGTAGCCGACGGTGCCGACGAGTTTGGTGTTCGCCGCCGGCTGCGTCTCGGCGAAGGCGAGCAGTGACTTGGTGTCTTCCATCACCATGGGGATGTTGATGGAGTTCATGAACCCGAACATCCGCTTGCGTTCGGGCGCTTCGGGATCGGGCGGGATCGGTCCCAGTTCCATGACGCCGGAGCGGTAATACAGGTTGGGCAGCATCACGTAATAGCCCGACGTGCCGAGACGGCGCGCCATGTCGCGCAGTTCCTCGCGGATCGCGGGTGCGTCCATGTAGAAGATGATGACCGGGAACGGTCCGCCGCGTTCGGGATGGGTGATGAAGGTCGTGGTCTTGCCGTCCTTGGTCGCGATATCGATCTGCTGGTCGATCATGGCCGTTTCTTTTTGGGTTGTGATTCCGATTTTTGCTGCAAGCGCCTGATACGATTGCAAGGAAACCGGGGCATGACAAGGCAAAGGCGGCGGGCTGACATCTCAAAGGCGCACTTGCACCTTTATCTTGAACCTTTACGTTGGGAACGCCATTGTTAAGCTGGTGACAATCCAGTGGCATCGATCGGAGCGTTTGAGATGACCCAGACCAGCAACCGGTTTTTCGACGAGATTGGCCGTTTGATGAATGATGCCGCCGGCGCCGCGCAGGGCGTCAAGCGCGAAGTCGATACAGTGATGCGCAACCAGGCCGAGCGCATTTTGCGCGATCTCGACGTCGTCAAGCGCGAGGAGTTCGACGCGGTCAAGGACATGGCCCGCCTGGCGCGGGAGGAGAACGAGGCGCTCAAGAGCCGGATTGCGGCGCTTGAAGCCAAGCTCGGCATCGCCTCGGCGGCGCCCGAAACCGGCGGCGCGACGCCCGGAGCCTAGCCGCATTCCAATACCCATCGTCGTGGCCGGACTTTCATTTCCGGCCATCCACGTTCTTCGTCGCGGCGGCAAGGATGTGGATGCCCGGTCCGAGGCAACAGCCAAGGGCCGGGCATGACGGCTTTTGGGCCCAGGCGTCGAGCCGCCAAAAAGCCCCTTCATTTCCTTGTCATTTCGTCCCGTTGGGGCTAAAAGCCCGCCACGTCCGCAGCCCCCGCACCCCTGGAGGCTTGCTGCAGGATGCCAACGGGCCGCGATGCGGCCTTTAACTTTTTGGAAAACAAGGACTTAGCACGATGGCGACCGTCAAGGAATTGAAGGCGACCGCGCGTCCGAAGAGCGGCAAGGGGGCCGCCCGGGCAGAGCGTCGCGCCGGGAGAGTTCCCGGAGTGATCTACGGCAACAACCAGCCCCCCACGACCATTTCGGTGGACGACAAGGAACTGCGCCAGCGCATCCTGGCCGGCCGCTTCCTGACGACGATTTACGACATCGATCTCGAGGGCAAGAAGCACCGCGTGATTCCGCGCGACTTCCACCTCGATCCGGTGAAGGATTTTCCGCTGCATGTCGATTTCATGCGGCTCGGCGAAGGCGCGACGATCCGCGTCAGCGTGCCCCTGCATGTCGTGAACGGTGAAACCTCGCCCGGCGTCAAGCGCGGCGGCACCGTCAACATCGTCACCCACGCGATCGATCTTGAATGCGCGGTCGACAATATTCCGCAGTACATCGAGGCCGATGTCGGCGCGCTGGAAATCAGCCACTCGCTGCATTTGTCCGAGGTCAAGCTGCCGACCGGCGTGAAGGCGCTGTCGCGCGAGGACGCGACGCTGGTGACCATCGTTCCGCCGTCCGGCTACGCCGAAGAACAGAAGGCTGCTGTGGCCGCGGCCGGTGGCGCTGCTGCTCCGGCGGCGGGTGCTGCCGCTCCTGCGGCGGCTGCCGCGCCTGCGGCTGCGGCTGGTGCGAAGGCGCCGGCTGGTGCCAAGGCACCGGCTGGTGGCGACAAGAAGAAGTAACGGGCGGCGGGATGCCGCGTCATGCGCCTGTTTGTCGGTCTCGGTAACCCCGGTTCGAAATTCGCTGATAACCGGCACAATATCGGGTTCATGGCCGTCAATGAAATCGCGCGGCGTCATGGTTTCGCACCATGGCGCCGCCGTTTTCAGGGCGAGACGTCCGAAGGCACGCTCGACCGCGAAAAGGTCGTGCTGCTGCGGCCGACCACCTACATGAACGAGTCCGGACGCGCGGTTCAGGAAGCGGCGAACTTCTTCAAGCTCGACGTCTCCGACATCACCGTGTTCCAGGACGAACTCGAACTGCCGCCGGCGAAAGTGCGCGTGAAGATCGGTGGCGGCATTGCCGGTCACAACGGGCTGCGCTCGATCTCCTCGCATATCGGCAATGACTATCGCCGGGTGCGGCTTGGGATCGGTCATCCCGGCGTCAAGGAACTGGTGCACAGCCACGTGCTGTCGGATTTCGCCAAGAGCGACCGCCCCTGGGTGGAAGCGCTGTGCGAGGCGGTGGCCGACAATGCGGCCCTGCTGGCGGCGGGCAAGGATTCGACGTTCCAGAACAAGGTGCATCTGGCGCTGCAGTCGAGGGGAATTTTCGACAAGGAAGACGGCGGCGGGCCTGCCTGATTTATTCACCGTCATGCCCGGCGTTGTGCCGGGCATCCACGTCCTTCCTTGCAAAAGCGAAACAAGACGTGGATGGCCGGGACAAGCCCGGCCATGACGAAAAGAGATCGTTGAGGACGAAATGGGATTCAAATGCGGAATCGTCGGCCTGCCCAATGTCGGCAAGTCGACGCTGTTCAACGCGCTGACCGAGACGGCGGCGGCGCAGGCGGCGAATTATCCGTTCTGCACCATTGAGCCGAATGTCGGCGAGGTCGCGGTGCCTGATCCCAGGCTCGACAAGCTGTCCGCTATCGCGGGCTCCGCCCAGATCATCCCGACGCGGCTGACCTTCGTCGATATCGCGGGTCTGGTGCGCGGCGCCTCGAAGGGCGAAGGCCTCGGCAACCAGTTCCTCGCCACCATCCGCGAGGTCGACGCGGTGGCGCATGTGGTGCGCTGTTTCGAGGATTCCGATATCACCCATGTCGACGGCAAGATCGCGCCGCTGGCCGACATCGAGACCATCGAAACCGAACTGATGCTGGCCGACCTCGACAGCCTGGAGAAGCGCGTCGACAACCTCGCCAAGAAGGCCAAGGGCAACGACAAGGACGCCAAGGAGGCGCTCGATCTCGTCAACCGCGCGCTGGTCCTGCTGCGCGAGGGCAAGCCGGCGCGGGCGCTGGAGCGCAAGCCGGAGGAAGAGCGCGCCTTCGGGATGCTCGGCCTTTTGACCTCAAAGCCGGTGCTTTATGTCTGCAACGTCGAGGAAGGCTCGGCCAAGGAGGGCAACAGCTTCTCACAGCAGGTGTTCGAGCACGCCCGGAAAGAAGGCGCGGTCGCGGTGGTGATCTCGGCCAAGATCGAATCCGAGATTGCGACGCTGTCGCGCGAGGAGCGCGCCGAGTTTCTGGAGACGCTGGGGCTGGAAGAGGCCGGCCTCGACCGCCTGATCCGCGCCGGCTACCAGTTGCTCGACCTGATCACCTATTTTACCGTGGGCCCGAAGGAGGCCCGCGCCTGGACCATTCATCGCGGCACCAAGGCGCCGGCGGCCGCCGGGGTGATCCACACCGATTTCGAGAAGGGCTTTATCCGCGCCGAGACCATCGCCTATGCCGACTACGTCGCGCTGGGCGGCGAAGCCGGCGCCCGCGACGCCGGCAAGCTGCGGCTGGAAGGCAAGGAATACGTCGTCGCCGATGGCGACGTGATGCATTTCCGATTCAATAATTAACGAGATACAGGCTTTTCTTCGTCATGCCCGGCCTCGTGCCGGGCATCCACGTCTTTGGCCATCCTGGCGGGCATGAAGACGTGGATGCCCGGGACAAGCCCCGTCATGACGGTGTTCCTTGACGAGCTTACCGCATCCCGCCCTGGTCACGGATGGCGCCGAGGTGCTCATTGATGCGGAAGACGATCAGGATGAATTCCGCGGCGATGCGCGAAAACACCACGCCGACGATGACGCCGGCGATCGACGACAGCAGCATGATGAATCCGCCGAACGGGCTGATCGCCATCATAGCAAGGGCGGAAAAGATTCCGGACAGGCCGAACAGCACGATCAAACCGATGACCAGCCAGTAGAACGTCTTGATGATCGTGGGCGTGATGAAGCGGTCCCACTGAAACAGATCCTGAAAATCGAACATCGATGGTTCTCCGGCGAGTCAAAAACCTTGTTCCAGACCGCACAGGGCTAGCCCCGAAAACTGCTTCGGGCAAGTCAGGGGCGAGCGCCAGCGGCGGTGCTCGCCCGC
>CAZSRR010000045.1:0-53059 GCA_964609175.1 uncultured Bradyrhizobium sp.
GGCAAGCTCGGGGGCCAGGCCCAGGTGCCCGGCGTGGCCGGCACCTGGAAGGACCTCACCGACACCGTCAACTTCATGGCGGCCAATCTCACCGAACAGGTGCGCGGCATCGTCAAGGTGGTGACCGCGGTCGCCAACGGCGACCTGAAACAGAACCTAACCGTGAAGTCGAAGGGCGAGGTTGCCGCGCTCGCCGACACCATCAACAACATGACAGAGACGCTGGCAACCTTCGCCGATCAGGTCACGAGTGTTGCGCGCGAAGTCGGCGTCGAGGGCCGGCTCGGCGGCCAGGCCAACGTCCCCGGCGCCGCCGGCACCTGGAAGGATCTCACCGGCAACGTCAACCTTCTGGCAGCCAACCTGACCTCGCAGGTCCGCGCCATCGCGGAAGTCGCGACCGCCGTGACCAAGGGCGACCTGACCCGCTCGATCCAGGTCGACGCCCGCGGCGAGGTGGCCGAACTCAAGGACAACATCAACACCATGATCGGCAACCTGCGCCTGACGACGCAGGTCAATACCGAACAGGACTGGCTGAAAACCAACCTCGCCAAATTCACCAACATGCTGCAGGGCCAGCGCGACCTCTCCACCGTCGGCCGGCTGCTGCTCACCGAACTGGCGCCGCTGATCAACGCGCATATGGGCGTGATCTATCAGACCGAGGGTGCCGACAGCCCGCAACTGCGCCTGCTGTCAGCCTATGCCGGCGACGGTGCCAATCCGCATCCGCTCGTCGTACAGTTCGGCGAGGGCCTGATCGGCCAATGCGCCGTCGACAAGCGGCAGCGGCTGGTATCGGACATTCCAGCCGATACTGCGCCGATCAGTTCGGCGCTGTTGCGCGTCGTTCCGAAAAATCTCGTCGTGCTGCCGGTGCTGTTCGAGAATCAGGTGAAAGCCGTGATCGAGCTGTCCTCGATCTCTTCGTTTACGACGTCGCAAATGACCTTCCTCGAACAGCTCACCGATTCCATCGGCATCGTGCTCAACTCCATCGAAGCCACGATGCAGACCGAGGGTCTCCTGAAACAGTCGCAGCAGCTCGCCCGCGAACTGCAGACGCAGCAGAAGGAACTGCAGCAGACCAACGAACAGCTCGAGCAGAAGGCCCAGCAGCTCGCCGAACGCAACGTCGAGGTGGAGCGCAAGAACCAGGAAATCGAACAGGCCCGCCGCGCGCTCGAAGAAAAGGCCACCGAACTTTCGTTGACCTCGAAGTACAAGTCCGAATTCCTCGCCAATATGAGCCACGAGCTCCGCACGCCGCTCAACAGCATTCTCATTCTGGGCCAACAGCTCACCGAAAACCCGGACGGCAATTTGTCGGCCAAGCAGGTCGAATTCGCCCGCACCATCCACGGCGCCGGCACCGACCTGCTCAATCTGATCAGCGACATCCTCGATCTGTCGAAGATCGAATCCGGCACGGTCACGGTCGATGCCGAGGAGATCCTGACGTCGAGCCTTTTGGAGACCGTCGGACGGCCGTTCCGGCATGAAGCCGACAATCGCCACCTCTCGTTCGAGATCGATGTCGACGAGAACCTCGCACGCAGCATGGTGACCGACTCCAAGCGCCTGCAGCAAGTGCTGAAGAACCTGCTGTCGAATGCGTTCAAGTTCACCGCGGTCGGCGGCGTGAAGCTGAAAGTGTCGGCCGCCGTCGGCGGCTGGAGCGCCGAGCACCCGATCCTCAACCACGCCCCCGCCGTCGTCGCCTTCGAGGTGACCGACACCGGCATCGGCATCCCCGCCGAAAAGCAGAAACTGATCTTCGAGGCGTTCCAGCAGGCCGACGCCGGCACCAGCCGCAAATACGGCGGCACCGGCCTGGGCCTTGCCATCAGCCGCGAACTCGCAAACCTGCTCGGCGGCGAAATCCATCTGCGCAGCGCGCCCGGCAAGGGTTCGACGTTCGTGCTCTATCTGCCGCTGAAATATTCCGGCCCCACGGTGGCGCCGCGCGCCCCTGCCCCGTCGGCGTTTGCGCAGACGCCGGCGCTGCAGACTGCCGCGACCCAGGAGAGGACCATCGAGCAATTGCCGGACGACCGGCTCAATCTCGAGCCCGGCGACACCATTCTCTTGATCGTCGAGGACGATCCGCATTATGCGCGGGTGTTGATCGATCTTGCCCGCGACACGGGCTTCAAGGTGCTGGTGGCGGGCCGCGGCGCCGAGGCGCTCGAACTCGCCAAGCAGTTCCAGCCGTCCGCCGTTTCGCTGGACGTGTTCCTGCCGGACATGCTGGGCTGGACCGTGTTGAGCCAGCTCAAGCACAATCCGCTGACCCGGCACATTCCGGTGCAGATCATCACGCTCGATGAAGACCGCCAGCACGCGCTGGCGCGGGGCGCGTTCTCCTTTGTCAACAAGCCGACGACGACCGAGGGCGTCAGCGCGGCGCTGGCGCAGATCAAGGAATACGCCAAGCCGCGCCGCAAGCGGCTTTTGATCGTGGAGGACAATGCGGCCGAGCAGATGAGCATCACCGAACTACTCGGCCACGACGACATCGAGATCGTCACCGCCGATACCGGTGCCGCCGCATTGTCGACGATGCGGAACCAGCCTTGCGACTGCGTGGTGCTGGACCTGCGCCTGCCTGACATGAGCGGTTTCGAGGTGCTCGACCGGCTGCGCAAGGACGAAACGCTGTCCAACGTTCCCGTGGTGGTTTTCACGGGCCGGGAACTTTCCGCCGAGGAAGACGCGGAACTTCACACCATGGCGCGCAGCATCGTCGTGAAAGGTGTCGAATCGCCGGAACGCCTGCTCGACGAAACGTCGCTGTTTTTGCACCGTGTGATCACGGAATTGCCTGCCGAGAAGCAAAGGATGCTCGAGAAGCTTACCAGTTCCGATGAGGATCTGGTCGGCAAGACCGCGCTTCTGGTCGACGACGACGCGCGCAACATTTTTGCGCTGTCGAGCGTTCTCGAACGGCGCGGGATGAAGGTACTGACGGCAACGACGGGCCATGAGGCGGTCGCGCTGGTCGAATCCAACCCCAATATCGCAATCGTGCTGATGGATATCATGATGCCGCAGATGGACGGATATCAGACCATTGGCGTCATCCGGCAAAACCCTTCGTTCGGCCGCCTGCCGATCATCGCGCTGACCGCCAAGGCGATGAAGGGCGACCGCGAGAAATGTCTCGAAGCGGGCGCTTCGGATTATCTCGCCAAACCCGTCAACACCGAGCAATTGCTACTTGCCATTAGAATGTGGCTGCACCGGTGACCGGCGTAGACAGATGATGGATCAGGACAAGGTCAACATTCTTCTGGTGGACGATCAGCCGGCCAAGCTGCTCGCCTACGAAGTCATTTTGAAGGAACTCGGCGAAAACCTGGTCAAGGCGTCGTCGGGGCGCGAGGCGCTGGAGTATCTGCTCAAGAACGACGTCGCGATCATTCTGGTCGACGTCTGCATGCCGGAACTTGACGGGTTCGAACTCGCCGCGATGATCCGCGAGCATCCCCGCTTCCAGAAGACGTCGATGATCTTCATCTCCGCGATCCAGGTCAGCGACATCGACCGGCTGCGCGGCTACGAGATGGGCGCGGTCGATTACGTGCCGGTGCCCGTGGTGCCGGAGGTGCTGCGTGCCAAGATCAAGGTGTTCGCCGAACTCTATCGCAAGACGCGCGAGCTCGAGCGCCTCAACGTCGAACTCGAGGACCGCGTTCGCGCCCGCACCGCCGAACTCGAGGAATCGCACGCCCGCCTGCTGGAGAGCGAGCAGCGCCGCAGCCTCGCGATCGCCGCCGGCAAGATGGGATCCTGGGACTGGGACTGGATCAACGGCGACTGGATGTGGGACGAAGGCCAGTACCAGATCTTCGGGGTCGATCCCAAGACGTTTACAGTCACGCCCGCGAACGTTCAGACGCTGCTGCACCCGGACGACACCGACGAGTTGCTGAAGGCAATGGGCCAGTTCACCAATGGCAGCAAGTCATACGAGGGCGAATTCCGCATCATCCGGCCGAACGGCGAGGTACGCTGGTGCGCAGGAACGGCGGCGGCAAGTACCGACAAGGGCGGACGCGTCGTCCGCGTCTCGGGCGTCACCGTCGATATCACCGAGCGCAAGCAGGCCGAGGCGCGGCAGAACCTCCTGGCGCGCGAGGTGGACCACCGCGCCAAGAACGCGCTGGCGCTGGCGCAATCCATCGTCCGCCTGACGCGCGGCGAGAACGTCAAGACCTATGTCCGCTCCGTGGAGGGACGGATCAACGCACTCGCACGGGTGCATACCGTGCTTTCGCTCTCGAGCTGGCAGGGCGCCGAAATCAGAAAATTGGTCGACGAGGAGCTGGCGCCCTATTCCACCGGCGAGCAAATCGAATTGTCCGGCCCGGAGGTGCAGCTCGAGCCGACGACCGCCCAAACCGTCGCATTGGCGCTGCATGAACTGGTCACCAATTCGGCGAAGTACGGCGCGCTGTCGGCATTGGCGGGCCGGTTGTCGGTGAGCTGGGAAGTTCGCGGAGATCGGCTCGGGATAACCTGGGCAGAAACCGGCGGTCCGGCAGTCGAGAAGCCGGTGTCGCGCGGCTTCGGAACCAGGAGCGTGATCGCCAGCATCGAATCGCAACTCGGCGGGCAAGCCGAATTCGACTGGCGTCGGGAAGGCCTCGTGTGCCGGCTGACGGTTCCGTTGCCGCAGCTGAAGTTTGCTCCCGAACCGGCTCCGCCGTCGGAGGCTGCCGGCAGCCACGGCATGCGTCGCGCCGAGCGATAATCGGCCGCGCGAGGCGTCGACCCCCGGTAACGGAAAGCGCGGACCTAACCCGCGACCGCCCGCGCGAGATCGGCGGACGGCCGGTGCAATCGCCGCGCCGTTGCGATCGCAACCATAAGATCCGCCGGGCGAAATGGTTTCGGCAGGCAGACCACATCGGCGAGATCGGGCGTTTCGGACAGGAAGCCGAGCGCCGCCCCTGAAATCGCGATGACCGGCAGGCCCGGCGCCTTGGCGCGCAGCGCTGCAATCAGCTCCGAACCGTTGCTGCCCTGCAGGAAGATGTCGACAATCGCGAGGTCGAAGCTTGCGTGCTCGAACTGTCTCAACGCGGACAAAGCGCTGTGCGCCTCGACGATCTCGAAATGATGGATGCGCAGCACGATGGAAATCATCGTCCGGACGTCGGCCTGATCGTCGACAACAAGGACGCGGGGCATCGACGTCTCCGGGATCAATCGCGCTACAGACTGCACCGCGAATTGCGGACGTCGGCATATAACTGCGATTATTCGGCCCGTTGGTAAAGGGATGGTTACGCGCAGGTCGATCCGAGCCCGGCGTCTGGTAATATATAACCCCGGATTGACTCAAAAAGGTTCTAGCCTCGTCCTGGCGTCGAATCCAGCGATATCCATATCAGCCAGATCTCCGGCCGCATCGATGCGTTGTTCCCTGGCGTTTTAAGCGATTGCAATTCGAATCGGCCTTGGCGCGTCCATGCCGGCGCCGGAGACCATCATGGGTGAAGAGCGCAACATCTTCGTTTCGACCATGCCCGCGACGCGTCGCGATCGCCGGGCGGCCCTGGTCGTGGTCGGCGTCCTGGCGGCGCTGTTCGCCTGCGCCGTGCCGTTTGCAGGCATGCCACTTGAGCCGATGCCGGCTTTCGTCGCGAGTTACCAGTCCGCGCTCGCCATCAACGACCTGATAACCGCGGTGCTGCTGTTTTCGCAATTCGCGATCACCCGCTCGCGGGCGCTGCTGCTGCTGGCAAGCGGATATCTGTTCACCGCCATGGCTGCAATCGTCCACGCCCTAACCTTTCCCGGCCTGTTCGCGCCAGACGGGCTGCTCGGCGCGGGACCGCAAACCACCGTGTGGCTCTACATGGTCTGGCATGGCGCATTTCCGCTGCTCGTCATCGGCTACGCCCTGTCCAAGGAAGGCGACGGCGGCCCACGGGCAACGAACCGGGTTGGCACGGCAATCGCCAGGTGCATCGTTGCGGTCAGCGCGGCGATCGCCGCGTTTACCTTGCTCGTCACCGCGCAGCACGACTGGCTGCCCGTCCTGCTGAGCGACGGCCGTTACACGCCCATCATGCTGGCCGTGGTTTCGGCCGTTTGGTGCGTCAGTCTTGCGGCACTGGTCATCCTATGGCTTCGCCGTCCGCACGCCGCGCTCGACATATGGCTGATGGTCGTGATGAGCGTGTGGCTTTTCGACATCGCCCTGTCGGCCATGCTGAACGTCGCGCGCTTCGACCTCGGCTTCTATCTCGGCCGCATCTACGGCCTTTGTGCTGCAAGCTTCGTCCTTACCGTCCTCTTGATCGACAATGTCGGACTGCAGGCCAGACTGGCGCGCCTGCTCACATCGTCGCGCCGGGAAACGGCAACCGAGCGACGGCTGCGCCGCGAACGCGAAAGCCTGTTCAGCGCGGTCGTCGTGTCTTCCAACGACGCCATCATCACCAAATTGCCGGATGGCACCATTACCAGCTGGAACAAGGCCGCCGAGCGCCTGTTCGGCTACACGGAGGGAGAGGCTATCGGGAGGAACATCGATCTCATCGTCCCGCCAGAACGGCGCGAGGAAGTGCGCGGCATGCTCGAACGGGTGCGCAACGGCGAACTGATCGAACACTACGAAACGACGCGCATACGCAAGGACGGCAGCACGGTCGACGTCTCGTTGAGCATTTCCCCGATCCGCTCGGCCTCCGGCGACATCGTCGGCGTCTCCAAGACGGCGCACGACATCACCGAACGCAGGAAAACGCAGCAGGCCCTGAGCCAGGAAATCGAGGAACGGAGGCGCATCTTCGATTCTTCCAACGACCTCATTCTCGTCACCGACAGCAAGGGTACTTTCATTCAGGTCAGCCCGAGCGTCACGGCGATCCTCGGCTACCGGCCCGCCGAGCTCATCGGACACAGCGCGGTGGAATTCATTCACCCCGATGATCTCGAACACACCCGTCAGGAAATGCGCGCTGCGCGGCAAGGACGCAACAAACGCAGTTTCGAGACCCGGTACATCCACAAGGGAGGCAATACGGTCGCGTTGAACTGGACCGGGACCTGGTCGGAGCCGGTCCGCCGCCATTTCTTCATCGGGCGGGACCTCACCGAAAAGCAGGCCGCGGATGCCCAGCTTCGGCAGACCCAGAAGATGGACGCGATCGGCCAGCTCACCGGCGGCGTCGCACATGATTTCAACAATATCCTGACGGTCATCACCGGCACCATCGGCATTCTGGAAGAAGCCCTCGCCGATCAGCATGAGTTCGTCACGATCGCCAAGCTGATCGATGAAGCCGCCGAACGCGGGGCCAACCTGACCAAGCATCTACTGGCTTTTGCCCGCAAACAGCCGCTGAAGCCGATCGAGCTCGACGTCAATGCGCTGGTGCTGGAATCGGCGAAGTTTCTGCACCCGACGCTCGGCGAGCACATCGAAATCACTCCGCTGCTGGCGGAGGATGCTTGGACCGCGCTGGCCGATCCCAATCAGCTCACCACCGCCATTCTCAATCTGGCGATCAACGCGCGCGATGCCATGCCCGATGGCGGCAAGCTCGTGCTAGAGACCGCCAATGTTTTCCTCGACGAGAGCTACGCGCGCTTGAACAGCGAGGTCGCGCCGGGAAGCTACGTCATGATCGCGGTCAGCGACACCGGCACCGGGATCCCGCCGGCCATCCTCGAGCGGGTATTCGAACCGTTCTTCACCACCAAGGAAGTCGGCAGGGGCACCGGCCTCGGATTGAGCATGGTGTTCGGCTTCGTCAAGCAATCGGACGGCCACGTCAAGATCTACAGTGAAGAAGGCCACGGCACGTCGGTCAAGATCTATCTGCCGCGGGCCACGGGTCTGCAGCAGACGTCTGCCGAAGCGCAGGCTTCGGCCGATATCGCAGGCGGCACCGAAACCATCCTCGTCGTCGAGGACGATGCGTTGGTGCGGCGCTATGTGATGGCCCAGATCCAGAGCCTCGGCTACACGACGCTTGAGGCGTCCAACGCCTCCGAAGCCTTGCGCATCGTCGACGACGCCGTCGAAATCGACCTGCTCTTCACCGACGTGATCATGCCCGGCGCCATGAACGGCCGCCAACTCGTCGAGGAAGCCCTGAGACGGCGGCCGGGCCTCAAGACCCTCTACACGTCCGGCTATACGGAAAACGCCATCGTCCATCATGGACGGCTGGATACCGGCGTGCTGCTGCTGGCAAAGCCCTATCGCAAGTCCGAACTCGCCAGGATGATCCGGCTGGCGCTTACCAGTTGAGCCGCGCGTGCGCCTGATATATCCGTGGGCAGATGCCCGGCCGACATGGCATCACGGAACACGCCGCGTTGAAGAATCTCATCACCGACATTTCAGGCGTTCGCGTCGGCCACGCCGACGATGCAGCCCTCGCTTCCGGCGTGACGGCCATCATCTTCGATTCCCCCGCGGTCGCCTCGATCGACGTGCGCGGCGGCGGGCCTGGTACCCGCGAGGACGGCCTGCTTGAGCCGGAAAGCACGGTCCAGGAAATCGACGCCATCGCGCTGTCAGGCGGCTCCGCGCTTGGGCTCGACGCGGCCGGCGGCGTCCAGGCCTGGCTTGCCGAACAGGGCCGCGGCCTGCGCATCCGCGAGGCGCTGATCCCGATCGTCCCCGGCGCGATCTGCTTCGATCTGCTCAACGGCGGTAACAAGCAATGGGGACGCTTTCCGCCCTACCGTGACCTCGCTTACGCTGCGGCCCGCGCGGCGAGCTATGATTTTGCCCTCGGCAGCGTCGGCGCCGGCCTCGGCGCGACGACCGGCAATTTCAAGGGCGGGCTCGGCTCGGCATCGGCGCAGACCGAGAGCGGCGTCACCGTCGGCGCGCTCGCGGTCGTCAACGCTGTCGGCAGCGTGACGGTCGGTGACGGGCCATGGTTCTGGGCGGCGCCGTTCGAACAGGACGGCGAATTCGGCGGACGCGGGTTGCCGGCGTCGTTCACGCCGGACATGCTGCGCGCAAGGTTGAAGGGCGGACCGGCCGCCACGGCTTCGGAGAACACCACGCTCGTGGTCGTGGCTACGGATGCCATGCTGACGAAATCGCAGGCCAGGCGGCTGGCGATGATCGCGCAGACCGGCATGGCGCGCGCGATTTATCCGGTTCATGCCCCCACGGATGGCGACGTCGTCTATGCCGCCGCGACCGGCAAGAAGCCGATCGATTCATGGTTCGGCCTTACCGAACTGGGGATGGTGGCCGCCAATGTGGTGGCGCGGGCGATCGCGCGCGGCGTTCACAGTGCGACCGCGCTACCCTTTCTGGGTGCGCTACCGGCGTGGAACGATCGCTTCGGCTAGGTCGCATTCCGAAGGAATCTCGCCGGGTCTCGTGCTCAGACACTGACCGAAAGCGATGCGGTGGCGGCTGATGAAATGGCTTGAGCCTGACGCTGGATCATCTGCTCGATGAAATTGTAGGACGAGGTGGCTGAACTGGACGACGCACCGCTTGCCGGCGATGTCATCGTCACCTTGGTGCCGTCGGCATAGGTCAGCGACGTCGTCACCGACCCGTCGCTGTTGGTCACGGAAGTCGTGCTGGCGCCCTTTAAGGCCTGCGAGAAGGGATCGGATCCGCCGCCATCATCTGCGCTGCCCTGATCGCGATGATGACCCCTGGGCCGCAGCGCCGACGCCAGTTCCTTCAGGCTGACCGAACCGTCGCCGTCCTTGTCGAGCTTGCCGAACACGCTGTCGGCGTTTTGAAGATTGGTGCCGCCGGCGCCGAGCGCCTCCTCGAATTCCGACTTGCTGATCTTGCCGTCGCCGTCGCCGTCAATCTGCCCGAACAGGTCCTTCAAGGCGGCCGAACGGCTCTTGGATGCGGTGGTCGCCGATCCCGACGCGGACTGGCTCTGCGCGTCGAGCAGCGCACTCATGGTTTCCGGCGAGATCGATGCGCCGCCAACGCCCGAGCCGGTTCCCGAGCCGACCGAGGCCGCGCCGTTTTGGTATGCCAGTTCGAAAGCAGCAGCCGGATTCTGGCTGGCGCCGCTGGCCTGCGAAGACGATTTCGACGATGTCAGCGCCTTGAGGGCATCGATAGCCGATGACGCAGCGCCCAGAGCAAAAAACATGGCGAAACTCCAACATGGCCGCCGCAAGAGCGCGGCCAACAGATCGTTCGTGCATGTTCCTCAGCAAGCGGCGTGCCATGCCTAAAAACCCAGTAAGTCCAGGCTTTCCCGTATCCGGATCGTTCCGCACACCCGGCAATAGCTGCCCTGCTCCGGCAGATTTTTCCGCTCGCAGGCTGGGTCCGCGGCCGCATTGCCCCCGGCCCTCCTGCATGTTACGCGGGACCATTCCGCCCTTTTAGAGCATTGGGAAAGCGCCCATGTCCCAGCCATTCGCGTCGCGTCCCCTCGTCATCGCGCCGTCGATCCTGGCGGCGGATTTTTCCAAGCTTGGCGAGGAAGTCCGCGCGGTGGACGCCGCCGGCGCCGACTGGATCCATCTCGACGTGATGGACGGACACTTTGTGCCCAACATTTCCTACGGGCCGGACGTGATCAAGGCGATGCGCCCGCATACGACAAAGATCTTCGACGCCCATCTGATGATCTCGCCCTGCGACCCCTACCTGGAAGCTTTCGCCAAAGCCGGCTGCGACCACATCACCGTCCATGCCGAGGCCGGGCCGCATCTGCATCGCTCGCTGCAGGCGATCCGCGCGCTCGGCAAGAAAGCCGGCGTCTCGCTCAACCCGGGCACGCCTGCGAGCGCGATCGAATATGTCATCGACCTGATCGACCTCGTCTTGGTGATGTCGGTCAATCCCGGCTTCGGCGGCCAGGCGTTCATCAAGTCGGCGCTCGGCAAGGTCAGCGATGTCAGGGCGATGGCGGCGGGACGCCCGATCGACATCGAGGTCGATGGCGGGGTTGCGCCCGACGTCGCCGGCCAGTTGGCCGCCGCCGGCGCCAACGCGCTGGTCGCGGGCTCGGCCGTGTTCAAGGGCGGCACCATGGAGGCCTACCAGGCCAACATTTCCGCCATTCGCCACGCAGCGGCGTTGGCGCGCGGCGAAGCGGTGTGACACAGCCGACTCGCGCGCCGAACCGTCGCTGATGCCGGCGCGACCAGGCCGGCATGGACGGACTGCAATCCACGCCGGTGGAACCAAAGAGTCCATGCTCCGGCCACAAAACGTCTCGGATCTCGCCATAAAGTCAGGCCAGCATCCCGCCTTTCAAGGTGGGGACGCCAACATGTTGAAGGCCTACAGCATAGCCGCTTTGCTTCTGGTGCTCGCGCCCTCGTCGGCGTTGGCGCAGCGCGCGGGCGACGCCGCGCTGGGCGCGGTGGCCGGCGCCATCGTGCTTGGCCCGGTCGGGGCCGTCGCCGGCGCCTTTGTCGGCTACACGGCTGGCCCTTCGATCTCGCGGTCGTGGGGCCTGGAAGGCTCGCGTTCGTCGCGTCACCGCAGGCAGGCCTCCAGGGACAACGTGCGCGCTGCGCGGGCGGAAGTCACAGGCGCAACGCCTGCATCGACCGGTCAGGTCGAACGGAGCGGTCGTGCTGCCAGCCTCCCCGTGTCGAGCCCGTCGCGTACCGGCCCCAAATTGCCGCCCGTCCAGCCTCTCAACTAGAAGCGTTGGCCCGGTGGAGACAGAACCCGGCGCCGCCGCGAGGGCCGTTTCTAACGAGTGAGTTCGTCCAGCAGATGCAGGACGTCTTTCGACGCGGCTTCCACTTTTTCGATCTCGCCCAGCGCACCGGCGAGATCGCCGGTCGCAAAAAGCCCGGCCGCCCGCTTGCCATGCTCGTGAACCAGTTCGTGCGGCTTTTCGAGAGCCGCGAAAGCGCGATGGCTGCGGGAGCCGGCAGAGGCGTCGCCGTAGTACCATTTGCCAAGGCGACAGGACCGGTGGTCGGAGAGTTCGCTCCCGTTCAATTTCACCCGCCCGACCGCCATATCCGCCAGGCGCTTTTTCCAGACCACGTGATCCGCCTTGGCCAGGCGCGGGACCTTGTGCTCAAAGTTGAGTGCCGCGAGCTCATCGATTTGCTTCCCGACCAGGCCTTGCGCCAGATCGAGTTGGCCCGATATCCCCATGATGTGCTCGACACTTAGTTTGGTCTTCACTGCGATACCGGAAATGCCTTCGGCGACCTCGCGCGAAGCCTCGCTCTGCTGATTGAGGATATCGGCGATCTCCTCCATGCCCGTCGTCACGCTCGACACGCGATGGCCGACGCTGGCCATGGCTTCCCCGAGCGAGGTTACGACCTGCTGACTTTCGGCCGCGGCGCCCGTGCAATCGGACATCGCCGTGACGATGGTGCCGATTTCCTGCCGCAGCCGGTCGATCCGCGTCCGGATATCGTCCGTCGCCTTGCTGGTCTGTTGCGACAGGCTCTTGACCTCGGTCGCCACGACGGCAAAGCCCTTGCCCGCCTCTCCAGCCCGGGCAGCCTCGATCGTTGCGTTCAGTGCCAGCAGATTGGTCTGCTTGGCGATCGCGTCGATCGAGCTGACGATGGTGCCGATCGCCTCGGACGCTTCGCTGAGCGCCGTGACCTTTTCCGATGCCTGATTGGCCGTCGTCGCGACGCGCCCCATGGCCGCGGAAGCCGAATCAATCGTCGCCATGCCGCGCTCGGCATCGGCGCGCATTTGCGCCGCCTCCGATGCCGCGCCCTGCGCGGTCGTCCGGATCTGGCTGATCGAGCTGACCATCTCTTCGCTCGCCGACGCGAGGGCTTGCGTAGCACAATCGACGTCGCGAGCCGCCGAGAGCATTCGCGCGGCTGATATTGCCGTCTCGTTCCCCTGGATGCTGAGATCGACCACCCGGTCCAGATTGCGCGATGCGGACCCGGCAAGTTTCTCAGCCAGGTCCGCGAATGCCTGCGAGAGCGGGTCGTTGCCGGGCGGCCGCGCTGCGTCGAAGCGTCCCTCAGCCAGCGCACCGATGCAGGCGATCAGTGCCTCGTCGCGGGCCCTGAGCCTGTCAAGCTCGGTCGGCAAGGGCGCGCCTGCCTGCGGATCGGAATGGCGGCGAAGGGCTCGGCTTGCTGAGGATACGACGGCCATCAGGTCTCTCAAAAAAGGAGAGACCTGACAATGAATGGTTTCCGTTAATCTTTTGATAAAGCCGCCGTAGTTCCACGGTCGCACGCCGCTCTTGCGGCATCCCCCTGCGAAAACGACCGCGTCAGCTCCGGCCGTTCTCGTCCAAAGCCTGTCCCTGCGGAGACGACGGCGGGCGCACCACTGTCACGGTGCAGGCAGCCTCCGCCGCGACCTTGGCTGATACGCTGCCGAGCAGCGTGCGCATCATCGAATGCTGCCGCGCGCCGATCACGATGTGATCGACATGATTCACCCTCGTGAATTCCAGGATCGCGGCGGCGGGATCGACAGCCTCCAGCACATGCACCGTAAGCCGGCCTTCATCCAGTTCCAGCGGCTGCGCCCAGTGCCGCAGCGCGACCATGCGATCGATGTGCTTGTTGTTGCCCTGCTCGTCGAGCGTCCGGTCGATGGTGACGCGACCAAGCCTGAGCACGTTCAGGCAGGCCAGCCGCGCCGACGGCAATGTCGAGAGCAGTTGCGCAGCGGTGCGGCGCAGACTTTCGTTGAGCGGCGCCGCGCCCTCCTCGGTGTCGATCGCCACGACCACGATCGGGCCCGACGCGAGTTGCTCGGAGACATCCGATTTCGCGCGCGGCACGGCCACGCCCTGATTGAAGCGGCGGCGCCATACCGTGGACAGTGGATCCCGCCGCAGCCGCTCCGAACGCGCGGTCAACTTGACCTGCTCGGGGTGCGCCAGTTCGAACGCCAACTGGGATGCTGTGGGATGCCGCCACGCCGGCTCGATCTCGAGGCATCGCAGCACGATCTCCTGCAGCCAGGGCGGATAATCGGGCTTGAGTTTTCGCGGCGGATAGGGATCGCGCCACAGCCTCCGCCGCATGCCACGCAACGTCTCGCTCTCGCCGAACGGCCGCTCGCCGGTGGTGAAGAAATACAGCAGCACGCCCAGCGAAAACAGGTCGCTGCGCGGATCGTCGCGGACGCCGAGCAGCCGCTCCGGCGCCATATAGGGCGCGGTGCCGTAGGGCAGACGGAATTCTTCCTGCAGCAGGTCCGGCAGCTGGTTGTGATGCGACAGGCCGTAATCGATCAGCACGCATTCGCCCGACGGGCGAAACATGATGCTGCTCGGCTTGATGTCGTGGTGGATGACGTTCTGCCGGTGCAGGTCGGCCAGCGCGGTCGCGATCTGCCCGCCGATCACCCTCGCCTCTTCAAAAGGGATCGGCAATTGATCGATCCGGCTGTACAGCGTCTTGCCGGGGATGCGCTCGACGACCAGATAGGGCTGCCGTTCGAAATCGCCGGTGCCGAAACAGCCGGGCACGTGCGGGCCGGCCAGCCGCGGCACGATCATCTGCTCCATTTCGAAACTGACGATGGCCGCCGGATCCTCGCCCTCGGAAACCCGCGGCACCTTCATCAACAGCGGCACGTTGATGCCGGGATGGGTTACCGACCACAGCGTAGCCATGCCGCCCTGGTGGACACGCTCCCCGATGGTGAATCCGTCCAGTTCCGCGCCGGGCTCGATCGAAGGTTTTGCCATGCCTTGCTTTCTTGCGACCGCTCACTTCCCCACGAGCAGGCGATCTGCCAGCCAATGCGGCAGGCCGTTGGCGCGGATACGGTCCGCCGCCGCCTCGACATCATAAGGCACCCGGCAATAGGTGAGTTCGCGCGATGTCGTATCGAGCATGGCGAACGAAGCCGCCGGGTTGCCGTCGCGCGGCTGCCCGACCGAGCCGAGCACCGCCAGCCAGCGCCTTCCGCCGAGCAACTGCACGGGCACGCCGGAGGTTGGAATAAAGGTCGTCATCTTGGCGGCCGCCGACATCGAATACAGCGTCGGCCGGTGGATATGGCCGCAGAAGGTGACATGCGCATCGGTCGCCGCGATGCTGCGCGCGGCGTCCGGCGTGTCGCGCACGTAGTGCCAGCGCGCCGGGTGCGAGGCTTCCGAATGCACGTAAAGGCGGTCATCCTCACGCTGCGTCAGCGGCAACTCGCCCAGAAAGCGGCGCTGCGGCACGCTCAGCCGGCCACGCGTCCACTCGATCGCCGCCTGGGCCTGGGCGTTCATGGTCTCCGACGGCGTGCCGATCGCATGATCATGATTGCCGATGATGGCGATCGCGCCGTCATCGACCAGGCCCATTACGGTATCGACCGCCCATTCCGGGTCGGCGCCATAGCCGACGACATCGCCGAGGCAGACGATCCGCTCCGCGCCGCGGGCGCGAGCGAAATCGAGACATGCGCTGAACGCCTGCCGGTTGGCATGGATATCGGCAAAGATCGCCACGCGCACACTTGTCCCCTCCTTATTGTATCATCGCGCATAGGCCCCGGCGCGCCTTGATGGATATCAAGATCCGGCGGGTCGCGGGTTGCCTCGCTGCCATGATCGCGGCCGGCCACGGCATCGTTATGGGGAAATCAGCGCCCGGCGCGAGCTTGCAATCCCTTGAGCAACAGCGCCAGCAGCGCGTCGATCCGCGCCGGGGCGCCCGGCTCGTTCCATTCCTCGGCATGCGCGGGATGGTGGAAGCGGCTGGTGGCGTCAAAAATGGCGCGGGCGGAAGCCTTGACGTCGGCGACATCGAACGCGCCCTCCGCCACACCGTCGGACAGAATGCGGGCAATCTGATCGACCAGGCAGTCCTTGTGGCAATTGACGGACTGGCACGCCTCGCGCGCCAGTGTCAGGTAGGTCGCAAACATCTCGGGATCGGCGCTGAGCCGCTCGTGCTTGATCGCAAACATCGTGCGCAGCCACTTTTCCAGCCGCGCCGGCGCCGGGTCTGAAGCCTCCACGATCTTGAACAGCGGCGCGCTGAGACGGTCGAGCCAGCGTTTGGCTACCGCCTCGCGCAGCGAGGCCTTGCTGGGGAAATGGCGATAGACGCTACCATGGCTGACATCCAGCGCACGGGCGACGTCCACCACCGTTGCCTTGGCCAATCCGTAGCGGCGCAGGACGTCCTCGGTAACCTCCAGAATCCGTTCGGGGGTCAAAGCTACGACTTCGTTCATGCGCGCATCCTCGATGCGATCGGACCGGTGATCAACTGATCCCCCTTGGCCGTTTCCTCGGGTAATCCCCCAGGCGGGTTAATGTTTCGTCGCCGGTTCCAGCCGCTCGGCCTGGGCGGCCAAATGACGGGCAACGCTCTGGTTAAGCCAGCGCTGAATTTGGGCGGTGAGATGAATGAGATGGGTCGTCATGGCAGTAGTCCTTCACAAAATACCCGGTTCAAGCCCAGGAACCGAATGACGCCACATTGCAGCGTCGGCGAAGGATATAGCATTTCTCGCTGACAGATTTCAATATCTGTCAGTCAATAAACCGTGAAATTGCATTTCGGCTGGTCCGGAGCGATCGACCCGATTGGTCTCCTGACTCCGGGGGCCATTGCCGTATC
Organism: uncultured Bradyrhizobium sp.; assembly: GCA_964609175.1. Classification (GTDB taxonomy): domain Bacteria; phylum Pseudomonadota; class Alphaproteobacteria; order Rhizobiales; family Xanthobacteraceae; genus Bradyrhizobium. The sequence continues at coordinate 16,513 of CAZSRR010000045.1, forward strand.
CCGACCGACTGCCGGTCCAGTTTCGACGGCCACGGGTTCGGCACGAGTGGTTTCCCGGCACCCGATCTGGTAAAGCACGGCGTAAAAAACAAATCGGCCGGGATTGCCTTGGTGCCCCGCCCACCTCTTCCGGAGTTTTCGATGATCCCCCGCTATACCCGTCCCGAGATGGCCTCCATCTGGGAGCCGCAGACCCGTTTCAAGATCTGGTTCGAGATCGAGGCGCATGCGGCGGACGCGCTGGCGGAAATCGGCACGATCCCGAAGGACGCCGCGAAGACGATCTGGGCCAAGGCCAGGAATGCAACCTTCGACGTGGCGCGGATCGACGAGATCGAGCGCGAGACCAAGCACGACGTCATCGCCTTCCTGACCCATCTTGCCGAAATCGTCGGCCCCGAGGCCCGTTTCGTCCACCAGGGCATGACCTCTTCCGACGTGCTCGACACCTGCCTCAACGTCCAGCTCACGCGCGCCGCCGACATCCTGATCTCCGACCTCGACAAGGTGCTGGCGGCGCTGAAGAAGCGCGCCTTCGAACACAAGATGACGCCGACCATCGGCCGCTCCCACGGCATCCACGCCGAGCCGGTCACCTTCGGGCTCAAGCTTGCCTACGCCTACGCGGAGTTTTCTCGCGCCCGCGAGCGCCTGATCGCCGCCCGCAAGGAGGTCGCGACCTGCGCGATCTCCGGCGCCGTCGGGACCTTTGCGCAGATCGACCCCCGTGTCGAAGAGCACGTTGCGAAAGCGATGGGGCTCGTGCCGGAGCCGGTCTCGACGCAGGTCATCCCGCGCGACCGCCACGCGATGTATTTTGCGACGCTCGGCGTGATCGCCTCCTCGGTCGAGCGGCTGTCGATCGAGATCCGCCATCTGCAGCGCACCGAGGTGCTGGAAGCGGAAGAGTTCTTCTCCGAGGGCCAGAAGGGCTCGTCGGCGATGCCGCACAAGCGCAACCCGGTGCTGTCGGAGAATCTCACCGGCCTGTCGCGCATGGTGCGCGCCTATGCGATGCCGGCGATGGAAAACGTCGCGCTGTGGCACGAGCGCGACATCTCGCACTCCTCGGCCGAGCGCATGATCGGGCCGGACGCCACCGTCACGCTCGACTTCGCGCTGATGCGCCTCGCCGGGTTGATCGAAAAGCTCCTGATCTATCCCGAGAACATGCAGAAGAACCTCGACCGCCTCGGCGGCCTCGTGCACTCGCAGCGGCTGTTGATCGCGCTCACGCAAAAAGGCGCCAGCCGCGAGGACGCCTATAAATACGTCCAGCGCAACGCCATGCCGGTCTGGCGCGGCGAAGGCGATTTCCAGACCCTGCTGAAGAAAGACCCCGACGTGAAGAAGCATCTGAGCGATGCCGAGATCGAGGAACAGTTCGACCTCGGCTATCACTTCAAGCACGTCGATACGATTTTCAAGCGGGTGTTCGGCGAGCAATGAGTGGGACGCCTCTTCGGCAGGAGATGCGCGGGCGCGCGACCTCGATTGGCGGCGGGAGCCGCGCCAGGCCCGCCCGCGCCATCCCGGCGCTATTCCAGCCTTGCCAAGCCGATTCAATTCGTTCCAAATTGTCAGAAGTGCCGTCGGCAACCTCCGTGCCCTGCGGCAATCCTTAAAGCAACTTAACGGTAACCGCAGATCGGCTAAGGTCGCAGCGTGTCAGCCCCGCCAACCATCCTCGTGTTCGATTCCGGCCTCGGCGGCCTCACGGTCCTGCGCGAGATCGTCCGCGCCCGGCCCGATGCGCATTACGTCTACGTCGCCGACGATGCATTCTTTCCCTACGGCCATCATAGCGAGGAGCAGATCATCGCCCGCGTGGTGCCGCTGGTCGGCGAATTGATCGCGCACCATTCGCCGGCCCTGGTGGTGATCGCCTGCAACACTGCCTCCACGCTCGTCATGTCGCATCTGCGCGGCGTCTACAGCGTGCCGTTCGTCGGCACGGTCCCTGCCATCAAGCCGGCCTGCGCCAGTTCGAAGACCAAGCGCGTATCCGTGCTCGGCACCAAGGGCACGGTGAAGCGCGAATATACCCGTCGCCTGATCGACGATTTCGCGCAAGGCTGCGACGTCACGCTGGTCGGATCGGCGGAACTCGCCTCGCTGGCCGAGTCCGCGCTCAGCGGCAACGATGTCAGCGACGCGGATATTGCCGCCGAACTCGCGCCCTGCTTCGTCGATGACGGCGAGGACCGCACCGACACCGTCGTGCTGGCCTGCACCCACTATCCGCTGCTGCTCGACCGCATGCAGCGCCTGGCGCCTTGGCCGGTCGACTGGATCGATCCGGCGCCGGCTATCGCCCGTCGCGTCTCCGACCTGCTCGGCGCGCCGCGCAATCAGGGCGAGCAGTCCGGGGCTGAGATTATTTTCACATCGCGGCGGCCGCACACGCTGGGTCCGGCCCTGACGCCGTTTTTCGGCGGTCGTGTGCTGGCATAATCATGATTTTCCGGCGGCTGCCCCGCCATTTGTTCCTAACCAAACCGACAATTTCGCAGGAATTTCGACTGGCCATCCGGGTTCCCTATCCATAATAAAGGGGAGGAACAGGCGGACTGGGGCATGAGCGAAGGGATATCGAAGTCTCTTACCGGCGTCGAAGGTTTCGACGATCTGACGCTTGGCGGCGTTCCGATGGGACGGCCGACCTTGGTCTGCGGCTCCGCCGGCTGCGGCAAGACGCTGTTTGCTTCGACCTTTCTGTTCAACGGAGCCAGGCGCTACGGCGAGCCAGGCGTTTTCGTCACATTTGAGGAACGGCCGGTCGATATCGTCGCCAACGTCAACTCGTTGGGGTTCGACCTGCAGGGCCTGATCGACGGATCGATGCTTCACATCGAGCATATCGCGATCGACCCGTCCGAGGTCGCCGAGATCGGCGATTATGATCTCGAAGCGCTGTTCCTGCGCCTCGAATTCGCCGTGGACCAGATCGGCGCCAAGCGCATCGTCCTCGACACGATCGAGAGCCTGTTCTCCGCCTTTTCCAACCCGGCGATCCTGCGTGCCGAAATCCGCCGGCTGTTCGACTGGCTCAAGGAAAAGGGCCTCACCGCCATCATCACCGGCGAGCGCGGCGACGGCTCCCTCACACGGCAGGGACTGGAAGAGTATGTCTCCGACTGCGTGATCCTGCTCGACCACCGGGTCGAGAACCAGATCTCGACCCGGCGGCTGCGGATCGTCAAGTACCGCGGCACCGCGCATGGCACCAACGAATATCCGTTCCTGATCGACGAAGAGGGGTTCAGCGTCCTGCCGGTCAGTTCGCTGGGCCTCGGCCACCGGGTGTTCGAGGACCGTATCTCGACGGGAGTCCCCGACCTCGACGCCATGCTGACGGGCGGCGGCTTCTACCGCGGCAGCAGCATCCTGCTCACAGGGGTCGCCGGCTCCGGTAAAAGCTCGCTGGGCTGCATGATGGCGAACGCGGCCTGCGAGCGCGGCGAGCGCGCACTCTATTTGTCGTTCGAGGAATCCGCCGAACAGACGGTCCGCAATATGCGCTCGATCGGGGTCGATCTCGCCATATGGCTGGAAAGCGGCCAGATGCGCTATATCGCGGCGCGGCCGACCTTCTACTCGCTCGAAATGCACCTGGCGGTCATGCTGCGCGAGATCGCCAGGTTCAAGCCACAATTGGTCGTGCTCGATCCGATTTCCGCCTTCACCGGTTCGGCCGACATGGTGGAGATCCAGGCGATGCTGCTGCGCATCGTCGATTATCTCAAGTCCAACGGCATCACCGCCGTATTCACCCATCTGGCGAATGCCGAGCAAGCCGAAACCGATGCCGGCATGTCGTCGATCATGGATGGATGGGTGCTGCTGCTCAACCGCGAAAACAATGGCGAGTTCAATCGTGAACTTTATCTGCTGAAGGCCCGCGGCATTGCGCATTCGAACCAGGTTCGCGAATTCGTCATGTCGAGCAATGGCATCCATCTGCTGGAGCCCTACCTCGGCGAAAACGGCGCGTTGACTGGATCGGCGCGCCGCTATGAGGAGGCCCGGTCGCGGCGGGCGGAGGTCGAGCGTCGCGCGGGAGTGGCTCGCCTGCAGGATCAGGTCAGGCAGCGGCGGCAGCGCGCGCTTGCGCAGATCGAGACGCTGAGGAGCGATATCGAGGCGGATGAAGCCGAACTCAAGCGTCTCTTGGCGGCAGAAGAACTCTACATCAAGCAGAGCCAGGAAGATGCTGCGGCGATGGCGCTCGGCCGGGGCGCCGGCGCGCCGCCAAAGAGATGAACAGGGACCAAGCCATGCCTCAAGCCAACAGCGAGCCGGTAAAGCTTGTGCTGTATGTCGCCGGCGAGACGCCGAAATCGCTCTCCGCGATCCGCAACCTCGAACGGATCTGCTCGGAGCATCTGGCCGGCAAGTACAAGGTCGAGGTCGTCGATCTGAAAAAGCACCCGCAGCTGGCCCGGGAACACGGTATCGTCGCCATCCCGACGCTCGTGAAGGAACTGCCGGTTCCGATCCGCAAGATCATCGGGGATCTTTCCGACACGCAGAAGGTTCTCGTTCACCTGTCCGTAGAGGATTGACTGGCGTGGCGTCGCTCGTATCCGGCTTGACCCGGCATGAACTCGAGGCTCGCCTTTACGAGGCCGAGGAGACATTGCGGGCCATTCGTGAAGGCGAGATCGACGCCGTCGTCGTCAAGGGCGGATCGACCGAGCAGGTTTTCACGCTGGAGGGCGGACAGTCCTACCGCGCATTCATGGAGGCGATGGACATCGGTGCGGCCGCCTTCGACGCCGAAGGACAATTGCTTTACGCCAACCAGGCGCTGTGCAAGCTGCTGGGTCAGCAGCCGGACTCGCTCACCAGCCCCACCTTGCTCGGCCTGCTGGACTCGTTCAACCAGACGATATTCCGTCGTCTGATGACGCAGGCTCTGGAAGGGCGGCAGTCCGCTGAAATCCATCTCCGGACGGCGGGCATCAAGCGCAGCCTTCTGCTGACAGGCGCGCCGATCGAATTCGGCGTGGCCCATGGCGTCGCCGTCACCTTCACGGACATCAGCGAGCGCGAGCAGGCGGCGGCGATGCAGGAATCGGAGCGGCTGGCCCGCGCGATGTTGGCCTCCGCAAACGAGGCGGTCATCGTTTGCGACCTCGCCGGGACGGTGACCCATGTCAACGCGGCAGCCGAACGCATCTGCTCGGAGCTTCCGGTCGGCAAACGATTCGACGAGGCGATCGAGCTGACATTCGCCGACGCCTCGGAGCTGATGTCCGGCGCCGACATTGTCGCGATGGCCTCCGGAGGTACGCCTGTGCAGGGCCTCGAGGCTGCCGTAAAGACGTCAGCGGTCGACGTCACCGACGTGCTGATCAGTGCCGCACCGCTCGTGGTATCAGGCGAACGCACGCAAGGATGCGTCGTCACCCTGATCAACCTGTCGCAACGAAAGGCAGCCGAACGCCGCCAGTCGCTGCTGATGGGTGAACTCGATCACCGCGTCAAGAACACGCTTGCGATGGTGCTGGCGATTTGCGCCCGCACCGCTTCGCACGAAGCCACGATCGAGGACTTCCGGAAATCGTTTTCGGGCCGTATTCAGGCACTCGCCGCCACCCACACGCTGCTCTCCAGCGTCTCCTGGGAAAACCTGCAGATCAAGGACGTGCTGAGCGTCGAGTTGGCTCCGTACGCGACGCTGTCAAGCGGTCGCATCGTGATGGAGGGGCTGGATGTGCCGGTCGATTCCAAAACCGCGGTTTCGCTTGGCCTCGTCTTTCATGAGTTGACGACCAATGCCGTAAAGTACGGCGCGCTGTCCACACGCGACGGAAAACTGTCGGTCCGCCGGCTGGGACTGTCCGATGATGGATCCCTGCTGCTCGAGTGGCAGGAGCGCGACGGCCCCCTGGTGACGCCACCGACGAAGTCAGGCTTCGGCCAGAAGCTGATTTCCCGCAGCCTCGGCAGCGCGGCCGGCGGCACCAGGCTGGAATTCAATCCCGAGGGCGTCCTCTGCCGGATATCCATTCCGCGCTATGGTCATTTCCACGCCTCCTGACGCATGGGGCGCGGGTGCGGGGCTGGCATCAAGCCTGCCCCGCGCAGATGCTCCCTATTCCGCATTGACGAGCTGATAGGCGCCGCGCTCGAACGCGTCGTAGACCGCGAGCGCCTTGGCGTCCGCGAACGGCAGATATTGCATCATGATCACGCCCGCGATGCCGCGCGTCGGATCGATCCAGAAGTACGTGTTGTTGATGCCTCCCCAGCTCAGGCTGCCGGGCGAACGCTTGCCGGCAACCTGATCCGCCGTGATCAGGAAGCCGAGCCCCCATTTGTCGCGGCCATCGGCGATGAAGGTGAAATCGGCGCTGCGCGGCAGCGCGCTCTTGAGCGCCGGCACTGAGAGCGCGCCGATATGGTTTTGGCCCATCAGCGCCACCGTCTCGGCCTCGAGCACCCGCGCCCCGTCGAGCGCGCCGCCGTTGAGCAGCATGCGCACGAAGCGGCCATAGTCGTCGGCGGTCGAGGCCAGCCCGCCGCCGCCGATCGGCGCCGCGATGGTGAGCCCCAGCTGCGGGTTCTGCAATTCGATGGCGCCGTCCATTCGCGGGCCGCCCCGCTGATGCTGCGCGACGAGACGCGCCCCCTTGGCCTCCGGCACGTTGTAAAAGGTGTCATCCATCTTCAGCGGGGCGAAGATGTACTGGCGGAAATAATCCTCGAGCTTTTGGCCGGACACGACCTCGACCAGCTCGCCGACCGCATCGGTAGAGGTGCTGTACATCCAGCGCTCGCCCGGATCGAACAGCAGCGGCGGGCCGAAGGGATATTTCTCGCCGGGGAGCGGCTCGAAATCGCGCCAGATCGGGCTGGTGAACGGATAGGCCAGCCCGGAGGTGTGCGTCAGGAGGTGCCTGACCGTCGGCGGCCTCGCCGCCGGGCGCAGCGTATAGGCCCCGGTCGCCGCGTCGAACGACTGGAACACCTTCAGGCTTGCGAGCTTCGGCAGGTATCGTTCGGCCGGATCATCGAGGCCGATGCGGCCTTGCTCGACGAGCTGCATCAATGCCACCGAGGTGACCGGCTTGGTCATCGAGGCGATACGGAACAGCGCGTCCGGTGTCAGCGGGCGTCCGGTCGAGACATCGGCCACACCCAAAGCGTTGCAATAGAGCACCCTGTCGCGGTCGGTGACCAGCGCGACCACGCCGGGCACGTCCGTGCGCTCCAATGCGCCGCGCAAGCCCGCGTCAAGCGCCAAACTTCCTGATGAATCCTGTGCACGTGCAGTTTCGTTCAACGCAGCAACTCCAACGCCTGGCGGTGCAGGGAACCTCGACGATCGCTTCATACATTTATATCGCCATGATAGGGATGACCCCATTCCTAAATGGCATGCTATCTGGGAGTTTTCGTCTTGACCTCCGCAACTCCTGCGCCGCTCAACCGTCTGCGCCAGCTCTGGCGGGAGGGACGCCCGACCTTCGGCGCGATCGCGACCATCCCCTCGATCCAGACCGTGCAGATCATGGCGCGGTGCGGCATCGACTGGATCATCGTCGACCTCGAACACGGCCCGATCGATCTCGGCTCGGCCCATGCGATGATCAACGCCACGTCGGGCACGCCGTGCGTGCCGATGGTGCGGATCGCCGCCAACGAGCCGTGGCTGGCAAAGGCGCCGATGGACATCGGCGCGCTCGGCATCAATTTTCCGATGATCTGCAATCGCGCCGACGCCGAAAAGGCCGTGCGCAGCGTGCGCTACCCGCCGAAGGGCGACCGGCTGTGGGGCCCGTTCCACGCGCCTTTCCGCTGGGGCGTCTCGATGGCGGACTACATGGCGACCGCCGACGACGACATGATCTGCATGATTACCATCGAGCATGTCGAGGCGGTCGAGCGCATCGACGAGATCATGGCTGTGCCGGGCATCGACGTCGCCGTGATCGGCCCCGGCGACCTTGCCACCTCCATCAACAAGCGCGGTCTGCCCGACGATCCCGACGTCGTGCAGCTGATGCAGCGGGCGGAGGAAGGCATTCTCAGGAGCGGCGTGCCGATCGGCGGCGTCGCCCGGTCAGCCGAACAGGCCAACCGGATGATCGAGCGCGGCTATGTCGCGCTGGCGCTGGGCTTCGACTGGTCGCTGTTCCAGCGCGGCATCGCCGCGAGCCTTGAGGGGATCCGGCGGTAGCGCCCGTCGGCTGCCTGAAAGGCAAATCTCGCTGGCGTCAAATTGCCGCGTTCGTGCTAGATGGAGACCCGGACGGGGCGACCATGCCGGCCCGGACGGTTGTCGAGTTTTCAGTTGCAGGAACCCGGTCGATAGCGATGCGCGGTACGGTTCGAAAAATAACGCTGCCGCGCCGCCTGGTCGCCGACCTCATGCACGCGTCGATGCGCGTGCCCTTTGTCTCGCTGACGCGCCCCCTCAATGTCCGCCCCCTCTCGGAGGCCCGCGCGCAGGCCGTACTGCGGCCGGGCTGGGCCGCAATCTTCGTCAAGGCGTTCGCGCTGGTGGCGAAAGAACAGCCGATCCTGCGCACGTTGTACGTCAAATGGCCGCTACCGGCGTTCTACGAACTGCCGCGCAGCGTCGCGATGGTGGCAATCGCCCGGGTTGAGGGTGGGCAGGATTGCGTGCTGCCGCAGAAGGTCACCACCCCCGACGAAATGACGCTGGCCGAGGTCGATGCCCTGATCCGCCACGCCAAGGAGGCGCCGATCGACGAGGTGCCCGCGTTCCGAAAGATCCTGCGGACGACCCGCCTGCCCCTGCCGCTGCGCCGCCTGTTCTGGGCGGTCGGGCTCAATTTCGGCCGCCAGCGGGCGAATTATTTCGGCAGCTTTGGCGTCACCTCGGTGGCGGCCTATGGCCCCGGCCAGCTCCATGCCGTCAGCCCCGGACCGTTCGTCCTGAGCTACGGGGTGGAAAAACCCGACCAGACCATGGATGTCGTGCTGCGCTGGGACCACCGGGTTACCGACGCCGCCCCGATGGCCAAGGCCCTGAATCGGCTGGAACAGGTGCTGAACGGGGAAATTGCCGCCGAATTGCGCGCTAATCGGCTGCAAAACGAGCCAAAGCCGGTGCGGGCCGTCGCGACCTGACCACCCGTTTTCATTGACACGCCGTCGCTTTCTCCCTAATACCCCGCTTGCTCGCGGGCCGGTTTCGGCCCGCGATGCGTTTCGCGACCCGTGGTCTTCCTCGAGCTTTCGAGGCGGACCTGTCGGCCCCGGCGCTGCCGGTGCACAGGAGGGCGCGTTTCCTCAAACTCAACACTCTACTCAGAGGACGCGATGACAAAGCGCAGTGAAGCGAAGTACAAGATCGACCGCCGTATGGGCCAGAACATCTGGGGCCGCCCGAAGAGCCCCGTGAACCGCCGCGAATACGGCCCCGGCCAGCACGGCCAGCGCCGCAAGGGCAAGCTGTCCGACTTCGGCGTCCAGCTCCGCGCCAAGCAGAAATTGAAGGGCTATTACGCCAACATCTCAGAGCGCCAGTTCCACGGCATCTATGTCGAGGCCGGCCGCATGAAGGGCGACACCGGCGAGAACCTGATCGGCCTTCTTGAGCGCCGTCTCGACACGGTCGTCTACCGCGCCAAGTTCGTCGCCACGATGTTCGCCGCCCGCCAGTTCATCAACCACGGCCACATCAAGGTGAACGGCCGCCGCGTCAACATCTCCAGCTATAAGTTGAAGCCCGGCGACGTGGTCGAGATCAAGGAATCCTCCAAGCAGCTCACCCCGGTGCTGGAAGCCAGCCAGCTCGCCGAGCGCGACGTGCCCGACTTCATCGAAGCCGATCACTCCAAGATGACCGCGAAGTTCACCCGCATCCCGGCGCTGTCGGACGTGCCGTTCGCGGTGCAGATGGAGCCGCATCTGATCGTCGAATTCTATTCGCGCTGATCGGATGCAGGTTCGATATATCAAGGGCCCCGGTTATCGCCGGGGCCTTTTTGTTTGCCTCCTGTACGTGCTAGACTGACCGGATGTCGCAGACGACCGCCAAACCGACCCGCGTCATGCCTTCGGCCACACCGACCGAAGCCGATCTTGCTGCGTGGGCTGAGCTTCCCCGGGACGAGCAGGTGCGCCGCTATCAGGAGATGTTCAAGCATCCCGATTGCAACACCCTCACAACCGACACTGCTGACGACATTTTGGCCGCCGCCCGGAAACAAGTAGCCGCCCGTCGCCATGGCTGAGTACAGGCTTACGCAGCGGGCGCGGGCCGACCTGATCAACATCTACGACTTCACTGAAGGAAAATTTGGCGCCTATCAAGCCGAAGCCTATCACGCGGGCCTAGTCCGCTCTTTCGGGCTTTTAGCGGACTTCCCGCTTATCGGACAGACGATTGACGAACTGGCGGCCGGCTATCGACGCTTCCGCTTTCAATCGCATCTGATTTTTTACACAATACAGCCCGACTGCGTCGAAATTCGTGCCGTGATACACGGTGCCCAAGACATCAGGCCGCAACTTTTCGAGTAAGGGCCAAGCCCAGCTCGTGATTCAATCAGCAATCACGCGTGGCGTAACGAGGAATATCCATGCACTACACCCCTGCCCCGCGCGATCCGAAGGCCGAGCCCATCCGCATCAACCTGCTGTCGGACACGCAGACGCGGCCGACGCCCGCGATGCGCGAGGCGATCGCGCGGGCGGAGGTCGGCGACGAGCAGATCGGCGACGACCCGACGGTGAACCTGCTGTGCGAGCGCGTCGCCGACCTGCTCGGCAAGGAAGCCGCGGTGTTCATGCCGTCGGGCACCATGTGTAACGTCGCAGCGACACTGGCGCATTGCCGACCGGGCGACGAACTTCTGGCGCACGCGACCGCGCATATCATCGCGCGCGAAGGCGGCGCCCACGCGGCCCTGGGCGGTTTCCAGATCACGCAGCTGCCGGGCGATGACGGGCAGTTCTCGCCGGAAACGTTTCGCGCGGCGCTACACCCGCGCTCGCGCTACCAGCCGCCGCAGACCCTCGTCAGCGTCGAGCAGACCGCCAATATCGGCGGCGGTACGATCTGGAAGAAAAAGGCGCTGGATGAAGTGTCGGCGATCGCCAAGGAAAATGGTCTCATAACCCACATGGACGGCGCGCGTCTGCTGAACGCCTGCGTCGCGACCAAAATCTCCGCGCGCGACATGACAGCAGGCTGGGACTCGGCCTGGATCGACTTCTCGAAGGGCCTCGGCGCGCCGATCGGCGGCGCGATCGCGGGCACGCGCGCCTTCATCGACGACGTATGGCGCTGGAAGCAGCGGCTCGGCGGATCGATGCGGCAGGCCGGCATCGCCGCCGCAGCCTGCGTCTACGCGCTTGACCATCATGTCGAGCGCCTCGCCGACGATCACGCCAATGCCCGCGCGCTGGCGCGCGGGCTGGCTCAGATCGACGGCATCGAAGTGCAGGAGCCCGAGACCAATCTGGTGTTCTTCAAGCCCGATGGCGCCGGCGTCCCCGGCGACAAGATGGTCGAAGCGTTGCGCAAGCGCGGCGTGCTGCTCGCGATGATGGACGGCCGCATTCGCGCCTGCACCTATCTGGACATCAGCGCCGCCATGATCGACGAAACGCTCGGTCATGTGCGCGAGATCGTTCGCGGCGCGTAAACTCGCTCAGACCATGGCGGGCGCCCGCGCCCGCCACAGCGCGCTGGCGAGCAGGATGTAGGCCGCGCCGGTCCACATCGCCTGCCAGTTCTGGAAGCCTTCGTTGAGAACGACATAGACCGCGGACATCGCGAGCAGACCGGCAAACACGGCCTCCGCCAGCGGTCGCTGGCCAGATTTCGAGCCGTTGAGAAAAGCCAGGGTACAGAACGGTACCGCCGCCATGGTCAGCGCTGCGAACGGGAAATCGCGCCAGCGGGCGTCGAAGATCAGGCTGAGCGCGGTCTGGCCGGCAAGAAGCGTCGTTACGATCAGCGTAACGCCAAGCATGTTGGTCATGAACATGGGCGTAAGGCCCTTCTGCGGCCCCAATATTTCGGAGAACGACGGCAGCGACCGTCCCGACATCAGCGCCCAGGCTGACAACAGCGGCGCCGTCACCGCAATCGTCACCATGAAGCCGTGGAGCAGCCAGCCGCCGAGCCCGTAGCTTTCGAGCAGCATTTTTCCGACGCTGATCCCCAGAAGGATTCCAGCCGATGTCGCCGAGAGAGCGACCGCGATCCAGGACGCCAACGACGCCCGGCGCTTCGGCGTGAAGAAGGCGACGGCAAAGATGCCGATGCACAGCAGTACCCCGCCCGCCAGTTGCAGTTGCCAGAACGGGTAGTTGCTGATCGCTACCCCTGCCGGATATTTCAGCTTCCGCTCGCTGCCATCGAACAGGCCCCAATAGCCGCCCACCGTTCCTTCCCAGCGCCGCTTCCAAGGTTCGTCAAAGGCCTCGAAGAAATTGACACGGAAATTGTCGCGCCGCGCCCGCTCGAGGATTTCGGAGACGAAGCGCGCCTGGTTGACGCGAGATGCCAGCGCGCCGTCTCGCATCCGGCCATGGCTCGGCCAGCCGGTCTCGCCGATCAGGATTTCCTTGCCGGGAAAGGCCGAGACCACCTGCTTGCGAATATCGTCGACATGCGCCGCCGCATCTTCGGCGCGCGGCGGAACGTCCTCCCAATAGGGCAGGAAGTGGGCCGTGATGAAGTCGACGTCCTGGCCCACCTCGCGATAACGCAGCCAGAATTCCCAGACGTCGGCATAGGTCACCGGCACGTTCACGCGCGGCTTGACCGAGCGGATGATCTCGCGCAGGTCGCCCACCGTCATTTCGCCGCGCAGCAGCACCTCGCTGCCGACGATGACGGCCGCGACCGTGTCCGGATGATCCTTGGTCAGCGCGACCGCGATGTTTGCGAGTTGGGCGTTCTTTGCGCGATCACGCCCGATCCAGACACCGAGCAGGACTTTCAATCCGACTCTGGATGCGAGCTCCGGCACCTTGTCCAGCCCGTTGTCGATCGAATAGGTACGAATGCACTTGGTGACGTTTGCAAGCTCGCGCAAATCCTCCGCGATCTGCTCCGGTCCGACGATCAGCGTCGGATCGTGCGGGGTCTGCTCGTTGCGGAACGGCGCATAGGAAACGCATTCCAGCTTCGCCGTGCCGTCGATCGGCGCGCGCGACAGCGCCACCGGCGTGGCGAGCCACCACCACACCGCGGCAACGATGCCCAGCGATAGTACCAATAGCGCCAATGGCGTGCGAAAGCCGATCGTCCTGCTCCCGGGGAATGTTTGCGACTGTTTATCGACGTCCCTCGGCCCTGTCGACCCACCGGCCGACACAGCGACGCGCCTGATTGCATGGGCGTACGGATGCGGCGATATTACGCCCGCTTCGGGCGCGAAGCATCAAACGCGGGCTGCTGTTCCGCTCAAGATTGATTGATCCCGGCGGCGAGTGAAACGATGCACTTCAAGCGAATTTCCCGGCGACGATTTGGCAAGATTGCAGGCTGGTCTGCCCTCATGTCGGCGCTGCCGAGCCGGCCCACTCCGGCCCAATCGCCCGCGGCAGGCGGGACGAAAGCAGTCCCCCTTGGCTTTCCAACCGGATTCCTGTGGGGCACCGCCACCTCATCCTATCAGGTCGAAGGTGCCGTGAACGAGGACGGCCGCGGCCCGTCGATCTGGGACCGCTTTACCCGCACGCCGGGCACCATCTCCGATCGCAGCAACGGCGACACGGCGTGCGACCACTATCACCTGTACAAGGAAGACATCCAGCTGATGAAGGCGCTGGGCACCAAGGCCTATCGCTTCTCGATTGCCTGGCCGCGAATCTTTCCGGACGGCGTCGGCAAGCCCAATCCGAAAGGCCTCGATTTCTACAACCGCCTCGTCGATGAACTGCTGGCGAACGGTATCGCGCCGTTTGCGACGCTGTACCATTGGGATCTGCCCCAGGCGCTGCAGGACCGGTTCGGCGGCTGGACCTCGCGCGATACCTCAAAAGCATTTGCCGACTATGCCGGCCGCGTTGCGGCATCGCTGAGCGACCGCGTCACGCATTTCTTCACCATCAACGAATGTTCGAGACTGGTTCAGCACGGACATGAATGGGGTTCCGATGCGCCTGGGATGAAACTACCTCCATCTGATGTGAAGCAGGTCCGCCACCACGTCGCGCTCGGGCACGGTCTCGCCGTTCAGGCGATCCGGGCCAATGCGCGGCCTGGAACCAGAATCGGTCCGGCGGAGAACGCCGTGAGTTGCATTCCGGCCATCGAGACGCCGGCCAACATCCGGGCCGCCGAGATTGCGATGCGCGAGCTCAATGCCGGCTATCTCACCGTCATGCTCGAGGGCAGATACACCGACGCCTATCTCGCGCAGGCCGGAAAGGATGCGCCGAAATTCACCGCCGACGATCTGCGCATCATCTCCTCCCCGGTCGATTTCGTCGGCCTGAACGTCTACATGCCCGATCATTACGTCGTCGCGGCCGACAATGAACGCGGTTATACGCTGGCGCCATTCCCGAAATCGTTCCCGCACATGAAGGCGACCTGGCTCAGGCCCGGCCCCGAGACGATCTACTGGGTGCCGCGGCACGTCGCCAAATTGTGGAACGTGAAGTCGATCTACATCACCGAAAACGGCACCTCCAGCAGCGACCAGCCGGCGGCGGACGGCACGATCTACGACGTCGACCGCATAATGTATTTGCGCAACTACCTGACGCAGCTGCAGCGCGCGACGTCGGAAGGCGTGCCGGTGCAGGGATACTTCCTGTGGAGCCTGATGGACAATTTCGAATGGTCGGACGGATACGAACAGCGCTTCGGCATCTACCATGTCGACTTCGAGACCCGGCGGCGGACGCCGAAATTGAGCGCGGCGTTCTACCGCGAAACCATCGCGCGCAACGCGGTCGCCTGATTCCCGTCAATCCTTGCGCAGGCCCTTGCCAAGCGCCTCGAACATGATGGTCTTGAGCGCCAGTTGAATCCGTCCGCCCTGCGTCGGGGCATGCACCATGAAGACCACGAGCAAATCGTCCGTGGGGTCGACGAAATAGAAGGCGCCGCCCGCGCCGTCCCAGCGGTATTCGCCGATCGGCCAGGTCGTGTTCGGCGGCGGCGCGGTGCGCACGGCAAAACCGAGCCCAAAGCCGCTGCTCGGACCCGGGAAATAGAAGGGATCGTGCAGGATGCCGGTTTCCGGCCCGATCTGGTCCGACGTCATCTCCTTGACCGTCTCGGGCTTGAGATACCGCTTGCCGTCGAGTTGGCCGCCCTTGAGCAGCATCTGCAGAAAGCGGGCGTAGTCGGCGGCGGTCGAGACCAGCCCTGCACCGCCGGATTCCCAGCGCCGCGGCACGGTCGGATCCCTTATGCCGGCGACGCGGAAACGATCGGCGGGAAACGGTTTTGCCAGGCGCGGCCATTTCGCCTCGTCGGCCAGATGATAGGTGGTCTCGGACATGCCGAGCGGATCGAACAGCCGCTGCTTCTCGAATTGATACAGCGTCTGTCCCGAGGCCACCTCGACGACGCGGCCGAGCACGTCGGTGGAATGGCTGTAGTTCCAGCGGACGCCCGGCTGATCGGCCAGCGGCAGCACCGCGATCCGGTCGGCGAATTCGGCATTGTCAAAGTCGCCGGCGTACAGCTGCGGGTCGGCATAGAGCTTCTGCACCACCGTCTCGCCGAAGAAACCATAGGTGATGCCTGAAGTATGCCGCAACAGGTCGCGGATCGTGATCGGGCGCTTCAGCGGCTCCAGCCTGAGCGGACGCTTGCCAGCTTCATCGGACGGATCGACGCCGACCTTTGCATCGGCAAAGGCATGGATGTATTTCGAGACGGGATCGTCGAGAGAAAGCTTGCCGTCGTCAACCAGCATCATCGCGGCGACGGAGGTGATGGCCTTCGACATCGAATAGATCTGGAAGATCGTGTCCGGCGTCATCGGCTGGCTCGACCCGGGATCGCGCACACCAAAGCTTTCGAGATAAACCGGCCTGCCGTGCTGCTGGATCAACAGGACACCGCCGGGAATCTTGCCCGTCGCCACCTCGTTGCGGATGTAGTCGCCGATCCGGTCCAGTGCGGCGCGCGAAAAAGTAGGCGCCTCCGGTTTGGCCCGCGCCTGGTGGGGCGGACTGCCGACGAAAAGCAGCGCCAGCGCCGTGGCGACGAGGCAGCGCCACACGGCGCCGTCAGTTCTCCAGTGCTTCATAGACCATCTGCTTCAACGTCCGCTGGATGCGCTGGCGCTCCGTTGGAGTCTGCTCCAGCACCACGAAGAACAGATTCTGCTTGCGATCGATCACCATGTAGCAGCCGGAAGCGCCGTCCCATTTCAGTTCGCCGAGCGAGCCCGGCGGCGGCGGTTTTGCGTTGCCGGGATCGGTGCGGACGGCCAATCCGAGCCCCATGCCGAAACCGTCGCCTGGGAAATAGAAATAATCCCGCGCCACGCCGGATTCCTTGCCGGTGTGGTCGGTCGCCATCAGCGCGAACGTCTTCGCATCGAGATAGGTCTTTCCGTCATAAGTGCCGCCATTGAGCAGCATCTGCGCGAACTTCGAAAAATCCGACATGGTCGACACCATGCCGCCGCTGGCGGACTCCCATTTCTGGCGGACTTCCGTGCGGTACAGGCGGCCGACCCGGAAATCGCTGTCGTTTGGCACCGGCTGGGCGAGCCGCGCCAGCCGCTCCGGCTCGGTGACGAAAAAGCCGGTATCGACCATGCCGAGCGGATCGAGCAGCTTCTCCTTTTCGATCTCGAGCAATGATTTGCCGGACACGATTTCCATGATCCGCGCCAGAATGTCGGTGGAATGTCCGTACTGCCAGAGCGCGCCGGGCTGGTTGTGCAGCGGTAATTTGGCGATCCGCTCGGCGAATTCGGCGAGATCGAATTCGCCCGCGTAGAGGTTGGCCTCCTTGTAGGCCTTGCGCACAAGGCTGTCGCCGTAGAACCCATAGGTAATGCCGGAGGTGTGCCGCAGTAGATCGAGGACCGTGATGGGCCGCGCCAGCGGCACCAGTTCGAGCGTCTTGGTGCCGTCCTCGGCCTTCTTCTCCTCGCCGACCTTCATATTGGCGAATGATGGAATGTATTTTGAGACGGGATCGTCGAGCTTGATCTTGCCGTCCTGGATCAACTGCATGGCCACGACCGAGGTGATTGCCTTGGTCAGCGACGACAGGCGGAAAATGGTCTTGTCGTTGATCGGCTTCTTTGACTGGACGTCCTGTACGCCAAACGTTTCATGATAGACCGGCTTGCCGTGCTGCTGGATCAGCACGTTGGCGCCGGCGATTTTGCCGGTGTCCACCTCATTCTTGAAGAATGCGGTGATCTTCGCGAGCTTGTCCTGATTGAAGTGCGCCCCGGCGGGAATATCGAACGTACCTTCGGCGACTGCCGGCGCGGCCACGAGCAACAACGCAACAGCCGCGAAGACACCAATCAGCCCTGACTTCATCTGGATCTCTCTCCCCCGGAATTCACGAGGGAGTGTAGCGGAGGCGCGATCAGGGACAAGGGCTGCCAAAGGCTTCCAAAACCTCCTGATGCAATTCGCCGCTGTGCGAAGAAAAGCAGCAAAAAACCAGGCGTTTCAATTGAGGTGATGATGCCAGCGCCTCGACGGCCGTCTTGACGGCTATTCGGGCCGCCCGATCGGCCGGAAAACGGAATACGCCGGTCGAGATGGCCGGAAATGCAATCGAGCCAAGGCCGTAAACACGGCAAAGCTCGATACTGCGGCGATAGCACGATGCGAGCAGCGCATCTTCGTTGCGGGTACCGCCGTACCAAACCGGTCCCACGGCATGGATCACATGCCGCGCCGGGAGCCTGTAGCCTTTGGTGATCTTGGCGTCGCCGGTCTCGCAGCCGTTCATTTTCCGGCATTCGGCCAAAAGCTCTGGCCCGGCGGCATCATGGATCGCGCCGTCGACCCCTCCCCCGCCAAGCAGCGACGAATTCGCGGCGTTGACGATGGCGTCAACGCCGAGCGTGGTGATGTCGGCAATGATGACCTCGAGCCGCGCCTGGCCGACCCGGCGCGCGAACACGCTCAGGCCTGGGCGGCGGCGCTGAGGGTGACGCCCTTGTCGGCGAACAGCTGCTGCAATTCGCCGGCCTGGAACATCTCGCGGACGATGTCGCAGCCGCCGACGAATTCACCCTTCACGTAGAGCTGCGGGATGGTGGGCCAGTTCGAATATTCCTTGATGCCGTTGCGCAGTTCGGCGGACTCCAGAACGTTCAGGCCCTTGTAGCCGACGCCGACGTGGTCGAGGATCTGCACCACCTGGCCGGAGAAACCGCACTGCGGAAACTGCGGCGTGCCCTTCATGAACAGCACGACGTCGTTCGACTTCACTTCGTTGTCGATGAATTGTTCAATGCTCATTTTCGCTTCCTTTTGGGGCGCTCGGACCCTACGGCCTCGCCTAACGGGCGACTTTCTCATGTGGCCCGGTCACTGCCCTATATGTAGCGCAAACCGTTGTACATCCAAAGCAAAATGGCGAGGAGCTGGCATGCGCGGAGCCGCTGGGTTTGGACGCAGGCTCCGCGCGATAGTCTGACGACATCAATATAATACCCCGAACAGGCTTTTTTCCTGGAGGCAAGCCCCTATCTAGGACGAACTGCCCGCCAGGAACCACCTCGACAGATCAACGTTCTCCCCCTCACCGGAGACACCTGTGACGAAATCAGTAGCCGCCGCCGAGTTAACGTCCCCCGCCCCGTCACTGGTCTCCGATGCTGGCGCCCTCGCCCGGAAGCTGGTGGAAGCCTATCTGGCTGTCCGCGGCGAGACCGAGCGTCGGGCCGCGCCCTTGAGCCCGGAGGACCAGCTCATCCAGTCGATGGCGGATGCAAGCCCGGCCAAATGGCACCGCGCCCACACCACCTGGTTCTTCGAGCAATTCCTGCTCGGCGAGCACGCCGAGGGCTACCAGCCGTTTCACCCCGACTACGCGTTTCTGTTCAACTCCTATTACGTCAGCGCCGGCCCCCGGCACGCCCGCCACCAGCGCGGGCACATCACCCGCCCGAGCGCAGATGAAGTCACCGCCTATCGCCGGCATGTCGACGCGGCGGTCGTCGCGTTTTTCCAGAGCGCAGACGAAGAACTCCTTGTCAAACTTGCGCCGCTGGTCGAGGTCGGTCTCAACCACGAGCAGCAGCATCAGGAGTTGATGCTGACCGACATTTTGCACGCCTTCGCCCAGAACCCGATCCCGCCGGCCTATGACCCCGCGTGGCGCTTCCCCGCCTCGCAGCGCTCGGCGGAAGAATGGGTGACCCTCAATGAGGGCATCCACACCGTCGGCCATGGCGACGACAGCTTTCATTTCGATAATGAAAAACCAGCGCACCGCGCCCTGGTCGGGCCGGTCCGGCTCGCCCGCAACTTGGTGACCAATGCCGAATGGCTGGCGTTCATGAACGACGGCGGTTACACCACCGCCACGCTTTGGCTGATGGACGGCTTTGGCGCCGCCACCAATGAGGGCTGGCAGGCGCCGGGCCACTGGCGCCAGATCGAAGGCGAATGGCGGATCATGACGCTTGGCGGCCTGCAGCCGATCGACCCTTCGGCCCCCGTCAGCCATGTCAGCTATTACGAGGCGGATGCTTTCGCGCGTTGGTCCGGTCGCCATCTTCCAACCGAGATGGAATGGGAGGTCGCTGCCCGCGCCGGCCAGCTCAATGATGCCTTCGGCATCGTCTGGCAGTGGACCCGCAGCGCCTATTCGCCCTACCCCGGCTATCGCGCCATCGAGGGTGCGCTGGGCGAATATAACGGCAAGTTCATGGTCAACCAGCTGGTGCTGCGTGGCTCCTCGCTTGCAACGCCGACCGGCCACAGCCGTATCACCTACCGCAACTTCTTCTATCCGTACCACCGGTGGCAATTTACGGGGTTACGCCTCGCCGACTACGCCTGACACTTCACGCGCATGATCCGGGAAAGTGGCTTCCGGTTTTCCGAGCAAAATCATGCAAACAACAACGAGCGCAGCGCGCCGGAAAGCGCGTTCAGGAGAGTATCATGACGTTGCACGCCGCCGCTTTGGCCAAGGCCCATCCGCTCGATGAATCGACGTCCGTCTTCGCCAGCGATGTGATCGGCGGCCTGTCGCAATTCCCAAAACGCCTGTCGCCGAAATATTTTTACGACGCCGCAGGCTCCGAACTGTTCGAGCAGATCACGATACTGCCCGAATATTATCCGACCCGCACCGAGCTCGGCATCCTGCGCAGCCGCGGCGAGGAGATTGCGTCCATCATTCCGAAGGGTGCCGCACTGGTGGAATTCGGCGCCGGCGCCACCACCAAGGTCCGCCTGCTGCTCGAGCGCTGCGATTTCGGCGCCTATGTTCCGGTCGACATCTCCGGCGACTTCCTCGCCGCGCAGGCGGACGCACTTTGCAAGGATTTCCCCAAGCTCGCCGTTCATCCGGTCATCGCGGATTTCACTACGCCGTTCGCCCTGCCAGCCGAGATCAAAGGGATGCCCAAGGTGGGCTTCTTCCCGGGGTCGACGCTCGGTAATTTCGAGCCGGACGAAGCGCGCGCTTTCCTGCGCAGCGCCCGCGACATTCTCGGCGAAGGCGCGCTGATGATCATCGGCGTCGATCTCGAAAAGAACGAGCGTGCGCTCTACGACGCCTATAACGACGCCGCCGGCGTCACCGCGAAATTCAATCTCAACGTGCTCGTGCGCATCAACCGCGAGCTCGGTGGCAATTTCGACGTCTCGGCCTTCATGCACCGCTCGATCTATAACCGCGAGCGGCATCGCATCGAGATGCACCTGATCTCCAAGAAGGCGCAGACGGTGCGCATTCTCGGGCGGAATTTTGCGTTCCGACCCGGCGAGAGCATCCACACCGAGTCGAGCTACAAATACAATCTCAATCGCTTCACCGCGCTGACGCGCGACTCCGGCTGGTCGGTGATGCGATCCTGGACCGATGGCGAAGGGATGTTTTCCGTGCACGCCCTTATGGCGTCAGATTGAGAATGGCGCGAGCTGCTGCGCTCGCGCCATTCGAAACGGAGCCCGCGCGCAACGGAGCCCGCGCTGCTCAGGTCTTGACCAACCTTCTGCGGTCCGGCCGCAACCGGCGCGACGGCGCAATTCTTGGCGCGATCGAAATCCAGTCATCGGACAAGCGGTCTGCGCCCAGCAGCCAGGCGTGAATGATCCGCCACTTGTCCTGCCCGCGCGACTGGAAATCCAGCAGCGGCGAAGCGCTGTCCTGCAACTCATGGAAAAACTTCAGCGAGTCTTTACCGGTGGGCCCATCCGGATCGAGCGCCTGCGTCAATATCCAGCGGTCCCACTCCTGAATGATGCGTACCCTTGCTTCACTTTGTTTCATCGGCGCGTACTTCCCCCGCCACGGTATGTTCCGTGGACTCCAATTGATCGCGCTGGTCTTTGTCGGATGGAAAAGTGCTACGCCGCCGCGCGTACCGCACCTTGCCGTCGCCACTATAACAAACTTCTTAACGAATCTTCATCTTTATCGACGTCGCCCGCAAAACGTTCTAACTGCGCTTTGCTTTGCCCTTCGAAATGTCCAACTTTTGACGCGGACTCAGTCGAGTTTCTGCGGCAGGCTCGGCTAGGGGTGAGTTCGTGCCAGGGGAATTCAGTCATGGCCAACGCCTATCCCGCCTCCGGCGATCGCAAGCATTTTTCCAGCTCCCCGGCCGCTCATGAAGGCTCCGTCTGGGATCCGGCCAGCGGTGACGATCGGGCATCACTCGTCGAGGAAAACGCCCGGCTGCGCGCCCTCGTCGTGCAATTGTCAAATCTCGTTCTTCGCAACGTGGTGGATCAACACAACACCCCGCCGCTGCAGCCCATGAGGCGACGGCTGCCCGACTAAGCGCTATTCTGCAGAACCAGGCCGCAACGAGATTGTTTCCCACGTCGCCACCGCAATCATGATTGCGGTGGTCAGAATCGAGAGCGTCAGCGGCGACAGTTCGCTCGCAAACCACGCCAGCACGCAGAGCGCTGCGATGCCGGCCCCGTGCGAGAGCTGCAGGAAGCCGCGAAAGCTCTGCTTGAACAGAACGGTCCCGCACAGGAACAGTAACGGTCCGCCGATCGAGCTGACCACCGTCTTGGTGTCGGAATGCCCTCCGGGATGCTTCAGCACCAGTTCGTCCGCCACCGCCGTCACGATGATGCCGGCCACGATCGGCATGTGCAGATAGGTGTAGGCAAGCCGCGCCAGCCTGCCGGGCTCGCTCGATTTCGAGATCTGCTCGGACCCGGCTTCCGCACCGATGTGGAAATAGATCCACCACATGGCGATACTGCCCGTCAGCACCGAGACGAAGGCGGCAAGGCTTTCGGCCGACCACGTCAACTCGGCAAATGTCGCACCTGTCACGATGACGGACTCGCCGAGCGCAATGATGACGAACAGCGCGCATCGCTCGGCCATGTGGCCGCCTTCGATCACCCAGTCCGACACGGAAGACGCGCCATGGCGCGGAATCCAGAATCGCACCGCCGGCGAGATATATTCGATCACGAGTGCGATTACCCAAAGTGCGAGCCGCAATTCGCCGTGCGCCAACCCGCCCGCGATCCAGAACACCGCCGACAGCGAGAGCCAGGCGGCGATACGGATGGCGTTCATGCGCGTCCGCGGGCGCGACGGCGGCGTGGAGAGCCAGAGAAAGATCGTCTTGCCGACCTGCATCGCCGCGTAAGCGATGGCAAACCACAATCCGCGTTCCTCGAATGCCTTCGGGATCGACGTCGACAGCACCAGCCCGCCCAGCATCATCGCAAACAGCAACAGCCGGACCGGCGTCTTCTCGGGATCGAGCCAGTTGGTGATCCAGGAGGTGAAGACCCACACCCACCACACCGCGAGAAACAGCAGCGTGACCTGCAACACGCCGAGCGGCGTGAAATGCGCGAGCAGCGCGTGCGATATCTGGGTAATCGCAAAAACGAAGACGAGATCGAAGAACAGCTCCGCGTAGGTCACACGGTTGTGCCGGTGCGGCACGATCGGGCGAAACAACGCGCCGTGCGGATCGTCCGTCATCGATGCGCCCCTGCGGCCCGCGGGGGCTTTACTCCGGCACTCCGGTCTGAAGCGCCAGCGCATGCAGCAGGCCGCCCATCTGCCCCTTGAGCGACTGGTAGACGATCTGGTGCTGCTGCACGCGCGACTTGCCGCGGAAGGATTCCGAGATCACGGTCGCGGCGTAATGGTCGCCGTCGCCTGCGAGATCGCGGATCGTCACCTCGGCATCGGGGATCGCTGCCTTGATCATCGACTCGATATCGTGGGCCTCCATCGGCATCCCGTGTGTCTCCGTCAGGTGTTGTCGAATCACGGCCGGCTCGCGCGACCGTGAGGGCCGAACCTAGCGCCTGCGCTCTTCAAGGTCACGCCCGGCGGCATTATATTCCCGGTCCGAGCGTTTGACACTGTGAGATGCGGTCGCGCCCGATCAAGTTGGGCTGACTGAAAAAAGGCCAAAAATCATGAAATTGCCCGGTCCCGACCATCCAATCACGATTGCGGCCAACCCGAAACGCGTCCGCGTCTCGGCGGGGGGCGTGGTCATCGCCGACACCACCCGCGCGCTGACCCTGAAGGAAGCCAGCTATCCGGCCGTGCAATATGTGCCGCGCGAGGACGCCAACATGGCACTGCTCGCCCGTACCGAGCGGACCACGCACTGCCCCTACAAGGGGGATGCGAACTATTTCACCATCAATGCCGACGGCAGGGAGATCGAAAATTCGATCTGGACCTACGAAACGCCGTTCCCGGCCATGGGCGAGATCGCCGGCCATCTGGCGTTCTATCCGGACAAGGTGACGATCGAGGAAGTGTCGTAAGCGAGCAACGGCGAAACCGTCGCTGCCGGCCGCGCTTTTGCGCGGCCTTTTCCCTGCTCCAATGACGAGACGGGCGGGTCCCCCGCGTTGGACCAAGCTCTGTTGCCGGATTTCCGTGTTATAGACTTACTGAATCAGATTCAGGGGCAACATGTGCCCCTACCAAGCTGGTCCAGAGGCGCACATGACATCGATCTCCACCGTAGGGCACGTTGAAGCCAGCGCAGCGCCGAAGGCCAAGTCGCGTAACCTGTCGCTCGACCGCGCCCGCACCTTCCTGACGCTGGTGGTGCTGCTCCACCACGCCGTGATTCCCTATACGTATTTCGGTCACACCGACCCGACGTATTTCTTCGGCTTCGACATGATCGTGCTCGCCACGGACAGCTTCTTCATGGCGATGTTCTTCTTCCTCTCGGGGCTGTTCGCCTGGTCCGGCATCGCGCGCAAGGGGCCGCTGAACTATCTGTCCGACCGCCTGCTGCGGATCGCGCTGCCGTTCGCGATCTGCGCGTTCACCGTCATTCCGCTCGCCTATTACGCGATCTCGCTGCGACAGCATCCGGAAATCGGCTTTTCGGAATTCTGGTGGAACATGGTCACCAAGGGTCCGTGGCCGAGCGGGCCGATCTGGTTCCTCTGGGTGCTGTTCGCGTTCGATCTGGTCGCCTGCCTGCTCTATAAGCTCTGGCCTAACCTGCTCGATCCGATCAACCGCCTCTCGCTATACGGCCGCCGCCGGCCCGCAGTGTTTTTCGCGGTCATGCTGGCGGTCACCGCCGCGTTCTACGTTCCCGGGCTGATGATCTATGGCCCGAGCAACTGGTTCGAGTTCGGGCCGTTCTCGGTGCAGCACGGCCGCGTGATGCTGTATGCGAGCTACTTCTTTTTCGGCGCCGGCATCGGCGTGGCCCAAATGGATCGCGGCCTGCTCGCGCCCGACGGCCGGATGGCGAAAGTGAGCTGGGACTGGATGGTGCTGGCGATCGTGCCGTATTGTCTGTTGTGGGGGCTGATCGCCATCAAGCGCCTGGTGCTCGGCAACCCGTCGCCGCTGCCGAACTGGTACGAGGCGCTCTATGCGACCTGCTTCGCCGTGTTCAGCGTCGCCATCATGTTCCTGATCCTGGCCTTCTTCCAGCGCTTCAGGCAGTCGGGCTCGGCCAAGTTGCTCGACCCGATGCAGGGCGACGCTTACGGCATGTTCCTGGTGCACTACCCGATCGCGCTGTGGCTGCAGTACTGGCTGTTCGACTATGATTGGCCCGCGATCATCAAGGTCGCGATAGGATTCACGTTGACGGTCGCATTGAGCTGGGCGCTGACAAGGGCGCTGCGGCAGATCCCCGGCGCGAACAGGGTGTTGTGACCTTGTAGCCCGTCATGAGCGCAGCGAAATGCGGGAGCCGGCGCCTGCGTCGTCCCGCATGTCGCTGCGCTCATGACGGGCTACGAAACTCATCATTTGCGAAGAGTGAGCCTACGCCGCCTTGCCGCTCATATAATCAGGCAGCCAGCGCTCGAACGCCGACTTTAGCGTATCGACCGACACCGCCGCTTCCCCGGCAACCGCGATCGCGTCGCCGCCCGTGGTGCCGATTCGCGCGCACGGCACGCCCGCGCCCTTCATCTTGGCCAGCACCAGGCCGGCATCCGCCGCCGGCACCGTCACGATGTAGCGCGCCTGATCCTCGCCGAACCAGTAGGCATGCGGCACGGTCGAATTCGGCGCGGCCAACAGCTGCGCGCCGATGCCGCCCGCGATCGCCATCTCGGCGAGCGCAATCAACAACCCGCCGTCGGAAACGTCATGCACCGCGGTCGCCGTGCCGGCATGGATCATGCCGCGCACCACGTCGCCGTTGCGCTTTTCGGCGGTGAGATCGACCGGCGGCGGCGCGCCCTCTTCGCGGCCGCAGACATCGCGCAGGTAGACGGATTGCCCGAGCCAGCCCTGGGTATCGCCGATCAGCAAAATCGCTTCGCCGCCGGCCTTGAACGCGAGCGTGGCGGATTTGGTGAAATCATCGAGCAGTCCGACGCCGCCGATCGAGGGCGTCGGCAAAATGCCGCGGCCGTTGGTCTCGTTGTAGAGCGAGACGTTGCCCGATACGACCGGGAAGTCGAGCGCGGTGCAAGCTTCGGCAATGCCCTTCAGGCAGCCGACGAACTGGCCCATGATCTCGGGCCGTTCCGGATTGCCAAAATTGAGATTGTCCGTGATCGCGAGCGGCCGACCGCCGACCGCGGTGATGTTGCGCCAGGCTTCGGCCACCGCCTGCTTGCCGCCCTCGAACGGATCGGCCTCGCAATAGCGCGGCGTCACGTCCACGGTGAGCGCGAGCCCCTTCGGCCCGTCCTGCACCCGAACCACCGCGGCATCGCCGCCCGGACGCTGCACGGTATTGCCCAGGATAACGTGGTCGTACTGCTCCCACACCCAGCGCTTCGAACACAGTTCGGGCGTGCCGATCAGCTTTTCCAGCGCCTGCATGATCCCGATCGGGGGGCTCACCTCGCGGGCATGCACCACCGGCAACACGGCGGAGGGCACATGCGGCCGATCGTAGACCGGCGCCTCGTCGCCGAGTTCCTTGATCGGCAAATCTGCCATCACGTCGCCGCCATGCTTGACCACAAAGCGCTTGCTCGGCGTGGTGTAGCCGACGACGGCGAAGTCGAGCCCCCACTTCTTGAAGATCGCCTCCGCTTCCTTTTCCTTCTCGGGCTTGAGCACCATGAGCATGCGCTCCTGGCTTTCCGAGAGCATCATCTCGTAGGCGCTCATGCCGGTCTCGCGCGTCGGCACGCTGTCCAGAATGAGATCGACACCGAGATCGCCCTTGGCGCCCATCTCGACCGCCGAGCAGGTCAGGCCGGCCGCGCCCATGTCCTGGATCGCGATCACGCAGCCTTTCTCCATGATCTCGAGGCAGGCTTCCAGCAGCAGCTTCTCGGCGAAGGGATCGCCGACCTGCACGGTCGGGCGTTTCTCCTCGGAATTGTCATCGAACTCGGCCGAGGCCATGGTGGCGCCGTGGATGCCGTCGCGCCCGGTCTTGGAGCCGAGATAGACGATCGGCATGTTCACGCCGGACGCCGCCGCATAAAAAATCTTGTCGGAGTCCGCGAGGCCGACTGCCATCGCATTGACCAGGATGTTGCCGTCGTAGCGGGTGTGGAAGCGCACCTGCCCGCCGACCGTCGGCACGCCGAACGAATTGCCGTAGCCGCCGACGCCGGCCACCACACCGGAGACGAGATGCCGCGTCTTCGGATGTTCCGGCGCGCCGAACGACAGCGCATTGAGGCAGGCGATCGGCCGCGCGCCCATCGTGAACACGTCGCGCAGAATGCCGCCGACGCCGGTGGTGGCACCCTGATAGGGCTCGATATAGCTCGGGTGGTTGTGGCTCTCCATCTTGAACACCACCGCCTGCCCGTCGCCGATATCGATCACGCCGGCATTCTCGCCCGGGCCCTGGATCACCCAGGGCGCCTTGGTCGGCAGGCCGCGCAGGTGGATCCGCGAGGACTTGTACGAGCAGTGCTCGTTCCACATCGCGGAGAAGATCCCGAGCTCGGTAAAACTCGGCACCCGCCCGATCAGCTTGAGGATGCGCTCATACTCGTCGGGCTTGAGGCCGTGGCTGGCGACGAGTTCGGGGGTGATCTGGGGCTCGTTCATGGCTGCCTTATTAGGGAGATCGAAAGGGGCCGAAAAGGCCTTTTAGGGGGCATTTTTGGCCTGTCCAGAGCTTTGCGAACAGGGCCTTGCGGGATCGGCGTTTGCACATCGCGCCGGAAACAGATTTAAGAGCGGAAACATTCAGTTGAAGGCCATTTTAAGTGAACGAGCTTCCCCAGAACGCATTTCATCGCCGCCCTGACCTGCACGAGGAGACCGAGGGCGAATTCAAGGGCTGGCGGACCTGGACCCGCGACAGCTTCGAGACCCATAACGGCCCGTTCTGGCACCGGATGGACGAAAACGGCAACGTGCGATGCGCGTTCCGGGTCGAGAAAAAGCACCTCAACGGCATGCGCAACGTCCATGGCGGCTGCTTTATGTCGTTCGCGGACTATTCGCTGTTCGCGATCGCCTCCCCGGTGCTGCAGGGTCCGGGGGTGACGGTCGCGTTTTCCTGCGAATTCCTGGACGCCGCGCGCGAGGGGGAACTGGTCGAATGCGACGGCGAGATCACCCGCGCCGGCGGCTCGCTGATCTTCCTGCGCGGGGTGCTGAAATCCGGCGAACGGCCGCTGTTCACCTTCTCGGGTACCATCAAGCGGGTGAAATGGAAGCCTGCGGGCGCCGGCGCCGTTGCCACCTGAAACGCCAACCCCTCGTCGCGGCTGGCGCGACTACCTGCTGCTGCTCGCGCTGGCGTGCTGCTGGAGTTCGACCTATCCGTTGACCAAGATCGGCCTCGGGTCGTTCCCTCCGATCACCTTCATTTCGGCGCGCTCGCTGATCGCGGCCGCGTTCCTGTTTCTGATCCTGCGCCTGCGCGGGATCAAGATGCCGACCGACGGCAAGGCCTGGAAGCTGTTCGCGCAGCAGCAGACCATCAATTCGACGTTTCCGTTCCTGCTGATCACCTGGGCGCAGCAATATGTGCCGGCGTCGTCGACCGTGGTGCTGGCCTCGACGACGCCGATCTTCGCGTTCCTGATCACCTGGGGCATCACGCGGCACGAGCCCGCGACGCTGCTCAAGCTGGCCGGTGCCATTTTGGGATTGGCCGGCACCGCCGTGATCGTCGGCCTCGATGCGCTTTCTGCGCTCGATGCCCACATCTTTGCCGAGGTCGTCATCCTGCTCGCCACCATCTCGTTCGCCTGCGCGACGATTTTTGGCCTGCGGCTTACCGATTACGACCCGATGGTAGTGGCTGCCGGCTCGCTGTTGTACGGCGGCCTGATCCTGTTGCCGTTCGCACTGTTGATCGACCACCCCTGGACCCTGCGGCCGACGTCAGAAGCGCTCGCCGCCACATTTGCGATGGGCATCTTCTCCAGCGCGCTGGGCCTGATGCTGTTCTACATGTGCCTGACCCGGCTCGGCACGCTCACCACCAACGCACAGGGCTATCTGCGCATCCCGATCGGCGTCGGCCTGTCGGTGCTGCTGCTCGGCGAAGCCGTCCCGGCCAATCTCGCGCTCGGCCTCGTTCTCGTCATGGCCGGCGTCGCCGCCATGACGATCCCGAAAGACGCCTACACCAAGTGGCGGCGTCGACGCAGTGAACCGTCATCCTGAGGCGCTCGCCCAGCACCGATGGGCGAGCCTCGAAGGACGGGCCACGGGCCGTGACCTTCCTTCGAGGCGCGCAAGAACGCGCACCTCAGGCGACAACGGCGAAGCCGTTGCGCGGGGATGACGGTTGAGCCATCCCTCGCCTACTGCACACTTACCAGTGTCAGATCCACGAACCACGACTGCGGCGACACGAACCCCTTCACCTTGGCACTCATCGCGCGTGGGTTGAGGTCGTGCACGATGTAGAGCCAGGGCGGATTGTCGACCAGCCGCTCATGCGCCTTCTTGTAGGCGGTCGAGATCGCCTTCGGATCGGTCGATTCCGAGATGATCTTCAGCGCCTCCTCGAAATCGTCATCCTTCCACTGCTCGAAATTAAAACCGTTCGGCGAGAAGTTGGCGGCCGCGAAATAGCGCGCCATCACGCCGGCATCCGACGACGGCGAAGAGATGTTCAGCACCATGGCGCCGCGCAGAGTGGGGCTATCGGGCGTGGCGCGCGCCGCGGTCAGCAGCACCTGCCATTCGATCACGTCGAACTCGACATTGACGCCGCAGGCCTCCTTCAAATTCTGCTGCAAAAATTCGTTCATCGGAAGCGGCAGCATCTGTCCCGAACCGGAATTCGAGATCAGCGCCTTGAACGACAGCGGCTTGGCCGGCGTGTAGCCGGCTTCGGCGAGCAGCGCCTTGCCCTTGGCGGGATCGGACTTGTAGCGATTGACCGGCGAGCCGAAATCCGGATCGCTGGCCTTCAGCCAGCCGACCGACGGCTCCGCGGTTCCGGCGAGCAGTCCGACCAGCCCTTCCCGGTCGATGCAATAGTTCAGCGCCTGGCGCACGCGCACATCCTTGAACGGGCTGTTGGTCGCGCCGATGTTGTAGAACCACGGCCAGACATGCGGATAGGAACCCGTCGTGATGGTGAAGCCCGCGGATTTCAGCGAGCCGATGCCGTCCGGCGGCGGCACCTCGATCCAGTCGACCTGGCCGGAGCGCAGCGCGGCCAGCCGCGAATTCGCCTCCGGAATCGGCATCAGCACGACATTGTCGACCTTCGCCTTCTTATTGGGGTCCCAATAGCCGTCGAAGCGCGCCAGAACAGCCTCCTGCCGCGGGACGATCTTGGTGATCCTGAACGGCCCGGTACCCGCCGCCGGCAAGGCCGGAACCTTGGCCCACTCCTTCCCCGCCTTCTCGAACGAGGCCGGCGACGTGATCAGCAGGTACACCGCCATGTAGGGGAAATACGAAGCGGGCTTGGTGGTGGTGATGGCGACGGTGAAGTCGTCGATCTTCTTGTAGCTGCCCATCACGGGCACGCGTGCCCGCGACATCGCCGAACTCGGTGGCTCAAATTGCAGGCTCTCGCTGTTGAAATAGCGGTCAAGATTCCAGATCACCGCGTCGGCGGTGAAATCGCTGCCGTCGTGGAATTTGACGCCCTTTCGCAGATGGAAAATCCAGGTCTTGTTGTCGGCGGGGTCCTGCTCCCATTTTTCCGCGAGCCCGGGGCGCAAGGTCGCCAGCCGGTCAGTCTTGGTGAGGTCCCACAGCACCAGTCCCTCGAAGATCGGATAGCCGAGGAAGCGCATGCCCTCGAAGCCGTTGTTCGGCAGTCCCGTCGCGGTCGGGATATCGGACGCCGTCATGGCGATGCGCAGCGTGGATTCAGCCGCCGCCGGATGCGACGACATCAGCGCGCTCAGTAGCGCAATCGAGCAAAGAGCCTTGCGAATGGGCATAATCTGTCTCCGTCCGAGAAGCGGAAAATCCGTGTTTCGGATCAGGAGACAGGAGCAAGTATCAGGCCAGCCAACTTCCAGCCGCTGAACAAAAATTCGGCAGTTGGACGTGTGCTATCCGTGGCCGCTGCTGGTCAGCTGCTTTTCAGCGATCGAAAGCCATTCGGCTTGCGCCTGTTGCAAATATCTGGGCGCGCGCTTCATCTGCAGCAGCAGTTCGTTGAACACCACCCTCGCCTCGGCGTTGCGGCCCGTCATGCGCAGCAGCAGGCCGTAACGCACCCGCGCTTCCGCGCCGGGATAATACGCCGCGAGCGCGTGATACTCGTCGAGCGCCTCGTCGGTGCGGCCAATTTCCGCCAGCGAACGGGCATAGAGCAGATGTCCCTCGGGCGATTCAAAATCCGGCCACTCCGCTTTCAGATCATCCAGCGTCTTCAGCACATCCGCGAAGCGGTTGAGGCCGAACTGCGCCTGCGCCTTGCCGAGCGCATAGGCCGGCTCGCGGCCCATCGGCTGCGTGAGGATGTGAGCGTAATGGCGCTCAGCCTCGTCGTACCGCTTGACGTTCATGCATTCGGCCGCGAGCGCCTGGCGCGTCGCGATGGTGTCGGTGCCGGCGAGCCGGTCCGACAATTCGCGGTAGGTCTTTTCCGGATCGAGCTTGCCGGCGATGCGCTTGCGCGCCTCCCGCGCGCCGGGACTGCCGAACCATTCGGGCACCAGTTCGACGACGATATAGGCGAGCGCACCGATCAGCGGGACCATCAAAATGATGAACGCCCATGGCTGCAACCGTCCGGTCCGTGATGCGTGGTAGATCAGCGAGATATCGAGCAGCAACACAACGATGGCTACAGGCATGGCGCATTCCAGGTGGGTAAGACGGACGGTTCTTAGTGGCGTTGATAGCGCGGCAAGTTCAATCGGACAATCTTCAGTTGCTTTGAAACGGGAGGTGCCGGCTGACGGCGCCTGTTGTTGGCTGCGGAGAGCCTCAAAGGAACAGCAACGAAGTGTGATCTCCCGGAAGGAACGCGATGCTGGCGAACGTCGTTGACCATTATGCAGCAATAACAAGGAGCAATCATGAAACTCGCAACATTGGGTCTGGCAACGGCGCTTGCCCTCACGAGCACTTTCGCACTGGCGCAATCCGGCAGCGGCTCGGCTGGCGGCTCAGCCACGGGCGGCGCGGCGGCAAGCGGCACGACGGGTTCTCCCGCGAACGGCACGACCACGGGCAATGCGACGGGTACGGCCGGCAGCGGCATGTCGAACAGCGCCGGCAGCGCCGCGGCCGGCGCCAGCAGCGCACGGAATCCCTCGGGCAGCACACTGATCAATCCCTCGCCCAGCGGTTCGACGTTAACGCCGGCGCCCGGCGGCCGCTGATCGCAGGCCGACACCAAAAAGCTCCGCTCGCGCGGGGCCTTTTCTTGAACTACGGCGGCCAGCTCGCAACGGCGCAATACGCTACCTGCTTCAGGTCATCGCGTCGCTCTCGCCATCAAGCAGACCGGCACGCCGTTGATCGCCGTCTGCTCGAACGTCTCCCAACCGAGACGCGCATAGAGGGCCTCGCTCTTGGGCGTGAAAAGATAAATCTTTTCGAATCCGAGACGGTCGGCTTCGGAAATCGCAGCCAGTGAGAGCTTTGAAGCGATGCCCCTGCCGCGCTGCGCCGAAGGCACAAACACCGACGACAGCCAGGGCGTCAGATGCTTGTGGGTCAGCGTGGTCGCGACAATGTTGGCCGAGCCGACGAGATCAGCGCCATTGGTTGCGATCGCCACCAGCGAGATCGGCAGCCGCGCCTTGTCACTGGCGCCTCTCAGCCGCTCGGCACGTTGCTCGATCGAACCGTTGGGGCTCAGATAACCAAACTCGGCTTGCTGCCATGCCGCAACGGTTGGAATGTGATGGCTGTGGTCGAGCAAATGATGGATCTCGATACTCATTCGCCCCCCAACGTGTCGCCGTCTTACTACTTTTTTTCTTCCAACAGCTTTTTGTATTTGGCGACATCGCGCGTCACCAGTTGCCCGAGCACCTCGGGCGCCATTTCGCTGACATCGGGCGCTACCGTCGAAAGATCGACAAAGCGCTTTTTCACCGCCTCGCTTTCGACGGCCGCTTTCGCCGCAGCGTTCAGCTTCGCGATCACCGCAGGCGGCGTGCCCTTCGGCGCGAACAGGCCGTTCCAGCCCTGCGCCTCGAACTCAGGCAAGCCCGCCTCCGCCGAGGTCGGCAGTTCGGACAGCGTCGACAACCGCACCGTGGAGCCGACGACGATGCCCTTCACCAGCTTGTCGCCGATGGCATGCGACACCGAGGCGGCGGAATCGCAGACGCCGTCGATCTGGCCGCCGATCGCGTCCGTCAGCGCCGGCGCCGCGCCGCGATAGCCGACCAGCGTCACCTCGATGCCGGCCACGTTCTCAAAACTCTTGCAGATCAGAAAATTCGACGAGCCGATGCCGGCATGACCGAGATTGACCTTGCCGGGATTCTTCTTCGCGTAGGCGATGAATTCCTGCAGGTTCTTCGCCGGAAAATCCTTTCGCAGCGCGACGATGCCGAACGTCTTGGCGACGACAGCGATCGGCGCAAAGGAATCCGGCGTAAACGACAGCTTTGGATAGATCGTATACGCCGCCGCGCTGGTGCCGGCATTACCGATGGCGATGGTGTAGCCGTCGGCCTCGGCGCGCGCCGCCCGCGTCAGCGCGGTAGAGCCGCCGGCGCCCGCGACGTTCTCGATCACCACCGGCTGACCGAGCGACTTCGCCATCTCCTCGGCCACCACGCGCGCGATCACGTCCGACGTGCCGCCGGCCGCGAACGGCACGATCATGGTGATGGGGCGCTTGGGATAATCCTGAGCGTGGGCGGCAGTCGCCAGCGCCAGCGCCGACAACGCGGCCAGCCATTTCACCGCGCGCAAGCTCACGCCGCCTTGTCCAGATGCGCAGCAAGCCCTGCGAACAAGCCGCGACCATCGGTGCAGCCCATGATGTCCTCGACGTGGTTTTCCGGATGCGGCATCATGCCGAGCACATTGCCGCGTTCGTTGACGATGCCGGCGATCGAGTGCGCCGCGCCGTTGATGTTGGAGGCCTCGTCGACCACGCCTTCCGCCGTGCAGTAGCGGTAGAGCACCCGCCCCTCGCCTTCGAGCCGCTTCACCGTCTCCTCGTCGGCCTCGTAATTGCCCTCGCCATGCGCCACCGGCACGCGGATGACCTGGCCGGCATTGTAGCCGCGCGTGAACGGCGAATCCGAGCGCTCGACCTTCAGGTGAACGTCCTTGCAGATGAATTTCAGCCGCGCGTTGCGCATCAGCACGCCGGGCAGCAGGCCGGCTTCGCAGAGGATCTGAAAGCCGTTGCAGACCCCGAGCACGAGGCCGCCATCGGCCGCATATTTGCGCACCGCGTCCATCACGGGCGAGCGGGCGGCAATGGCGCCGCAGCGCAGATAGTCGCCATAGGAAAATCCGCCAGGCACGACGACCAGATCAGTCCCCTTCGGCAACTCGGTCTCGGCATGCCAGACCATCGCGGCCTCGTTGCCCGAGACGAGTTTCAGCGCCCGCGCCATGTCGCGCTCGCGGTTGATTCCGGGGAACACGAGAACGGCTGATTTCATTCCGATACAGTCCTCATTCTGCGAGCGTTCTCGCAAAGCTGCCTGGTTTCCGACAGTTCGAGACCAGTTGCGCGCATCTCTAGCAAAAGTCGATCGACCTTTACTTCAAATCGATCGAGGGCAGACAAGATATCCAGAGCAAGCGCGTGGAGCTGCTGCATGGATACCTCGCTCATGGCTAGCCCAGCAGTTCGACCCGGTAATTCTCAATGACGGTATTCGCCAGCAGCTTGTCCGCGGCGTCCTTCAACGCCGCTTCCGCCTTGGCCTTGTCGGCGCCGGCCAGCTCGATGTCGAACACCTTGCCCTGGCGGACGCTGGCGACGCCGTCGACGCCGAGCGATTTCAGCGCGCCTTCGATGGCCTTGCCCTGCGGGTCGAGGATACCCGACTTCAACGTAACGGTAACGCGTGCCTTCATCTTAAACCCCGTCATTCCGGACGAGCCGCGCAGCGGGTCGATCCGGAATCTCTCGCAAGCTTTCTCTGAATTCCACAATGCGCAATTGCGCATTGGGGTTCGCGGGCTGCGCCCGCGCCCCGGAATGACGTGACCTAGCTCTTCACCAGCACCGGACCGGTGCCGGCCGGACGCTCGTTTTCCATCAGGATGCCGAGCCGCTTGGCCACCTCGGTATAGGCTTCCAGCAGCCCGCCGAGATCCCTGCGGAAACGGTCCTTGTCGAGCTTCTCGTTCGACTTGATGTCCCACAGCCGGCACGAGTCCGGCGAGATCTCGTCGGCAACGATGATCCGCATCATCTCGTTCTCGAACAGCCGGCCGCATTCCATCTTGAAATCGACCAGGCGGATGCCGATGCCGAGGAAGAGCCCGGTGAGGAAGTCGTTGACGCGGATGGCAAGCGCCATGATGTCATCGATTTCCTGCGGCGTGGCCCAGCCGAACGCCGTGATGTGCTCTTCCGACACCATCGGGTCGTTGAGCTGGTCGTTCTTGTAATAGAACTCGATGATTGAGCGCGGCAGTTGCGTGCCTTCCTCGATGCCGAGGCGCTGCGACAGCGAACCGGCCGCAACGTTCCGCACCACCACCTCCAGCGGCACGATCTCGACCTCGCGAATCAACTGCTCGCGCATGTTGAGGCGGCGGATGAAATGGGTCGGCACCCCGATGTCGTTGAGGTGCTGAAACAGGTACTCCGAAATCCGGTTGTTGAGGACGCCCTTGCCCTCGATCACCTGGTGTTTCTTGGCATTGAACGCGGTCGCGTCGTCCTTGAAGTGCTGGATCAGGGTACCCGGCTCCGGGCCTTCATACAGGACCTTTGCCTTGCCTTCATAAATACGGCGTCGACGGCTCATTGGGATGTACCGTGTTTTGTTGAAATCCATGAATTGGTGTGCTCCGGATGACAAGGGTTTGCGACCACGACGGAGCTGCCGTGAAGGCCAGATTCCGAACAACGACCGGAAACAGAACAAGAACCTCGCCCGGGCGCAAGGTATCCGATTGGCCCTCCCAGCACAATCGACCCAGGCGGATTGGACCCAACTTATCCCGATCGCCGGCCAAGTCGTCCTGCGGCCTAACGGCCCGTTGTTTTACCGAATCGCCCCCTCTATCTAGGTAGGCGATCGGGGTGCGACAATGCGGCCCCGTTTACCATTTCCGGGGATTGGAACCGACGAATGACCACTTTTGACAAACGCGAGGAAGGTTTCGAAAAGAAGTTCGCCCTCGATGAGGAGCAGAAATTCAAGGCCGAGGCCCGCCGCAACAAGCTGCTCGGTTTGTGGGCAGCGGAAAAGCTCGGCCTGACTGGCGACGCTGCCACCGCCTATTCGAAGGAAGTGGTCGCGGCCGACTTCGAGCAGGCCGGCGACAAGGACGTCCAGGACAAGGTAGTGAAGGATTTTGGCGACAAAGGCGTGTCCATCACCGCCGCCGAGGTCCGCGCAAAGATGGACGAACTGATGGCCACCGCGATCGCCCAGGTGAAGGCGGGGACGTAATCCAGTGGGTCATTCCGGG
>CAZSRR010000046.1:0-52291 GCA_964609175.1 uncultured Bradyrhizobium sp.
CCACCAGGTGGACCTGGAAGGCCCGGATATCCTCCAGCTCGAGACAATCGGGGGATCGACCAAAATACCGGCTCAACTTCGACACGGCGGCAAGGTAGGATCGCTGCGTCGCCGGCGACAAATTGCGGACCGTCATGTCCTCGATCATGCGGCGGCGAAGAGGGCTAATCTCAGCCATTGGAAAACTCCTGTCTGAAGGGTTGGGCTTCGAAAACCCGCAATCCTCTCAGACAGGAGCCTGATCTTGCGATCTCTCCTCAATTGCCGCGCCAGCGGCTTTGTTCAATCCACAAACGAAATTGCAAGGTTTGGGGGTCTCAAGCTCCAAATCCCTGCAATCTCAAATGCCGCCGCATCCGAAAAACAGAGTCTCACTCAATCGCTTGGAGACTTGTTCACGGGCGACTAAAGAGCCGCATAGCGTTGACGACAGTCTATGCCACCGGATTACGCGTGTCGGAGGTGGTTTTCCGGTTTTCCTCAAGGTCCCGGATATCGACAGCCAGCGGATGGTGATCCGGGTCGAACAAGGCAAAGGCGGCAGAGATCGTTACGTCATGCTCTCGCCGCAGCTTCTAAAGATTCTGCGGGCCTATTGGCGGCTAACCCGACTGACACGCTGGCTATTTCCCGGCCGCGACAGTGAGCGGCCGCTTGATGCGACCGTGCTGCACGCGGCATGCCGCTCGGCCCACATCGCAGCCGGTCTGAACAAGCGCGTGACGGTGCACACACTACGGCACAGTTTTGCGACCCATCTTCTCGAGAACGGCGCCGACATTCGTGTCATCCAGGTGCTGCTCGGCCATGCCAGCTTGCGAAGCACGGCACGCTACGCCCAGGTTGCCACCAAAACGATCAGCCAGACCCCGAGTCCGCTTGACCGGCTGCGATTGGAGATCGTTCCGCCCGGCTGATCGGGCATCATGGGTCCGGCTTTGGAGGTGGCGGACATATTCCGCCGCCACGGCGAAGCTTTTCGACAGGCGTATGCCGGTCATCTCGGTCGCGTCGAGCGACGCGTGATGGGCGCCATCACGGCGTGTCGGACGGCGGTGCTCGGTGGCCACGTTGAGCAATGCGACGACTGCGGTGCGACGCGCATCGCCTACAACTCCTGTCGCAATCGGCACTGTCCGAAGTGCCAGGGCGCGGCGCGCGCGCAATGGCTCGCCGAACGGCAAGCCGAACTCCTTCCCGTGCCGTATTTCCACGTGGTCTTCACCTTGCCGGCGCCGGCGACGCTAATAAGGCAGTCGCAATGCGCTTGCCCTTGAGCACGAACGCCGTGCGATCGGGAAAGAGTTGAGCGTCACGGCGGTAAACGTCTGCAAGTGTGAAGTCCTTGAGAATCATCGATTCCTCGAAATGACGCTTTGCCTACCGCAAATGCTCCATGTCAAAAAAGCTCCTCGACACCTTGGCTGGGCGGCTTTTGGTCAACTCTCGAACTTCGCCTCGCGCTTTTCGAGAAAGGCAGCGATACCTTCCTGTGCGTCTCGATGCATGAACAGGAGCGGGAAGCCATCGATCGCGTGGCGCATTTCATCGCCACCGAGGCCGCGGTTGTAAAACGATTTCGCCATCTGCACCGCAAGCTTTGGTTTCGATGCAATTCGTTCGGCAAATTCCAGGGCGGCTGTGATAAGATCACCATGGGGAACTACACGTAGTACGAGGCCTAATCTGAATGCCTCATCCGCGCTGATTGGATCGCCGAGGATGCTCATCTCTTTGGCTTTGGCGCGGCCAATCATACCGTGCAGACGCACAATCGCAAAACCGGGTAGTAATCCGAGCTTGATCTCTGGCACCGCAAAGCGTGCGCGATCGGATGCGATGATGAAGTCCGAAGCGATCGCGAGTTCAAAGCCACCGCCGAATGCAATACCATTGACGGCGGAGATCACGGGTTTGCGGCAATTTTCTGGTGCAGCTAATACCGCTAAAGCCTCGATCATAAATTTGCGTACGCTGTCCGGATCAAAGTTGAAGCCGCCAATGTCAGCGCCAGCGCAAAATGCCTTGTCCCCGGTGCCGGTGATGATGGCGACGCGGACGTTGTCGTCTTCATCCACTTTCTTCAGGCTATCGAGAACACCCTCGCGGATGCCCGTGCTGAGCGCGTTAAGCTTGCCTGGTTCGTCCAGCGTAAGGAGGGCGATCTTCCCTTTGGTTTCATAGTTGACACTGCCTAGTCTCATCGCAGTCTCCTTACACTATTGCATGATCGCTTTAGCGAAACGCGCTGAAATCCGGTCTACGTTTCTCCAGGAACGCATTGGCGCCTTCCTGCTGTTCTTGTGTCGTGAAATAAGCAGGCGCTACCTCGCGGACGAGATCATCCATATCGCGCTCCATGATCGGCGCCATGTGATAGTAGAATGAGCGTTTGAGAATCTTCAGGCAAGTGGGGCTTAAAGCTAGGAGTTCGTCGCAATATTTCCTAACCTCGACGTCGAGTTCGGCCATCGGAACGACGGAATTTGCTAGCCCCCAGTCGAGGGCTTGTTTGGCGGTGTAGCGTCGCGCCAGCATCCAGAGCTCGCGCGCGCGCTTATGACCGAGCACATTGGCGCTGTGCGAGACGATGTAGCCTCCCGCCGGAGAGCCAACACGTGGGCCATTCTGGCCGAAAATCGCATGCTCTGCCGCGATGGTAAAATCGCAGAAATAGGCGATGTGATGTCCGCCGCCAATCGCGTAACCGTTAACACGCGCGATCACGGGCTTTGGACATTCGACAATATGGCGGTTGAAGTTGAATTTCAGCCCTTCGAGCCCGCTCTTGCCACCAGCGTCCTTCTCCCAGTTGACGTCACCGCCGACGCAGAACGCGCGCTCGCCGGAGCCGGTGAGGACGATGACGCCAACTTTCTTATCTGCGGTTGCCTCGAGAATCAACCGCTCCATCTCTACGATGTTATCGCCCGTAAAGGCATTGAGGGTCTTTGGCCGGTTGATTGTGATGGTGGCGACGTAGTCCTTGACGCCGTACATGATCTCTTTTTCGGACACGATGGAACTCCATTTTGCTTTGACGAATTGATAGCCGAACTCAGCCGATCATGGTGTATCCGCCTGACACCGACAGGACCTGGCCGGTGACGTGACCTGCGGCGGCGGACGACAGGAACACTACGGCGTTGGCAATATCATTCGGGCGACCGAGTTTGCGCAGCGGCAGCGCCTTGGCAACCTTCTCGAATTGCTCCGCCGTGAACATTGAATCTGGTTTTGTCCACATGCTATTGGTACCAACTTCTTCCGCAGCCACTGGAACGGTGACGCCAGGACAAACGACATTGCAGCGGATGCCATAGCGGCCGTTCTCTTTGGCAATGGTCTTCATGAAAGAATTGACGGCGGCTTTAACCCCACCGTAGACCGCCTCGCGCGGCTCGCCGGATCGGCTTGCGTCAGAACTTATCGACACGATAGCGCCGGTGCTCTTCGGAATCATGATATCAAGCGCACATTTGGTGCAGTTAAGTACGCCAACATAATTGATCTGGATGATCTTCTGCCAGAACTCGGGCGTCGTTTGAGTGAAGAACATCAACTGATCCCAGCCAACGTTGTTGACCAGCACATCAACCGTCTGATGCTTGTCAATCGCGGCCTCGAACATGGCCTTCACCTGATCAAAATCGGTCACGTCGGTCTTGATTACCTGAGCGCTCGCAGCGCCATTCTTCCGCGCAAGGTCGGCAACTTTTTCAGCCTGCGCCTGGTCGAGATCGCCAATCGTGATGTTGGCACCCTCGGCTGCAAACCCTAGCACAATCGCCCGGCCGATGTTCGAGCCGCCTCCAGTGACGACGACCGATTTGCCCTTCAGATTGAGATCCATATTCGTTACTCCCCGTTTTGCATTTGAGTTTTCGATTGCTTGCTCATGCTCCACCAACGCTACAACCGCGTTGCGCTCGACAGTCGCGCCGCTTGGCAAACCTGGCACACGTTTTCCGTGCCGCCTACGAGCCGGAAAACAATCGAAGAACGGCGAGCCAAGATCGAGCAGACCGTCGATGCGTCACGCGGCGACGGTCTGGTTGAGTTCCTTGCATCTGGTGAGGACGTGAGGGCTCGTCTGTTCGCGCCGCAAGATGCGCTCCGTTGCGTAGCGAGGCTGGTAGATATTCCGCTCACCGCGATCAGGGACTGGGTTGCTGGCGCCAAATCTGTCTTTGCCGGACTAACGTCGTTGACGTGCGGAACTTTTGGCCAGTCAGTGACCTCGGCGATAAGACAAGGAAAGACAAAATCGGTCATCGCGCCGCAAGACAAACACCTTTCGCGGTAGTTTTCTGCACCCGCATCCTTACGCTTGATCGAGATCGAAAAATTATCCATCAGCGCTCGCGCGAAACAGTTTGCTCAATTGGGAGAACGACTCTCGCCATCGATATCCGAGCCTTTTGCGTCTTCCCACCACGGTAAACTCCCCGAACCTTGGCTCTTCGTTTGTAACGGCGGCCATACCCAAGAACTCGCAGCGCCCAACATCGGCTTTCTAACACGTGTTCGAATTAATTCATAGCGGTTCGCGTCGATGGTACGTCGGAAAGCAGAAGAAATTTGCCGACCATGCCCACTCGTCGGCGTCCCGCAAGCTTTCTCTAAGTGGGTCGTTGGCTCGAATTCGGTGCGCTGGAGACCCACAATTTCAGTCGATGCCGAGACCCACACTGAACTCACCGCATTTGGCGCGAGATCAATGACGATCCGGCCATCATCGTGAGCGGTGTGGCGAATGACGGTTATGGTTGGCGGTAGGCCTTTGCTGGAATTCTTGCCGATATATCCGCTGCGAGTCCGCGCGCGCCGTCGATGGCATTTTATGCAGCGTGCATCAGCCGAGAATTCACTTTGGAGCGTTGACGATCTCGCGAAGCTTGAACTTCTGCACCTTGCCGCTCGGTGTTTTAGGCAAGGCATCGAGCACCTCAATGCGTTCCGGCCAGTAGTTTTTGGCCACAGTGTTCTTCGCCATGTAGCCTGACACATCAGTTAAGGTAAGCGAAGCTCCTTCGCGCAGCACCACGCAGGCACAGGCCCTCTCGCCCAAGCGCTCATCCGGCACGCCAACAATCGCGACTTCCTGCACGGCGGGATGGCGATACATCAACTGCTCAATCTCGATTACGGGAACGTTCTCGCCGCCGCGGATGATAATGTCCTTGGTGCGCCCCGTGATACGAATGTAGCCGTCCTCGTCTTTGCGGGCGAGATCTCCTGTCTCAAACCAGCCATCCCGATCGACGGCATAGAGATGCGGCCGCTTGAGATAGCCTACAAAGGTACCAGGACCCCGCGCTTGTAGCCGGCCCTCTTCGTTGTGAGGCAGGACCTCTCCCCCTTCATCGACAGTCCTGACTTCCATGCCCTGGCTTGGGCAACCATCGGTCTCGAAGACTTTTTCGGGCGGATCATCAAGCTTAGTGGTCGTCACCAGCCCGTTTTCCGTCATGCCCCATCCCGAAATGATGTGCGCGCCAAGATTCTCGGTTGCCCGGCGTACCAGAACGCGAGGAATCGGTGCGCCTGCTGAAACAAAAGTCCGCAAGGACTTCATTGCCTCGGGTCGGAGTTCGGCCTCCGCGGTCAAATCCGCCAGAAACGGTGTAGACGCCATGGTCATCGTTACACGTTCTGTCTCGATGATGTCTGCGGCCTTGGCTGGATTCCAGATATCCTGAAGAACGACTCGTCCTCCAAGATACAACGGCAGAAGCAGGCCAACGAGAAAACCGGTCTGATGGGCCATTGGCGAGGCCATTAGCACGACGTCGTTGGCTGTGAGGTGGACGCGATCCTCGAAATATCGCACGCTATTAAGTAAGGTATTGCTTGTGTGCATCACTCCCTTGGGCTCACCGGTTGTGCCCGACGTATAAAGCAATTGCACGACATCATCGGCCGAGGCAGCGGTCGCTGCCTCAACCCGCTCTCCCGGCGCATTCAGCACTGCCTCG
The DNA here is from genome assembly GCA_964609175.1 of uncultured Bradyrhizobium sp. Lineage (GTDB taxonomy): Bacteria > Pseudomonadota > Alphaproteobacteria > Rhizobiales > Xanthobacteraceae > Bradyrhizobium. The sequence continues at coordinate 5,979 of CAZSRR010000046.1, forward strand.
AAGTCGTGATCGTCACCGGAACCGATGACAACAATGTGCTCAAGTGTGGGCACCTTGACCTTAAGGCGGTCCGCCATTGCGGCGTGATCGAAATCGCGAAATCGCCGTGGAACGATCAGCACGCGCGTCTCGGCCAAAGTTAGCATGAATTCCATTTCGCGATCGCGGAAAATCGGCATGATTGGATTTGTGACCGCGCCGATCCGCAGCAGCGCGAGGTGGAGGGTTACGAATTGCCACCAATTCGGTAACTGATACGACACCACTTCGCCGGGCTTGACACCGAGCCGCAGCAAATTAGCTGCGATTCGGTCGGCAGTTTGCTGCAGTTCGCCGTATGTCAGTAGGGTACGTCGGTTGGTCGCAGCTTCGTAGCCGACAACCGCTACCCGTCCTGGATCATACCTGACCGTCTTGGAAAAAGCGTCAAGCAGCGTCTGATCGCTCCAAAAACCAGCGGCTCGCATCGCTTGCTTGCGCTGTTCTGAAAGAATTGGATCCATCGCCATCCTATGCCTCCCTCAATCATTCTTCTGACGCCAAGTCCGTGACCAGACTGAAGCTGCCATTCTTCGTCATCACCGCCGGGGCGGCAGCCCTTCCGACCGATCACGCGTTGCCAAGTGTCTCGCGAAGCCTGTCAACTGCTTCGGGATTGGCGAGAGCGAAAAGATCGCAAGCATCCTGGTTCTCGAACACCACTCGCAGCACCTGACGCATGATCTTCATCTTACGCGTTCGCGGTAGATCGTCGACGAACAGTATCTTTTCCGGCCGGTAAAGGCCGCCATGCCGTCGACGATGGCGGACGATAACTCGTTCGTTACTCCCCGTCAGGGTTCACGCCCGGCATGCTGGCGGTGGTATTCGGGCGTAAACTGTGCGCAGAGCGCCCGCGGCGCGTCGCGCAGATCGTTATGCGTGTCGGGGAGAGATGCCTGCATCCGTTACATCGCCTTGTGCGCTTCGGGGCCGCTGGTCCCCAGGATCTCTTCTTCGGCGCGCTGCCAGATCTCATAGGCTATCGGGTTCTCGCTTTCCTCGAGGATATGGCCCACCAGCCCGATCGCACGCGCCATAACGCCAAAGCCGCGCACGATCTTCCATGGGAAGCCGAATTCGCAGCAAATCGCCCCGATCGCGCCGGTGGCGTTGATCGGCAGCATTTTGCCCGATGTCTTTTCCGCGACGGCTTGGATCTTCTGGATTAGCGCCACATATTCGCCCGACTTGCCGTTCTCGGCGGTGATCTGGAACAGCCGTGGCGCGCGGGGATCGACCGGCTTGTGCACCGGGTGGCCCAGGCCCGGCACGATTGTCCTGCGCGATCGGAACGCCTCGACCGTTCGGGCGGCAATGGCGTCGAGATCGGCGCCGGTTCCCAGCTTGTCGCGCGGCAGCGCCTCGTACAGCATCTTTGAGGCGCCTTCCATTGAGCCGACGAACACCGTGCCCAGCCCGCAGAGCCCCGCCGCGACGGCGGCCTGAAGCGACTCCGGCGCGCCCATATAGGTCATGCGTGCGGCCAGGGCGGACGGTGTGATGCCATGTTCAACCAGCGTGATGACGATGGCGTTGAACACGCGGCTTTCCTCGGGCGTGGCCTTGCGGCCCGTCAACTGTAGAAACGCCAGATCGCCGAGGTTCATGTGGCCCAGGATCTCGTTGGGCAGGTCCAGTCCGCGCACACAGATCTTGTCGGGTGTGCTCCAGCCGATATTGGAGGTAATTTTCTGTTTGCGTTTGCTCATCAGACCGGATCCCAGGAAAAGACGTCCGCCGAGACCTCAAGCGGCGTGAAATGCGACTTGAGCGCGGGAATGGCGCGCTCGGCGATCGCGTCCGCCGTCCAGCCGTCGCTGGAATGAACCGAGCGTAGCGGACGCGACTGACTCATGAGAAAGATTTCGTTCATCCGCACGGCGAAGATCTGGCCTGAGACCTCCGCGGCCCTGTCGCTCATCAGGTAGCAAGCCATCGGGCATCTCCCGACGCCCTCGCTCGAAGTAGTCGACTGCGGCGCGCGAGGTATTGAACGCCCCGTAAAGGTTAACCTTCACCACCGCGTCGAAATCCTCGTAGCTCATCTTGTGGAAATAGCCGTCGCGCAAGATTCCCGCATTGTTTACCACCGCGTCGATGCGGCCGAACTCCTTTACGGCGGCCTCGACCATGGCACGGGCGTGGTCCGGCTCGGTTACGCTACCACCATCGGGGATGGCGTGACCGCCGGCGGCCTTGATTTCGTCCACGACCGTTTGAGCGGCGGTGACACTTTGGCCGATACCCTTCAGTGACGCACCCAAATCGTTGACCACGACTGCCGCCCCTTCGGCCGCCGCCATCAGGGCGATGTCGCGGCCGATCCCGCCCCCCGCGCCGGTGACCAGCACCACTTTTCCATCAAGCGCCTTTCCCACATCAAAGCTCCTCATTGCGACTTGCGAAATTTGTCGAGACCGCCGGAATGCATCACCCGGCCCATCAAAGGAGCGCCGATGATTTCTTCGGCCTTGAGCGCGGCGTCGACCAGCTTGTCGAGGTCGATGCCCGTCTCGATGCCCAGCTCCTGACACAGGAACACCGCGTCCTCGGTGCAAACATTGCCTGCCGCGCGGGCATGGCCGTGGCCGGCGAAGGGGCAGCCCCCAAGCCCGGCCACCGAGGTTTCGAACATGTCTACACCCATGGTTAGGGCGGCATGGAAATTCGCGATGCCCAGCCCGCGCGTGTCGTGAATGTGCATCCCTATCCGCGCCTCGGGCGCCAGCTCGCGCAGCGCGCCGACCATGCGCTTTACCGCTTCGGGGTTGCCCCAACCCATCGTGTCCGCGATCACGAGAATCGGGACCGGGATCTGCTCTTCTTCGCAGATATGCAGAACGAAGCGGAAATCCTCCAGCACCCGCTCTTGCGGGATAGAACCTTCGAGATTGCAGCCGAACGCGGTCATCACATAGGCGGCATCGACAGTGAAGCCGGCTTGCTTGTACAGCCGCACCCACTCGCGCTGTCGCTCGCGCATTTCCGCTGAAGAGCAGTTGTTGTTGGACTGCGCGAAGGCTTCGGAGGGATAGAAAAGGAGCCGCGGGTCGATATCAACCTCATGCGCGGTAAGCGCCTTGCGGAATCCCTTCTCGTTCAGCCAGAGCGCGGTGTATTTCACACCCGGCTTGCGCTTGATGCGCTGGAACAACTCGCCCGTATCAGCCATCTGCGGCACGTATCTGGGGCTGACGAAGCTACCCACCTGGATGCGCTTCAGCCCCGTTTCGCTGAGCATCTCGATCAGTTCGATCCGCTGTTCGATCGGGTAGATCTTGCTTTCGATCTGAAAGCCTTCGCGCGGGCCTTCTTCACGAAACTCTACGAACTTGGGAAAATCGGTCATGCGTGTTCCAACTCAGGTTCGATGATCTCGGCAATCGTCTGGCCGCGATCCACCATCATGCCTTTGGAGACCGCAATATTCACGGCGATGCCGGAGGCAGACGCCTTGATGGAGATCTCGAGCTTCATTGACTCCAGGACCGCTACGACATCGCCTTCCGCTATCGCGTCGCCTTCGGACACTTTGACGTCGACGATCATGCCGGTCAGTGGCGCGAACACCGCCCGGTCCGCGACCGCGTCGGCACCGGCAAAGGCCAGCGGCGGGGTCGGGCGGAAGACAAGTCGGCCCGGCGCGGTGTCGATCTCGATCATCCCGCCATGCAGGCACGCCGTTACTACGCTTACCGTGTTGCCCTGCGCAACGCGCCACCGGCCCGGCGCGATCTCACGGCAGGAGAAAGTGAGGGCGGCACCGTCGCTGCCGTAAACCGTGTAGGTGTCGCCGGAGCGGACCCGGCCGACGCAGAGCTCCTCACAGCTTCCCGCTGCGTCGATCAGCATCACGCGCTGGCCCACTTCCATCGCGTCGCCGCCAAGGCCGAGTCGCCAGTTGGTGAAGATGTCGCGGTTCGACCACGGTTCGGCGGCGCCGTCGCCGCGTCCACGGGTGACGAAAAGCACGGCTGCCATGGCCTTCCAGAGCCGGGTGCCCGGCACTTCCGTCGGCGCGGTCAGATCGTCCAGCCGCTCATCGATCCAGCGGGTGTGGACGTTCATTCGCTCGAAATCGGCGTTGCGGGCTAGCGCGGCGAGGAAGGCGCGGTTGGTCTCGACGCCTTCGACCGCGACGTGATCCAGCGCCTGCGCAAGCCGCGCCAGTGCCGTCTCGCGGTCGGGCGCGTGGATGATCAGCTTGGCGATCATCGGATCATAATAGGGGGTGACGGCATCGCCTGCCTCGACGCCGCTGTCGATGCGAAGACCGTCGGGCAGGCTCAGAGTGGTCAACGTGCCGGTGGACGGAGCGAAGTGCATCGCTGGGTCTTCGGCGTAGAGCCGCGCCTCGATGGCGTGGCCGTCGATCGACAGGTCGTCCTGGGTCAGACCGAGCCCCCCGCCTTCGGCGATGCGCAGGTGCAGCGCCACGAGGTCGAGCCCGGTGATCGCCTCAGTCACGGGGTGTTCGACCTGGATGCGCGGGTTCACCTCGAGGAAGAAGTATTCCTCGCCCGCTACCAGGAACTCCACCGTGCCCAGGCCGCGGTAGTCGAGCGTCTCGCCAAGGCGCACCGCGTCGCGGGCGATCGCGTCGAGAAGCTCGCGGGGAAGACCCCATGCGGGCGCCTCCTCGATCACCTTTTGGTGACGGCGCTGGAGCGTGCAGTCGCGCTCGAACAGATGCACGACATGGCCCTTGCCGTCGCCAGCGATCTGCACCTCTACATGGCGGGCCTCAGGCAGGAACCGTTCCAGCAGGAGACCTTCCGAACCGAAGGTGGACTTCGCCTCGCGCAGCGCGCCCTCAATGTCAGCTGCCAGGGTCTTTTCGTCGATCACGAGCCGCTGCCCACGCCCGCCGCCGCCGCCCACGGCCTTGAGCAGCACGGGCAGCCCCATCCGGCGCACTTCGGCGGCGATCTTATCGGGATCGGACAGGGCGCCCGCGGCGCCCGAGATCACCGGCACGCTGACCGCGATGGCGGTATCCTTGGCGCTGGCCTTGTCGCCAAAGCGTTCCAGTGTTTCCGGCGTGGGCCCAATGAAGATCATGCCGGCGGCCTCGACCGCACCGGCGAATTCGGGGTTCTCGGCGAGGAAGCCGTAGCCGGGATGGACGGCGTCGGCCCCGGCGGCCTTCGCCGCGGCCAGCACGGCGTCGATGCGCAGGTAGCTTTCGGCCGCCGGCCCGGCGCCGATGCAGATCGAGCGGCCGATCTCGCGCACGTGCAGGGCGTTGGCGTCGGCTTCGGAGTGGACTCCGACGGGGATGATGCCACGGCTCCGCGCGGTACGGGCTATCCGGCAGGCGATTTCGCCGCGATTGGCGATGAGAAGCTTCTTGATCTTCACTACGGCCGCCTTACATCCGAAACACGCCGAAATGGGTTTCAATCTTCGCCCGTCGTGACGTGATGTCGAGCATCAGCGCCATCACCTCGCGCGTCTCTGCTGGTTCGATCACGCTATCGACCCAGAGGTTCGAGGCGAAATTGTAGGCACCCTGGAAATCCTCGTACTCCTTGCGGATCGGCGCCTTGAAGGCTTCTTCCTCCTCCTTCGTCCAGGTCTTGCCCTCGCGCTCGTTGATCTGGACGCGCACTTGGGCCAGCACGCTCGCTGCCTGTTCCGGACCCATGATCGCGGCACGACCCGTTGGCCAGGCAAACATCGCGTCAGGCTGGAAGGGGCGACCCAGCATAGCCAGGTATCCGGCTCCGTACGAACCGCCGGTAATGATGGTGAATTTTGGCACCCGAGCGGAGGACATGGCGGTGATCATCTTCGCGCCCGCTTTGGCGATGCCCATCTGCTCCACCTCGCGACCCACCATGAAGCCATTGACATCAGCCAGGAACACCAGCGGGATGTCGCGCTGCACGCAGAGATTGATGAAATGCGTGGCCTTCAGCGCCGCTTCGACGAACAGCACGCCGGTATTGGCGAGGATCCCCACCTCATGCCCGTGAATGCGGCCCCAGCCGGTCATCAAAGTGTCGCCGTAGAGCGGCTTGAACTCATGAAACTCGCTGCCGTCGACTAGCCGCGCGACGATCTCGCGGTTCTCAGTGGGTACTTTAGGATCACGGCTGAGGATGCCGTAGATCTCTTCCACCGGGTAGGCCGGTGGGCGCGGCGGCGCCGGCGTCTTGCGCGGCGAGGCCTTCTCGCCCAGGTGCTTGACGATCTCTCGCGTGATGGCGAGCGCGTGGGCGTCGTCCTCGGCCAGATGGTCGGTCACGCCGGAGACCGAGCAATGCATCTTGCCGCCGCCAAGGATCTCGTTGTCGACCTTCTCGCCAGTTGCGGCGAAGGTGAGTTCCGGCCCGCCGAGATACATAAAGCCTTGGCCGCGCACGATGACCACCTCGTCACAAAGCGCCGGGATATAGGCACCGCCGGCGGTGCAGGGGCCCATGACCACGGCGATCTGTGGTACGCCGTCGCCTGACATCCCCACTTGGTTGTGAAATATCGAGCCGAACTGGCCTTCGTCGGGGAAGATGTTCTCCTGATCAGGCAGAAACGCGCCGCCGGAATCGACCAATGTCACGACCGGCAGGCGATTGGCCCAGGCGATCCGCTGGGCGCGCAAGTGCTTTCGGCAGGTCATGCCGAAGTAGGTGCCGCCCTTCACGGTGGCGTCGTTGGTGATGATCATGCAGTGGCGGCCCTCGATCACGCCGATGCCGGTGATGATCCCCGCGCCGGGCGGCACGCCGTCATACTTGTCGAGACCGGCCAGTTCGCCGAGCTCCAGAAACGGCATGCCCGGGTCGACCAGCCGCTCGACACGTTCGCGCGGCAGGATCTTGCCCTTCTTCACATGGCGTTCCCGTGCGCTTTCCGGACCGCCGACGCGCTGCCTGCGCCGCAGCGCGTGCAGCTCCGCGACCTTGGCGCGGTAATGCGCATCGTTCGCCCGGAAGTTTTCCGAGCCGGTGTTGATTAGGGATTTCAGCTTTGTCATGGCAGGTCGGGGTACTTTCTCAACACGAAGGCAACCTTGGCTGCACCCGGCTTTTCGAAGGTATCCGGGTCGACGATCCGGACATCGGCCTTGAAGACCAAAGCGTCGCGCATGCGCTGCTCGATCTTCTTCTTCAGAGTCGGATCGCCCTCGGGCTTGCGAGCGGGGCCGCGCTCGACGATGATTTTCAGCGGCTCCTGCGTGGTGTGGCCCTCGAAATCGGCCACAACACGCATCACGCCGTTCGTTTCGGGCACCATCTCGTTGACGATGCTGTGGATAGCCGAGGGGAATACGTTGGCCCCGCGCACGATCAGCATGTCGTCGGTGCGACCGGTGCAGCGGATCTTCGGGCCCGTCCGGCCGCAGGAACAGGTCGTGCCCAGCACTTCGATGAAATCGCCAGACCGAAACCGCACCAGCGGGCTCGCGCGACGACCGAGTGCGGTATAGATCATCTCACCCTTGGCGCCGTCCTCCCAGGCAACGATCTCACCCGTATCGGGGTGAAGCAGTTCGGTGATGATGTAATCCATGTTGACCATGTGCATACCCGACTGCTCGTCACATTCGGCCCAGTAGGTCACGCCCAGATCAGTGCCGCCGAGCATTTCGGTGCATTTCGCACCCCACAGTTTTTCGATTTTGGCGCGGATTGCCGGAATGCCGCCTCCCGGCTCGCCGCCAACGACGACACGCTCCACGCCCAGCTCAGTCGCTGGAGTGCCCAGCACCTCTTTCGCTTTTTCGGCCAGGTGGATCACGAAATTCGGCGCTCCGGCAACGCAGCGCGGGCGTATGTCGGCACAGGCGCGCAAGAGCCGGTCGGCGCCGCCATCGGCGCCCACCGGCACGTCGATGGCGCCCATATATTGCAGTCCCTGCATCAACGGGATGCCGCCGACAAAACCCTTGGCGAGCGAGAAAGCGTGAAGCACCATGTCGCCGGGCCGTACGCCGTTGGCGAAGAAGCATCGGGCGCTCATCTCGTGCCACATCTCGGCATCGGATTCTGTCAGCGCCACATAGGATGGGCTGCCCGTCGTGCCCGACGAGGCCTGCATTTGAATAATGTCATCCATCGGCGCGGCGCGGTGTCGACCGAAAGGTGGCTCGGCCGACAGGCTTTCTCGAATCTCGGTCTTGTAAGTAAAGGGAAGCTTTTGCAGATCCTCAATGGTGCGAATTTCATCGAATTCGACGCCAGCCTTGGCGAATTTATCCTGGTAGAAGGACGAGTTGGCCTTGAGATAGGCCATCTGCTCCACCAGCTTCCGCTCCTGTATCTGTCGTACTTCGTCGAGCGGCATTCCCTCGACATCATGCCAGAAACGGGCATTCACTTTCATTCCGGCATCGGCGCGGCGGAACCGCATTCCGAACTCCATGACGTTCTCCCTCTCCGGTTGCTGGCTCAGTAGGACCGCGGTAAACCCATGACCTTCTCGCCGATGAAGCTGAGGCACAGTTCACGATTTACCGGGGCGGTGCGCAGCAGGCGGACCAGAGGATAAAGCTCGTAGAGTCCGGTATCTTCCGTAAAACCCGACCCGCCATGCGCCTGAAGGGCGGCGTCCACGGCTTCGATCCCGGCCTCGGCGGCGGCATATTTCGCCATGTTCGATGAAGCGCCGGCGGGAAGCTTGTTATCGAATTCCCAGGCTGCGCGGCGGGTCATCAGGCTCGCCATCTCGACCGCCGTATGAGCTTTGGCCATCGGATGTTGCACGCCCTGGTGCGCGCCGATCGGCTGGCCGAAGACGTTGCGCTCGGAAGCATAGGCCACTGCCTTCCCTAAGGCGAACCGGCCAATCCCGCAGCAAAGGGCCGCCAGGACGATGCGCTCGGGGTTGAGAGAGTCGAACAGGATCGAAAACCCCTGGTCCACCTCGCCTACGATGTCCTCGGGGCCGAGATCCACCTCATTGAAGAACAGGGTCCATTGTTCTTCCGGGAGCGGGATCGAGACCTTCACCCGCTGCATTTCGACGCCTTTTTTCTTCAGATCCACGACGAACAGCGTGAACCCGTCGGTCTTGCGCTTGATCTCAGTATGCGGCTGGGTGCGGGCAACCACGAGACAGTAATCCGAGACATCTGCTCCGGTGATGAAGGTTTTTTCCCCTGACAGCGCAAAGCGGTTGCCCTTCCGCTTGGCCAGCGTGGTGGCCTTGATCGTGTTCGATCCCGCCCCCGGTTCGGTGATTGCGAAGCAGAACTGAATCTCGCCGCGGCAGGCGGCCGGCAGCAGATCCTTCTTGTGGAAATCTGTCCCGTGATGCGCAATATGGGCCAGCGACATAGTCGGGCCCACCACCATCATCAGAAGCGGAATGCCGTGATTGGCGGTGCCCTCCATGAACAGCGCCATTTCCATCATACCGAGGCCGGCGCCGCCATATTCCTGGGGCACCATTGTGCCCAGGAAGCCGTCCTTGGCGATCTGCTGGAACATCTCCTTGGGGAAGGCGTGGCGACGAGCATGATCCAGCCAATAGGCATTGTCGAATTTCTGCGCGAGCTGCCCACCATATTCGTAGATCTGGCGCTGCTCGTCGTTCAGCTTGAAATCCATTCCCGCACCTATTGTTAGGCTTTGAAGGCCGGCGTGCGCCGATTTTCGAACGCATTTAGGCCTTCCGTTACATCCTCGCTGGGCAGCGCGCGCACGGCAGCGTCGCGCTCCAGCCGCATCTGCTGGTCGGTCGCCATGTCGGCGCCCTCGCGCGCCAGACGTTTCATCTCTGCAATGCCGGGACGCGAGCGCGTGGCGATCTTCTGGCAATAGGCCAGCGCCGCCTGACGCAGCTCTCCGTCAGGCACGATGTAGTTCACCAGTCCAGCCTCCCTCGCCTCGTCCGCCTTCAGCCAGCGGGCCGAGAACATCAGGTCGAGCGCTCGGCGCAGGCCCATCAGTCGGGTCAGGCGCTGGCTGCCGCCCCAGCCGGGGATCAGTCCGAACTGTGCGTGCTGGTCGCCGAACTGAGCGCTTTCCGCGGCGAAACAGACATCGCAGGACAACATCAGCTCGAGCCCACCGGCCAGGCAAAGGCCCTGCACCGCGACGATCACGGGGAGACGGCTCTGTTCCAGCTTGCGAAACCCTTCCATGCCAAAGGCGATGAAATAGTCCAGCGCGTGCGCGTCCATCAGCTTGCTTTTCACCTCGGTCAGGTCGGCGCCAGTGCAGAAGTGCTTTCCCTGCGCGCAAATCAGGATCGAACGAACGTTGCGGTCAGCCTCAAACCTTTCGCGGGCCCTGGAGATGCACTCATGCGCCTCCAGCGACAGGCAGTTGGACTTCTCGGGGCGGGCAAGCTCGATAATGCCGACGCTGCCCTCGACGCTGACATTGACGGGATCGCTCATTTCGAACCTCCTTTCCCCTTTTTGTCGTATTGCAGCGCGATGCGGCCGACCTTTTCGCGGGCGATGACGAGCTTCTGGATTTGCGCAGTACCGTCGCCGATCTGCAGGCCGAGCACGTCGGCGTAGCGCTGATGGTGAGGCAGGTCTGTGGTGTAGCCGTAATGGCCGTGCAGGATCAGGCACTGATGGATGATCTCGCAAGCGGTCTTCGGCACGTACCACTTGCACATCGCGGCCTCCTTGGTGTGCGGCAGGCCACGGTCGCGCAGATCGAGCGTGTAGTAGCAAAGCTGACGCATCATGGTGAGCTGCGTTTCGGCTTCGGCCAGCGGGAAGCTGACGCCCTGATACTGCGCCAGCGGCGCGCCGAAGGCCTCACGCTCCTGAACATAGGCCCAAGTTTCGTCCACCGAGGCCTGCGCCGCGCCTAGACATTGCAGCCCGATCAGGGCTCTGGAATAGTCGAAGCCCGCCATGATCGTGCCGAAGGCGCGATCCTGCTCGGCCATCAGGCATTGCGAGGGGATAAAGACGTCGTCGAAAAAAACCGAACCGCGCCCCACGGGCTTGGTACCGATATCGTTGAAATGGGTTCGCTTGATGCCCTTTTCATTGAGATCCACAAAAAATGCGCTCACCCCGCGCGAGCCGCCCTCAGGATCACCGGTGCGGGCAAAGACGACTGCCGCATCGGCCTGCGCGGCGAAGCTCATCGAGGTCTTCTCGCCGTTCAGCCGCCAGCCATTGCCGAATTTGGTGGCCCTGAGTTGCAGATTCGCCGCGTCCGATCCGCCGCGCGGTTCGGTCAATCCCAGCCCGATCACCGCCTCACCCGCCGTGACACGGGCCATCCATTCCTTGGCGATCTCGGGCGAGGCGTGTTTCGCGACCATGCCGCCCATCAGCGACCCCAGAAGCTGGATGTAGCTGACGTTAAAGTCAGCCCGCGCGATTTCCTCGACGATCAATCCAGCCGTGACCGAGCTTTCGCCCAACCCGCCGAACTCCTCGGGCAGATCGGCACCGATCAGCCCAAGCGCTCCCATCTCCTTAACCAGCGCGCGGTCCATCACATGTCCGGTGGCCCGCGTCTGATAACTCTCGGCCAGTTTCTCACGTGCGAAACGCTGCGCTGTCTCTCGGATTGCCTGCTGGTCCTCTGTCGGCTGAAACTGCACGATGCTGGCCCTCCCGCGCTTTAAATCTTGCTTTTCAAAAACCTAACAAATGTTAGAATGCTTGGCAAGACCGAGCTGGAAGAACAACGGGAGGAACCATGTTCGATAAGAATTCCGGCAGCCCCGCTTACGCAAATCTGCTATCTTCCATCACCGCCGGACGACACAGGCTGCGTAACCGCGTCATCATGGGGTCGATGCACACGAGGCTGGAAGCCGAACCGGACGGCGTCGCCCGGCAAGCTGCCTTCTATGCCGAACGGGCCCGCGGGGAGGCGGCGGTGATCGTCACCGGCGGCTTCTCTCCCAATCGGGAGGGGATACTCGATTACGAAGGGCCGCGGCTCGACGATGCGGTCAAGGCGTTGAAGCTTCGCCCGATCTGCGATGCGGTTCATGCCGAAGGTAGCCTGATTTGCGCGCAGCTTCTGCATGCGGGACGCTATGCCAAGATCGAGGAATGCGTGGCTCCCTCGGCGATCCGGGCGCCGATCAACCGGTTTTCCCCGCGCGAGATGAGTGAGGAGGATATTCGGCGCACCATCGACGATTTCGCCCAGGCAGCGCTCAACGCGCAGGTCGCCGGTTTCGATGGTGTCGAAGTAATGGGGTCCGAAGGCTATCTGATCAACGAATTCGCCGTCACCCATACCAACAAGCGCGAAGACGGCTGGGGCGGCAGCGCCGACAACCGGCACCGCTTCCCGGTGGAAATCGTGCGCGCGGTGCGCGACCGCTGCGGCCCCGATTTCCTGATCATTTATCGGATTTCGGCGGCCGATCTTGTCGAGGGCGGCGCGCCCGTCGAGGAGATCGCTGCGCTGGCTCGCAAGATCGAGGTCGCCGGCGCCGACATACTGAACACCGGGATCGGCTGGCACGAGGCGCGCGTGCCGACGATCGCCTATCCGGTACCGCGTGGCGCTTGGCGGAAGGCGGCGGCGAATGTGAAGGCGGCGGTGTCGATCCCGGTGGTGGCCTCAAACCGGATCAATACCCCGGAAATTGCAGAGGACATTCTGGCCTCGGGCGATGCCGACTTGGTGTCCATGGCCCGGCCTTTCCTTGCCGACCCGCATTTCGTCCGCAAAGTGCGCGAGGGTCGGGCCGATGAAATTAACACCTGTATCGCCTGCAACCAGGCATGTCTGGATTTCATCTTCTCGGACCGTTCCGCCAGTTGCCTTGTCAATCCACGCGCCGGTCGCGAGATGGAATTCCGCGACACGAGAAGCGTGTCCCCGAAGAACGTGGCGATCGTCGGAGGTGGGGCAGCTGGAATGGCCACGGCGGTCGAGGCCGCACGGCTTGGCCACACGGTCACGCTTTTCGAGGCCGAAGACTGCCTGGGAGGACAGCTCAACCTGGCCCGCGCGGTCCCGGGCAAGAACGAGTTCGATGAAACCCTGCGCTACTATACCGGTCAGATGAACAAGCACGGCGTCACTCTACGGCTGGGCCAACGCGCGAGCGTGGACGACTTAACCGGATTCGACCATGTGGTGATCGCCACCGGGGTGACTCCACGCATCCCCGACCTACCGGGCATAGACCATCCCAACGTTGTGACTTATGCCGAGATCCTCACCGGCGAACGCGAAGCAGGACAGTCCGTGGCCATCATGGGCGCGGGTGGCATCGGCCATGACGTGGCCGAATTTCTCGTGACCCCTGCAGCCAAGGCCAACGAGGTTGCGGCTTTTTTCCAAACATGGGGCGTGGACGGACAGTTCAGGAGCGTCGGCGCGCTGGCGGGTGATCCGCTGGCCAACATGCCGGCAAAACGTAGAGTGGTGATGCTTCAACGCAAGACGAGTAAGCCGGGACAGGAGCTTGGTGTTTCGACTGGCTGGATCCTGCGCAACGCATTGCGCAAACACGGGGTGGAGATCTTGGCGGGTGTGATTTATGAGCGGATCGACGACGAGGGGCTCCACGTCACCTCGAACGGCAAGACAAGAGTCATCGCCGCCGACACGATTGTTCTGTGTACCGGACAGGAACCTGAGCGGGCGCTGTATGAGGCACTTGTGGTCCGAGGTATTCCCACCTCGATCATCGGCGGTGCAGCCGAGGCGGCGGAGCTAGATGCCTTGCGAGCGATCGATGAAGGCCACAGGCTGGCGCAGTCGTTGTGATTGGAAAGGAATGCCATGATTCCTGACGTCGCGCGCGCGGGCTGGTCTGACCTCTACGCCCTGTTTCGCGGCCGTGCCCTGGCGCGGAGCGATAAGCTGGCGATCGAATGGGCGGGCAAGGGCTGGACTTACCATATGCTCCTTGAACGGGTGGACCGTCTGGCCGCCGCGCTCTTGCAGCGGGGGGTCGAGCCGGGCGACCGAATTGCGATCCTGTCGCACAACCGGGCCGAATATGTCGAACTCGAGCTTGCTGCCGCAGGGATCGGCGCCATCGTGGCCTGCCTGAACTGGCGACTTGCCGCGCCTGAATTAAAACACTGCATCGAACTGGTTTCGCCGAGACTCGGCGTGGTGGAACCAGAACTTCGAGCCTCATTCGAGGCCGTCTCCGACCTTCCTATTCTGGAGATCGGCGCAGATTGGGAAGAGGCGATCGCCGCGGCCGCGCCGGATCGGCGCACCGGCACATTGGTGCAGGAGCCCGAAGCCGGTCTTACGATCCTTTATACCTCGGGCACCACTGGGCTGCCCAAGGGAGCATTGATCTCTCACCGCGCCCATATCGCGCGCGCCTTGGTCTTTGCCGCGCAGCTCGCGCTCGATCCGGCGGACGCCTTCATCGCTTGGGCGCCCATGTTTCACATGGCCTCGACCGATCACGCGCTGGCGACGCTTCTGCGCGGCGGCACCGTCGTGATGATCGATGGGTTGCAACCACGCGAAATCAATGCCGCATTGTCACGCCACCGGGTCGGATGGTTGGTCATGATGCCGGGCGCCATCGAGGTATTCATCGCCGAGCGACGTGCCAACCCGGTGCCGATCAAGGGCGTCCGGGTCGTCGGGGCCATGGCTGATCTGGTCCCGCCGCATCAGATTGCGGAGCTGACCAGCCTTCTGAATGCGCCCTATCTGAACTCCTTCGGAGCCACAGAAACCGGGCTACCGCCAGCGACGGCATGCCTGATTCCACCGGGGGGCGTGCCCGAGCGGCTGTCCAAGCGGCTGAGCGCATTCTGCGAGGTGCGCCTGGTCGATCCGGAGGGCAGAGAGGTGCCGGACGGCACACCGGGCGAGGTGGCGGTGCGCGGACCGACACTGTTTTCCGGCTACTGGGAGGCGGAGGAGACGAACCGGAACGATTTCCGTGACGGCCTGTTCCATATGGGCGATCTGTTCCGCCGCAACCCCGACGGCACGGTCGATTTCGTTGATCGCGCGAAATATCTCATCAAGACAGGTGGCGAGAACGTCTATCCTGCCGAGATCGAGCGTGTTTTGCTTGCGCATCCGCGGGTGTCGGACGCTGCCGTTGTCAAGGCGCATGACGCACGTTGGGGCGAAAGCCCTGTGGCCTTCGTCTCTGTCCATGGCGACGAGCCGGCCGAAGAAGAGTTGAAGCAGATTTGTCGGGCCGAGCTTGCTGGGTACAAGGTTCCCCGAGAGTTTCGCATCGTCCGGTTTGAGGAATTTCCGCGCTCCACCAGCGGCAAAATTCAGCGCCATGTTCTAGAGAATTGGCTCGCGAAGGAGGATGCGAAAGACCCGGGCCAGCCGTGAAGCGGGCAAGCCGCCGTAACGGCCTGTTCCGGCCCATCCTGAAAGGCGTGTCCGGATTCAACAGAATCGCTCGGACCGGTATTCGGGGCACATTGCCTGCACACATCAGAAGGGGTGCAGTCATGAAGCGGGCCGACCCGTTCCTGAGGCTGCTGCATGCCTTCTTTTACGAGTGGCTGGTTCAGCAGCGGAATGCATCATTACACACCCGTCGGTCCTACCGTGACAAATGGCGCCTGTTCCTCAGGTTCGTCGCGCAACGCCAGCGCCGACCGGTAGCTCAGCTCCGACGAGCAGCGTATTCCTACCGATCGCGGCCTTCGGATGGTCGGACGCATGCTTGACATACCAGAGCAACGAATGGGTGGTCGACGCCCTCGCGAACCTGGCATCAAGCAGATCCTGAACACCCGAATTAATAGTGCTGAGCTTAAGTCTTGTCTTGTCATGCTCCTCACCCTCGATATGGCTCAAGCACCAGATCTCGATTGACGATCACTCTCACCGGAAATCCCGGACGGATCGTCAACGTAGGCTGGATACTGAGATTGCGGCGAACCAGCTGTTGGCCGGTCTGATTGAGGGAGTTCCCTGCCCCGCGTCGGAGCGCCTGAATAATGGCGCTGTTGGTGTTGTTGACGTCCGTCCCCGAATTCACCTCGGTGCCGACGGCAAGCAGCGTCGAGAGCGCAGCTGCTCCGAGCAACTCCTTCCAATGGTTGTCGACCTCATCCTCGAGGCCGGAGTACCCCGCGGCATCGGCGCCGGGCTGTCGCTCCAACACGATCGAGCGCCCATTCGGCATGATGAGCCGGGTCCAGACCAGGAGCACGCGTGACTGCCCGAACGTGACTTGGCTATCGTAAATCCCTATCAGGCGCGCTCCCTGTGGAATTAGTTTCGCACGGCCAGTTGGAGAATCAAAAACCGTCTCTGTTACCTGCGCGGTGATTTGTCCGGGAAGGTCAGAGCGAATACCTGTTATGAGAGCTGCAGGAATGATTGTTCCGGCCTGCACCACAAATGGAGATGCTGGACGTGAAAGCCTGTCAGGCGCCGTAGTTCGCCGATCGACGGGAGCATTGACGAACAGCAGTTTGCGATCCTGCCCGTTCTGCGCGAAGGTTTCGTCAGAAGATGATGCGGTGTTGGTGACCGTTTCCTGGGACGGGGCACGTGGCGGCGCGACGGGCGCGGTGGTTGGCGCAAATACCTTGCTCGTCCGAGCCGCCTCGGTCTCCTGGTTGACGCGCTGTTGTTCGGCATCAATCCCGACCGGAGCTGATTGACTTTCGGCCGTAACGATCGGTCGCCCCAGATCTCCGGGCAATGGCGGCCCAAGCCGGGGAACGTCGTGGGGGACGCCGGCATAGTCTTTCGGCAACGTCGCGAGCCCATCTGCGATGTTGTGATGATCCGTGCTGTAGAGTTCGTCCGGCGCCAGATTGTGAGGCCGGTTGCCCCTCAGCGCCCATAGCGCCGCGCCAGAAATGAGCAGCAAAGCCAGCAAGGTGCCGCCGGCAAGGACCTTCCGGGAAAGCCGCGTGATCCTGCGGCGCTCTGCACGCAGACGCAAGGCCTGCGCGGGATCGTCAGGTGATAGGCCTGGTCCAGATGTAGGACCGCCATTGTGCGTCACGATCGTCCCCCGTCGTTTCTGACAATTCGGACTTTCTGCTGCTTGTCTCCACCAAGGCGAAGCTCGGCCGCGGCGAACAGACGATCGGCAATCACGACATTCCTGTAGACGCGATAGTTGACAAGTTCGGGTTTGCCGTCCTGGCCAATCACGAACAATGGTGGCATTTCGCCCTGGCCGATCCCGGGCGAGAATTCGATGTAGAGCTTGCGACCGTCGTCATACGCGTTGACTGGCCGCCAGGGCGGATTGTCGCCTTCGATGACGTAGCGGTACCGGCGCTGATCCATCTCCGGGATGACCGGTATTGGTGGGAAAGCCTTGGCGCGGCTGGACCGGTCTTCCGGGTAATACCAGGCGACCGACGGCATATACGGCTTTTCGCGAGAGCGGAGTTCGATCAGGTAGGTTCGTCGATCGGTGTTGACGACAAGATTCGTCTCGATGGCGGGCCGCGTTGGCTTGACCATGATGTGAACGCGCCTGGTATCACCGCTGCCGCTCTCAGTGTCGGCGACGATCCAGCGCACGGTATCGCCGGCGGCGAGCGGACCCGAACCGATTAGCTGTTCGCCCGGCTCAAGCGCGATATCCGTAATTTGCCCGGGCGAGGCATAGATTTGATAGAGCGCACCGGGACTATACGGGAAAACCTGTACGGCGTTGAAATACCCTGCCCGCCGCGGCTGGACACGCGCTACATCGTTGGCAATCTCGACGCGACCAGTCGGGTCCTTTGCCTCTGCTTCACCCTTGTTGCCGCCACGAGTTGGAGTCCAGGCCGGAGGGACATGCAAGGGACGCGCGTGGTCATCCGCTGGCATCGGGAGATCGGGAGATGGCGGCACCTCATCATCATAGCTGATCTGTGGCGGCTTGAAGGTCGTGCAGCCGGAGAGCGCAACCGTGAGAAGAAAGGCGAGACGTAAGGGAGCTCGATTCCATTCGGGGTGCGCGGTTCGCGGGACGGGTTTTCTCACTAACCGAGCTCCTTTGACCAGTTGATCGCATTGACATAGACGCCGAGGGGGTTCTTGCGGAGGCGATCAGCATCGCGAGGGGTTTCGATGACTATGGAAAGGATCGCGGTCCAGCGCTCGGTCGCGGCTAGCTGGCCGCCGTCATAACGGCGTTCAGTCCATGCGATCCGAAAGCTTTCCGGTGAGGCACGGATGACGCTGGAGATCTCGACCGCAACTTGTGTGTTGCCGAGCCTGGCAAAGGGGTTGTTGCTACGTGCGTAGTCGTTCAGCGCTGCAGCGCCACGATCTGTCGTAAAGTCGTAGGCGCGGAGCCAACCCTGACGCAGCACAATGGCGTCCGATGGAAGGCCTCGCACATCTTCGATGAAGCGCGCGAGATGAAACGCGATTTGCGGATCGGTCGGCTGATAGAAAGGACTCGCCGGCGCGACCGCTTGGGCCTGACCGAGATGGTCGATCTCCACCACCCATGGCGTGACGGTGCCTTTGGTGGACTGCCAGACGAGGCCGGCGGCGAGCCCTCCCGACAGCAACAGACATCCGAATGCCATCAACCGCCAGTTTCTGGCCTGAACGCGCGCTGACCCGATGCGCTCATCCCAGACCTGGGCCGCTTTCTGGTAAGGCGTCACCGGCTCTGGCGTGCGGCCGTAATGAACGGATGGTCGTTTGAACATCACTGCCCTCCCTCGGACAGATCGACGGAGGATCCACCACCGGCACTATCGCCGCTACGGACGGCGTGGGTGGCGGCGGACACGCCCTGGTTCACGGTCTGCGCGCGCTTCATGCGGCGTGCCCAGGCCGGAGGCGCATCTGTCGTCGGCGAACCACCAGTCAGTCCGCCTGCCATGCGGCGCAGCGGGCTGATGATTGCCGAGCCGCCTGCGCTGGCGACACCACTTAATCCTCCGGCTCGGTAGGCACTTGTCGTTCCTGTCGCTATCGTGGCTGCGCCGCGGGCGCCACCTACGAGCGCTCCACCTGCTAGTCCTGCGCCACCGGCCGCGAGGCCGGCGCCAGCAGCGATGGCGCCTCCTGCGGCCAGGCCGGTGCCGACGGCGGCGCCGGCACCCAGTTGCGGTCCGCCGGACACGATGCCGTTGGCAATGCCGGGTCCAAAGATGCCGAGGCCGAGCAGCGACAGTGCTCCGAGCACGAGCGCCATGGCATTGTTGATGGTCGGCTGGTTGCCGGCAAATCCTGCCGTGAATTGCGCAAACAGCGTCGAGCCGATGCCGACAATGACGGCGAGCACCAAAACCTTGACGCCCGAGGAGACCACGTTGCCCAGAACCCGTTCGGCGGCGAAGGCGGTCTTGCCGAAGAGGCCAAACGGGATCAGCACGAAGCCAGCGAGCGTCGTCAGCTTGAACTCAATCAGCGTGATGAAGAGCTGGATGGCCAGAATGAAGAAAGCCAGAAGCACGACGATCCAGGCGAACAGCAGGACCGCGATCTGGACGAAGTTCTCGAAGAAGCTGACATAGCCCATCAACCCTGAGACCGAATCGAGGATCGGCCGTCCGGCATCAAGGCCGACCTGGGCGATCTTCCCGGGTCTTAGGAAATCGGCTGAGGAAAGGCCGGTGCCGGAGGCTTTCAGACCCAAACCGGCAAAGCTTTCGAAGATGATGCGGGCCAGGCTATTCCAATTGCCGATCAGAAAGGCGAAGACGCCGACAAACAAGGTCTTCCTGACGAGGCGCGCCAGGATGTCTTCGTCCGCGCCCCATGCCCAAAACAGACCGGCCAGCGTGACATCGATGGCCGCCAGCGTCGTGGCGAGATATCCGACTTCGCCTCCGAGCAGCCCGAAGCCGGAATCGATGTAGCGGGTAAAGGTCTCCAGGAACTGGTCGATAATGCCCGTGCCGCTCATCGCTTACTCCTTTCCAGACTGCGGAACTGAATCGTGCGGCCCGCGCCTGGGCCCGCTGTCGTGCTCAGAGGGGATGAACAATGGCGATGCGCGGTGAGAAGTGGCGCTTTCCGAGGACGTTGGGGATGTCTGCCCGAGGAATTGACGACGTTTCTCCGCCCAAGCCTTGTGGCATTCCGACAGAGCCTCTTTCTGCTCTGAGGTCACGGAGCGGCACTCCGCGAGCTTTGTTGCCAGCGGATCGGAGGCCTGGTCCGACGATATGGCGGACGCGGTTTGGTTTCCGTCGTCACGCAGGCGAATTGCACAGGCCGCGACGGTAAGGACGACGAGCACCATTGCCGCCATCATCGGCAGCCTATCGAGAGTTATGTTCTTCATCAGTGAAACATCTGAACGGTTGTGGGTTGATATCTCTGGCCCGGGGTCAGGAAGCGGCGCAGCTGCTCCCTGCTCTGGTCCTGCGCGGCGGCACGCTGAGCAGACTCCAGGTTCTGTGCGCGCCCATGAGCCGCGACGACCGCCGTGAGGTCGGCTAGCTGCTGCGCTTGCAAGGCCAGGAGCTGATTGCCGGCCTGGCTCGCCTGTAGCGCCCCGGTCGCGCCTTGGCTCGAGGTGACAAGGGCAGACATCTGGGTATGGTTGGTATTGAGATTGCCAATGACTGTTGCCTGCGTCCGCATGGCGTCCTGCAGGCCCGCCATTGCGTTCTGCCAGCGGACTTGCGCGTTTGCGATCAACGCCTGATCTGAGATACTGGATGTTGCCGGCGCGTAGGTCGTTGAAAACGCACGATCAATCTGCCCGACGTCGTAGGCGATGCGCTGGGCCTGAGCGAGAAGCTGCTGGGTCCGCTGGATCGATTGCTCCAGTTGCAACAACGACGAGAACGGCAACGTTGCCAGGTTCTTCGCCTGGTTAACGAGCATCTGCGCCTGATTCTGCAGAGACACGATCTGGTTGTTGATCTGCTGCAGGCTGCGAGCGGCTGTCAGCATGTTTTGTGCATAGTTATTGGGATCAAAAACGACCAACTGCGCCGACGCGGGCCTCAAGCTGACGGCAACGGTGATCGCGATCATGCTGGCGGTGGCGAGACGGTAGAGGCGGTTCATTTGGAAGCCTCCAATTCGTCGAGATGCGGGATGAGGTCGGTCGCCCAGGAGATGTCGCGCGCCCTGAGCCAGCCACGCACAAAGTCCTCACGGCCGTGTTCGGCAAGAACCTGTTCGATAAGGGCCTGGTCGGCTTTGGAGGAAGCGGCCGTGAAGGCCAGGGCAACCTCACCGAGACCGAGTTCGAACAGGCGATTGCCTCGGCGCGACTGACAGTAATAGTCGCGCTTCGGCGTTGCGCGCGCCAGGATCTCGATCTGCCGGTCGTTAAGCCCAAAGCGTCGATAGATTGCCGTGATTTGTGGCTCGATGGCGCGGTCGTTCGGCAACAAAATGCGCGTCGGGCAGCTCTCGATGATCGCCGGCGCGATCGCAGAGCCATCGATGTCAGCCAATGACTGGGTGGCGAAAATGACGGAGGCGTTCTTCTTGCGAAGAGTTTTCAGCCACTCACGCAGTTGACCGGCAAATTCCTGATTATCAAGCGCTAGCCATCCTTCATCGATGATGAGCAGAGTTGGCCGGCCATCAAGCCGTGCTTCAATACGGTGGAACAGATAGGAAAGGACGGCCGGCGCGACGGCGGTTCCGATCAGCCCATCGGTCTCGAAGACCTGGACGGATGCATCGCCAAGGCGTTCGAATTCCGCATCGAGAAGCCGACCATACGGCCCCCCAAGGCAATAAGGCTGCAAAGCCCGCTTCAACGCATTTGACTGAAGAAGCACGCAAAGACCCGTCAGGGTCCGCTCCTGGATCGGTGCTGAAGCGAGCGAGGTCAGTGCCGACCACAGATAATCCTTGGCTTCCGGCGTCACCTCGACCCTTTCACGACCGAGGATCGCGGTGATCCACTCTGCTGCCCAACCGCGCTCGGATGGCTCGTCAATCGCCGCAAGCGGCTGAAGCTCAACGAACTCCGCGGATTCGCCCGAGAGCACGCCGCCAATGTCATGCCAATCGCCGCCCATAGCCATGGTTGCAGCGCGTACCGAACAGCCAAAATCGAACGCAAAAATCTGAGATTCGCCGTAGCGCCGGAATTGCAACGCCATCAACGCCAACAGCACCGATTTGCCGGCGCCGGTCGGGCCAACTACCAGCGTATGTCCGACATCCCCAACGTGAAGCGAAAAACGAAACGGGGTTGAACCTTCCGTCTTGGCCAGGAACAGCGGTGGCGCCTTGAAATGATGGTCCCTCGCTTCGCCAGCCCACACCGCGGACAGCGGGATCATGTGTGCCAAATTCAACGTGGAGATCGGCGGCTGCCGGACGTTGGCATAGACGTGTCCCGGCAAGCTGCCGAGCCAGGCCTCGACCGCATTCACCGTTTCGACCATGCAGGTGAAATCCCGGCCCTGGATCGCCTTTTCGATGAGACGAAGCTTTTCGTCAGCGGTAGCAGGATCGGTGTCCCAGACCGTGATTGTCGCCGTGACAAAGGTCTGCCCGATTTGATCCGAGCCCAGTTCTTGCAGTGCGGCGTCGGCATCCAGCGCCTTGTTATGCGCATCGGTATCGAGGAGCGCAGACGCCTCGTTGGTCATCACCTCCTTCAGGATTGCGGCCACTGATTTGCGTTTGGCGAACCATTGCCGTCTGATCCTGGTCAGAAGTCTTGTCGCATCCGCCTTGTCAAGCATGATCGCGCGGGTCGACCAGCGATAGGCGAAGGCAAGACGGTTCAGATCGTCGAGAATCCCGGGCGTCGTCGCCGTCGGAAACCCGACGATCGTCAGGACGCGCAAATGCGCTGAACCGAGCATTGGCTCAAGTCCGCCAGTGAGCGGCAGATCGGCGAGCAGCGCATCGAGATACATGGGAACTTCGGGTACCCTGACCCGATGCCGCCTGGTCGAGACCGTGGAGTGCAGGTAGGTCAGCGTTGCCTCGTCGTCGAGCCAGGCGCACTCCGGCATAAAGCCTTCAACGAGTTGCAACACGCGGCTGGTACGGTCCATAAACCCGCGGAGGATCTCTCGTGCATCGGCGTCGACGGTGCGGTTGCTGCCTTCGTAAAGCAGCCGCTCGGCTCTCGCTGTGCCCTCGGCCGGCGGCAGATAAAGAAATGTCAGGAAATAACTCGACTCGTAGTCGGCGCCGGCTTCTTCGAACTGCGCTCTCCGCTCCGCATCGACCAGGGCGGAAGCGACATCCGGAAAGGTGTTGGGCGGATAAGCTCCCGCCGAATGGCGCTGGGCTTCGACAAAGATTGCCCAGCCGGATTCAAGCCGGCGCAGCGCGTTGTTGAGGCGGCCAGCAACAGCAACAAGCTCTGCCGGCACCGCGCTGTCGAGGTCCGGTCCCCGAAACTTTGCTGTGCGCTGGAACGATCCGTCCTTATTCAGAATAATCCCTTCATCGACAAGGGCCGCCCACGGCAGAAAATCGGCAAGACGGGTATTGGAACGACGGTATTCGGCAAGATTCATCATTTAAGACCTCACGTGTTGAGATGACCGGGGATGCGGAGGTGCCGGCGGATGACCTCGACAAAGTCAGGGTCGCGCTTGGCGGCCCAGACGGCGACCATGTGGCCAACGAACCAAAGCAGGAGGCCGGCGACCCAAAGGCGCAGGCCGATGCCGAGCGCCGCAGCGAGGGTGCCGTTAACGATGGCGATGGAACGTGGAGCACCGCCCATCAGGATCGGCTCGGTCAACGCGCGATGTACCGGCGTGACAAAACCTGGGATCTCACCGTCCATCAGATCGTCACTCCGCCGCCGAATGAGAAAAACGACAGAAAGAAGCTCGAGGCGGCGAATGCGATCGACAGGCCGAACACAATCTGGATTAGCCTGCGGAAGCCACCCGACGTGTCGCCGAACGCGAGCGATAGCCCGGTGACGATGATGATGATGACGGCGATGATCTTCGCGACCGGTCCTTCGACCGATTGCAGGATCTGGTTGAGTGGCTGCTCCCATGGCATGTTTGAGCCGGCGGCCTGGGCCGTGCTGACCGTCATAAGGGCCGTTGCGAATATCGCGGTAGCGACGAAATCTCGCCCGCGAGGCAGAGTGATACTCATGATTGGTCCCCTATTGCTGTCAGGCTGTAGTCGCCGGAAGTTCCGAGTCCTGTGACGCTAGTGAGTTCGGCCAGACGGCGATCGGCACCGCGACCGGACAGGACGGCAATGACATTGATGGTTTCCGCGATCAGGGCACGCGGCACCGTGACGACCGCTTCCTGGATCAGCTGCTCGAGCCGGCGCAGCGCGCCAAGCGCCGTGCCGGCATGAATGGTGCCGATTCCGCCGGGATGGCCGGTCCCCCAGGCTTTGAGCAGATCGAGCGCCTCGGCGCCCCGCACCTCTCCAATCGGGATGCGGTCGGGTCGGAGGCGAAGTGATGAACGCACAAGATCTGATAGCGAGGCAACGCCATCCTTGGTGCGCAGCGCCACGAGATTTGGCGCCTTGCATTGAAGCTCCCGCGTGTCCTCGATCAGAACGACACGATCCGAGGTCTTGGCAACTTCCGCCAGGAGTGCGTTGGTCAGCGTCGTCTTGCCGCTGGAGGTGCCGCCTGCCACAAGGATATTCTTGCGTGCTTCGACCGCGCCTTTCAAAGCGCTGGCCTGGCCCGAAGTCATGATTCCGGCGGCGACGTAGTCGTCCAGCGTGAACACGGCGACGGCTGGCTTGCGGATGGCGAAGGCCGGTGCCGCAACCACCGGCGGCAACAGTCCCTCGAAGCGCTCCCCTGTCTCGGGCAACTCGGCCGAGATACGCGGGCTGGCTGCGTGGACTTCGGCAGCCACATGGTGGGCGACCAATCGAATGATCCGCTCACCGTCCGAGGCAGACACCGTTTCGCCAGTATCCGCCAAGCCACTCGACAGCCGGTCGATCCACAACCGCCCATCAGGGTTGAGCATGACCTCAACGACAACAGGATCTTCGAGAAAGCGCGCGATCGCGGGACCGAATGCTGTGCGCAGCATGCGCGCGCCGCGCGAAATCGCTTCCGATTGAATGGAATGGATTGCCACCGCCGTCCCCCAACGAATGAGGCCGTCCCGAGCGGCCTCAGATGGGGTTGAATAGAAAAGGCAGGAAATGGCTCAGCGCAACGAGGCAGTTACTGGGTTAGTAGCTTGGCGTAGGAAGAGAAAGATAAAGGAGTGTCCACACGGCGGCGTGGACAACGGCTTGTAAGGTCAGCCGCTCGATCGTTAAGACTGCGGTTCGCTATTGTAGGTCGTGCATCTGAGCGCATGGTTTCTATCGTCACGATCTCGATAGGCACGAAATCGACCCTGCAGCGAAGAACAACACCAGTCGTCGTGCATAATTCGAGGCTCCGGTCTTTGGAGCTTGAATCACGTCGCGGACAGCGAGATCAACCCGTCATGACCATGGCGCGGCCGCCAATGCCCAGAATTTACTTCCGCTTCCAGTGCCAGGTCGCAAATGGCCCAAAGTCGACATATTGATGGGCTCGCGCGGACAATCCAATAGTGATCCGAACTGACCCGACAACCATCAAGTCGGCCGCTGGCCTGAGCCAATTTTGAACGCGATAGGCAGGTTCAATCCATTGGCAGTCTTGTAGGCGCAGGCACGACGTTCGAAGACGGCTCGGATCGAATCCTGAGTCGCCTGATCTTGCCGTCTGATGACAGCGCCGGTCAGAACAAGACTTCCCAATCCGCCTCGCCAAAGGGTTTCCGTATCGGGAACAAAGAGGGTCGTGGCGTGCTCGGTAATGGCCACCTGGGTGAGCTTAGCTCCCTCCAGTAGCCGTAGGAATTCTCCCGAATTAGAAAAGCGGAACACGTTGTGGCCTTGTGGCACATCCACCGCTACTGATGCGCCGATCTCGGCAATAGCTTCACGGAAAATACCCTGGATACGCTGGCGAGACGGATCATCCCACCAGGCGAATGCAATGCGTCCACCGGGTAACAGGGTTCTCACGCATTCTGCGACCGCAAGTTCTGGCCGCGGAAAATGGCCTAGCCCGAACGCGCAGACAACCGCATCAAACGTATGATCGGAAAATGGGAGATGTTCTACGTCTGCCTCGCGGAATTCGATGGCAGGGTACAGCCGCCGGGCTAGTTCTATCATGTTCGGCGACAAATCAATGCCGACTGCACGTGCGCCGCGATTTGCCGTCTCGGCAGTAAGAGCACCGGGTCCGCTCGCAACATCGAGCAGGTGTGAAGCGGGTTGGAGTCGCACGGCATCGATGAGGGGATTGGTAGCAAGGGCGGTCACCGATGAAAAAAAGGCGTGATAGCTCTCTGCCAGAGCATCATGACCTTGGCGTTCGAAGGCGCGCAATCGTTCCGCTTCGTTGGCGGATAGCTGTGCCTGAGACACGATCAGACCCTTCTAGATTGGCTCAAAAAAGCGGCGCAACCTTAACAGCTCTCGGGGAGCAGCAAAAGGCTCGGCATCGGGTTATGGCCCACTGCGCCGTTTCGTTGCACGGCGGAATTTGATCGCTATCGGAGAATAGCGGTCTCTCCAATCAGTGTTGGAGTAAGCGGCCTGCGGAGACAACTTGGATGAGAGCTGCGAGCTTGGTACGCTTTCATTCCGAGTTCGATGAGAAGTGTCGCCCAACTCAATCCTTTAGTGGCTCAGCTCAACATAGCGCGACCGCGTTTTGCGAGACTACCCTTGCGCCCCGCTCACCAATCCACTCCGTCACACGCCTCAAAAATGGGCCGCTCGAAGGCTGGCCGTCCGGATCCGGCCGAAATGCCGCGCGCTTTGGAAGGCCGGGCGAACGGACGGCAGAGACTTTTGCCGAACGTACTTATCCACGGCATCGCAAACCACGCCAACGCGGCCGTTTGAAGGGCAACGCAGAGACCGAATGCGGCCTGATACGCGGCCATCGGATAATGCCCGTCCTGAGACGGCCATTGTCCGACCACGACTCCAATGCCGTATTGAACCATAAACGCCCAGCCGAAGTGCAAGAGGTTGAGAGCGCCGTTGGCGCGCGCGGCAAATTGCTTGGGGAAATAATCGGCTATGGCCGCAAAGCTTAGCACGGTGGCGGCGCCGGCGATCGACACCATGGACCAAGGTAGAAGTGACGGCAACGGGAGGCGCAAAATCAGCGCAAGTTCGGCCACCGCGAACAGTCCTCCCACGCCCGCTAACAGTATTTCCGTTCTTACGTTGTGTTTGCGTAGACGATCGGCCATGGCACCGACAAACAAGGCTCCAAAGCTAAGTACAACAGCCATGAGGAACATTTGATGGACGCGGCTCTGTTGGTCGAATCCTTCTACATCCGTAAGCCAGGCTGCGGCCCACAATGACTGCAACGCCCAAGACGAGCCGATGCAGGCGGCCGACAGCGGTGCAACTCTGAGGAATCGCGGATCTGAATAGACGGACCACAACGTAAGTGGCTTTTGAGCTGATGTAACGATCTCTGAATCCTCGGCCCTTTCCGGAACGACCATATAAATGAGCCCAGCAACTACGACAGTCCCTATGGCCAGGACTTCGAACAGGCTTCGCCAACCAATCCAATTCAGCAACCAATCGGTCGGCGCCGTGGCTGTGACGGCTCCCAGAGATCCCAACATGATCATCCAGCCGTTCATGAGCGCGACGCGCTCTTTCGGAAACCAGGTGACGACGGCCTTGAGTCCGGCCATCAACGAGCCGGCAACGCCGAGTCCAATCATGGCGCGCGCCACAAGAAGCTCAGGGAAGTTAGATGCGGTACCGAACAGCGTGGCGCCGCCGGCCGCGATGACCAGCAGCACGCCCTGGACTCGACGCGGCCCAAATCGATCCAGAAATACCCCTATTGGAAGCTGGACCAGCGCAAAAACCAGGAAAAAGACCGACGCGAGCAGCCCGATCTCTGCGGCGTCAATCCCGAAGTCGGAGGCCAATGCCGGCGATATCGCGGCATTGATCGTCCTAAAGAGGTAAGCAAGATAGTAACCAGCAGCGAAGGGCAGGAAAACAGAGAGGATCAGGCGCCATTTTGAAGGCGAGGACTTCTGCGAGATCTCCGAGTCCCTCGTCGACTCCGAATCGGAATCGACAGGTCTCGGCGGCGGGTTCGGCTTTCCATATCCGACGGCATCAAGCCGGCCGGCGGAACGAGCTTGGACGCTCGCGAAAGTACAAATTGCCGCCGCCCTCCCCGGCGGCAGCGGACGATGCGGGCTTGATATCAACCCCTTCCGTAGTAGGTCCTTGATCTCTGTGTTGCTGATTTGGGCGGCGCGATATGTCGTTGGCTCCGCAGTCGCTGGAATCGAGGCGGTCGATCGTCTCTTGCATCAAGGGCCGTCCCTGCCGAACGCGCCGGTCTACCTGCTCGGCCAGAACCTTGAATCGCTCGTCGCCGAGGTGAGCAGCTTCCTGCTGCCGCGCTTGCGGCAGCGGTGGCATGACTGCAAGCTGATACCGGGCGTGTAGCGCGACGGTTTCGGCCATGATCCGCATGTTTCGCTCAAGGCGGTCGAGCTTATCGTCTATGTCGTCAAACCGGTCCCTCACGGTATCTTCAATCGAGGGGGCTACGCTCAGAAAGCGTTCAAGGGCGGCTTCCACGACCATGCTCTTGCCGACACCAGGACGTTCAGTTGCAGCGGAAAATCGATTGTAGAGCTCCTCGGTAAGCCTGACGGTCACTTTGCGGCTCCGCTTAGGTCTACGCTTAAAAACCGACGGAGCTTCGGCATGAGCATCGCTAGCCTGCATATCGACTTCGCTCTGGAGCTGCATGACCATCTTCCTATTCGCCAAGGACACACTTATCATTTGCACCGGGCCGACCGGCACGAGATCAGGTGATCAATCCTGAACGAAATAGGAAAAACGCCTCATCGGCGTTGCTTTCAAGCGAACGAAGATGTCGATCGTAGATTGTCGCAGCAAAAGAAAGGAATGGCGAGGTCAATCAAGCCGAACCAGATTCGCTCGATTGCTTACCCTGCGGCTCGGCGTCCAGAGATATTTCCTGTGCCAGGCTCTGGCCCTTGGCCAGCCTTCGCGCCAACGCCTCGACAAACCGTTCGTAACGTTCCCGCCCCTTGGCTTGCGCAGCAGGAAGTGCTGCCTCAGGGACAGGCGACGTTGCGGTCAGCCAGAACCGCACGAACAGAGCGACCGCTTCATTGGAGATCGTGACATGACGTTCGAGCCGTTCGACCTGTCGCGTCAACCGGTCCAGCCGTTTCCCAAGTGCGGCTTCCATTCTCTCGGAATTGTCCGGCGACAGAAACGAGGCCAGTGCCGTCTCGACGACGAACGCCTGATGTACCCGCTTTCGACCGGCATAGTCGGCGAGTTGTCTGGCAAGCTCGGGCGGCAAACGAAATGTGTGTTTGGTCCTCATCTCTCAGCTCATAGGCCGAGGCCGTCGCCGGGATCCACCGCCGCCTGGCGGGCGATATCCGCCCCCTGCCTTCTCAGGGTCGCTGCGCGCTGGATCTCGTCATCCGCCTCTTCGTCAGCAAAATCGAATTCGGCCTTCGCTGGGCCAGGTTCTGGTGCGACTTCTTCATGTTGGGGAAGCTCCGGCTCCCGCCGAAGGCCGCCGTTGGCTGGATCATTGATAGTTTCGGCGGTCTCGGGCTGAACTATTGGCTTAGACTGAGTGATATCCGCGATAGGTCGGTGCAGGCCGCTCCAGTCATCATTGCGCATCTCGCGACCCACTAGCTCGCCACCAAGCTTCGCGGGAGGAATGACGCGCTCGCGAAATCGCTCGTCCTCGAAATAGCGCGCTTTCTTGGCGCGGATCGGCGAGCATCCGGAAACCAGGACCAGCTCATCATCGGGCGGCAATTGCATGACCTCGCCTGGCGTCAGCAAGGGCCGCGCGGTTTCCTGCCTTGATACCATCAGGTGTCCCAACCATGGACTGAGCCGATGGCCAGCGTAGTTTTTCATGGCGCGCAGCTCGGTAGCCATTCCCAGTGCATCCGAGATGCGCCGTGCGGTCCGCTCGTCGTTGCTCGCGAAGCAAACGCGGACATGGCAGTTGTCGAGGATTGAGTTGTTCGGACCGTAGGCCTTTTCGATCTGGTTGAGCGATTGTGCGATCAGGAAGCTTTTCAGCCCATAACCCGCCATGAACGCCAACGCCGATTCGAAGAAGTCGAGCCTGCCAAGGGCGGGAAACTCGTCCAGCATCAGCAGCAGCCGATGCCGACGCCTTTGAGCATCCAGATCCTCCGTCAAACGCCGGCCAATTTGATTGAGGATCAGGCGTATCAGCGGCTTGGTCCGACTGATGTCCGACGGCGGTACGACCAGATATAACGAGGCCGGTCGCCTGGCTTCGACGAGATCGCTGATTCGCCAATCACTCCATCGCGTCACCTGCGCTATGACGGGGTCGCGATAGAGACCGAGGAACGACATTGCCGTCGATAGGACGCCAGAGCGCTCGTTCTCACTCTTGTTCAAGAGCTCGCGTGCCGCTGAGGCAATGACGGGATGTGGACCGGATCTGCCAAGATGCGCTGTCGTCATCATGGCATTTAACGTGACCTCGATTGGCCGCCGCGGATCGGACAGGAAATTGGCGACTCCAGCAAGTGTCTTGTCCTCCTCCGCGTAAAGCACATGCAGGATGGCGCCTACCAGAAGCGAGTGGCTTGTCTTCTCCCAGTGATTGCGCTTCTCCAACGCTCCTTCGGGATCCACGAGCACATCCGCGATGTTCTGGACATCGCGCACCTCCCACTCTCCGCGGCGGACCTCCAGAAGTGGGTTATAGGCGGAAGATCTTCGGTTGGTCGGATCGAACAGCAGGACCCGGCCATGCCGGGCGCGGAAACCTGAGGTCAGATTCCAGTTCTCTCCTTTGATATCGTGAACAACACAACTGCCCGGCCAGGTCAGCAGAGTCGGAATGACAAGGCCGACGCCCTTGCCGCTCCGGGTCGGCGCGAAACACAGGACGTGCTCTGGTCCATTGTGGCGAAGGTAATGGCGGCCGAACCGGCCGAGCACGACGCCATCCTGGTCCATGAGCTGCGCGGCCCGCAGTTCTGAAGCCGCCGCCCAACGCGCCGAACCATAGGTTGCGGCCGTCTTTGCCTCGCGCGCCCGCCAGATCGACATTGCAAAGGCAACGACTATCGAGATGATGCCACCGGATGCCGCGATGCAGGCGCCCTGCAAGAATATTCTTGGCGCGTAGGCGTCATACGCGTACCACCACCAGAAAAACGCCGGTGGATAATAGATGGGCAACCCATCAACTAGCTCAAACCATGGTCGGCCCAACCGCGGCTGAAAGCCCAGCTTCCAGGCAACCCATTGTGTCGCCGCCCACATCGTCAGGAGGACGATGCCAAGCACGACGCATGTTTGGCCCCAAAGCACCTTGGTCGAAGACATAAGTGCAGGGTGCAAGGTGTTCGCGACCGTTCAAGATGAATTCGCCTTCAGGCGTACGCCTTCGGATCGGAGCGTAGAAATCGGATCAAGTGTATCTTGGCAGACGCTACCGCTCGCAAATGAGTGCAGGTCCCGCGCCCGGTTACAATCCCAACCCACGTTTCCTTCCAAACTCCCATTCGATGCCGCCGGACTCGCGTTGAATGCCGGTAATGAATTGACCGATGCGCTTTTCGAGAACCGGCTGCCAAGGTACCAGTCGGAAGCCCAGTCCGTCCTCGATCATGGCGAAGCGTCCGCTTGCAAGAGAGGCCGCGCCAGTGAGGCGGCCGCTGACATACTCGCCGGCTTTGCTGGGCGTGAACGTCAGGCCGCGCTCGGCAGCCATTTGACGGCCGACGCGCTCCACCTCGCGCTGCTCAAGATTTGCGATAGCCTGCGCCGGGATCTGGATGGCACCTCGTCTTAAGGTGGCATGACCCATTTTGACGAGGTGCTCGGCGCGGCGATGGAGAGCGTCTCTGACATCGCGGCCAAAGCCGCCGTCAGCGATGACTAGAGGCTCCCGAGCCGTCAGTTCCCGATCGAGCCAGGTGGCGGCGTCACTGGCAATCTGTCGCTCGAGATTTTGCGGCGAGAGGGTCGCGATCTTCGGACCCTCACCACCTCTGGTGCGATCATAGGCCTGGCCGCGCTCGACGATGTCGCTGGGGACCTTCCATTGATCTTCACCGAGGCGTTCGACATACCCTTCCCGACGCAGAGCCTCCAGCCTTCGGACATGCGAGCGGACGAAGGATTCCGGATCCTTGCCCTCTCGTTCGAATTGCCCGCGGATGCGCCCCAGATGCTGGCTTGGGCGGTAGATTTGGTCCTTCTCACCCATGTTGAGAGCAATATTGCGATCAGCGGCTCGCGGTCCGGAAATGGCCGGCGCCACCTCCACGATCATGTCGCGGCCAACGTCCTTCAGATGCGAAGCATCGGGAAATTCCACGTGGTGGACGCGACCGTCTATCCCATCGACAACCAGATAGACCCGCTCGTCCATCTCATCGCCGATCAACCCTTTGGCCAGGACGCGACCTGTGACTCTCTCACTCGGCCGGGCACCGTGGCGGACGTATTGATCGACCCCGCGTTCTTCTTCAAGGCCGTGAGTTGCGAGGGCGCGGTGCATGGTCTTGATGATATCGTTGCGATCGGAAAGCTCCTTCAAGGTAACCTCGGTGCGGTCAGAGATAGCCCACTTCCCGGTCTCGATCTCATTCGCCAGTCCAAAGCGCTCCAGGTGTTTGACCCGCGCAATCATAAGCCCGCGGTTCTCACGAAATGCATGGGTCGTTCCTCCTCCCAGGCTTAAGTCAACAATTCCCCTTTCGCGCTGCTCGGTAGCGAGCATCTTGTCGAGCCGGGTCCACCGCTCCGCCGCAACCTCCGTCTTCAATTTGGACTGAAGTTCGAGCTCGCTCTGGTGTCCGAGTTCCAGCGTCACCAGCTCGGAAGCCCGATGACGGATGCCGTGGGCGATATAGTCTCCGGCGATATTGAGGATACCGCCTCCCTCCAGGACACCGCGGACGATGATGTGGGTATGCGGATGGCCGGTGTTGTAATGATCGATCGCGATCCAATCGAGACGCGTCTCCAGGTCCGTCTCCATCTGTCGCATGAGATCGCGCGTGAAGGTTTTGAGATCGGCCATTTCATTGGAATCTTCCGGTGCCACAATGAAGCGGAACTGATGCCGGTCCTCGCGTCCCCGCTCGACAAAGGCCTTGCCGTCGGCCTTGTCCTCAATAGCCGAATAGGCCTTCCCTTTCTCGCCGTCGCGGTTGACTCCATCCCGCTCGAGGTAGCGGAGATGAGCATCGACAGCCTTGCTCGCCGCCTTGGCCCTTTCCGGACCATGCAATGCTCGCTTCCGTCCCTGGGCGTTCAGCTTGACGATCCTCGCCTTGACGGCGACGCGGCGCGAGCGGAAGCGCCCGCTCGAATCCCGTTGCCAACCACCGTTCTGACCATCGCGGAGAAATAAGGGGACGAGTTTCGCGCCCCGACCTCGCGCATTGAACCGACCGGTTCTTGTCCCTCCGCGCCCTTCGCCGACAGCCGGTCCGCGTCCAATCCTGTTAGGGTCCCCTCCGGCCCTCCTGACGGCCACCTGAACCTGCTTCAGGAACGGCTGAGACCGCAGACCACCACGCGGATTGATCCGGGTCCCCCGGCTGCCGACGCGTCCGGGCCGCACATGAAAATCGTCGCTTTGATCTGTCGCCATGAGCTGACGATCCTCGCCGGATCCGCCCCGCGCAAGAGCCGCGTGACTTCGATCGTAGAAAATCGTAATGACGCGCACGAGATCGAATGAAAGGCGGAGATCTTCGAATTGAACTCCGAGACCGCTGTCGCGTGGCGCATTGGAATTGCTCGTCAAACTCGAATTGCGCCATCCGGCCTCAACGGAATGTCGTTAGCCGCCAGCCGTGGCGGTTCTAAAAACCAATGTGCAGACAAAGGTTTCTCGATCGCTGACGATTGGCGAGTTCGCGAACGCCAGTTCGCTTTATCTTGCCCTCCTCGGTCGCTGGTTCCGAGGGCCCAACTTCCAAGCCAACAGACTCTCGGTACTCGCGGCGATTTGCGACAAAATGCAGTAAGGGTCATTGCGGTGGATCATTCAATAGCGCCTGCCCGAACACGTCGGCTGGTGGCCGATTCATTGCGAAAGAGCCGCCGCGACTTTGGCAGTTGACTTGCGAAGCCCCCACTGTTTGCGAGCGAAGCGAGCGTTTGCGATAGCGATCGTTACCCGGAGGGCCGAGACACCCGTAGAGCCTGTGAGCCAATTCGTTCTGACTTAAGGGGCGTTAGCGGCCCTTGATGTCGGAAGCCAGCGGCGTCAGGCCGTCGGGTATGCTGCTGGGGGCTATGCTTTTGCGAGACGATGTCCTTGCAGGATGTTATTGGTGAGGGCGTACCAGAGCACGACGGCACGGACCTTCTCGATGCCGCGCACGGTCAATTGCCTGAGGTCCCAGTTTCGCCATTGGGCATGGATGCATTCGCAGATCGTGCGGGCTTTGTACTGTGCCTTGCCGGCTTCGCTGGCCATGCGAGCACGCCAGGCCGCTATTCCCGGACCGTCGCTGCTCCGGGGTAAAAAGGGATCGACACCGCTCCTGGATTTGGGGGGAGGACAGTAAACCTCGACCCCTTCGCCATGCGCCCATTCGATGTCCTCGCCACTACAGAATCCGCCATCGGCGAGGTAGCGGCGCGGCAAGCCCTTCAGCCGAGCGCGCGTTCGCTCCAGCATCGGCCGCATCAGGCCGCGATCTGACCCGCTGTTGTCGACATCGATCGCGACCACGATCAGTTCGCCGGCCGCGCTGGCCACCTGCACATTGTAGGCCGGACGGAAGCCGGCATCGGCCATCTTCATCACCCGTGCCTGCGGGTCGGTGGTCGAGGCCCGTGGCTCTTTTGGCTTTTTGCCGTTGCCGCCGTTGTCATCGAGCTGTTTGCGCTTGCGCTTGATCTCAGCCAGCGCGGCCTGCGCAGCTTGCACCCGCTCGCTGCGTTCCCGCGCCGCGCGATCTTTAGCGGCCCGGATACGCCGATTGCTGGCTTCCGGATCAGCATCGATCTCCCGCTTGAACTCTTCCACCACGGCCTCGGCCTGTGCCATCTGCCGATCCAGCGTCGCCTCCCGCCGGAACGAGCCAGTCCCCGCACTCGCCCGTATCCGCACCCCGTCCTGGGTCAGTTTCTCCAGATCGACCAACCCTGCCTCGTTCAGGGCCACCAGATGTTCGACCAGCAAACGGTCGAGCAAGTCGGCGCAGCCGACCCGGAAGTCCGACAGCGTGTGATAGTTCAAAGACACGCCGCCGCAGAGCCAGCGGTAGACGTCGTGACTGTCGCAGAGCCGGTCCAGCGCCCGCGCGCTGCCAACGCCATCGCTCGCGGCGTACAGCCAAAGCGCCAGCAGCAACCGTGGCGATGGCGCCGGATGACCCGGCCTGTTCTCCCGCGCCTTGACTCGATCTTCCAGCTCGCTCAGGTCGAGACCTTCGACATAAGCCCAGACCACCCGCGCCGGATGATCCTGCCCGATCAGGCTATCGATATCGACCGCTCGCAATTCGACCTGATCGCGCACCGGCTCGCGCAGCCGAGGTGCGCCCCGCGGCACTGCTTCGGTTCGTGGCGCCGACTGTTCCGGCAATTCATCAAAAAGTCTGTCGTCAGCCATCATCTCTCCAGCAAATCAATCTGCTCAGAGAAGCATATCCGCCTGACGCCCAATATGGAAAAGGGTCACAGCCTCGTAGGGTGGCTCGGTGAGGAGCGAAGCGACGAGTAGAGCGCGGGCCGAAGGCATCGCCCGTATGCCATCAGCACGTTAATATCGCACTCCTCCGCGAACTCTTGCCGCGTGAGCGAGGGTCCTTCAGTAGCAAACCCGAAAGTCAAAGAACTGTCCCAACGCGCGGAACATCCCGTTGAATATTCCCCGGAGCAGAGCAATGGCATGATGGGCGAACGGCGGAATTGCTCAATGGAGGTGCTGTTGACGGCGCAGAGCAGGACGATTGGTCGACAGCGGTAATGCGCTGAAATGACTCTGGGACAGCAGACTCGCGTGTTGTCTTCGGTTCAAGAACGGGCCGGGGAGGAAGGATCGGCGGCCGTCCGGAGGTGGCGTAAGCGGACGAGTGGCCGGGAATATCGCGCGCGATTATTCCTCGTCCGTCCACACCGGAAGAGCCCGACCAATAACTGCGGATGCAGGCAGCGGTCCGAAATATCGGCTGTCGAGGGAGTCGGCAGACTGCCAGTTCATGACAAATATTTCGTCTTCGCCAATGATGCGGCACCCGTGCCAGGCCGGCAGCGGGCGGTTGCGACCGTCGCGCTCGCGTGCTTGTCCCATCTCAAGGTTATCGACGGTGATGGTGAGCCCGGTTCGGCACACGACCTGTCCTGGCAGAGCCACGATCCGCTTAAG
This sequence comes from uncultured Bradyrhizobium sp., assembly GCA_964609175.1. GTDB lineage: Bacteria > Pseudomonadota > Alphaproteobacteria > Rhizobiales > Xanthobacteraceae > Bradyrhizobium. Next base: position 42,234 of record CAZSRR010000046.1, read on the forward strand.
CATAGGAAGGCCATAGGGAAGGTAATCGTTCAGATCAAGGAAGGCTGCTAGCGGATTGGGTGGCTGAACGGCGACAAGCTCGGTGACGGTGAACTTGCCGGCCGGCGCGACGCGATAAAGGCCGATCGGAACGCTGTTCGATGGGTTCCAGATGTAGCGGGGCGTCGCTCCTCCGATCGTGGAAACGAGAGAAGCGACGGCCGCGAGTGTCGCAAAGATTGTGCTGCAGCGACCGTTCATGATGCAATTCGTCGGCGACGGAGCCAGGCCTGATGGCGCGACCGGGTATAAGGTCGGGGCGTTTCGTTGACCGATAAGCGGTTATGCACGTGGTGCCAATAATCGGGCGCCGCATCCGCTGGATTGATGCCGAGCGCTTCGATCGCATCGATCGTTTGCAGCACGCGCTCGACTTTCGGCCAGCCTGATAGCCGCAGCAGGCTCTCGCCGCCGGGACTGATCCAGGGGACCGTCGAATAGGGTCGCCCAGGCATTGCGGCGCGCAGGATGTCAACGCGGGACAGGACGGTACCGAAATCATTGGACGTCCAGCGCACGAAAGCGAAGATGCTGCCGGGCGTGAAGGATAGGACGCGGCGGTTTCCGCTCAGGATCCGTTCCGACACCGGATTGCCGAACCGAATCCGGTTCTCTATGCGCTTTTCAAGCCATAAGAGCTCTACTGTCGTGAGATCGCTCATGATGGAGACTTCCTCGCTGTCGAATAGCTGCCCGATACGAAGTGAAGACGGGGTCGCGATTTTCGAATCAGCTGGCGCGCTCGCGGAATTGCGCGTTGCCGGCGTCGCGGTCGACGACCCGCTGCACAGCGACTCTTGTCTTCGGCGTGGATCAGCGACGCTCCTTGCCCGCATACGGGATGGGAACGTGCCGTTTCGCAGGTAGAACCGCACCAGACCCCGGATCGCTGGTTGACGTTCTGGCGCCGAGGTCGGCCCAAGCGTTCAGATCGTTCACCGCGTAGACGACGCGCCCGCCGATCTTCCGGTAAGCGGGGCCGGTGCCATAGATCCGGTGCTTTTCCAGAGTGCGGGGAGAAAGGCTGAGGAATCGCGCTGCTTCGGCAGTCCGCAAGTATCGGTGCGGTAATCCGGTGTTCGGATCCGACATACGAAGGGCTCCGTGATGGTCTGGAACGCCGGCGAGGTTGCCGGCGCGTCAACGGACACAATGGCGGAATGGAGCCTCAAAGGGGGATGCCGAAGATGAGGGGGTGTGTTTTCGGCACCCCCAAAGGGCGGAGCTATTTCTTCCTGGATATGGGGCGCAGCAACGCACGGTAGCCGCCGCGCATCAGCGCGATGCCGCTCTGGACCAGGCGGATGGTCAGGCTGCGAAGATCGTGATCCTTCCAGGAGCGGCCAAGAACGCGCTCCTTGCCGAACAAGCCTTCTGCGATTTCCCGATAACTATGTCCCGCCAGCCAGGCATCGAGGGCCCGCATAATTAATAAGAAGCGGCGCCGGCGCTGGAACGAGAGCGCAAGAGGCGGCGTACCAGGACGGCGGCCTTCGATGGCGGACCAAAATCGGTATGCCGCCTGCAGTCGTATGTCGAAATTGGCATCGAGTGGCAATGCGACGGACAGCGGTGAACCTCTGGCGGGCATTGCCGGCAGGTAGAGCCGGTGAATGGCGCCTGCCAGCGGTACAATGGCATGCCACCCATCTAGCCCATGGCGAAGTTCGCCACCGGCGAGCGTGGTCCAATCGAGATCATAGTGCCCCGTCTCGCTGGACGCGTCCGCTTCGCGGAGCGCCAGGACGGTCGAGAGAGCCTCGGGGGCCCAGAATATCGCTTGTCGGTCGAAAGCTTTTTCCGGATCAGCCGCGAAAAGACAGCCCCCATTTATTGCGGAATTGATGTGTCATTCCGCTCGATCGCTCAGCGGCTGTCAGATTTCTGAACTCTTGCTGGTATTCGCTGTCGCGGCGGAGCCATTCCCAGGCAATGTCGGCTGTCTCTGCCGAGCCGAAGTTTGCGTAATCTTGCTCCGATCTCCAATCAACGCCCGGCATGACAACTTCCCCGCTGCACTGCATTAACGATGCGGCATTGCAACACGACGAATGTGACTATTTCTGGTTGCAATCGGGCTGGTAGATCAAATGAGAAAAATCGTCTTTTCTACAATGGTCACGAAGGCGCCGCGTTTGTTCCAAACGTCCTTCATGATTCGCCTTTCGGCCATCCTCGCGCGAGGAGATCGCGATAACCGTGGCGGGCAACCCATTTCGCGCGAGCCAGGTGGCTTTCGTAAGCACGGCGAGCACGATCGGGCTCCGAGACCGGGTCAATGCCAAGAACAATACGCGCGACTTCTTGCCAGTCAGCGTTGGCCTTTTCCGCATCAAGAAGACGCACGTAGGTGACGGCGTGTTGCTGGTCATACGGCGTCAGCACCTGCTCATCAGGAGCTGTATCTGCAACTTTAGGATCAAGCGGCGGCACGCATGAAACTCCTATCGATCGAGAAGCTTCGATCTGGCGAACCCTAGCTGCACTCCGGCTATTGTCGTACCGACCAGCCCGGGCGGTCTACAGAGATTAAAGAATAGTTGGATTGCGGTTCCGTTAAGCGGGCTCAGGCGAATTGTCGAGGATACTCCGTGGTGAAATACTCTTCAAGGCGCTGCTCTCTCGCTCATGGATATTCGAGAGATATTGGCGCAGAATTTGAGGAGGCTGCGGCGCGCGCGACGCTTCTCGCAGGAGGAGCTGGCGCACCGCGCGAAGATCGACCGCACTTATGTCAGTTCACTGGAACGACGGATTTACTCGGCCACGATCGACATCGTGGACAAGCTGGCCCGCGTCCTCGGTGTCGAAGCCTCGGATCTCCTGAAACGGCCGTCGACCGACAATACCGAGCGAAAAAAAGCGCGCCCCTCGTCGAACAGTTGAAGTATCGGGGGATTATTACCTCAGAATCCGACCATCGACGTCATCTGTCGAGCCGCTAGCTCTGTCTATCGCGAGGGTCCCTGATACTCCATATCGCCAAGAGCCAGGTCATCGCGGGTTGAACAGCGACGAGACAAACAAGTTCAATGAGGTACCGTCACCGCTGCGACGTCCGCGGTAGCCGATCTTTGAGCGGCAACAAGGACCCCGCCCGATTTCCTCGGGCGGGGCTTGGTGGAGTAAGGCTTACTCGCCGTTCTTCCGCGGCCGCGACCAGAGCAGCGTGTAGCCTTCGCCGCCCTCGTCGTCGAACAGGTTCGCGTAGATCGGCGCAGTGAAGGAGGGATCGTCGAGCTTGAGCGAGAGGTAGTCGCGGCCCTCTTCAGAGCGCTTCGACCAGGCGGCCCCGATCTCCGCGCGGCCGACATAGACGCGGTGGCTGGGAGCGTTCTCGCTAGCGCGGTTAGCTTCTGCGACGATGCGGACGCTCCTGGAAAGGTTCAGGGTGTTGATCTCGCCCTGGAAATCGTTTCCGACCTTCTTGAACGAACCGATGGTAGCCATTTGTCTTCTCCTGTTGTGTTTCGAGCCCGCGACCACCGCGGCCTCGATGGCGATGGACGGGCCGAAGACGATCGGCGACGCACCCGCCTTCGGGCCGGAGCGAAGCGGAGGACGCTGTCGTAGGGACTTTCTTGCCTCGCGAGGAATGGGCGTGAGCCCAGGGGAAGAAAGTCCCTACGACGGCGTTGCGGCTCAGACGATCGAGGCGCAGCCGGTCTTCGGCCAGATCAAGCCATCAAAGAGGCGAGGTGCGTCCGCGTGCTGAACAACAATCGCGGGAGTAAATGGCGGCTCTCGGTTCGGCTCGACAAGAGGTCGGAACGGTTCGGCGCAGGAAAAGAAACAGTGGGAGGCAAAAGCGGTATTGCCAGCGCGAAGAGCCAGCCACAAGCGAGAGGGCTCCCGCATCGCGTTTATGCGCTGGGGTTCGAAATCAACGCAAAGTCATCGAAGCGCTCCGAGGAGGGCCGCGACTACCTCTCGCTCAAGCTCGACGAGCCCAGCGTTCAAGATGGCGGTCCATTCAATCTGCAAGGCGACGATTAGGAAGGGCTACACCCTGCTCTGGTCGCAGCTGCGGAAGAACGGCGAGTAAAGCTTACCTAATCAAGCTCCCGCCGGATCGATTGGGCGGGGCTCCGTAAAGACGGTCAGCCGCGTCCACGCCGTGCCGCCAATGAAGGCCGCGCCGAGGCAAGCGAAGACCTCTCGCCAAGCAAGCGAAGGCACCCCGACCTGTGACAAGACGAGAACGGCATGATAGCCGACAAGTGAAGCCGGCACAGCGAACACGGCCGCAATGATGGCGCGCAAGATCATGGACCGTGTCATTGCAAAGGCAACTTGACCGACCGCGAGCGTCATCCCGCCAGCCGCAATGCCGACAAGCGGCGCGCCGAGAGCGCCGGCACCGCTGTGTAATGCCATCATGCCGGCACTGACGGCGACAAAAACGGCAAGGCATACACTGCGAGCGTGAAGATCAGCCAGCAGAACAAGCCAATGCCAGCGACGTTGAGAAGAATTCCAAGGGCGAGCATGGTGGTGGCTCCGTTTGCAAGTGTAACGGTCGCGCCTTCCACCACCACCGCGGCGCAATTGTCGAACATGCAATCGAAAGGAGGCGGAGTTGCGGCGATGCAACTCCGCCTGGGTGGTGACGGTGTTGGTAAGGCGCTTATGCAGCGCCGAACCTCCAAACAGGGATGCCCAGCCGCTTCGCCTTGTCGGCAAGGTTGTCCTGGATTCCGGTGCCCGGGAAATGCATGACGCCGATCGGCAGCAGCTCGAGCATGGCGTCGTTGCGCTTGAACGGCGCCGCCTTGGCGTGCTTCGTCCAATCCGGCTTGAAAGCAATCTGTGGGACCTTCCGGGTCGTGGCCCATTTGGAAGCGATCAGTTCGGCGCCCTTTGGCGAGCCGCCGTGGATCAGGACCATGTCGGGATGCTTGGCGTGAACCTTGTCGAGACGATCCCAGATCAAGCGGTGGTCGTTGCAGTCGAAGCCGCCGGTCAGTGCGACCTTCGGTCCGGGAGGCAACATGACCTCGGTTTCGGCGCGGCGCTTGGCGGCGATGAAGTCGCGGGAGTCGATCATTGCCGCGGTGAGCGTGCGATGGTTGACCAGTGATCCCGATCGAGGGCGCCAGGATGAGCCGGTGTGGACCTCAAAGAGTTCAACGGCCTGATCGCGGAAGAGCTCCAGGCAGTTGCGGCGTTCGATGAGCGTGATGCCTTCTGCCGTCAGGCGCTCGAGCTCGACTGAGCGCACTTCCGAGCCGTTCTGCTCGCGCTGACTTTTGCGCTGCGCCTGTTCGTTGTCGTCGAGTTGGCGGCCAATGCGGTCTACGGCGCGGTGAAAGAGGTTGACCATCGACCAGAGCAGATCCGGAAGGTCCGGTTCGAGCCGGGTGTCGTTCAGCGTGGCGACCAGTGCGTCGAAGATATCGGCAACGGCGCCAGCTATCGTCTTACCTTCGGGCAGCGGTCTCGGATCGGGCTGGTCATCGAATGGACGGTAGCCAAAGAGCTGCAATTCGTTGAGGACGAGGTCGGTCGGAGATGGCGTGTGCTGTTCGGTGTCGTCATGGTCGCTCATCGGGAGAGGTCCTTTTGCCGGATCGGCCGCGCCCATCGCGGCCTTCGTGGCGATCACTCAGACGGCGGGCGGGACGGGCCATAACCCGAAAGCGCAGCGGAGGGCCGAAGCGCCAGCGGAGGATGGCGGAGGCCGGCTATTTTGCTTCGCGATGCAAAGGCCCGCAGGGCCGGCGGAAAATAGCCGGTCGTAGCCATTGGCGGCCGGGGCCGCTTGCCGTCCGATCGCGCTCTAGAAGGCCGAGGTCGCGGCTCTCCGGCATTGAGCCGCCCCGCGACCGAGCTGTCGACGTTGATCGGAGCTAAGCGCCGCCTAAACGACAGTGGCCGGCAAGAGCAGGAAGCGGGAGACGTCCTCAGGTGCAAGCTGAATCCGCAACGCTGCTCGGAGGGTATCGAGGCCAAAGACGTGCAGATCCTCGTTGAAATCACCCAGCCGAGGTGACAAGGGGATTGCTTCGATGCCGGCCGCTTGTGCGCGGTTCAACAGAGTGGCTTGCACCATGTCTCCAGCGGCGTCAGCGTCCCGCGCGATATAGAGCCGACGCAAGCTTGACGACAGCAGCATGGCTGCGAGGTGATTGGCCGACAGCGCTGCGGCCATCGGCAATGTTGGCAGCGCACAACGCAGCGAGAGCATGGTTTCGATGCCTTCGCCGGCCACAAGCACGTCGTCGTCCGGCGCACCGAAACGCACCGCATTGCCCAGCAGATCGCCCATGGCCCGTCGCGGCGTGTCGATCGGCGCCTTGCCGAGCCGAACGCGATCAAAGCCATCTGGATCGAGCCAGGTGCGGTGCACGCCGGTAATGCTGCCAACCAGGTCGGTGACGCAGGCGATCATCGCCGGCCAGGTCTCGGGCGGCAGGTGCTCGTCAGGCCGATAGTAGCAGCGCGGATGGAAGCGGAGGCTGCCACTATGGTGCACGCGAGCTATTCCGCGACGTCGCAGATAGGTCTCCACCATAGTGCCTTCGATCGGGCCTGAGATTGCAAACAGCCGCCTTGCGGCCTCTTGTGATCCCGCCGGGACGGAGCGCACTGGGGGCAGTCGTGGTACGGGTTCCGATTCAGTGCGGGGCAGCTTGAGAAACCGCCTCGCCTCTTCGGCAACTTCGCGGAAGTCACGGAGCCCAAGGCTATGCCGAATGATGTCCAGGAGATCGCCATGCTCACCGGTCGCGGCGTCGGTCCACTTACCCGCGCTCCCCTTGGTGGAGTCCTGGAGCCGCACGAACATCGAGCGGCCCGGCGTATTGTAGACATCACCAACCAGCCAATACCGCCCTTCGCGCTTTCCATTGGAAAGGTAATGACGGCACACCGCCTCGGCCTCGCGCGCGAGGCGATGCGCCAGTTCGGAGGCATCGCGGCGCATCACGCAGCCTCCCGTTCGACGATGCGCTCGATTGGATAGTGCTCGAGCACCTTCGCCAGGACCTCGATGCCGGCCTCATCAGTAGGCACGAACATGCGCAGCTTCCAAGAGATGATCTCGATGAAGAGGCCATACGTCCTGAGGCGATCGCGCATCGTGTCGTTGAATCCGGACAGCTCGATCCGGTGTCTGCCCATGACGCGGACGCGGCGAAGCTGGAGGCCTTCGGCCAGGTCGAGAACAGTTCGCCCCTCCATCAGAGCGGCCAAGGCTGCGTCGGACGCCAGCTTGGGCGCATCGGCCGCAAGGACGTTCGCCACCCAACTGGCCGAAACCTTGCGGCCGATGACTCTTTCTCCGGCATCGGTCTGAAGCCGGTAGACCCGCGTCGACTCGTCCGGCAGCCGCTTCCAGATCGGCAGCAGCAAGCCGGCGACGACATGGATTGTGCTTTCCGAGAATTCGGGCAGGTCATGGAGCTCGGCCTGCCAGGCCGCGCCGAAGCGGCCGCGATCGGCTTCGGCCCAATGGCTTTCCGCCATTGTGCTTAGGGGAACGCTGTGCTGCTCCATCGGCCGGATCAGCCGCACGCGCCGTTCGATCTCACCGTCATCGAGCATGAAGCTCGGCGCAGGCACCTGAACGGCGGCCCGGCCCGAGCGCTCGTTGACGAGCGGCACGGCGCACGAATCCGAGAGCCGATCGAACGCCTCCCGCAGCGTTACGGGACGATTACGCCGCCGTTCGGTGATGGTCAGCAGCCGTGTCTCGGTGCCAGTCCCGGGATGGGTATAGATGACGCGTCGGGCGGTGATGATGAAGCTCTCGGCGAGCAGCGTCTCCAGGCCGGCATCGTAGGTGCCGGACGCGATCGCGCCTTCGATACGAGCGGCAAGCAGTTGCTCGAACGCGGCGAACAACACGTTTTGCAGGTCGATGGTCAACGCCAGCAGCCTGTTCAAGAATGTCGTGATCGGCGGCAGTTCATCCTTGATGCCGTTGGCATCCATCAGCTTCAGACCGGTCGCGTCCTCGAACGCCTGGAGCGAGCAGCCTTCAACCTTGCCGCGGACGAGAAGCAGATATAGTTGGCGCAGTGCGTCACGGCCGTAATGGCTTTCGAGGTTGTCCTCGGGGCGGAACAGGCCCTGCCCTCCGGTCTGGCGCTGACCTCGGGTGATGGCGCCCAGCGTGTCGAGCCGGCGAGCAATGGTGCTGAGAAAGCGCTTCTCCGCCTTCACATCTGTCGCAATGGGGCGAAACAGCGGCGGCTGCGCCTGGTTGGTACGATTCGTGCGACCCAAGCCCTGGATGGCGGCGTCGGCTTTCCAGCCAGGCTCGAGCAGGTAATGAACACGCAGCCTGCGATTCCGAGCCGACAGTTCGGCATGGTAGCTTCTCCCCGTGCCGCCGGCGTCGCTGAAGATGAGGATGCGCTTGGCGTCGTCCATGAAGGCCGCGGTCTCGGCGAGATTGGCCGAGGCCGCGCGGTTCTCGACGATCAGCCGATCCCGTTTACGAACGACGCGGCGAGAACGTCCCGTGACCTCAGCGACCATGTCCGTGCCGAACCGCTGGACGATCTGGTCGAGCGCGCCCGGCACGGGCGGGAGCGAGGCGAGCTTTTCGATCAGTTGGTCGCGGCGCTTGACGGCTTCCCGGCTTTCGACCGGCTGGCCGTCACGGTAGACAGGCCTGGAACAGAGGTTGCCTTCCGAGTCGGTGAAGGGTTCGTAGAGCTGGACCGGGAAGGAATGAGCGAGATAGTCCAGCACGTACTCGCGCGGGGTGATGTCGACCTGAACGTCGCTCCACTCTTCGGTTGGAATCTCCGCTAGCCGTCGCTCCATCAGCGCCTCGCCTGTGGAGACGATCTGGATGACGGCGGCGTGTCCAGCGTCAAGATCGCGCTCGATCGAACGGATCAGCGACGGAGTCTTCATCGAGGTCAGCAGATGCCCGAAGAAGCGCTGCTTGGCGCTTTCGAAGGCGGATCGCGCCGCGGACTTTGCCTGCGCGTTCAGCGTGCCGGTCTCGCCGGTGATGTTGGCGGCGCGCATGGCCGCATCGAGATTATTATGGATAATGCCGAATGCGCCGGCATAGGCATCGTAGATGCGAACCTGCTCGGGCGTAAGCTGGTGTTCGAGCAGTTCGTATTCGACACCCTCATAGGATAGCGAACGCGCGGCATAAAGGCCGAGCGCCTTGAGGTCGCGCGCCAAAACCTCCATGGCGGCGACACCGCCCTCCTCGATCGCCTCGACAAACTCGGCCCGCGTCGCGAATGGGAAGTCGTCACCGCCCCATAATCCGAGACGCTGAGCGTAGGCGAGATTATGAACCGTAGTCGCACCGGTGGCCGAGACGTAGACGACGCGGGCATTCGGCAAAGCATGCTGCAGCCTCAGGCCCGCGCGGCCCTGCTGAGAGGCCGCCTGGTCACCCCGCTCGCCTTTGCCACCAAGCGCGTTCTGCATGGCGTGGCTCTCGTCGAAGACGATCACTCCGTCGAAGTCGGAGCCCAACCATTCAACGATCTGACGCACGCGCGAAAGCTTTTCTCCACGCTCGTCGGTGCGCAGCGTAGCGTAGGTGGTAAATAGGACGCCTTCCGCAAGCCGGATCGGCGTGCCCTGCCGGAAGCGGGAAAGCGGCGTCACGAGCAGCCGCTCCACCCCAAGCGCCGACCAATCGCGCTGCGCATCCTCGATCAGCTTATCGGATTTGCTAATCCAGACCGCACGACGGCGGCCCTTGAGCCAATTGTCGAGCAGGATACCGGCAACCTGCCGTCCCTTGCCCGCGCCGGTGCCATCACCCAGGAACCAACCGCGGCGAAAGCGAACGGCATTCTCCACGTCATCACGTGCGGCCGCGACGACATCAAACGTCGCATCGACCGTCCAGGAGCCGGCGAGAAATTCCGAATGCGCCTCGCCGGCGTAGATGACGCTCTCGAGCTGTGCGTCCGAGAGGATGGCATCCACAATGACATTGGCCGGCAGATGCGGTCGATAGGAGGGCTTTGGCGGCGCGACCGAGGCCATGGCGGCCGACTGCACGAGCTTCGTCGGATGGGCCTGCGCGCCGG
>CAZSRR010000047.1:0-48379 GCA_964609175.1 uncultured Bradyrhizobium sp.
CGTGCGGCGCGTAAAGGACGCATTCGCGATGCCGACCTTCGTCTACCAGGTGTCCGGTGAATACGCGATGATCGCGGGAGCCGCCAACAACGGCTGGATCGACGGCGAGCGCGCCATGATGGAAAGCCTGCTCGGCTTCAAGCGCGCCGGCGCCGACGGGATTTTGACATATTTCGCGCCGAAGGCGGCGGAGAGGTTGAAGAAGGGCGAATAGCGAATGGATTCTTCCATTCGCTACTCCCTGCTGCTCGCCATTCGCCGGTTTCGGGCTTGCCTGTTTCGGACTTATTCGCCGCAACCTCTTGCGACCGCGGCGCCGATTCCCATTTCTGCCTAGGGATATCGGAGGACGGAACATGTCTTATAGCGGCTCTGACCATGGCGGAGGGCCCACCTCGAATGCCGGCGGCGCCTGGCGCAACGACGGCGGGGTGCCGCCGCATGCGTTCGATCCCGACCTGCAGCCGGAATTGTTTCGCGGCGTGCTGACGCGGCGGGTGCTCGCGTTCCTGATCGACCTCGTCGTACTGACCGTGCCGGTCATTCTCGGCTACATCTTCATCTTCCTGTTCGGTATCGTGACGCTGACGGTGGGTTGGCTGCTGTTCGGAATCGCGTGGCCGGCAACGATCGTGTGGGCGATCTTCTACTATGGTGCCACAATCGGCGGCCCGAATTCGGCTACCTTGGGCATGCGGCTGATGGATCTGGAACTGCGCACCTGGTACGGCGCACCCGGTTATTTCGTGCTCGGGGCCTGCCATGGCGTGTTGTACTGGATCTCGGTCACGTTCCTGACGCCGCTGATCGTGCTGGTCGGGCTGTTCAACGGCCGCCGCCGCTTGCTGCACGACATCATCCTGGGAACCGTGATCATCAACAGCTCGGTTCGCACCCAGGTGGCGCCCTCCGCGCGCGGCAGCTACTGAGCGAGCCGTAAACTACAGTTGCAAACTGCGATTGACGCTCGGCCCTTGTAGAGCGATGCTGCGTCTGCCCGGTCCGGAATTGCATCCGGGCCGGAGAGGCTGTTTTCCGTTGCGACGCGTTCTCTTGGCGCGGACCAGTGTCTACCCAGTGCGGCTTGGCGCGAAGGCGCCATGGTTGATTGTTTCGGAGGCCCGACGACTCCTCGTGACCCAGCATTCGCGTGACACCCCGCAATTCTATCTGACGGCGCCCTCGCCCTGCCCCTATCTGCCGGGCCGGCACGAGCGCAAGGTGTTCACGCATCTGGTCGGCGACAAGGCCGGCGACCTCAACGACCTCCTGACCCATGGCGGCTTTCGCCGCAGCCAGTCGATCGCCTATCGCCCGGCCTGCGACCAGTGCCGGGCCTGCGTGTCGGTGCGCGTGGTTGCCAACGAATTCCGCCCCTCGCGCAATTTCAAGAAGGTTCTTGCGCGCAATGCCGATATCGTCGGCGAGCAGCGCAGCGCGGTGCCGACCTCCGAGCAATATTCGGTTTTCCGCGCCTATCTCGACAAGCGGCACCGCCATGGCGGCATGGCCGACATGACCGTGCTCGACTACGCCATGATGGTGGAGGACAGCCACGTCGAAACCCGCGTCATCGAATACCGCAAGCGCGGGGTTGATACCGGCGTCACCGGCCGCGGCGAGGAGCTGATCGCGGTGGCACTGACCGACGTGCTCAGCGACGGGCTGTCGATGGTGTACTCGTTCTTCGAGCCGTCGCTGCAGAGCCGCTCGCTCGGCACCTTCATGATCCTAGATCACATCGCCCGCGCCCGCCGGCTGGGGCTGCCCTATGTCTATCTCGGCTACTGGATCGAAGGCTCCAAGAAGATGGACTACAAAGGCCGCTTTCTGCCGCAGCAGCGGCTGGCGCCGTCGGGCTGGCTGCGGGTCGACGCGACGGGAGAAACGGCACTGTCTGAGCCGCAGGACTGAAGGAGGCGAATGGTGAGTAGCGAATAGCGAATGAATACTACTCGCTATTCGCCACTCGCCATTCACATCTTCACCCGAAAAACGTCTCGACCAGCAGCTTCACATTCAGCGCGACGATGATCGCGGCAACGATCCACGCCAGCACGGCCACGCTGCGCGGGATCACGAACTGGCCCATCTTGCGGCGATCGGACACGAACCGCACCAGCGGAATCACCGCAAACGGCAGTTGCATCGAGAGAATGACTTGGCTCAAGACCAGCAGTTGGGCAGTTCCCCGCTCGCCGTAGATGGCAGTCACGATTACGACCGGAACGATGGCGATGCCACGCGTCAACAGGCGTCGCGCCCAGTTCGGCAGCCGCAGGTGCAAAAATCCCTCCATCACGATCTGGCCGGCCAGCGTCGCCGTCACCGTCGAATTGAGGCCGGAAGCCAACAGCGCCACCGCAAACAGCGTCGAGGCGATGCCGAGGCCGAGCAGCGGCGACAGCAATTCGTAGGCCTGGCCGATCTCGGCCACTTCGGTCCGACCGCTCGCGTGGAACGTCGCGGCGGCGACGATCAGGATGGCGGCGTTGATGAACAGCGCCAGCGTCAGCGCGATGGTCGAGTCCATGGTCGCCCATTTGAGCGCCTCGCGACGACCTTCGTCGTTGCGCTGATAGGCGCGGGTCTGCACGATCGAGGAGTGCAGGTAAAGGTTATGCGGCATCACGGTGGCGCCGAGGATGCCGATCGCGATGTAGAGCATGTCCGGGTTGGTGACGATCTCGGGCGACGGCACGAACCCTTTCAGCACCGCGGCGACCGGCGGCGCGGCAGCGGCGATCTGGATCGCAAAGCAGCCTGCGATTACGATCAACAGCGAAATGACGAAGGCTTCGAGGAAACGAAAGCCCTTATTCATCAGGAGCAGCAGCAGGAAGGCATCGAGCGCGGTAATCAGCGCGCCCCAGATCAGCGGAATGCCGAACAACAGGTTGAGCGCAATCGCGGTGCCGATCACTTCGGCAAGGTCGCAGGCGATGATGGCGGCCTCGCAAGCCACCCAGAGCATGAGATTCACCGGTCGCGAAAAACTGGCGCGACAGGCCTGCGCGAGATCGCGGTCGGTGACGATACCGAGCCGCGCGGCAAGCGCCTGCAACAGGATCGCCATCAGGTTCGACAGCAGGATCACGCACAGCAGCGTGTAGCCGAACTTCGAACCGCCCGCGAGGTCGGTCGCCCAGTTGCCGGGGTCCATGTAACCGACCGAAACCAGATAGCCGGGACCGAGGAAGGCCAGCAGCCGGCGCGCCCAGTGCCCGCCGAAGGGAACTCTGATCGTCGAATGGACCTCCGGCAGGCTGCGCCGTGCGTCGGCGGCATCGGCGTGCCAGCCGGCATCGGCGGCATCGGCCATTGAAGCGCTGTCGGCAGCTATCTTTGAACCCAATGGGGGTGTTCGGGCGTCCATATCAAGCAAGATGGGTAGTTCCTACTTTTAGTGCAACTAACTTGCAAATGCATCTCGGTGAATTGCGATAATCCACCCCTTGCAAAGTACTGAAGAAGTGCTTTATGATAACTACATGATCAAAACGCCAATCGAAGCCCCGACGACGACGCTGCGATACGCCCTCGCCCCCGATGGGGCCGGCATCGCGGCCATCGAGGCGACCTTTGCCGCCTACGATCGGATGATGGCGATCCTCGCCGAGGTCGCCCCGGTCGGCGCGAACCTCGTCGCCCTTCACGCCAAGGCTTACGAGAAAATCCGCGTCGAGACCGGCCTGCCCGCGCGCCTCGTGACGCTTGGCCTGCGCGACCGCGCCTTCTATGCAGCGGACGCCGCGGTGCGCCGGATTCCGCTCGACGACAAGTTGTTTGCAATCAAGGGTCCAACTTCGCTGACCATTAGCACTGTCCAGGGGCGCATCTTGGTGCCGTTCGATGTGCCGGGCTACGTTGCCGGCTGGGAAAGCCCGTTCCCGGCTCACCTGGTCTCGGACGGCCGCGCTTACGAAATCCACATCGCCGTCAAACCGACGTCACCACCGGAGGAGAAGACCATGGTTCACGAGGGTATCCTTGCGCGTATGGGCAGGCTTCTCGCCGCCATCGCCAGCGAGACGATCGACAATGCCGAGAACAGCAACAAGGTGGCGCTGGTGAAGCAGGCGATCCGCGAGATCGACGCCGGCGCCGACGAAGCACGCCACGCGCTCGGCAAGTCGCGCGCCGAGGAATTCCGCCTCAAGCGCCGCCGCGAAGAACTCGATGCCGAGGTCGCAGGGTTAACGGAAAAAATCCGTCTCGCAATTGCGGAAAATCGCGAGGATCTCGCGCGCGCCGGCGTTGCACGGCAAATTGATCTGGAATCGCAGGGCATCGCGCTGGAGCGCGCGATGGATTTTGTCGAGCTCGAAATCGACGAGCAGACCAAGGCGTTGCAGGCAATGCTTGGCGCGCGACGTGAAGCGGAAGTCCGCTTGGCCGATCTCGAGGCGAGCCTCGTCAAGCAAGCATCCCTTGAAACCGGACGGGCGCTTCCCACGACTAAAACAGCAAGCGCCGACCGCGCAATGGCCGCGATTGCACGCGTGACGGGCGTGCCCGCTTCCAGCGTATCCGGCGGCAAGGAGCTCGACGAACTCGAGCGGCTGCATCGCGAAAAGGAAATCGCGGCGCGGCTTGAAAGGATCAAATCGCAGCAATGAGTGCAGTGACCGACATCCTTCTGGCGCCTGACGTACGTCCCTTCGCAATATCAGCCGCCATCATGGTGGCCCTCGGCGGCATCGAGTTGCTGACGACGCTGGTCGGGTTTTCCCTAAGCGAGATCGTTGGCAAGGACCTGGCCGCCGAGACCGACAGCGATTCCGGCCTCGGCGGCATGTTTCTGTGGATCAACGCCGGACGCCTGCCGCTGTTGATCCTGATCGTCCTGGCACTCGGCGTCTTTGCGATCGCGGGATTCCTTCTGCAGGGCCTCGCCCACGGCGTGGGATTGTCGATCCCGGTCGCGATCGCTGCGATTGCTGCCGCGGGCTTCAGCCTGCCGGTGATCCGCGTCACCAGCCGCGCGATCGCCCGCATCATCCCGCGCGACGAGACTTACGCGGTAAACGAGGCAGATTTCGTCGGCCAGGTCGCCGAAGTGTCGGTCGGGCCGCTCGACCAGGGACCACCCGGCCGCGTCCGTCTCAAGGACGTCTTCGGCAACTGGCATTCGCTTGTCGCACGCGCCAGCCCCGAATCCACTCCGCTCCCGGTCGGCGCCAGCGTGCTGCTGGTCGACCGCGACGCCAAGAGCTTTATCGCGATAACCGCCCCCGCCGACCTCATTGTTCAACAGCGTTCAGACAAGGCTTAATCAACATGTGGGAACTTGCAGTACCCGTCGCCATTGCCGTCGTCGTCGTTCTCGTCATCGCTCTCCTGCTCGCCAAACTCTACCGTCGCTCCACCCGTGACGAAGCCTATGTCCGCACCGGCCTCGGCGGCCAGAAGGTCGTGCTCGACGGCGGCTCGATCGTGCTGCCGGTCTTCCATTCGGTCGCCGCGGTCAACCTGAAGACACTGCGGCTGGAGGTCGCCCGCGGCGGACCTGACTCGATGATCACCAAGGACCGCATGCGCGTCGATATCGGCGCCGAGTTCTATCTGCGCGTCAAGCCCGACAGCTCGTCGATCGCGCTGGCGGCGCAGACGCTCGGCAGCCGCACCCAGAACGGCGGCGAGCTGCGCGAACTGATCGAGGCGAAATTCGTCGACGGCCTGCGCTCGGTCGCCGCCACCATGAACCTCGAGGAGTTGCAGGAACAGCGCGCGACCTTCGTCAAATCGGTGCAGGAAGCGGTCGGCGCCGACATCCAGAACAACGGCCTCGAACTGGAATCGGTGTCGCTGACCCGGCTGGACCAGAGCGACATCAAGCACTTCAACCCGAACAATTTCTTCGACGCCCACGGCCTCACCACGCTGACAAAGATTACCCGGGAACGCGAGCAGGAGCGCAACCAGATCGTCCGCTCCACCGAGGTCAACATCGCCCAGCAGGACCTCGTCGCCCGCCAGACCACGCTGACCATCGAGGCCACCAAACGCGAGGCGGAACTGGCGCAGCAGCGCGACATCGCCAACAAGACCGCCGCGATGCGCGCGCAGACCGCGCAGGTCGAACAGACCGCGGTGCAGAACGAAGCCGAATATCGCATCCAGCAGGAACTGGCGGTCGCCAACAAGCAGACCGAAGCCAACCAGGCCCGCGATACAAGAAAGATCGAGGCCGATCTCGCGGTGAAGCGCCGCAACACCGAAATGGAGCGCGACCTGCAGATCGTGGCCCAGGAAAGCGCGATCGCCATCGCCAACAAGAGCAAGGAGCAGTCCGAGGCGCAGACCATCGCCGAGACCGCGCGGGCGCTGGCGATCGCGGCCGAGGAAAAGGTCACCACGGCGAAAGCGGTCGAGATCGCCGAGCGCGACAAGATCATCAACGTGATCGCGGCGCGCAAGGCGGCCGAGACCGAGGCGATGCCGATCACCGTGATGGCGGAAGCCGAGAACCAGGCCGCCAACAACAAGGCCGAAGCCATCACCATGCTGGCCAAGGCCGACGCCGAGGCGGCCACGACGCGCGCTGCCGGCGTCAAATCGCTCGGCCAGGCGGAGGCCGAGGTCGCGGCACTGAAGGCCGAAGCGCGCAACAAGCTGTCGCAGGCGATCGTCGACTACGACCTCACGCTGGCGCGCATCAACGTAATTCCGAACGCGCTGGCCGAAGCGGTCAAGCCGATCGAAAAGATCTCCGACATCCGCATCTTCGACACCGGCGGCATGCTCGGCCGCGGCGGCGGCAATGGCGCCATGAACGGCCACGGCAACGGGCTCGGCCTCGGTGACGGCCTCGCCGCGCAGTTGCTGTCGGTCTCCGCGTTCAAGCCGATCATCGACAAGATCCTGGCCGAAGGCGGCTTTGCCGCCGGCCCCGATGCGCTGACCAGCCTGACCAACGCGCTCGCCGCGCAGCAGCTGGCCAATCCGGCCGAACCGCCCATGGTTGAAGAAATTGACGACGCAGATGAACCGGTGACGCCGCCGCCACCGGCGACAATCTCCGGAACGGGTAAGGCGACGCTCGGGCCGAAGACGTAATCGAATCGGCGAAACACTCGGCCAGTCGAAGTCAATACCTCGTCGTCATGCCCGGCCTGGTGCCGGGCATCCACGTCCGCTTTCGACATGGCCGGGCTTGTCCCGGCCATCCACGTCTTTCTTCACCGTGACGCCAAGAAAGCGTGCGCCCCTACTTGTCGGGAAGCGGGTGGGTTCGATCGTTCTCACATCAGACAGTGAGGACAACTCGAATCAAGGAATCCCGTGATGTCCGCGGCCAACACCCCTCGACTGCCCACCACCTTCAACCGCCTGGCCTGGTCCAACCTCGCCGCGCAATCGGCGGAGCAGATCGCGCTGGCCGCGGCGCCCATCGTCGCCGTGCTGCTGCTCGGCGTCGGCGAGGGGCAGACCGGGCTGCTGCAGACCGCGCTGACGCTGCCCTTCATCCTGTTCGCGATCCCCGCGGGCCTGCTGGCCGACCGCATCTCGCGGCGCTTTGTGATGGCGGGATCGGAGGCACTGCGCGCCGCGGCGCTGTCCGGCATTTTGCTGCTTATCTGGCTCGGCCAGATGACGCTGCCGCTGCTGTCGCTGCTCGGCTTCATCGCGGTGTGCGGAACGGTGGCCTACAGCGTCGCCGCGCCCGCGCTGGTGCCGTCGCTGGTGACCGCGCCACAACTGCCCGCGGCGAACGCCCGAATCGAACTGGCGCGCACCATCGCATTCGCCAGCGGTCCGGCGCTCGGCGGTGTGCTGGTCGGATGGGCCGGCGCCGCGCCGGCCTTCGGCTTTGCCGCGGCGCTGTCGGTCGCAGCCGTCGTGCTGCTGTCGGGCCTCCATGAACCGGCGCGAGCGCCCGCCCCGCGCCGCCATCCGCTGCAGGACATCAAGGAAGGCGCCGCCTTCGTGCTGCATCATCCGCTGCTGCGGCCGGTGTTCATCACGCAGTTCATCTTCAACACCGCCTCGTTCCTGCTGCTCGCTGTGTTCGTGCCGTATGCCGTGCGCCGTCTCGGCCTGTCGGCAACGGGCGTCGGCGTCACGCTCGGCATGTACGGCGTCGGCATGGTGGTCGGCGCGCTGGCGGCGACGCGGGTGATGCAGCGGATGGCGTTCGGCACCGTGATCGGGCTCGGTCCCGTCACCGGCTTCGCCGCCGCGCTCGTGATGGCGCTGACCACGATCGCGCCCAGCCCCTGGCTCGCATGCTTCAGCTTCTTCCTGCTCGGCGCCGGCCCAATCCTGTGGGTGATCTCGACCACGACGCTGCGACAATCGGTGACGCCGCCATCGCTGCTCGGCCGCGTCTCCGCCATCAACATCATGAGCTACGGCGCCCGCCCGCTCGGCTCGGCGTTGGGCGCCATCGTCGGCGGACTGTACAGCGCGGAAGCCTGCCTTTACCTGGCGGCTGCGATCTTCGGCGCCCAGGCGCTGGTGATCTGGCTCTCGCCCGCCGTCGCGCTGGCGCAGCAGCCGGACATGGTCGGCGAACCGGCGCGCTGTTAGGCGGGACAATCATCGCCAACATTGCGGCGACGAAGCAATCCATTCTCTTCGTGAAGAAACGGATTGCTTCGTTACGCTCTCGATGACGGAGACACGAGCAATTCATTCCAAAGCATACCGCTCCTACTGGCGCTCCTCCAATTCTTTTAGTATGATGTACATCATATCAAAAGCGGGATCGCTATGACCGACCAGACCGCCACCGTTGCCGCCGGCTCTCGCGCCGAAGCTTCCTTTGCCGCCCTGCAGATCGCCGTGCTGGCCGGCCTTGCCGCGACCGGCACGCTCGCCACCAACATCCTGCTACCGTCGCTGCCGCAGATGGCGGTTTCGCTGAACGTAACCAGCGCGGCGATTACGTCGGCGATCACGATCTTTCTCGCCGTTTTCGCCATCGGCCAGCTCGCGGTCGGGCCGATCTCGGACCGCTACGGTCGCCGCTGGCCCGTGCTGATCGGTTTCGGCGTGTTCTTCATCGGCAGCGTCTGGTGCGCTTTTGCCACCGACCTCTCCGGACTCCTGATCGGCCGCGTCATCCAGGCGGCGGGCGCCTGTGCGACCTCGGTGCTGTCCCGCGCGATTGCCCGTGACATGTTCTCCGGTGCGGCGCTCGCCCGCGCGATGGCGCTGATCATGATCGCGATGGCAGCCGCCCCCGGCTTCTCGCCGTTGCTCGGTGGCGCGCTCGACTTCACGTTCGGCTGGCGCTCGGAATTCGTTCTGGTCGCGAGTTTTGCGGCAGTGGGCGCCGTCGCGTATGCCGCGGTGTTCGGCGAAACTCACCATGCGACGCGCACGCCGCTCGATCCGCTCGCCATTGCCAAGACATATCTCAGCCTGATCGCCGATCGGCGCTTTGTCGTGCCGGCCGCCACCGTCAGCCTGATCATGGGCGGGCTGTTTTCGATGTTCTCGGCCTCGCCGCGCATCCTGATCGAGGCGATGCACCTGACGCCGATCCAGCTCGGACTGTTCTTCGCCGGCACCGTGCTTATCGTGTTCGCGGCCGGCATGCTGGCAACGCGGCTCGCTCCGCGCTACGGCTTCGACCGCGCGATCCGCGGCGGGCTGGCGGCGACCGTCACCGGCAGCATCGCGATGCTGCTGGTCGCGCAATACAGCCCGACGCTCTTGTCCTATCTTGGCGCGCTCGGCGTCTTCCTTCTCGGAATGGGCATCGTCAACCCGCTCGGCACGGCGCAGGCGCTATCTCCGTTCGGCGACAGGGCCGGCGCGGCCTCGGCGCTGGTCGGCTTCTGGCAGATGATGACGGCGGCGATCGGCGTCTGGCTGGCCGCGACGATCTCACACGAGGCGTTGTTCGCGCTCGGCGTCGTGCTGACAGTGTTTTCGCTGGCCGCGTTCGGGCTCTACACACGGCGGGCCAAAGTCAGGGCCGCATGAACATGAAGTCGGTGTCGGGATCGCAATTGTCGGCGACGAAGCGCAGCTCAGACTGAACGTCGGCGACAGGCCGGCTCTCAAGATATTTCGTCACCACAAGCCCGAGCATTGCCCGGCATAGGGCGTCAGCCCCCTGCCCGGCGGTCTCCGTTTCGGCGATTGCCGCGGAAAAGTGGCGCATCGCGATTTCGGTTGCTGACATCCCTTGATTCCCCGGTCGCCGCCTCGCGGCAGGGCAATATTTGTTCGGCACCGCCGATAGAGACAGGTTGCAAGAACGTGGCATTGACGTGAATCAAGGAAGCACTTGACGCGGTTCAAGAACGCCCTGGGCCTCGGAATTACGCGGCAGCGCCGGCCCGCCCATTGTCTGTCATGGCGGACTGGATTTCTTCCAGGAACGGCCACTCGTAGTTGGGCAGCCGCAACGCATCGACGATGTCGCGGCCCGCAACCAGACGGGCCACGCCCGGAACGGCAAACGTTCTTATCACCTGGTTACGAAACCACAGCCCCGCCGCGGTCCTGGGTGCGAAGGCCGAGGCGAGACGTTCGGCGCCTCGCTGCTTCGTGTTGATGTAACTTCGCAAACGCGCTTCGTAGTTTGCGAAGGCCTCTTCGTGACGGCCGCCCGCTGCGCCGAGTTCGCCCGCCAATACGTAGGCTGAAATCATGGCGAGCGCCGAACCCTGTCCTGCCAGCAACGATACGCAAAACGCAGCGTCACCGACGAGAGCAACGCGGCCTCGCGACCAATTTGGCATACGTATCTGGCTGACGCGGTCGAAATAGAGTTCGTCCGCGCCATCAAGCCGTTGCAGAATCTGCGGGCATTCCCAACCACAGTCGCCATAAACCTCGCGAAGCCTGGCCTTCTGCTGATCCGGCGCGGACGCCACGACATCGCCTTCCGCAGCAAACACAAACAAAAAGAGCGTTCGATCGTTTCGAAGGGTGAAGCGGCCGAGCATCCGGCCCGGCTTTCCATACATTAGGTAGACGTTTTCGTCGCGCGGTCGGTAACCGTCGACCTCGAACGCGGCGACGACATAGCCGAGGTGCGTTTCGAATTCCCGCTGCGGTCCGAACGCCAGTTCCCGCACACCCGAATGCAGGCCGTCGGCCCCGACCGCAAGGTCGAAGCGCCGTTCCTCCGCATGCCTCAGCTGAACCAGCACTCCGTCCTGTCCTTGTCGAAGACCAACGATGTCATCGCCGAAAATGATATCCGTGGCTCCCCCGACCTTCTCGAACAGCAGCCGCGAGAGATCGCTCCGTCTCAAGGTCACATAACGGCCGTTCGTCAGTTCGGTGAAAACGCCGGTACCAAATCCGGCGACACGCCGGCCCCGGTCGTCGACAATCCGGATTTCCTGCACATGGTAGCCGGCATGGTTGACCGCTGTTATCAGCCCCATGCGTTCGGCGATCTCGTATCCCAATCCCCAGAAATCGATGGCGTAACCGCCGGCGCGCAAGGCAGGCGCGCGCTCGATCAATGTCGGCTGAAACCCGGCCGCGCGGAGCCAGAAGGCTAAAGTGGGCCCGGCAATCCCCGCCCCCGAGATCAATATCGTCTTCATGTCCGGAACCTATGTGACGCAGAGCCACGTTCAAGCATGCGATGTATTACAACGTCGGTACGAATCAAAAAGTGATACCCGCCAGATACCGCTCGTACTTCCCCGCCACCACCTCATCCGAGGCGATATCGGGATCGAGCGTGTAGAGATCCTGTGCGCGGCCGATGCCGCGCAGCGCGTAGCGGCCGGTGGAGACGAGATAGTTCCGCCCCGCCGCGTCGAGACCGGAGCGGAATGCAGAGGACATCAAGAGTTCCCGGTCGACCGAGCGGCACATCGAGGCGATGCGGCTGACCTCGTTGACGGCCGGCCCCACCACGGTGAAGTCGAGCCGGTCGTCGCTGCCGATATTGCCGTAGAAGACTTCGCCGACATGCAGGCCGACATGGGCCGTCGTCACCGGGCGGCCCTCGGCCACGCGGCGGGCGGTCAGCGCTTTCATGTTGCGGCGAAAGCGATGTTCGGCGCGCAGCGCGGCGCGCTTGGCCACCGCCAGGTTTTCATGCGTGAACATCGCCAGCACGCCGTCACCGATCAGCTTCAGCACCTCGCCGCCGGCCTCGTGGATGGCGTCGATCGAGGCCTGCGCATAGTCGTTCAGGAACGGAATGATCTCGCCGGGATCGATGCTTTCGCTGATCGCGGTGGAGCCGCGCAGATCGGAGAACCACAGCACCGTGTTGATGCGCTCGGTGACGCCGCGCGCTATACGTCCGCGCAGCACCTGTTCGGCGGCGTCGCGCCCCAGATAAACCCGCCCCAGCGTCTTGGCGATATCGGCCTGCGCCGCGGTCTTGATCGCGAGCCCCAGCACCGGCACGAGATCGCGCAGCGCTTCCATCTCCTGTGCGCCAAAGCCCTCATCGCGCCGCGTCACCCAGTAAGAATAGACGCAGTCCATCTGCCCCATGGTGCCGGCTTCACCAAAGCGGTGCACATAGGCCATCACGTGCTTGTGGCCCTTTTCGGCGAGGTCGCTCATGAATTTGAAGTTGGCCACGCCGTTGGCGAGATCGACCGGCAATTCCTCGTGGCCATTTTCCAGCATGTAATAGAAGATCGACCTGCGCCATGCGTCCGCGGCCTCGCCCTCGCTGGTCGAGCCGTATTCGAAAACGTCGCTTTCGTTGGTCTCGGCGTCGTTCCAGCGGAAGCCGCGGCCCTCGAAGATCGGATGCAGCGTGTCGATGAACACCATCCCGCGCGACACAGGCAGGCCCTCGGCGCAGCAGCGTTCGCAAAAACCGCGGATCAGGTCGTTTTCGGGCAGGCCGGTGAGGCCCTGGCTGACCAGCCAGTTCATCAGGCGTAGACGGGGCGTCAGTTCCATGCGGCGATTATGCCGCGCAATCGTGACGAGTAAAAGCCTCGCCCGCCTCAGTCCCTGGCGCGCGTGATCGCCTCGCCGTCCTCCTTGACGAAGGACTGAACGGGGTTATCGAGCAGATCGAGCACGCGTTCCGACGGCCGGCACAGCCGCACGCCCCTGGCCGTCACCACGATGGGACGGTTGATCAGGATCGGATGGGTGATCATGAAGTCGATCAATTCGTCGTCGGTCCATTTTGGATCGGCAAGGCCGAGTTCGGCGTAAGGCGTACCCTTTTCGCGCAGCAGTTCGCGCGGCGAGATGCCGATCGCCTTGATCAGTTCGACCAGCCGCGCGCGGCTCGGCGGCGTCTTCAGATATTCGATCACCTCGGGCTCCTCGCCGCTCTGCCGGATCATGGCGAGCGTGTTGCGCGAGGTGCCGCAGGCGGGGTTGTGATAGATCGTAACGGTCATGGCCGGGCCTCCATGGTCGCCGCCCCGCGCAGCAGCCAGCGCATGAAGATCAACGCCACGACAGCGCCGCCAAGTTCGGCGGCAATGAAGCCGGGAAGGTCGGCGGGGCGAATGCCGGAAAACGTATTGGTCATCGCGCGTGCGATGGCCACGGCGGGATTGGCAAACGAGGTCGAGGCCGTGAACCAATAGGCCGCCGTGATGTAGAGACCGACCAGCCACGGTACGGCTGGACGGTTGAAGCGGATGCCGGCCAGGATGGTCGCCAGCAGGCCGAACGCGGCGACGCCCTCGGCAAACCATTGGGCGCCGCCGGTCCGTACCTTGAGCGAGGCGTCGATCAGCGGCAGCGCAAACATCGCATGCGCCACCATGGTCCCGGCGATGCCGCCCGCCACCTGCGCGATGACGTAGCCCAGCGCGTCGCGCGAACTGAGTTCACCCTTCACGGCAAAGACCAGCGTTACCGCGGGGTTGAAATGCGCGCCCGAGATCGGCCCGAGAATAGTGATGAGCACGACCAATATTGCCCCGGTCGGCAGCGTGTTGCCGAGCAGCGCAAGCGCAACGTCCTTGGTCAGGGTCTCGGCCATGATGCCGGAGCCGACCACGGTAGCGACCAGCAGGGCCGTACCCAGCGCTTCGGCCGCAAGGCGGCGCGGCAGATCGAATTCGCCCATCAGCCCGCCTTGTCCTTGCCGAGAGTGGAGCCGTCGGTTCGGCCGATATCGCGCAGCCGCGTTCCAAGCGACAGGCGATCGATACCTTCAAGCGGCAGGCTTGTGAACGCCGCTATGCGGTTCTTGAGATAACGGAACGCCGCGACGAAGGCGGCCTCCTTCTCGATATCCGAGCCCGCGACCGCTGCCGGATCCTCGATGCCCCAATGCGCCGTCATCGGCTGCCCGGGCCAGACCGGGCAGGATTCATTGGCGGCGCTGTCGCAGACGGTGAAAACGAAATCCATGACTGGCGCATCGCTTCGCGCAAATTCTTCCCAGCTCTTCGAGCGCAAGCCATCCGTCGGATATTCAAGCCGATCGAGAACCTTGATGGCGAACGGATTGACCTTCCCCTTCGGCTGGCTGCCGGCCGAGAAAGCGCGAAAATTCCGCCGCCCGTCCTTGCGCAGAATGGATTCGGCGAGGATCGAGCGTGCGGTATTCCCGGTGCACAAGAAGAGAACGTTGTAGATTCGCTCAGACATGCGCTTTCCTCCTTGTCTTGGGCGGACAGCAAGGCGTGAGATCCTCGATCAGCGGGCCACAGATTTCAGGACGGCCATCGCAGCAGTCCTGCAGCATGAACAGGATCACCGCACGGAATGCCTCGAGGTCGGCGCGATAGACGATCGAACGGCTGACGCGCTGCGCGGTCACCAGGCCGGCGCGGGACAGCACGGCCAGATGCGAAGACATCGTGTTCTGCGGCACGGCGAGTTTCCTGGCGATGTCGCCGGCCGCCAGCCCCCCGGGCTCGTGTTTGGTCAACAAGCGAAACACGTCGAGGCGGGTCGACTGGGCGAGCGCTGCGAGCGCCACGATGGCCTGTTCCGTTTCCATATATCGAGAATTATCGATGTATAATCGGGTGTCAAGCGTCCTCATCCAGGCTGCGCGCCGTCTATATTTCGATTATTCTAGAAATACAGTGGACAACCCGACCGGGCGCTGGCATGGTACCGGCATGAAACTCGACGACGCTGCTACCCATCTCGAAGCGCTGGGCAATCCGACCCGGCTCAAGATCTACCGCGCCTTGATCCGCGCCGGCGGCGCGGGGCTCGCGGTCGGGCGGCTTCAGGAGAAGCTGAAGATCGCGCCCTCCACCCTGTCCCATCACATCAAGACCCTTGTGGTGGTCGGCCTCGTGACCCAGGAGCGCGATGCGACCACGCTGATCTGCCATGCCAACTACGGAGTGATGCGGGAACTGCTGGGCTTTCTGGCCGCCGAATGCTGCGCGGAAAGCGCAGAGACTGCCGACGCCAAGGGCGCTGCCAAGACCGCGGCATAGCCACGCTGGCTCGATCTTTACTTCGATATTTCTAGTTTCACGGGAGGACATCATGAGCGAAGCCAGGACCGTCGCGATCATCGGAGCCGGCCCAGTGGGCCTGGCCGCCGCCGCCCATGCGATGGAGCGCGGCCTGCGGCCGATCGTTCTGGAAGCAGGCGCTCGGGTCGGCCACGCCATGCGGCAATGGGGCCATGTCCAGCTGTTCTCGCCGTGGGAATACAATGTCGACACGGCGGCTGCGAAGCTTCTGGCTGCGACGGGATGGAACTCGCCGGCACCGGATCAGTATCCGACCGGCGCCGAAATGGTCGAGCGCTATCTCGAGCCGCTCGCGAACCACACGGCGCTCAAGCCGCACATTCAGACGTCGAGCCGGGTTACCGGCATCAGCCGCGTCGGCTTCGACAAGATGAAGACCAAGGGGCGCGACACGGCGCCGTTCGAAATCCGCTACCAGAATGGGCAAGGCCCCAAGGTCGTGAAGGCCGATGCGGTGATCGACGTCTCCGGCACCTGGCATTCGCCGAATCCCGCCGGCGCCAACGGCCTGCCCGCCATCGGCGAGAATGAGGTGGCGGACCGGATCGCCTATGGGATGCCCGACGTTCTGGGCAAGGAGCGCGCGCGCTATGCCGGCAAGACCGTCGCCGTGCTGGGCGCCGGCCACTCCGCGATCGGCACGCTGACCGACCTTGCCCAGCTCGCACTGGAATCCCCTGAAACCCGGGCGGTGTGGCTGTTGCGCGGCAACGATCCTGCCAAGGCGTTTGGCGGCGGCGCCAACGACAAGCTCGCCGCCCGCGGCGAACTCGGCGCTGCCTTTGCCGCGCTGGTGACGGCGGGCCGGATCGAGGTCGAGAGCGAATTTCACGTCTCCCATCTCATCGCCGACGGCGGCCGGCTTATCGTCGGCGCGCTTGCCGGCTGCCCGGCCCGTCGCATCGTCGTCGATGAACTCATTGTCGCGACCGGCTTCCGGCCGGATCTGGACTTCGCACGCGAATTGCGTATCCGGCTCGATCCGGCGATCGAGTGTCCGGTCGCGCTGGCGCCCCTGATCGATCCCAACGAACACAGCTGCGGCACCGTGCGGCCGCATGGCGCGCGCGAACTGGCGCAGGACGAGCCCGGCTTCTATTTCGCCGGCATGAAATCCTACGGCCGCGCGCCGACCTTCCTGATGCTCACGGGCTACGAACAGGTGCGCTCGATCACAGCCGACATCGCCGGCGATCGCGAGGCGGCGGCGCGGGTCGAACTGGTGTTGCCCGAGACCGGCGTCTGCAGCCGCGCGGTCGCCGCAGATGCCGGAAATTGCTGCGGCGGGCCTGCAATATCTGACGTTGACGCCTGCTGCGTCGCGGATGAGAAAGCAAAGCAGCAAGGAAAGTCGGGATGCGGTTGCGCATCCTGACCGACGGGGAGTGAGCGCAATCTCGCTGGAAGGCCGATCCGTCATTGTCGGGATGTGCGTAGGGCAGCTTGGCAGCCTGCTCCCGCACGTCGTCGTGCCCTCCATTCTCGCGGCGTTCCTGATTCCGGAATGGCACCTGAGCGGCGCGCAGGCCGGCCTTTTGGCGGGCTCGGGCGCCGCGGGCTACATGGTGGCCGTGCCGGTGCTGGCGACGCTGACCGACCGCATCGATGCACGGAAGATTTTGATCGCGGGCTCCGCGGTCAGCGCGCTCGGCACCTTGCTGTTCGGCCTGCTCGCCACCGGCCTGTGGTCGGGCGCCCTGTTCAACGCCATCGCCGGCGCGGGCTTTGCCGGTGCGTACATGCCGGGCCTCAAGGCGCTGACGGATCGCCTCGCGCCGGGCGACTCATCCCGCGCCATCACACTCTACACATCAAGCTTCTCGCTCGGCGTCGGCGTCTCGTTCCTGGTTTCCCAGCTCGTCGCGGAAACCTTGGGCTGGCGCAGTGCGTTCTTTGTCACCGCTGTCGGACCACTGGTCATGCTCGCCGTCTGCGTATTGCTGCCGCCGGTCGAACCGAAACCTGCACCGGGACACTTGCTGAATTTCACCCCGGTGTTCCAAAACCGTCAAGCCATGGGCTTTGTCCTCGGCTACGGCGCGCACTGTTTTGAACTGTATGGCGTCAGGACCTGGATCGTGGCGTTCTGGACCTTCGTCGCGGCGAAAAATTCGGATTCTTCGATCCTGACGCCGATCGTGGTCAGCGTGGTATTTTCCCTGCTGGCGATGCCCGCAAGCGTTCTCGGGAATGAACTGGCGCTACGGTTCGGCCGCCACCGCGCGATCTCGGCCGTGATGTTCGCTTCCGGCACGGTGGCGGTTCTGATCGGCCTGTCATCCAACCAGTCGCCCTGGCTGCTGCTGCCATTGCTGCTGTTTTATGCCCTCACGGTTCCTGCCGATTCCGGCGCGTTGACCTCTGGCATGTCGATGTCCGCCGATGCCGCTTTCCGTGGCGCAACCATGGCAGTGCACTCCACCGTCGGCTTCAGCCTGTCCGCGCTTGGCGCATGGGCGGTGGGCTTGGCGCTCGACGCTGCGGGCGGTCCGAAAAGTCCAGCGGCCTGGATGGCAGCATTTTCGGTGCTGGCGGGAGGCGTGCTGCTCGGACCGCTGGCGCTCTATTGGTCGAGAAGAGAGACGACGTGAACCGCAGCCAGTTCTCCATCATCATCGCGCTCGGCACGACGCAGACGCTGGCCTGGGCTTCCAGCTATTATCTGCCGGCCATCCTCGCCGACCCGATCGCGCGCGATCTCGGCGTGTCCTCGAACTGGATCTTCGCCGCCTTCTCGGCCTCGCTTGTCCTCTCGGCCATGCTCGGGCCGCGCGTCGGCCGGCAGATCGACCTGGTGGGCGGCCGGTCCGTGCTGTCGCTTTCCAACCTCGTCTTTGCCGCGGGCCTGGCGCTGCTCGGCCTCACCTACTCGATCCCGCTGCTGCTGCTCGCCTGGCTGCTGCTCGGCATCGGCATGGGTGCCGGGCTCTATGATGCGGCCTTCGGCGCGCTTGGCCGCATCTACGGCGACGCGGCGCGACGCTCGATCACCGGTATCACGCTGATCGCGGGCTTTGCTTCCACTGTGGGATGGCCGCTCACCGCGTGGGGGCTGGAGACGGTCGGCTGGCGCAACACCTGCTTTGCCTGGGCGGCGGCGCACATCCTGATCGGCCTGCCGATCAACTGGCTGATGCTGCCACCGGTCGCGGGCGCCAAGGCGGCGGTCGCCGCCGCCGTCAAGCCGCACATCCCGCTCGACCGCACCATGCTGCTGCTGGCATTCGCCTTCGCCGCCGCATGGAGCGTCACCGGCGCGATGGCCGCGCACCTGCCGCGGATTCTGGAATCCGCCGGCGCGACTTCGCTGCAGGCCGTCGCAGCCGGCGCGCTGATCGGCCCGTCGCAGGTGGCGGCGCGGATCTTCGAGGCCAGCATCCTGTCGCGTTATCACCCGCTGCTGTCGGGCCGGTTGGCTTGCCTCACCCATCCGGTCGGCGCGGCCATCATCGGCCTGTGGGGCGGCGGCATGGCGAGCGTTTTTGCCATCTTCCACGGCACCGGCAACGGCATACTGACCATTGCGCGCGGCACCATGCCGCTCGCGATCTTCGGCCCGCAAAACTACGCTTACCGCCTCGGCATCGTGGGAGCGCCGGCGCGGATCGCGCAGGCCGGCGCCCCTCTCGCCTTCAGCCTGCTCATCGACCTCTTGGGCAGCCGCATCCTGATCGTATCGTCGGCGCTCAGCCTGTCCGCCCTGCTGGCGCTTTGCCTGCTGCAAGCCCCGCCAAAGGAGTGAAGGGGGTCGGCGAGCGCACAGGCTGCATGAGGCACCTCACCGCAATTGCTAATTCCCGCAAAACACGCAAAGATAGTTCTATGCAAAAAAAATAGCCGGGGTTGCTTTGAGCGCAGCCTGGATGTAACTCGACCTCTCGATGTACCGAAAGCCTGCAATTCCGCAGGGTTGCCGTACAGCCCGCAAGATTATCGCGCAAATCCATTCCCAAAAATCGATAAATTGCCTCGCACCGGTATAGCGTATCGCTAAGAAGTTCTTGTCAGACAGGCGAATGCGGGAGGGGGATTCAATGGTGCGCGGCTCCAAGTTCGGAGCGTCCAGGTTCTGGAATTGGCCATGAATGATGCGAACCGCCTACGCGAACTCGAAGTTGAATGCCGTCAGCGCGCAATCAACGAACCCGACAAAAAATGGTACTGGCTGGCGCAAGCCGCAAAATACCAGATGCAGGCAAACCAGAGAGTCGCCTTTCAGTCGGAAGAAACAACCGCTCCCGTCACGCCTGAAATCAAGCTGGTGCAATGGTCGCATGTGCGCGACGAGCGGCGCATGATGGATCCCCTCCCCGACGTACGCTGATCGCCGTCGCGCTGCCGTCAGCAGGGCACGGAACGCCGTGCGCCAAGCAGCGCGGCCGTCGGAAACGACGCCGACGGCCACCGCGTCGCAGCCAGGCAGGCCGGATGGGAGCACCCGAACCATCCTGCGGTAGGCAACTTCGCGCGCCCCCGCGTACTTGTGCCAGATCAAGATCCGTCCGGTGGTGAGAGCTATCTTGCCGTCCCGATGGAGAACAGTCGTGTTGCCGTTTACTCCACAGCAATTTCTCGCGGTGTTCGCGAGTTACAATGCGGCGATCTGGCCGGTCCAGATCGTCGCTTACCTGCTTGGTGCACTGGCCGCCGCACTATTGGTATGGAAACCGGCAGGGGCCGATCGCGCGATCGTCGTTCTGATTGCGGGGATGTGGCTGTGGACAGGTGTCGCCTATCACGGCCACTTCTTCTCGACAATCAACACGGCAGCCTATCTTTTCGCGGCCATGTTCATCGCGCAGGCGGCAATTCTGGCGTATCTCGGCCTGCGTCAAAATCGCATTCGCTTCCGATTCCGCACCGGATGGGGTCAGTGCATCGGCTTCTGCTTCATCATCTACGCGGCAATTTTTTACCCCTTGATCGGCGTGATCACAGGCCATCATTATCCGGAGATGCCGATGTTCGGCGTCACGCCGTGTCCGGTCACCATCTTCACCTTCGGTCTTCTGCTCTTCACGATCCGGCCGCTGTCGCGCTGGCTCCTCGTTATTCCGTCGGTCTGGTCTCTGATCGGCGGCAGCGCGGCTATTCT
This sequence comes from uncultured Bradyrhizobium sp., assembly GCA_964609175.1. Taxonomy (GTDB): domain Bacteria; phylum Pseudomonadota; class Alphaproteobacteria; order Rhizobiales; family Xanthobacteraceae; genus Bradyrhizobium. Next base: position 20,458 of record CAZSRR010000047.1, read on the forward strand.
TCTGAATGTACCGCAGGACTGGGCTCTGCTTGCAAGCGGCTTCATCGCCGTACCGCTGATTGCCCGCCAGAACCGCCAAATCGTGCCTGGGCGGTTAGCGAAGGCGTGATCTACACCATCTCTGCCGGCGCGAGCCTGCAGATATCGCCACTGCTTTCCACCTGCAGCGTCGCGTGGTGGATTGCGAAGCGGCGAGATAACTCTGCGCACACGGCGTGCAGGAACGCGTCGTCGCTGCCGCCGGGCCGCACCAGATGCGCGGTCAGCGCGGTCTCATTGGTGCTCATTCCCCAGATGTGGAGGTCGTGCACCTCGACCACGCCCTCGAGTCCGGCAAGGAAGTCCTTGACCTTGACCAGTTCGATGCCGCGCGGCACGCCGTCGAGCGCGAGGTTGACGCTGTCGCGCGCCAGCCCCCACCCGCTCCAGAACACGACCGCGGCGATGACGAGGCTGATGGCGGGATCGAGCCACAGCCATCCCGTCACCATGATGATCAACGCCGCCGCCACGACGCCGAGCGAGACGCCGGCGTCCGCCGCCATGTGCAGATAGGCACCGCGGACATTGAGGTCGCCGTGGCGGCCGCGCATGAACAAGAGCGCAGTACCGCCGTTGACGCCGACGCCGAGCGCTGCAACCGCCACGACCGTCCAGCCCGCGACCGGCGCTGGGCTGTAAAGCCGGTTGACCGCCTCGACGGCAATGCCGCCGACCGCGACCAGCAGCAGGCCGGCGTTGAATAGCGCGGCCAGGATGGAGGCTCGACGATAGCCATAGGTGTGCTGCTCGGTCGGACGCTTCTGCGACAGCCATGCTGCGCCCCACGCCAGCAGCAGCGCGAACACGTCCGAAAGATTGTGGACAGCATCCGAGATCAGCGCCAGCGAATTGGCGGCGTAGCCGAGGATCAGCTCGGTGACGACGAAGGCGGAGTTCAGCGAGGCGCCGACCGCGAAGGCCCAGCCGAAACTATCCGGCGCATGGCTGTGGCCGGCGTGACCATGGGAGTGATCATGTCCGTGGGAGTGTCCGTGGTGAGCGTGATCGTGCGCCATTCCGCCTCGACGAGTAGCGATGGCGAGCTATATAGCGCACTCGATGTCGAATACTATTACAGACAAATCGGGGGTGGATCGGTCGACCGGAACATGCAGGCCCGATCCCTCACTTCGCCAACCCAAGCGACTTCAGCGCCTTGCCGTTGTCCTCGTCGTCCGACTTCATGAACTCGCCGTACTTCGCCGCATCCAGATAGATCATGTCGAAGCCGCGCCGGGTCATGAACTCCTTGAACTCGTCGCTGTCCCACGCCTTCTTGATCGCAGCCTCATACGTCCTGGCGATCTCCGGCGGCAGGCCTTTTGGCGCCGCAAAGCCGCGCCAGACGCCCTTGTGCCATTTGTGGCCGGTCGCCTCCTCGGTGGTCGGCACATCGGGAAAATTCGGTGCGCGCTTTGGCGAGAAGAACACGAGGCTGCGGATGCGCCCGGCCTTGATCAGCGCCTCGGCTTCCGGCATCGAGCACGCGACGAAATCGACGCCGCCGGCGGCGAGATCCGTCAGCGCGGTCGCGGCGCCCGTCGACGGCACCCAGCGGATCGAAGTCGGCGACAGTCCGTCGGCCTGCATCAGGCCGGCGAGCGCGACGTGCCAGCTGCCGCCCTGCCCGGTGCCAGACGCCACCACCTTGTTCGGGTTCGCCTTGATATGCGCGAACAGTTCCTTGACGTTCTTGAATGGGCTGTCCGCCTTGACGTGGATCGCCGCGAAATCCTGGTTGACCAGTCCAAGCGGCGTGAATCTTTCAAAAGTGAGATCGGTGAGCCCCGCCCAGTGCATCAGCGTGATCTCGAGCGTGATGAGACCGATCGTGTAGCCGTCCGGCGCCGCGGTCGCGATCGCCTGGTGGCCGACCACGCCGGAGCCGCCGGTGCGGTTGACGACGTTCACCGGCTGCTTCAAATCACGCTCCAGCATGGTGGCGATCTGCCGCGCCACCGCATCGGTGCCGCCACCCGCTGCCCACGGCACGATCAGCGTGATCGGCCGTTCCGGGAAGGCCGCCTGAGCGCTGCTTGCGACGAACAGGGTTGCGACCGCAAACGCGGCCAGCACGAAATTCTTGGCATGACGCATTATCTGGCGAAACATTCGCAAACCCTCCCCTTGTTCTTGATGCGTCTGGCGTAACGCCGCGCATTTTTGCGCTACGTGCCATTCCGGCGGCGAGGCGCGATCTTGTCAAGGGGAGCACGCGCAGGGCGGATTAGCGCGAAGTCATCCGCAATTCCACACCGGCCCGATCGGCGTTCGCGTCCAGCACGGGCCAAAACTGCCGCCATTATAGCGGCCGCCATAGAAGCCGGGCCGCCCGAAATAGCGTGGCTCGCCGTCCCAGCCGTAATAATAGGGCACCCGGTCGATGTACCAGGGACGCCGGTTCTGGCGGGCCAGCCGCTGCAGCGCGTCCTTCTGCTTGTAGAGCGGAGCGCTGTTGTTCAGCGGCTGCTGGTAGCCCGGCAGAAAGCCATAACCGTGCCAGCGCGGCGCCGCCCGCCGCTTCACCGGCTCGGCAGAAGCCACAGTCGAGACGAGCGCGAAGGCGACAGCAATGAACAGACATAAAAGCCGAAGCATCCCCACAACATAGACCACAAGCCGCAGCTGCGCCATCCAATTCCGGGTGGAACGTCTCCAGGAAAACCCGGCATGCGCCAGACTAAGAAATTGGCCTGGCACGCGCTCGCGCGACGGGTCGGATCACGTCGCCTCGCACACTCCACGGTTGCAGCCTGTAGCCGCCGGCACACACTTCGCGCCTGATGCGCTTTGTCGCGCGCAAAAGCATCGTCCCGATCACACACTTGCCGCAAATGCGTGTGGAGCATTCGCGGGGTCCACATCAGCTGAGTATCATTCCATGCGTTTGTCCGTTTTTCCGACCGCCGCCGCGCGCGCCGGCCTGCTTTGCTGCGTCTTGTTCACGATGGCCGGCGGGCAAGCGCTCGCGCAGACATCAGCCACTGACAATCCGGCTCCGACCGCGGCGCAGCCTGCGGCACCGGCGGAGGAGAAGCCGGCAGCCGCCACGGAAGAAAAGCCGGCTGCGATTGCCGAGCCGAAGCCGGCGGCTGTCGAGGAGAAGCCCGCCGTGGTCGAGCGACAGCCCGCACCTGCGGAAGAAAAGCCGGCGGTGGTCGAACAGAAGCCAGCGGCTACGGAAGAAAAGTCAGCGGTCGTCGAACAGAAGCCAGCGCCCGCAGAAGAAAAGCCCGCCGTCGTCGAGCAGAAGCCAGCGCCCGCAGAAGAAAAGCCCGCCGTCGTCGAGCAGAAGCCAGCGCCCGCAGAAGAAAAGCCCGCCGTCGTCGGGCAGAAGCCCGCGCCTGTCGAGGAAAAACCGGCCGTCGCGCAGGAAAAGCCCGCTGCCATCGTAGACAAGCCGGTCGCGGCGGAAACCAAGCCCGCCCCTGCCGCGGAAAAGCCGGCTGCCGCGACCGAAAAGGCCACCGCTGTCGAGCAGACCTCCCCTATCCCGGCCAAACCTGCCGTTGCCGAAGGCAAGCCGACGCCTGCCGGGGAAAAGGCAACCAGCGCGGACGGCAAGCCCGCTCTGGAGAACAAGCCCGTTGCCAAATCTTCAAGACTCGCTTCCCGCAGCAAGGGCGTGGAGCACGGCAAGCCACTGCATCGGACCCGGGCGGCCAACAAGCCGCGCGGGCGGACCATCGTGATGCTTTGCACCCGCTACCGCACCTACAATGCCGCATCGGGTACATATCGCGGCTACGACGGCAAAACGCATTCCTGCCGATAAGCGAACGCGCAGCACGGTTCGCCAGCCATGAGCGGGACGGACGAGCGAAGCGACCAGCTTCGTTCTCCGTCCGACTCCACTTTGTTCTCAAAGAACGAATCGGAATCGTTCAAATCGGCGCGCGGCGTTTCTTAACAACGAGTTCACTTCGCATCGCTTGATGGCCTGCGTCGCGCGAAGCGGTGCGGCCATTATCTTTGCCGTTGCGCAAGATAGAAGCCGAACAGCACCGTCGCGAGCCCCGCGGCCTGCAACGCGGTCGGCGGCTCGCCGAGCAGCAGCCATCCGTTGAGAAGCGTCAGCGCCGGCACGGTCGCTGGAAACACCGCGGCGCGCGCCACGCCGATGGTTTGCACCGAGTAGGCGAACAGATAGAGCGCGGCCGGGCCGGCCAAAATACCCTGCGCCAGAGCCTGCAGCGCGTTCTCCCACCAGCCGAAAGCGATCACGCCGGCAAATCCGATGAAGGCCGCATAGACCGGCAGCAACGCGAGCGACAGCACGCTGATGACGGTCGCCGCGGAGAATGCATTGACGCGCCAGTGCCGCAGCAACGTGCCGAACCCGGCGAACATCAGGCCGGTCATCACGAACAGAAGATCGCCGAATACCCCGTGCGAGCCGATCTTCCCGATCGACTCTGTGCCGATCACCGCCAGTCCGACGACGATGACGACCGCGCCCGCGACGCGCGACGCCGGCACCCGCTCGCGCAGGAATACCGCGGCCAGCAGCAACCCGCCGAGCGTGGCGCTCGACGGCTGGATCACGCTGCCATGACCGAGCGGGACGAACAGAAATCCGGTATAGCTGATGAGCGACATCACCGGCCCGCCCAGCACCATCAGCACCAGGCCGCGGCGCCAGCCGATGCCGCCGAGATCGCTCACGCCCGCGCGCAGCACCAGCGGCAGGAACGCGATGCCCGACCACAGGAAACGGTGCATCAACAGATCGGGCGGCGTAAACCCAATCTTCAGCCCGTGCCGGGTCGCCACGAAGCCGAGCGCCCAGCACAACGCAGCCCCCGCGCCGCAGGCCATCCCGAGCAGGGCCGGCATCGCTTGCGATGGTCGCGCTGGAATATTGCCGCCGCCGTCCGGCCCGTTCATTGTGGACGCTTAACGTGGCCGGCAGGCGCGTTCAACCCACGCGCCTGCAGATCTCGTAGAGCGGATTGGCGGATCGCAATCCGCTCGCCGTGGAGCGGTAGATTGCGCTGGCGCCAACCGCCCTGCCTGCCAACTCAGGCCGCCTTCGCGACCTTGTCTTCCGACGCGGTCTCCATCGCGCGCATGTAGAGGTCGAGCAGGCTCTCGCGCTCGTCGCGCTCGTCCTGGTCCTGCTTGCGCAGCTTGATGATCTCCTTGAGGATCTTCACGTCAAAGCCTTCGCCCTTGGCCTCGGCGAACACTTCCTTCTTCTGTTCGTTCAGCTCGGCCAATTCGCCATCGATGTTCTCGACCCGCTCGACGAACGAGCGGATTTTGCCGCCGGGAATGGAGACGTCAGACATGGTACCTCCCTGTTCAATGAGGTTGTGAAAATGCCCGCAAACAAATAACCAATGTGTTAACCTCGACGGGTTCCAGCGCCGGCAAAATAGTTAATCCACAAACTCTGATGATGAACGTGATTTCGATCCAGTCGCAGGTCGCTTACGGCCATGTCGGCAACAGCGCAGCGGTGTTTCCGATGCAGATGCACGGCATCGACGTCGTCGCCGTGCCGACCACGCTGTTGAGCAACCGGCCGGGCTACCCGACCGTCCGCGGCCGCGCGGTCGATGCGGATCTGCTGGCCGACCTGCTTCTTGGCATCGAGGAACGGGGTGCTGTCGATGCCGCGCAGATGATCTTGTCCGGCTATCTCGGCTCGGCCGCCAACGCGACGGTGGTCGCGGATTTCGTCGCGCGCGCCAGGGCGAAGAATCCGTCGCTGCTGTATTGCTGCGATCCCGTGATCGGGGACCGCGACCGCGGCCTGTTCGTGCATGCCGACATCCCGCCGCTGGTGCGCGACCTGCTCTGCCCGCTTGCCGATATTGTCACACCCAATCATTTCGAATTCGAATGGCTGAGCGGGGCGAAAGCGGCCACGATCGATCAATTGCTGAGAGCGGCGCGCGCGTTCATGGCGCGCGGTACGGTCGTGGTCACCAGCGCCGAACTCGCCGATACGCCCGGCGGCGAGATCGAGAGCGTCGCCGTCGAACGCGGCGAAGCTTGGCGCGTGCGCACGCCAAAATTGCCGATCAGTCCAAGCGGCACCGGCGATCTGTTCGCCGCGCTGCTCGCTGCCGCGCGCGTCGGCGGGTCGCGCACGCCTGATGCGCTCAGCCACGCGGCTTCCGCGATCTTCGCCGTGCTGGAACGCACCGCGGCCCGCGGCACCGAAGAGATGCGCATCGTCGAAAGCGCGGCGCAGCTCGTTCACCCCGAGCGCAAGTTCGAATGTATCGCAATCACTCCGTAGGGCTGTAATCCGCCCTCCACGCAAGAGGAAAGCATGAGCCGCTTCTGGAGCCGCCTGACGCACGACCTGAAACCCTACGTGCCGGGCGAACAGCCGCGCATCGAGGACCTGGTGAAACTCAACACCAATGAAAGCCCGTTCGGTCCCTCACCGCGCGCGCTGGAGGCCGTTCGCGCCGAGGCAGCCGACACCCTGCGGCTTTATCCCGACCCGCAGGCCTCGGCGCTGCGCACGGCGCTGGCCGCCTATCATGAGGTGCACCCCGAACAGGTGTTCGTCGGCAACGGCTCGGACGAAGTGCTGGCTCACGCCTTCGCGGCGCTGTTGAAGCACGACGCGCCGCTGCTGTTCCCCGACATCACCTACAGTTTCTACCCGGTCTATTGTCGCCTGTTCGGCATCGCTTATCAGACCGTGCAACTCGACCGGGACATGCAAATCCGAATCGAAGGCTACCGCCGGCCCGCAGGTGCAATCATCATCCCCAATCCGAACGCACCGACAGGGGTCGCGCTGCCGCGGTCCGAGATTGCGGCGTTGCTGCAGGATCATCCCGATGCGCCGGTCGTGATCGACGAAGCCTATGTCGATTTTGGCGCCGAAACCGCAATCCCGCTGATCGCCTCCCACAAAAATCTTCTGGTCGTTCAGACCATGTCGAAATCGCGCGCACTGGCCGGCCTGCGGGTCGGTTATGCAATCGGCGACGCCGACCTGATCGAGGCGTTGACGCGCGTCAAGGACAGCTTCAATTCCTATCCGCTGGGCCGCCCCGCCCTGGCCGGCGCCATTGCATCGCTGGAGGACGAATCCTACTTCCAGCAAAGCCGCACGCGCGTGATCGAAGGACGGGAAAGATTGACGCGGGGATTGGGCAGGCTCGGTTTTGAAGTGCTGCCATCCTCCGCCAACTTCGTCTTCACGCGCCATCCTGCGCGCGAGGGCGCAGCACTTGCCAGTGCGCTGCGTGAACGCGCGGTGATCGTCCGCCATTTTGCCGCGCCGCGGATCTCGGACTACCTGCGGATCACCGTTGGCACCGACGTGCAGATCGAGCGGCTGTTGTCGGCGCTGGCGGAAATTCTCGAAACCAGCACGCAGGGCACTTGAGGAGAAACCCCCATGCAGGTCGCGGTGATCGGCGCCGGCGCGGTCGGATGTTATTATGGCGGGCTGCTGCTGCGAGCTGGGCATGACGTGACGTTCGTCGGCCGGCCCGCGCATGTCGAGGCCATCAATGCAAACGGCCTGCTGCTGGATCTCAAGACGTTCAAGGGCCACCTGCCCGCCAAGGCGGCCATCGATACGGCGACGCTGGCCTCGCCCGATCTGGTGCTGGTCTGCGTGAAATCGGCCGACACCGCACAAGCCGGCCGCGCGCTCATGGGTAAGCTACGGCCGGGCACTTCCGTGCTCAGCCTGCAGAACGGCGTCGACAACGCGCAGCGTCTTTCCGATGTCATCGGCCAGCCGGTCATTGCCGCCGTGGTCTATGTCGGCAGCGAGATGGCCGGGCCCGGCCACGTCAGGCATCACGGCGGCGGCGACCTTGCCATCGGTCGCTCTGCGGCAAGCGAAGCGCTGGCGCAGACGCTCGAAGCCGCCGGCATCCACACCACGATATCCGACGACATCGAGGTCACGCTGTGGAGCAAGCTCGTGATCAACTGCGCGTTCAACGCGCTGTCGGCGGTCGCCGATATTTCCTATGGCCCGCTGCTCGAGGTCGAAGGCGCAAAGGCCGTCGTGACGCGCGCGGTGCGGGAAGCCATCGCCGTTGCCCGCGCCAACGGCGTGTTGCTGCCGGACGACCTGCTTGCGAATATCCTGAACATTCCGAACATGATGCCGCAGCAGAAATCTTCCACGGCGCAGGATCTTGCACGCGGAAAACCGAGCGAGATCGATTTTCTCAACGGTCATGTGGTACGAAAAGGCGCCGAGCTCGGTGTGCCCACTCCGACCAATCACACCTTGCAGGTGATGGTAAAGCTTGCAGAACGAAGCCGAGCGATGTCGCGAAAATAGCCGCCGTCAGAAGAACGGATGAGATTGCGACATCCGAGACTACATCAACACTGTCCCGGATGTCGCTACGCTCTGCTGGACGATCGGCAATCGTCGTTACGCAATAAGCCGCTTCTCGAGAATCCTGCGAAAATCGGTAGCGAGGCTGCCATAGTAGCTGGCCAGTACCTCGTAAAACGACTGCTGGGCCTTGTCGGTTGCCTCCCGCGCCTGCTGCTCGCAGCGCGAGGCCTTGGTTTCGTATTTCTCCACCTTGGTCCGCAGCTCAGCCACCACCATCGTCGTACTCCCCGCCACACGCACGCCTTGAATGCTAGGCCAACAAGGGACAAAAAGATGGCGAGGTTGGGGAGATTTCGTAGCGCAGCGAAGAGCGAGTCGTGACTGTGGCGCTATCGCACTGGTATTGGCGCCGGCGGTCGCAGCAGGCGTGACCGCGACGCCCCTGTTTTGGCTGCAGATTTCGTCGCGGCGCGCTTTCCACTGTCGACCGATTCCAGATAATTGGCCAGCGCCCAAGCTGAACTTGAACCGGCGGAATAGTGTTTTTGCAGATACAGATAGAGCGTGAAGTTAAAGCGACCCTTCGCCAACCCGCGCGGGCTGCGATGGCAAGATGCGCAGCTTTCGGCGAACAGTTTTGGTGCCGGTTTGCCCCGATCGAGGTTCTGCGCAACGGCGACCGAGCCGAGCGTGGCCGTGAGCGCAAGAACGAGCAGACTGCAGCGCGTGTTCATGGGCAACATAGATTTTCCGGTGCGGAGATCCCGCCAGCGGCGCGGGACAAGTTGGCAGTGCCGCGCAATCTGCTGTCCATGCGTGGCGAAAATGGGTGCGCTTCCGCCCTTATTGCGCTGCAATCGCGGCCCGATCGATCATCTGCTCAATAGGGCGGGGTCTTCCGCTCGCGTTGCGCCTTCGCCGCCTCCATCCACCAACCAAGATCGTCGGCAAAGCGCGGAAACGCGCGCGACAGCGCTTTGCCTCCCTCACCCGCCGGCTTGCCATCTTCTGTCAGTGTCTGTGCGATCGGCCCGACGGCGATCGAACTGGAGATCACCACCATGCCCATTTCGGAAAGCGTACCGTGCCAAGCCAGCGCGGCGCGCGCGCCGGAAAAGCGGCCGGCGGAATAGCTCGCGATCGCGGCAGGACGCCAGAACCATTCTTCGAGAAAATGGTCTGTGAGGTTCTTCAGACCCGGTTGAATGCCCCAATTATACTCACCGGTGACGAACACAAAGCCGTCGGCGGCGCGGATCTGTCCGGCGAGCTTTTCCAGCGCAGCCGGAGCGCCGCCTTTCGGATATTCCTTGTACATCCGATCGAGCATCGGCAGCCCAACCTCTTTGGCATCGATCAGGTCGACGTCGTCGCCCCGTGCGGCAAGACCCTCGACAATAAATTGTGCGAGCCGAATGCCCATGCGATCGGACCGATAGGAGCCGTAAAGGACAAGAACTCGGTTGCTCATGGCACCCAATCACGACGTTAGAGCAGGCTGCCGAACCAGCTGCTCCCTTGTATGAGCCCAATGCATTGTAGCGAAGCGACAAAAAGCGGTCTGCCGACCGCTTCTCTGCCGCAAACGATTGGCTGTATCAGTACCGCCTCTCATAGTAACCGTAGGAATCGTAATACGGCGCCCCAGCGATCGCAGCAGCCGATCCGGCGACGACGCCCGCGGCCACGCCGGCGGGACTGGGCCCATAATAGGCGCGAGGGCCATAACCACCATGATAGTAGCTGTGGTCGTGGCGGCTCGGCGTACGCACGCCATATCCACCGCGCAGATAGTCCGAATTCGGGTAGTTGAACCCGATCATACCGGGCTCCTGCGTCGCTTCCTGCGAGATTGCAGGCGTTGCCAGCGCCGTTGCCACGATCGCAGCCGCCCCCAGCAGTGTCAGTTTCCTCATCGTCCGTCCTCCGTAAAAATATGGAAGCGAACGGGCGGCAACGGATACTGGTTCCGGCATTCAATTTCACGCCGCCGTGAGTTTCTCAGACGATGGTCGATTTTGGTCAGTCCCAGCAAAAAGGCCGACGGGCGTTACGCCGTCGGCCTTTCTTCGCAACTGCCGGCTCGGAAAGTCCGGTTCCGCTGCCATTCCATGCCCAAAACTTCACCACTACAGCATTAACAAAATCCTAGCGATCGACTGTGAGATGCATCACGGATAGGCAGAACTTTCTGCGGTTAGCTTCGTACCAATAGGTGCGGCTCGTTTCTGAGCGCAGGAGGCCAAAATGACCCAGGTTTACTTCCACTGTTCGAGCTCCCGGGAGGTCCGGATCGACCGCTCCGGAGAATCAGTGAGCGATCTCGCCGAGGCGCGCGACCGCGCCGCCGGCATCGTCCGCTCGCTGATCATGGGACGCGACGCAGAAGACTGGCGCGACTGGGTCGTGCATGTCAGCGACGATTTCGACGAAGAGATTTTCATTTTGCCGTTCGCGTTCGTCCTGGGCAAACCGCACTGAGAGCCGACCATGCTTACCGCGCGCCCCATCATGGTGCTGCTGCTCCAGCTTGAAGCAATGATGGTGCAATGCCGCCGCCTGGTCGAGCGCACCTTCGATCCCTATCGCCCCGAGCGCCATTACATGCGCGGGCCCGGTCCCAAGTGGAACGCCCGGCAACGCGCCGACGGTGCAGGCATCGCCGTTTAGACAGGTTGCCTTTGGCGGCCTCGCTCGCGGCGTGAAAATCAAGAAACTCCTGTAAAGTATTGACGATCTTTCCATTGCGGTTCCCGCACGGGAACCCACAGCCGCAACCTCTCCACGAGATCGCCTTGCTTTGGTCAAACCTCGCTGGCCGTGTGGTCGCCTGGACAAAGGCCTTGCTGGCAAATTTGACGCCGCAAGAGCATGCTCGCCGCCCGATGCGGGTGACATTGGACTGAGCAAGGGACCGCCAATGCAATCCACGCCGACCAAAGAGACCGACGCGCACGACGTCCGTGCGATCGAAAAGCTGCTGGCCGCGCATGCCGAGAAAGCGCCGCCGCTGGCGCACGATCCCGCCGCAGCCTCGGTAGCACCGCCCGTGCAGGTCGCCCCGCCGATTTCTGTCGGCGTACCGATCTCTCAGGTCGAGCCGTCATTTCGCGGCCCGGACGCGCGCGATATGCCGGTCGAGACTGCGAGACCGAGCGAGATTACGCTGGATGCTTCGAGGCTTCCCGGCGCACAACCGACATCGAAATGGGCGAAACGCGCGACGCTGGCGGCGCTCGCCTTGTTGGGCGCCACGACTGCCGCTGCCTGGCAGCAATATGGCGACCAAGCCAAGGCGATGGCCGCCGAATGGACGCCGCCCTTCGTACTTGCCGCATTGCCATCCGTTATCAAGCCAAACGCCGCAGCGCAGCCGGGTACTCCGGCTGCGACCGCAAGCGCTGGGGATCAGGCCCCCCTTCCGCAACAGCCGGTAGCGGAGCCGGTCCCCGAGCAGCCCGCCCCGGCTACGATCGCTGCGGCGCCACCTGTTGCAGAATCGAGCCAGTTGCAAGCAATGGCGCAGGATCTCGCCACGATGGGCCAGCAAGTGGAGGAATTGAAGGCCACCATCGCGCAACTGAAGGCAAGTCAGGCGCAGATGACGCGAGAGCTCGCCAAGGCGATGGAGACCAGAGCGGTTGAAGCCAAGGCCGCCGAAACCAGGCCCGTCGAGCAAAGCCCGAAGCCCAAGGTATCGGCGCTGACGCCGCCTAACCCGCGCCCGGCCGCGCAGCCGCCTGCGCGCAAACCGAAACCTGTAGCGGCCTATTCGCCCGCCTATGTGCCGCCGCCACCGGTAGCGCCGCCCCCGCCGCCGCAGGCGGCAGCGCCCTTACCGCCGGCACCGCCCGCGCAAACCCTTGCCGACGACGGACAACCGGTGGTCCGCCCGCCGATGCCGGTACGCTGACGGCGCTGCACGACAAGACCGCCGGTCGCGCGCACGCGGCCAGCGCCTTAGCCCTCAAGTCTCACAAAACTCAGCTCTGATGCGGTCCCCGCATCATCTTCATGGCGTCCACGACATGACGCCACTCCCTGGCTTCCTCGACATTGCCCTTGCTCTCGCAGGCTTGCGCATTGCTGGCCGCCTGAGCGATGGCGGTGAGGCCATGCTTTTCCATCATCTGGCGTGCGATCGTGTGGATCTGCATTTCTGACATCATGTCGTACCTCCCAGGGTTGAAACCAGCCCAGGTCAGCCCAGTCGTCAACTCAAGCCGCGGTGGTTTGCCGCGGCTGCGTTCAAAACGGCAAAACCGGACGTCTCGTTCCCCAGCCGCCTATGATATTTTTGAATAGGCTCTGACAGCTCTGCTGATTGCCCGCGCTGCGATCCCGTACCCGTAATATTCCGGCCGCAATATCCCGAATATCGAGCCGATTCTCCGCCTGCTATTTTTCAGCGTGAGTCGCGGTTGCGGGAGTCGGACATGGCGCGAGTCTATTTCCACTACTCGAATTCCGATGGCGTGTGCGTCGATCAGCGCGGCACGGCGGTCGGAAATCTGTTTGAAGCACATGAGCGTGCCGCGTGGGCCGTGCGATCGCTGATTGCAGGCCCAGGCCCCGAAGACTGGCGCGACTGGACGTTGTACGTCAGCGACGACCTCGACAACGAAATCCTGGTGCTGCCGTTCGCGTCGATGCTCGGCAGGTTCCACTGAATCCCGGCTGCGGCGCAAGCCTGTAATCTACAGTTCCCCCAGTTCCGGCGGAGAGAACCAGTTTGTCAGCGACAGGCCGCCGTCGATCACGATAGCGGCACCCGTGACATAGGCTGAAATCCGGTTCGACAGCACCGCCAGCGCCAGCGGCGCGAGATCGGCGGCTTCGCCCAGCCGGCCGAGCGGAATGTGTCTCGCCAGCGCAGGATCGGCGACAAAACCACCGGCCGCGATCGCGCCCGGCACCAGCGCATTGACGCGGATGCCGTAGCGGCCGAACGTCTTGGCCAGCTCCTGGACCAGCATCGCGAGTCCAGCCTTCGACGTCGAGTAATGCGGCAGATTGCGCGGCGTACCGGCATGCAGCGAGGTCAGCAACAGGAACGATCCGGGCTGCTTGTCGGCGATCAGCTTCCGCGCCAACTCGCGCGAGAGGTGAAAGCCGGCCTCCAGATTGACCGCATGCATTCGCGCCCAGATTTCCGTCGTCACGCCCATCGCGTGATCGACCTCCCGGCGCGGCGGCGAGGCGCTGTGAACGAAATGCGTCACCCGCCCGAGCGCGCCGGTTGCCTCGGCCAGCAGCGCATCGCGCGCCGCGGCCTCCGCGAGATCGCCGATCCAGGGCACGGCCAGTTCCGGACGTGCCGACGCCTCGATCGCCGCGGTCACCGTGTCTCCGTTCACATCGGCAAATACCGTCCGCACGCCTTCGCCGACCAGGGCTTGCGCGATCGCGCGTCCGATCCCGTTGCCGGCTCCAGTGACAAGCGCAGCCTCGCGAGCAGAATCAAATGGATGGTCGAGCAGGCCCATGTTCACCCCTCCGCCGAGAAATCCTTGCCAAGTCTACAGGCCAAGGGTCGTTTGGCGAAAGGCCATCCGCCGGGCTGGGCGCACCTTGCGATGCATCAACGCTGCCCATCAACTGCACCATTAGGTTGCTTCCGCGTCATTTAAAACCGTCCTAGTCTCGATCCACAATCGGCGGGGCAAAGCCCATGCAAACTCGTGTTCGGAAAGTGGCCCACGTTCTGGAACGCCTTGGCCTCGCCATGGCGGGCGCAGCGGGCGGGTTGTTTGTGGCCGCGCTGGTTGGCACCAGCCATTCCGCGCTCACCAATCAAGGCTTCCTGCTCCTGATGATGATCGGCGGCGCCGTCGGCTTTTATCTTGGCATTGATACGCCGCCGTTGCCGATCAAGCCGTCAGGCGCGCAACCGGCCGACGGCGCCTGGGTCGGAAAAATCGACACGCCAGAACTGCTCAGCGCGATCGGCACCTTCCTTGCGGCATTGTCGGCGTTCACCTGCGTCGTCGTGATCGTGCTGCGCCGCGATCCGAATCTGGCGTGGGTATCGGTCATCATGGCGGCATGGGTGGTCGGCGTCACGATGCAGATCGTGGCCGGCACGATCGCCCGGCTGCGCCACTGATTTCGTCCTTCGCCATACGCGCACCATGCCGGCGCTGCGTTGAACCCACACCGCCGGCCGTTAGCAAAGTGTTAAGCAAGCCTTGCGGACGCTGGTCGGCAATTCCGAAAAATTCCACAATCTCCCTTAGGAAGGAGGCACTCACGTTCGAGACAGGGGAGGATTTCTCATGCGACTAGGACAAGCGATCTTCTTCGGCTCGGCGGCCGCGCTTCTCACGCTGGCAGCGCCGACACTGGCCAGGAACTCCGGCACCGCCCTGCCTCCGGCGAAAGCAAACGAGGCAGTCGCGTCCTCTCCCTGTCAGGCCTACCAGCAGACACCGGACGGGACGTGGACACAATTGTCCTGCCAGGCGATCGGCTCCAGAACGCATCCCCAATCCCGAGCTGCCGCAGGGAGCCCTGCCGAAGACGCGCGATAGTTGGACGACTACACCGCCTTTCGCGACCCGTCGCGATCGGCGGTCAGACCCAGCTGGCCAGAAACTGCGGCAACCGATCAGGGCCGGCCTACCGAACCACCTTGCACTGCCGGTTGTGGGCACCGACGACGTCGCGCGCCCCCTGTAAACTACGGATTAATCGGCACCACCTATACTGGTGGCCTGCATGTCCGCACCAGCGCAAATGGTTCAAAATCCCATGAAAATTGGCTCCCTGCTCACAGCTGTCATCGTTTCGCTTTCCGCCGTCGGCGGCGGGCTCGCCATCTATGTCGCTGCCTCCAAATATCAGACCATGGAAAACGTGTCGGTGGCGCAAAGCCGGCTGGAAGTGGTGCGCGCGGTCGGCGACATCCCGGGATACATGAATTCCGAGCGGGGCTTTGCCACCAACATTCTCTACGGGCCGCCCGTCGTCGATCCCGCTACCCGGGCCAAACTGAACGACAAGATGCGCAAGCCGACCGACGCCGCGCGCGAGAAGATGAATGCGATCCGCAAGAACCTCTCCAGCCGACTCGACGATGCCGCAACGATCGGCGCCGGCATCGACGAACTGAACGTCAAATTCAGCGCGTTGCGTGCCGCCATGGACAAGGCGATCGATGGTCCGGCCGAAGCGCGCAAGGATGCCGCGCGGAAGATCGTCGCCGACAATGCGGTGTTCAACGCGGCCGTCACCAAGGTGCTGGACGAGCAGGTGCGCCGCATGGCGCAGCTAGACGGCGACGCCTACCGGCAGGCGATCTATGCCAACATTGCCTGGAATTTGCGCGACGTCGGCGGCTACAATGCCAGCGTCCACAAGAACCTCGTTGGCGCCAAGCGCGCCGCCACCGAAGCGGAGAAGATGGAGTATTCCCGCTCCCAGGGCCGCGCCGACCAGATTCTGATGTCGTTGCAGGAATTGCGCGGCAATCCGGCGACGGCGCGCAACGTCGCCGCAGCGCTGGAAAAGATGAATGAAGCCTATGTCGGCCGTTTCGGCAACGAGTTGAAGCTCGTCAAGGAGGGTGCCGCGTCGGGCAAATACGAGCACGATGTCGACATATTCTATGCTGAATCGCAGAAGGGCCTCGGCGCCATCATCGACCTCCGAAACGCCTTCTACGACAATGCCGAGCAAATACTCGGCGCCAATTACGCCGCCGCGCGCTTCAGCTTCCTGATCGCGCTCGCAGTGCTCATTGCGGTCGCCGCCGCCAGCGTCGGCCTGATCGCCATGGTTCACCGCCACGTCTGCCGCCCGATCGTCGATCTCACCGCCAGGATGACGCGGTTGGCCGGTGGCGACGTGTCCGGCGACATTGCCGGCGCCGGTCGCAACGACGAGATCGGCGCGATGGCCGCCGCCGTCGGCGTCTTCAAGGACAGCATGATCCAGGCCGAGCGTCTCGCCGCCGAAAAGGCCAGCGAGAGCGACGGCAAGATGCGCCGCGCCCAGGTTCTCGACGAACTGACCCGCGCGTTCGAGGCAAAGGTCACCGAACTGGTCGGCGGACTGTCGTCGTCGGCCTCCGTCATGGAAGACACCGCACAGTCGATGTCGTCGACCGCAACCCTAACCAACCGCCAGGCGGCCATCGTCGCTGCCGCGTCCGAGCAGACCTCAGCCAACGTCCAGACGGTGGCGAGCGCCACCGAGGAACTGTCTTCCTCGATCTCGGAAATCGGCCGCCAGGTCGCGCAATCGACCGAAATCGCCGCCCGCGCCGTCGACAATGCGCGCCGCACCGGCGACACCGCCCGTTCGCTCGCCGAGGGCGCGCAGAAGATCGGCGACGTCGTGACGCTGATCCAGTCGATCGCCGCGCAGACCAACCTGCTGGCGCTGAATGCGACCATCGAGGCCGCGCGCGCCGGCGATGCCGGCCGCGGCTTTGCGGTCGTCGCTTCCGAAGTCAAGTCGCTGGCCGGCCAGACCGCGAAGGCGACCACCGAAATCTCCGAACAGATCGCCGCGATCCAGACCGCGAGCGACGAGACCGTCACCGCGATTCAGAACGTCGCCAACGTGATCGGCGAGATCGACCAGATCGGCACCGCGATTGCCGCCGCGATCGAAGAACAGGGCTCCGCCACCAAAGAAATCTCGCGCAGCGTGCAGGAAGCGGCGCGCGGCACCCAGGAAGTCAATTCCAACATCACCGGCGTCCAGAAGGCCGCCGACGATACCGGCTCTGCTGCCAACCAGGTGCTGGGAGCGGCTCAACTGCTGTCGTCGCAGTCCAAGGATCTGGCCGGGCAGGTAAACCGCTTCCTCTCGGAGGTGCGGGCGGCATAATCGCGTCTCCCCGGCCCCAGAGCCCGATTGGGGCCGGGGACGACTTGCCCAAGGGGCCGCAGGCCATGCTACAAGCGGGAATATTCCCGCTTGTTGGAACTTCATGTCACGTAGCGTTGCTGATATCCCCCGAACGACCGTAATTCTTGCGGTTCCAAACGGCAGGTGTCCGTGAGCCCTGTCGAGACCGAAGAACTCAAGCATCGGATCGCGGCCTTGGAGGCGGAGAACGCCCGGCTGCGTGCCCTCCTGGTTGCCGACAGCAGTGAACTGGAACGCGCCGAGACCGCGCTGGCCGACAGCGAACAGCGTTACCGCACCCTGTTCAATTCCATCGACGAAGGTTTCTGCATCATCGAATTTCTCGACGGGCCTCACGGTCCGCTGAGCGACTACATCCATATCGAGGCCAACCCGGCCTACGAGCTGCACGCCGGAATCCCCAACGTCGTGGGCCAGAAGCTGCGCGAAATGGTGCCGGACGAAGCCGATGGCTGGGCCGAACTCTATGGTGGCGTGCTGCGGACGGGGATCCCGATCCGGTTCGAGCGCGAACTGGTCGCCACCGGACGCCATCTCGAACTGGCTGCGTTCCGGATCGAACCGCCCAGCCGCCGCCAGGTCGCCGTGCTGTTCCAGGACATCACCGCGCGCAAGCGTGCCGAGACGGCGATTCAAAATCTCAACGAGACGCTGGAAGTCCGTATCGCCGAGGCGATCGCCGAGCGCAAGCAGGCCGAGGAGGCGTTGCGACAGTCGCAGAAGATGGAGGCGGTCGGCCAGCTCACCGGCGGCATCGCGCATGACTTCAACAACCTCCTGACCGGCATCATCGGCTCGCTGGAATTGCTGGAGACGCGGCTGCGCCAGGGTCGCACCGCCGACCTGCAGCGTTATGTCGCCGTCGCGCAGGGCGCGTCGAAGCGCGCCGCCGCCCTCACCCATCGCCTGCTGGCGTTCTCTCGCCGGCAGACGCTGGATGCCAAGCCGACCGACGTGAATCGTCTGGTGATCGGCATCGAGGAACTGATCCGGCGCACCGTCGGACCGCAGATCACGCTGGAAGTCGTGACGGCCGTCGGACTTTGGCCGGCGCTGATCGACGCGTCGCAACTCGAAAGTGCGCTGCTCAACCTGTGCATCAACGCGCGCGATGCGATGCCGGAGGGCGGCCGCATCACGATCGAGACCGCCAACAAATGGCTCGACGAGCGCACGGCCGCGGAACGCGATCTGCCGCCGGGCCAGTATCTCTCGATCTGCGTGACCGACAACGGCACCGGCATGACCCCAGACGTCATCGCCCGCGCCTTCGACCCGTTCTTCACGACCAAGCCGCTCGGCCAGGGCACCGGCCTCGGGCTGTCAATGGTCTACGGCTTCGTGAGGCAGTCCGGCGGGCAGGTGCGGATCTATTCCGAACTGGGAAGCGGCACGACGATGTGCCTGTATCTGCCGCGGCACTATGGCGATCCAAACGAGGCCGACGCGAGCGCATCGCACAGGGCGGGTTCCCGCGAAAGCACCGGCAAGACCGTCCTGGTCGTCGATGACGAGCCGAGCGTGCGCATGCTGGTGATGGAAGTGCTGGAAGAGAACGGCTATTCCGGGATCGAGGCCTCGGACGGCCCGTCAGGACTGAGAATCCTGGAGTCGGACGTGCACATCGATCTCTTGATCACCGACGTCGGGTTGCCCGGCGGCCTCAACGGCCGCCAGCTCGCCGACGCGGCCCGCGTGACGCGTCCGGACCTCAAGGTGCTCTTCATCACCGGCTATGCTGAAAATGCCATCATCGGCAACGGCCAGCTTGCGCCCGGCATGCGCGTGCTGACCAAGCCGTTCGTGATGACGACGCTGGCGGAACGTATCGCCGAGATGACCGGCGGCGAGCGAAAATAGCTATCCCCGCAGTCCCAGTACGCGGCGCGCGATCGCCTGGCGATGGACCTCGCTGGGCCCCTCATACATCCGCATCAGCCGCGCCTTCTGAGAAAGCGCATTGAGCGGAAGCTCCAGCGTCATCCCGAGCGCGCCGAGCGTCTGCATGGCGTGATCGCAGGCCTCATAGGCCATCTCGGTCGCAAACACCTTGATCATCGAGGCTTCGCGCTTGATGTCCTCGCCGCGGTCGGTCTTGTCGGCGGCATCGCGTACCATCAGCCGGCAGGCATGGATGCGCGTCGAGATATCGGCGACCCACCACTGGATCGCCTGCCGCTCGGCGAGCTTGACGCCGAAGGTTTCGCGCTGCGTGGCGTGCTCGCACAGCATGTCGAGCGCCCGCCTTGCGATGCCAATGCAGGTCGACCCCATTTCGAGCCGGCGCGTCCGCAGCCGCAGTTGCATCGGCGCATAGCCCTTGCCGACCTCGCCGAGCACGGAGTCCTTCGGAAGCCGGCAATCCTCGAACACGATCTCGTAGGTCGACTCGCCGCCCAGCATCGGGATTTCGCGCTCGATGATGAAGCCCGGCGTGCCCTTCTCGACGATGAATGAGGTGATGCCGCCCTGCCGCGCATCGTTGCCGACGCGCGCCATGACGATGATGAAGTCGGCGTTGCGCGCATTGGTGATCCAGATCTTGCGGCCGTTAAGCACCCACCGGTCACCCTCCAGCACCGCGCGGGTCTTCATGCCTGCGGGATCGCCGCCGGCCCCAGGCTCCGATATCGCGATCGCGGACACCATCCGCCCCTCGATATAGGGCTGCATGTATTTGCGCTTCTGCGTCTCGTTTCCAACCGCCTGCAGCATGCGCAGGTTTGGCGAGTCCGGCGGCAGGATGAACGGCACGCAGGTGCGGCCGAGCTCCTCATGGACCGCGGCCATGGTGCGGGTCGGCAGGTCATGTCCGCCGAGGTCTTCCGGCGCGTCGAGGCCCCACAGGCCGAGATCCTTCGACACCGTGCGCAGCCGCTCTTTCTGCTCGCCGGTCAGTTGCGGATGATCGGAGCCGGGCAGCTTGGACTTCAAATAATTCGGTTCGAGCGGGATCAGTTCACGGTCCACGAATTTCGCGACCGTTTCGCGGATCATGTCGGTTTCGTCATCGGTACTCATCAAAAGGCCCTTCAGTTGGCGAACGAAATGCCGGAGACAGTGCAGCAACCGGTCCCGTCGCGTCGGTTTGTCGTCGCGGGCAATGCCGGTTGACGCCCCCGGCGCTGGCCGAGCCGGCGCCGACGACGATCACAAGCGGCGTTGCCGGACATTCCGTCAGTCCCGCTTGAAGCGATAATCGAAGCGGTCGCCGTCGGCGGTAATCCGGCCGACGGTCGGCGTCGGGAAATGCACGGGCAGGATCAGCGTGTCGGTGCCGGCGACGGACGCGAAGAATTTTCGCCGCGAGATCGCCGACTGCTTCGGGTCCCAATCGGGCTTTGCCGACCATTCCGGCTCGCGGCACTGGATCGCGTGATGCATGAGATCGCCGGCCACCACCGCGCGCTTGCCCTTCGAGAAAATATTGACGCAACAGTGGCAGGGCGAATGCCCCGGCGTCGGCGTCAGCGTCACGGTATCGTCGAGCGCGTAATCGTCGTCAACCAGAACGGCCTGTCCGGCCTCGACAATCGGCAGACAATTGTCGCGAAAGACCGAGCCCGGCGGGTTGGCGCCCTTGGCATTCTCCGCCTCCCACACCGCATATTCCTTCTTGTGAAATATGTATTTGGCATTCGGAAAGGTCGGCACCCAGCGGCCGTCGCGCAGCGTGGTATTCCAGCCGGTATGGTCAATGTGCAGATGAGTGCAGAACACGTAATCGACCTGCTCGTAGGAGATGCCGAGCGCGAACAGCTCGTTGCGCCAGCGCTCCTTGCCGGGAAAGTCGAACGGCGGCGGATGGCCCTTGTCCTCGCCGGTGCAGGTATCGACCAGGATGGTGTAACGCGGCGTGCGGACCACGAAAGTCTGGTAGGTGATCACCATCATGCCGAGCGCGCTGTCGTAAACTTCCGGCTCCATGCCAGGCAGATGATGCATGAAAACGGCGTCGTCATAGGCCGGGAAGAAATCCTGCGGCCGGCGCCACGGCCCCTCCCTTTCGATGACCGCGTCGATCGTGATGTCGCCGATCCTGAGCTGCTTCATGTCCGTTACGCTCCCCAATTTTTCAAGAGCGTAGCTGCGAGCCTCAGGCTTCACAAGCCAAGGACGACGACATACTTCCTTGCTTTGCCGCTCCGAAGTGCTTCCAGCGCATCGAGCAGCTCCGGCTCTATGGTCGCTCCTTGAAAACGCTGTCGTCACAAGCTGAGAAAAAAACAAGCTAAGAAAAACTCTTGCGACCGCCGCCGCCGGCCCTCCGGCTCGTCACCGCATCAACCGTGTCGCCGATCGATCCTGAGCTGCTTCACGGTATCACTCCCAATTTTCTCAAGCGCAACGAACGGGTTCGCGACGCACCAGCGGCGGCTTGCGCTGGCGAATCTTTAAAACTCGCGCGACGCAGACATCGATTGAATGCGCGCGACAGCTTCACGCAACGACGCAGATGCGTCGCCGAAGCGTCACACGCGCGTCGTCAGACACGCTCGATAATCTCCGTGCCATCTTGAGATACACAAGTAAGGATTGCGCAGCAAAAGCATGGGGCAGTCACATGAAAAAGCTATTTTTCTTGGTATCTTCAATTGCGCTCGCAGCAACGCTGACTGGCGTGGCCTTGCCGGCACTCGCCGATCAGGACAACGACGGTGGCGACCGCAGTTCCGACTCTTCGCGTGATCGCGACCATGATCAGCGCCGCCATCACGGGCGCCGTTCGCCGGTGGTGATCATTTCGCTCGACGGCGCCAAGCCCGATTTCATCAGGCAGTTCGTCGAGGAAGGCGTGCTGCCGCGCGCCGGCGGCCTGGCCCGGCTGAGCCGCCGCGGCGCGGTGGCGGTGCAGAACGTGACGGCCTCGCCGTCGCTGACGGCAGTATCACACATCGAGATCGCAACCGGCTCGAACGCGGTCCACAACGACATTCCCTCCAACACCTTCCAGGCGATCGTCGGCCCGATTTCGTCGAGCATCAGCGGCTTTGCCGCGCCGATCGGCGGCTATCGCCAGAGCCCGCTCGGACCTTCGGATCGGCCGACCGCGTTGCCGCTATGGGTGCAACTGCGTCAACAGGGCAAAAAGGTGGTCACCGCAACGTGGCCCGGCGCCGACGGCGCCGACATCTCGATCAACGGCACAGTGGTGCAGCCGGCCACGCCGATCCGCATCACCGACTACACCGTGCCGTTCGGCGCATTTGGCGGCCTCGGCGCCCAGGGCTTTTCGCTCACCGACACCGACTTCACGTCCGATCCGGCGGTCGCGGCGGCGCTCCAGTCTGCAGGCCGCTTCTCGTTCAGCCCGGTGCTGGCGACGTCGACGCCGATCGAGACCTTCTCATGCGCTTCGGCTGCGCCCGCGACCTGCACCGGTGCGGCAACGCTCGACCTCAAATACGCGATCCGCGTCGCCGCGATCGACACCACTAACGACACCAAGGTAAACTACGACACCCTGGTCTTCTTCGACGCCACGCGCGGTATCACGGCCGGACCGTTCGCCCCGCCGGCGACCGGCCCCGCCTATGCCAAATTTGGCGGCGAGAACGCGCCGTTCTTCTTCGACGGCAGCGGATCCAAGGTCGGCGCCGCCTATTTCGTCTCGCAGCTCGCGCCCGATCTTTCGGTGGTGCGCTTCGCCCGCTACGGCGCCAACTTTATTCCGCGCAATGCGCCGGTGCTGGCCGATGTCGACGACATCAACAACAACATCGGGTTCTGGCGCCCGCAGGCCGACTTCCGCATTCCCCAGCGCCTGAGCCCGGGCTTCACCAATTTCCCCGACATCGAGATCGAGACGATGTACGAGGACATGGTCAAGACCTTCGTGCGCTACCAGGCCGACATCGGCGAGCGCGCGATCAAGAACAATCCCGATGCCGACCTTGTCATGATTTATATCGAGCAGCCAGACGGCTCCGAACACCAGTTCCTGCTCACCGATCCCCGTCAGGGGACCAATCCGAAGGACCCGAACTCGATCGGCGCCGGCCAGGATCCGGCCAAGGTCGCGCGTTACGCATCCTACATCCGTTTTGCCTATCAGACGGCGGACAAGGCGGTGAAGCGAATCACCGATGCGGCAGGCCCGGACAGCAACGTCATCGTCGTCTCGGACCACGGTTTCGCGCCGTTCCATACTTCCGTGAGCATGGCCAACATCCTCAGGAGTGCCGGCATCGACACCACCAATCTGGCGATCCGCACCTCGGGGCCGGCGGTCAACATCTACGTCAACCTTCAGCAGCGTGAGTCCGGCGGCACCGTCGATCCCGCCACCTACACGGCGCTGGTGACGCAGATCACCGATGCCGTCAAGAATGCGGTCGATCCCAACCCGAAGTTCAACGGTTCGCTCGAGGGCGGCCGGCTCTTCACCGTAATCGAAACCCGTCCGCTCCAGTGCGAGGCCGGCATCGGGCAATGCACCAGCAAGACCATAGGCCAGGATTTCGGCGACGTGTTCGCGCTGATGGCTCCCGGCTACAATTTCGACGGCATCCAAAACCCTGGCGTCGCGCGCCTTGGCGACGCACCGTTCAACGCGGCAACGACAACGCTGTCGATGCCGAGTTTCTACGGAGCTCATGGCCACGATCCAAGACTGCCGGCGATGAGCGCGACCTTCATCGCTGCAGGCCCGCGGATTCGCGACACGACGATCCGCCGCGTGCGCAATGTTGATGTGGCGCCGACCATCATGCACCTTCTCGGCGTCAGGCCGCAGCAGGTCGATGGCGAGGTGCTGCGCGAGATTTTGCGCTGAAGGCAGGACGTTACTACCCTAACTCACCAAATGGGTGCTGATCCCGCGCCCATTTGGGCTGTTGCGCTGTCCTTCGATGCCACGGATAAAGATACTGCTCTGGCGGCATGTGCGTCCATCCCGGCAGCGGGATACGAACCAAAGCAGCTAACTCCGCAATCCCGGCGCTTCCTGCCCGGTGCGCGCGACATACTCCGTGTAGCCACCACCATACAGATGCGGGCCCTCTGGCGTCGGCTCCAGGACGCGGTTGGAGAGCGCGGCCAAAAAGTGCCGGTCATGCGAGACAAACAGCATGGTGCCTTCGAATCCGGACAGCGCGTTGATCAGCATTTCCTTGGTCGCGAGGTCGAGATGGTTGGTCGGCTCGTCCAGCACCAGAAAATTCGGCGGATCGAACAGCATGTGCGCCATCACGAGCCGCGCCTTCTCGCCGCCGGAGAGCACGCGGCATTTCTTTTCGACGTCGTCGCCGGAGAACCCGAAGCAGCCGGCGAGCGCGCGCAGGCTGCCTTGCCCTGCCTGCGGGAACGAATCCTCCAGCCACTCGAACACCGTGCGTTCGCCGTCGAGCAGGTCCATGGCGTGCTGGGCGAAATAGCCCATCTTGACGCTGCCGCCGATCGCCACCGTGCCATCGTCGGGCTCGGTCGAACCCGCCACCAGTTTCAGCAGCGTGGACTTGCCGGCGCCGTTGACGCCCATCACGCACCACCGCTCCTTGCGGCGGATCATGAAATCGAGGCCCTGATAGATGGCGCGGTTGCCATAGCCCTTGTGGACGTTCTTCAGGCTGACGACGTCTTCGCCCGAACGCGGCGCCGGCTGGAATTCGAACGCCACCGTCTGGCGGCGTTTTGGCGGCTCGACACGCTCGATCTTGTCGAGCTTCTTGACCCGGCTCTGCACCTGCGCGGCATGCGAGGCGCGCGCCTTGAAGCGCTCGATGAACTTGATTTCCTTGGCCAGCATCGCCTGCTGGCGCTCGAACTGCGCCTGCTGCTGCTTGTCGTTCAGCGCGCGCTGCTGTTCGTAGAATTCGTAATTGCCGGAATAGGTGGTGAGCGAGCCGGCGTCGATCTCGACCACCTTGTTGATGATGCGGTTGATGAACTCGCGGTCGTGCGAGGTCATCAAGAGCGCGCCCTCATATCCCTTCAGGAACTGCTCAAGCCAGATCAGGCTTTCCAGGTCCAGATGGTTGCTCGGTTCGTCCAGCAGCATGACGTCGGGCCGCATCAGGAGGATGCGCGCCAGCGCCACCCGCATCTTCCAGCCGCCCGAGAGCGCGCCGACGTCGCCCTCCATCATCTCCTGGCTGAAGCCGAGGCCGGACAGCGCCTCGCGGGCGCGGCCGTCGAGCGCATAGCCGTCGAGTTCCTCGAAGCGATGCTGCACCTCGCCATAGCGCGCGATGATCTCGTCCATGTCGTCGGCACGCGCGGGATCGGCCATCGCCGCTTCCAGTTCCCGCAATTCGGCCGCCACCACGCTGACCGGCCCCGCCCCGTCCATGACCTCGGCCACGGCGCTGCGGCCCGACATCTCGCCGACGTCCTGGCTGAAATAGCCGATGGTAATGCCGCGATCGAGCGAGACCTGGCCCTCGTCCGGCACGTCCTGGCCCGAGATCATCCGGAACAGCGTGGTCTTTCCGGCCCCGTTCGGCCCGACCAGGCCGATCTTCTCGCCCTTCTGCAGGGCGGCGGAGGCTTCGATGAAGAGGATCTGGTGACCCACTTGCTTGCTGACGTTATCGAGACGGATCATGGGGGCCTGAAAGGAGGGATTCTTTTTCGGCCGCTGCTTAGGACATCTGGCGCGCTTGTGGAAGCCGGACCGAGTTCACGATCGAAATCGGCGCTTCGCGCTCCCGGTAAGGGACCGAACCGCGTCGGCACGGCTGCTCGCCCGCGCCGCAGCGGTCAGCCAATATGCTTCAAGGCTCCAGCCCGCTCGCCCGGAGCGCCGGCGCAACCTCGGGGGAGGCCAAAAATCGCAACAGCCTGTCCGCTTCGTCCATTTTGGACGTCGTCGCCATACGTCCGGCTGAAAACACCGCGGGCGTTTGCAGTTCGCGCGGAATGGGTCCGACCACCTCGATGCCGTCGATCTGCTTCAACTCGCTGATTTGCTGGACCGCAAGATCGGCCTCGCCGCTCACCAGTTTTTCGGCGGTGAAGCCCTGCTGGATGACCACGGCGTTTGCGTTGATGTCGGCGGCGATGCCGAGCTGCTCGATCAGCTTTGCGAACAGGATGCCGCTGGCACCGAGCCGCGAATAGGCCACCGCGCGCGCCCCGAGTAATGCGGCACGCAGTGCGGCTTCCGTCGCGATATCGGGATGCGGCGCGCCAGCTTTGACGGCAATGCC
Source organism: uncultured Bradyrhizobium sp. (assembly GCA_964609175.1). Taxonomy (GTDB): domain Bacteria; phylum Pseudomonadota; class Alphaproteobacteria; order Rhizobiales; family Xanthobacteraceae; genus Bradyrhizobium. The sequence continues at coordinate 46,807 of CAZSRR010000047.1, forward strand.
GACCCAGGAGCGCGCGAGGTCGACGCAACTGTCCGCTGCCACCCGGCCCTCTCGCGCCACCTCTTCCAGCCCCTCGCGCGTCAGGATGACGAGGTCGGCCGCCTCGCCCGCGCGCAGCCTGGTCAACAGCGCCAAGGTTGGCGCGAAATCGGCGTTGATCTGGATGCCGCCGGCGGCTTGATACTGGCTCCCCAGCCCTTGCACGGCGCCCTTCAACGCCAGCGTCGACAGCACGCGGATGGTCTCGCTCATGGCAGCTAGACCCGACGCATCAGCTTGAGCACGGCAGTCAGGCGCAGACTGCGCTTGCCGGCCAGCGCAGTCGCCTCCAGATGCGCGCCCTCCGCGTCGCAAGTTCCGGAGAAACCGATGCCGACTTCGTGGCCGCCGAAGATCGGGTGTTCCCCCGGGGCCGGTGTGTGTTCCTGGTTGAGAATCTGGCCCTTCCAGCGACCGTTCTCGGAAGTGTAGGAGCCGATGTAATAGAACGAGGCGTCACCGCCCAGGATGCGACCGTCATTGAGCAGCATGACGCCGGTGAGGCCGCCATCGATGCCGTCGAGCATGCGCGTGTGAATGGAATAGAGCCCGTTGACGATGCCAGCCTCACCTACTCCGCCGGCGATCGGAACGGCGTCCTGCTCGAGCGGTGTCATCACCGAGTGGAACGCCACGCCGGGAAGCTCCTTCAGACCGCCCTCAAAACGGTAGAGAGCGCCGTCGGGCCTGCCCCGCGCCACCAAGGTGGCATCATCCCTTCCCGCCATCGCAGGATAGTTCGGGTCGGAGTTATGGCGGAAGGTCTGGACCACGATATCGACGCCGTCGGCGCGCTTCTCGTAGCTGCCTATGTGGGCAAACGCCGAATTGCCGCCGAGCATCCTGCCGTCGTGCGCGTACATGACGCTGCGGCCGATCGCAGTGCCAAGTTGAAACCTGACTTTATAAAATCCTTCAAACAATACCGCGTCCCCCGGCAAGCCCACGGGGGCATTGTCTAGCGCGGTTCACAAGGCAGGAAAACGGCCTTGACCGCATCAATTGAATCAAACCAGAGATAACATCACCGGTTGTCATCAAAATGAAATGATCCACCAGGGCGATTTGGCCCTGGCGGATCGACGGTGCAACCGGGGAGACCCGGCGGCGTATGAACTTGCCTAGGCGGCGGCCGCCTTGGCGGTCGGGACTTCAGCGATGGTCTTCAGGATCTGGGAAGCGATCTGGTAGGGGTCGCCTTGCGAGTTCGGGCGACGATCTTCCAGATAGCCCTTGTAGTCGTTCTTGATGAACGAGTGCGGCACGCGGATCGAGGCGCCGCGGTCGGCCACGCCGTAGCTGAACTTATTCCAGGGCGCGGTCTCGTGCTTGCCGGTCAGGCGCTTGTCGTTGTCGGGCCCGTAGACGGCAATGTGGTCCATCAGGTTCTTGTCGAACGCCGCCATCAGCTTCTCGAAATAGTCCTTGCCGCCGACCTCGCGCATGTATTTGGTCGAGAAGTTGGCGTGCATGCCGGACCCGTTCCAGTCGGTGTCGCCGAGCGGCTTGCAGTGGAATTCGATGTCGATGCCGT
>CAZSRR010000048.1:0-48320 GCA_964609175.1 uncultured Bradyrhizobium sp.
GATCCTCCGGCACGATCGATCGCTGGCCGGGATGCCGCTTCTCCAGCGCATAGGACCCGAACGACGCCACCACTGCACCGCCGCCCGGCAGGATGCCGAGGAGGAAGCCCATGATCGTTCCGCGCGCCATCGGGCCGGCACTGGCTTTCCAGTCCGCTCCGCTCGGCAGCAGGTTCGTGATCTTCGCCTTGATGACGTCGCGCTTGATCGCCTGCTCGGTATTCAGCAGCACTTCGGCGATGCCGAACAGGCCCATCACCACGGGGACGAGGCCGATGCCGTCGATCAGCTCGACCCGGCCGAACGTCAGGCGCGGCTGCGCATTGATGCTGTCGAGCCCGACCACGCCGAGCACGACACCGATGCAGGCCATCAGCAGCGCCTTCGCCATCGAGCCCTGCGTCAGGAAGGTCAGCACCACGAGGCCGAGCACCATCAGGCTGAAATATTCCGCCGGGCCAAATGCGATGGCAACGCTGGCGAGCTTCGGCGCGACCAGCATCAGCGCGACCAGCGCAAACGTGCCGGCGAGGAACGAGCCAAAGGCCGAAATGCCGAGCGCAGGCCCGGCGCGGCCCTGCTTGGCCATCTGGTGGCCATCGATGCAGGTGACGACGGACGCGGCTTCGCCGGGAATGTTGACCAGGATCGAGGTGGTCGAGCCGCCATACATCGAGCCGTAGTAAATCCCGGCCATCATGATGATGCCGGATTCCGGCGTGCCCGACAGCGTGATCGGCAGCAATAGCGACATCGCCGAAATGGGCCCGATGCCGGGCAGCACGCCGACCAGCGTGCCGATGAAGACGCCGATGAAGCAGTACACCAGGTTGACCGGCTGCAGCGCGACGCCAAAGCCATGGGCGACATTGAGGAGCGTATCCATGGTGCGTCAGCCGATTTCGAACATGCCCGAGGGCAACTGGATCAGGAGCAGCCGCTTGAGCACCCACCACATCCCAAGCGGCACCAGCACCGCGATCGGAACGGCGAGCGTCCAGCGCACCGGATCGACCACGCGCAACAGCAACAGCACCAGCGGGATCGCCGACAGCAGGAAGCCGAGCGGATTGAGCGCGAAGGAAAAAGCGACCAGGCAGACGATCACCAGCAGCGGCTTGCCCCAGCGCGCATTCTCCCAGCGCGAGCCGAGCGTCGGCCCTCCCTCGGTCAATGCGCCGAAAATGATCGAGGCGGCGAACAGGCACATCAGGATGCCGGTGTAGAACAGCACGAAGCCGGAGCCGGGATCGTTGATGGTGCCGAGCTTCAGTTTGAGGCCGGACCAGATCACGAAGCCGCCGAGCGCAAACCCGATCAGCCCGCCCCACAATTCGGAATTGTTGAGGCGGAATTTGACGTTGGTGTCGTTATTCATGTGTAAGACTTTCAGATCACCGTCACCCCCGCGCAACGCCTTGGCGTTGTCGCTGGAGGCGGCGGAGCGCAGCGTAGCCCTCGAAGGGCGGCGGTGCCCGTGTCCATCCTTCGAGGCGCGCAAGAGCGCGCACCTCAGGATGACGTTCAGCGCTAGTTCGTCTTCTTCGCCAGCCCCAGCGTGTCGATCACCTTGCGCTCGGACTCGGTGACCTCGGCCACGAACTTCTTGTAGTCCTCGGTGTTCTTGTAGTTCGGCACCATGTCGAACTTGGCCAGCGTCGCGATCACGGCCGGATCATCCAGTGCCTTCTTGAAAGCGTCGTGCAGCTTGGCGACGATCTTCGGGTCCATACCTTTCGGCCCGGCGATGCCGAACGGCGAGTCGTAGACCATGGGATAGCCGAGTTCCTTCAGCGTCGGCACGTTGGGGAAGTTCGGCGAGCGCGCGGACGTCCACACCATCAGAAGCCGCAGCTTGCCGGCGTCGACCAGCGGCCGCCAGCCGGTGGAGTCCGCCTGCAGCATGGTGTGCTGCCCCAGCACGGCGGCGTTGGTTTCGGCGCCGCCCTTGAACGGCACCTGCGTGAGCTTGATGCCGGCCAGCCCTGCGATCTGCTCCATGCCGATATGCAGCGACGTGCCGGCGCCCGGCGTCGCATAAGTCACCTTGCCGGGGTTCTTCTTGGCGAAGTCGATGACGTCCTGCCAGGTCTTGAACTGCGACTCGGCGCTGGTGGTGACGCCAAACGTGTAGCCGGTGAGATGGACGATATAGGTGAAATCCTTGTCCGGATTCCACGACACGTCCTGCATCAGCGGCAGCCGGAATACCGTGATCGGGATCTGCGAGATGGTGTAGCCGTCCGGCTTGGCTGTGGCCGCCATGGTGGCCGGGCCGACCGTGCCGCCGCCGCCGGCCTTGTTGTCGATGGCGATCGGCTGCCCCAAAACCTTCGAGGCGCTTTCGGCAACCGCCCGCATCGAGATGTCGGTCGAGCCGCCGGCCGGCCATGGCACGATCAGCGTGATCGGCTTGGTCGGATATTCCTGCGCGCCGGCGGCGACGGAAATCAGCACGCCGAGGGCTGCGATCGCGATGGCAAATGAGTGACGTCCAGACATGTCAAATCCTCCCCTTGCAGCCTCGTTGACGGGAGGCGCGTTATTTCTTCCCTTGCCCCAATCTTCCCTGAAATTGTCTGAGAAGAAAAGCTTATTGGCCCCGGCAAGCCACGGTATTAGGGAGCGCGACCGGCTGAAATGCACCCATGCGGCAATTGGTCCGCGACCGGCATCCCGAGTCACGGAATTTGCCGCCGTCCCGGCGCCACGGTGGGAGATCGACCAAGCAATAATCAAGGAAAGCTCAAGCCCGGGACCGCTTGCGAGGCCGGGGGCGTTCGGGCCATCATGGGCCGGCCGGAAAGACCGGTCGGTTCCCGCGCCGATGGAAGCCCCGCCTGGGCCTTCCCGCTTGAGGCTCATGATTTCAACCTTGAACGCACCCGACGCCGCCGTCATCACGGCGTTCACGAAAATCCCCACGCTGCTCGACCAGGCGCCGGCGCTGATCGCGCGCGGCCGCTTTCTCGACTGCGAGTGCCTGCTCGGCCCCGCGACACACGCCTTTCACGTCTCGATCCGGCAAGGACGGATCGTCGACCTGACGCCGTCGCCGGTGCTGATGCGTTCCTGGCGGTTTGCCTATCGCGCCTCCGCCGCGGCCTTCGCCGAATATTGGCAGGCGGCGCCGCGCCCCGGTTTTCATGATTTGCTGGCGCTGACCAAGCGCGGAGACGCTACGCTGGAAGGCGACCTGCATCCGTTCATGACGAATCTGCAGTACTTCAAGGACGTGCTGGCGCTGCCGCGTCGCGATTTTGCAACGGTCGTGTCATGAACGGCATGATCGAGCCGATCGTCGGCCGCTACGTGCATGTCGATATCGGCGGCGAGATGCACCGCGTCTATTTCGAGGAGAACGGCACGGGCATTCCGCTGGTGTGCCTGCACACCGCCGGCTCCGACGGCAGGCAGTGGCGGCATCTGCTGGCGGACGAAGCGTTTTCGAAAAGCTTTCGCATCATCGCCTTCGACATGCCCTGGCACGGCAAATCGAACCCGCCGGCGAGCTGGGACGGCTCGGAATACCAGCTCACCACCGCGCGCTACACGCAGACCATCCGCGCCTTCTGCAAGGCGTTGCAGCTCGACAAGCCGGTGGTGATGGGGTGTTCGATCGGCGGCCGCATCGTGCTCAATCTGGCGATCGACCACGCCGCCGAGTTCCGCGCCCTCATCGGATTGGAGGGCGCAGACTTCCAGGCGCCGTGGTATGACACCTCTTGGTTGAACCGTCCCGACGTTCATGGCGGAGAGATCTGTGCCGCGCTGGTGTCCGGCCTGATGGCGCCGCAGAGTCCGGCCGGTTCCCGGGCCGAGACGCTGTGGGCCTACAAGCAGGGCGGGCCGGGCGTGTTCAAGGGAGACCTGTATTTCTATCGGGTCGACGGCGATCTGCGCGGGAAGGTCGAGAGGATCGATACTAAAGTATGCCCGCTGTTCCTGCTCACGGGCGAGTATGATTTCTCCTGTACGCCGGAGGACACGCAACGCACTGCTGCCGCCATCGAAGGCGCCAGCGTCACCATCATGGAGCAGCTCGGTCATTTTCCAATGAGTGAGAATCCAGAACAGTTTCGCCGCTACATCGCGCCGGTCCTCGATCGGATCGTCGCCTTCGAAGCGGAGCGCGCCCGCCGGTAAACTTGCGATCGCATGGTCTGAGCTGCGTTGGCGTAAGCCGTTCTGGCCTGGATTATGCAAGCATTATGCAAGTATCATGGCGCCGGATAGAGCGGGGCAGTCGTACAAGACAAGGTTTCGGGTTGCCGGCGAAACCATCCGGCAGTCCGGTTCGTAAGCTACCTGGCAGGTCGCCAGTTTGGTCGATGAGCAATCATCAGCAGCCTCAAGAGGAGAAGATACGTGAAACATCGTCATATGATCGGTTGTCTGCTTGCCGCCGCGCTTTGCGCGGGACCAGCAGCGGCGCAGGAGCTCACCGGGACGCTGAAGAACATCAAGGACACCGGCGCCATCACGCTCGGCTTCCGCGATTCCTCGATCCCCTTCTCCTATCTCGACGACAACCAGAAGCCGATCGGCTACGCCATGGACATCTGCTACAAGATCGTCGATGCCGTGAAGAAGGAGCTCAAGCTCGAAAAGCTCGAGGTCAAGCTCAACCCGGTGACGTCGTCGACCCGCATTCCGCTGCTGGCCAACGGCACCATCGATCTCGAATGCGGCTCCACCACCAACAACGTCGAGCGCCAGAAGCAGGTCGCCTACACCAACACCCACTTCCTGACCGCGAGCCGCTTCGTCTCGAAGAAGTCGAGCAAGATCAACTCCATTGACGATCTCAAGGGCAAGTCGGTGGTGTCCACCGCCGGCACCACCAACATCAAGCAGCTGACCGAAGTCAACGCGGAGCGCAAGCTCGGCGCCAACATCATTCCGGCCAAGGACCACGCCGAAGCCTTCCTGATGGTAGAGACCGACCGCGCGGTCGCCTTCGTGATGGACGACATCCTGCTGGCGAGCCTGGTCGCCGGCTCCAAGGCGCCGGACGACTACGTCATCTCCAAGGATGCGTTCTCCAAGCCGGAGCCCTACGGCATCATGCTGCGCAAGGACGATCCGGCCTTCAAGAAGGTGGTCGATGCTGCCACCGCCGCGCTTTATACCGGCGGCGAAGGCCAGAAGATCTACGACAAGTGGTTCATGCAGAAGATCCCGCCGAAGGGCCTGAATCTCAACGTGCCGATCGACTCCAAACTGAAGAACGAGTTCGCCAAGCCGTCGGACTCGCCTGATCCGGATTCGTACAAGTAAAATATGTCCGTTCATGGAGAAAAGGCGCGTTAGCGCCGTCTCCGGACGATGCTTTGCATCGCCGGCCGAACCATGAACCAGGACCCTTCATCCTTGGAGACGCCGCGCTGATGCGCGGCATCTCCCGCAACAAGGGCGAAGCCGTTGGAGCGGGGATGAGGACGAGAGGATTTGACCGGGCCATTTTCTTGAGGAGAATGGCCCGGTCATTGCATGGGGCGTCATCCTGTGACGCGATGCGGCGGACGGTAGGGGCCCGTGAATTATAACTGGAACTGGCACATCTTCTTGGAGCCGAACCCGACCGGGAGCGGGACCTATCTCGATCTGTTGCTGTCGGGCCTGTGGCTGACCATCAGGACGGCGCTTTTGGCCTGGGTCATCGCGCTGATCGCCGGCACGATCGTCGGCATCCTGCGCTCGCTGCCGTCGAAAACGGCGTCGTGGATCGGCTTTGGCTACGTCGAATTCTTCCGCAACATGCCGCTGCTGGTGCAGCTTTTCCTGTGGTTCTTCGTGCTGCCCGAACTGTTGCCGCGCGCCGCGGGGCTGTGGCTGAAGCAGCTTCCGAACGCGCCGTTCTGGACGGCGGCGATCGGCATCGGGCTGTTCATGTCGGCGCGCGTCGCCGTGCAACTGGCGGCCGGCATCGGTTCGCTGCCGCGCGGGCAGAAGCAGGCCGCGACCGCGCTCGGGTTGACGACGGCGCAGGGCTATCGCTACGTGCTGCTGCCGATGGCGTTCCGCATCATCCTGCCGCCGCTCACGTCCGAATTCCTCAACACTGTCAAGAATACTTCGGTCGCGATCACCATCGGCCTGATCGAACTCACCGGCCAGGCGCGCGCGATGCAGGAGTTCTCGTTTCAGGTGTTCGAGGCCTTCACCGCCGCGACCGTGATGTATCTTGCGATCAACATCATTGTCGTCACCGGCATGCGTTTGCTCGAGCGCAGCCTGGCGATCCCCGGCTACATCACGGGGAAATAGCATGTTTTCGAACCTCGATTTCGACGTCATCCGCCGCTCGCTGCCCTATCTGTTTCTCGACGGCATGACGTTCACGCTGATGCTGACGGGGCTGTCGGCGCTCGGCGGCCTGGTGTTCGGAACGCTGATCGCGCTGATGCGGCTGTCGAGCTACAGGCTGCTCGGCCGCATCGCCGGGCTCTATGTCGACTTCATGCGCTCGCTGCCGCTGGTGCTCGTCATCTTCTGGTTCTACTTCCTGGTGCCCTATATCGGACAGTGGCTGACCGGCGCGTCGCGGCCGATCAAGGTCGGCGCGTTCGCATCCTCGCTGATTACCTTCATCATGTTCGAGGCGGCGTATTTCTCGGAGATCATGCGCGCCGGCATCCAGTCGATCTCGCGCGGACAGCCGGCGGCGGCCAGCGCGCTCGGCCTGACCTACAGCCAGTCGATGCGCTTCGTCGTGCTGCCGCAGGCGTTCCGCAACATGCTGCCGGTGCTGCTGACGCAGACCATCGTGTTGTTCCAGGACACCTCGCTGGTCTACGTGCTGTCGATCCCGGACTTTCTCGGGGCCGCCAGCAAGGTGGCGCAGCGCGATGGGCGGCTGGTCGAGATGTACCTGTTCGCCGCCGTGGTCTATTTCGTGATTTCCTGTCTCGCGTCCTGGGGCGTCCGCCGCCTGCAGGCGCGCATCGCTATCGTTCGCTAGAGAAACCCAATGATCGAGATCAGCCACGTCAACAAATGGTACGGGCCGAGCTTCCAGGTGTTGAAGGACTGCACCACCAGCGTCGCCAAGGGCGAGGTGGTGGTGGTGTGTGGCCCTTCGGGCTCGGGTAAGTCGACGCTGATCAAATGCGTCAATGCGCTGGAGCCGTTCCAGGAAGGCCAGATCGTCCTCGACGGCATCAAGGTCAACGACCCCAAGACCAATCTGCCGAAACTGCGCGCCCGCGTCGGCATGGTGTTCCAGCATTTCGAGCTGTTTCCGCATCTGCGCATCATCGACAATCTGTGCCTGGCGCAGGAGAAGGTGCTGGGGCGTTCCCATGCCGAAGCGAAGGCCAAGGGGGAAAAACTGCTGGCGCGCGTCGGCCTCGCCGCGCATGCCAACAAATTCCCGGCCGAACTGTCCGGCGGACAGCAGCAACGCGTCGCGATCGCGCGCGCGCTCGCGATGGACCCGATCGCGATGCTGTTCGACGAGCCGACTTCGGCGCTCGACCCCGAAATGATCAGCGAGGTGCTCGACGTCATGGTCGACCTCGCCCGCGAGGGCATGACCATGATGGTCGTGACCCACGAGATGGGCTTTGCCCGCAAGGTCGCGCATCGCGTGATCTTCATGGACCAGGGAGAGATCGTAGAGGATGCGCAGAAGGACGAGTTCTTCGGCAGCCCGCGCAGCGAGCGCGCGCAGCAGTTCTTGTCGAAGATCCTGTCGCATTAACCTTTCGCCCTCATTCCGGGGCGCCTCGAAGAGGCGAACCCGGAATCTCGAGATTCTGGGTCTGGTCCTTCGGACCATCCGGGGAATGACCGCGAGGAGGAGGGTTCCTCGCCCCCGCCAAATTGCCTATAAGGTCCGCCAGACCGCCTTGCACGACTTCCAGGAGAATTGCTTTGCAACCGATCGCTTACGTCAACGGCTCGTTCGTTCCCCACTCGGAAGCCAAGGTCTCGATCTTCGACCGCGGCTTCCTGTTTGCTGACGGCATCTACGAGGTCGCCGCCGTGCTGGACGGCAAGCTGATCGACAACGCCTCGCATCTGGCGCGGCTGGAACGGTCGGTCGGCGAGATCGAACTGGCGCTGCCGGAAACCATCGAGCGGATCCAGGAAATCCAGAAGGAACTGGTCGCGCGCAACAACATCGTCAACGGCATGGTCTATCTCGAAGTGACGCGCGGCGCCGATGCCGGGCGCGATTTCGCGTTTCCCAAGGGCGTCAAGCCGACGCTGGTCATGTTCACCTCGACCAAGGACATCGTCAACGCGCCGTTGGCCAAGACCGGCATCGACGTCATCACGGTGCCCGATCTGCGCTGGGCCCGGCGCGACATCAAGAGCGTCGCCCTGCTGGCGCAGGTGCTGGCCAAGCAGGCTGCGGCCGTTGCCAACGCCGGCGAAGCCTGGATGATCGAGGACGGCAAGGTGACCGAGGGCGGCTCGTCGTCCTGCTTCATCCTGACCCAGGACGACGTCATCGTGACCCGGCAGAACGGCAGCGAAATCCTGCCCGGCTGCACCCGCAAGGCCGTGGTCGCCCTCGCCGAGGAGCGCCAGCTCCGCGTCGAGGAGCGGGCGTTTTCGGTCGAGGAGGCGCTGGCCGCCAAGGAAGCCTTCATCACCAGCGCCACCGTGTTCGTGCAGGGCGTCGTTTCGATCGACGGCAAGAAGGTCGCCGACGGCAAGCCCGGCCCGATGACCAACCGCCTGCGCGAGATCTACGTCGAGTTCGCCAAGGCGACGGCGGTTTAGCCGCATCTCGCCCCTGGCGTGATCGTTCGGCTAGCCGCCTTCGCCAGGGCTTCGCGGAAATGGCGCAGGCTGAGCGCCTGATCGCCGTGAGCGGGCCTCCGGCGCCATTGCATCACCGGCCGCCGACTGCGTTGTTGCGCGCGTTGGCGGATGCAGGCGCTACTTGATCAGTCGCGGCGCGCGTCGTGGTGCCGAGACGAGGCCGGCGTGGATTCGCCACGGGCGGGGTGGCCAGCGTGGCCCGCGCAACTGGCAAGGGCGGCCTGGGTCGCGCCTGGGTATTTGTCGTTGCGGCCGTCCGGGCGGCGGCTGGCCGCGCACGATGTTGTCTTCCGGCTGCGATGTGCCCGACATTTGGGGCAGCCACCGCGGCTCGCCATTGCAGAAACTCGCGATAGAGTTCGGCTTCACTGGCGGCGTTTCCGGTCTTTTGAGTTTCGCCGAGCTCGGGTTCACGACCGGCGATCACTTCTGTTACGATCAGAGCTGCCGTCTTGGGCTCTTCGGATCCCGCGGCCTGCCCGTCGACAACTGCATTCAGTGATTTCAGCTCGACGGGGTTGGCGGCGCCGGCCTCCGATGGATCTTCGTTCGACGCGGTTCGATCGGACGCCGTTGAAACGGAGTTTGCCTCGGCGATGCCGAGCGGCGTAGCAGCATCGACCGCGCTGCTCTGCACTTCGGTCTGCGTCGCGGCAGGATCTGCCGCCACTTCGTCGGCAACCGACATAGGTGCGGCCGCGACGGGGACTGATTCGTTCGATGCAAATCGCGTCGGCCAGACCAATCCGCCCAGCATCGCGGCCGACACCGCCAGGCCTGCGATTGCGGCTGCTGGCCGCCATGATGAATAAATCCGGGAGCTTCTTCGCCCTTCAAACGAAGGCTTCGTCATGTCATGCCCGACGCCGGACAATTGGGGCTGACTCCAGCTGACAGGTAGGACGAAGCGCGCGAGTTGCTTTGAGGTCACTAGTACTGCCACCGTAGCGAACGCGGCGAGGCCAAGGCCTCCGCCGATGCCAGGCAGGAACATCCCGACATGAATGATCAGGCTTGCCAGGACGATGGCCCCCAACATCGTCTCGATGCATCCCTTAAGCCGCTCTCGCGACGACATTCCCAAGAAGCATCCCGCATAATAGGCGTCTAAAAGCAGTGTGTCGGCCGGGCTGATCGTGCGAACTACAATCAAACCTGCCAATGCAATCGTGGAAGCAACAAACGTCTTGTTGGCCAGGTCGCTGGCCGCAACGCGCTCCCGGCGCAGCACCAGCAAACTCACCGTCGTTCCTGCCAGGCAGGCAGCAACAATGGTCGCGAGCGAGCCGAGATTAAAATCCGTCAGGTCCGTACGTGGGGCATGAAAGAGTCCGTCGTCCGCACCAAAAAAAACGGCCAAATGGACGAAGAGCACACAAGCGACTGTCGCAATGACTCCCGATCTGCCGCCATAGCCAGAAGTAAACCGATGGCCTGATCGTACGTCGAAGACCGCGCCAGCGCCGAAAGCGAGGCCGCAAACGATCGATAGCGAGACGAAGAGAGCGCCGGCCAGCATGACCGGATCTGATCCAATGCCGTTCGGCCAATGGATCGACGTCATGCCCCCAAAGGCGCCACCATAGACGGCTGGCACGAAATCGCGCGTCAACCGCATTGTCGGCCGGGAGATCAGCAGAAGCCCTCCCAACAGCGTCGTCACCAACGCAGACGCAATCTCTGGGACGACCCCGAAAGCACTGAGATGAAGTGTTGCCAGGCATCCGAGAGAAGCGCCGGCAAACGCTGCAGCGGCGGCTCTTCTTGAAGCGGCGCTGATGCAGGCTTCGACCGATGGATCTGCCCGCTGCAGTCCCGCCCGTTCAGAGGGAACTACCGGACCAGCACGTGAAGCGCTTGACCCAAGGGAACCAACTCGATCGTCGATAAGCCGAACTGTGTCGGCAACGCCTGCAGCGCTCGTACTCATACACGATTGGCCTTGTACGCCTCACAAAAACCACACCAACGTCAAAAACAATCGCGGCGGGCAGAAAGCTGTACGAGCCTGTTTCTGAAGGGAGCGAGGGCTTGATGCCCTTGCGCCCTCATCCTTCTGCGCTCATCCACCGTTGATCAAAAACTAAACGCGAAATGTCACGAGGTCCACGACATCGGCATTGACGACTGTCCAACGTCTACCCGCCGCAAAACCCGAAAAGTTCGGTCAGAAGTTTCCACCGATGTCGTCTGAACGGTCAGGTGGCGCTGCGTGCCCGATGCTGGGGTTACGCCGCGCAATCCACAAGCGAGTGCGTTTCTCTGCAATCAGATCGCAACATGATGTCCCTGCTGGCGATTTTCCCGGGCAAGTTCGTGCATCTGACAGAATATTTCGATTGCGCGACCTCCGGTAGCAGTTGCAACGAGACAACCAAGGACTGCCGGCCGCTCGGCCTTGATCCGCTGCAAACGCGCAACACCGGCCGTTAAAATTGCCTCGTCGGCAACGTCGGGCCGTCAAATAGTCCGCGATGTGCCAAGCGGCATCTCAGCGGCGATGACATGGACCAGTCGCCGAGCTCCGATGCGATGAGCGCGCGGATCGCGCGTTGTCCAACAGACCGGATCTTGCATTCCCCAGAACACCAGTGTCGGAACATCGACGCGCAGTGATGTGGTAGCGCGGGGCGATGTGGTAGCCGGGCGTTCGGCCAGTCTGCAACAACTGTCAAAAGCGGTATCACTCGAGTGACAACCGCAATTCGAAGTTACCATCCGTTCTAGCTGGATCTGGACTTCTTCTTCGGCAGTCTCGTGCGACCGCGACCCGCTTCCGCTCTGCCTATCCGGCGTACTTGCTCGCAGGTCCATTCCCGTACGGGCGCCCCTGCCAGGCGTTGGTGCCATGCTTGAGCAACACGGAAGCGTCTTATCGGCAGAGGTGGCTCGGTTACGGTGAGGCCGAAACGCGGGGCATGCGCAATTGCCACTCGGCGCGGCACGGTCACGATCAGATCGGTACGGGCCACCATGGCGAATGCTGACAGGAAAAACGGGACGGTAACGGCAACCCGACGACTTTTTCCCATGGTGGCAAGTGTCTCGTCGACGACACCCCGGACATCGCCGTCATAGGAAACAAGGATGTGGTCCGCGCTCAGGTAAGCCGACAGGCCAAGATTGCTTTCTTTCAGTGCCCGATGATCCCTGTGCAGGACTGCCGCGTAATCTTCCTCGAATAGCGGCTCCACGATCAGGCCGGGGGTGCGGCCCCAAAAATATCCTATCGCGATGTCGAGGTCACCAGCCGCGAGCGCTTCGGCGGCTTGCCGGCGCACCAGCGGCCGAACGCTCACGACCATCCCTGGAGCCAGCGAGCGGATCTGGGCCATGAGATCCGGAATGAGCAGACTGCAATTGTAGTCCGACGCGCCGATCCGAATTGTCGCGCTTGCCGTCAGGGGATCAAAAGGCTCTCCGGGGCCAAACAATTTTCCCGCTGCGTCAAGAAGTGATCGCACTGCAGGCTCCAGCGCCAGCGCGCGCGCTGTCGGATGAAGGCCATTTGGCCGCCGCATAAACAGTTCGTCGCCAAACAAATCTCGCAGACGATTCAACGCGTGGGAAACCGTGGATTGGGTGATGCCGAGATGGGCGGCCACATCTGTCGCTTTCCGGCGTTGCAGCAGCTCGGCGAAGATCTGGAGCAGTGAAAAGTCGAGCCTGCGGATATCGATTTCTGCCATAACGCTTATCGACCGATTTCATTTGTATTGAAAATGCCGCACGAATACGACTCGAATGAGGGTTGGCGCAAGCGGAGGACGATATGAAGATTGCGGTTCTTGGAGCCGGCCAAGTCGGCCGCGCATTGGGGGGCGGTTGGTCGAAGCGCGGCCACGAGGTCATCTACGGCGTCCGTGCGCCGGACTCGATCAAACATGGTGACCTGCGTGTGGCCGGTGTGCCAGAGGCTGTTCGGCATGCGTCGGCTGTCGTGCTTGCCACCCCCTGGGCTGCGACACACGAGGCGTTGACGTCTGCGGGGGATCTCAGCGGACGCATAGTGATCGATTGCACGAACCCGCTGTCATATTCGTCGGACACAGGCCTTTCCCTCGCCTGCGGGTTCACTACGTCGGGAGGCGAGCAGGTCGCCGATTGGGCTCCGGGCGCCAGCGTATTCAAGACCTTGAACCAGACTGGCGCCGAGGGCATGGCTGACCCGACCAGCTTTGCGCAGCAGCCGGTCATGTTCGTTGCAGGAGACGACGAGGCACGAAAGCCCGAAGTCATCGCGCTTGTCTGCGAACTCGGGTTCGAAGCACTCGATGCAGGCCCGCTGAAGCAGGCCCGACTGCTCGAACCATTCGCCATGCTTTGGATAGACTTGGCGCTCAAGCGCGGCCGCGGACGAAATTTCGCCTTCGCCATAACGCGCCGCTGAAGTGACTGCTTTGTGCCCCGAACAACCGCGTCATCTGGATGCCATGCGCCGTCCGCGATTATGCATGGCCGGCCCTCGTCAAGTTCGCTATCGTCTTCGGCAGCACGCCCGCGCCAAGCTGGGCGGCAACCGCACTGCTGCGGGAAATCCTGTGGCGGCGCCAATGATTTGAAGGTGAGGAAATGCAGCCTGGCGGCACGACAAGAACAAGAAGAATTGCGGCGCTGCTGCTTTTGGCGGCGTGCTTTCTGACTCCGACCGCGCCTGCGTTCGCTGCCTATCCGGATCGCGTCATCAAGATCGTGGTGCCGTTCGCGCCGGGCGGCGGCACCGACGTGGTGGCGCGCACGCTGGCACAGGAGATGGCGAAGGAACTCGGCGCCTCCATCATCATCGAGAACAAGCCGGGCGCGGGGACCATTTTGGGCACGCAACTGGTCGCGGCCAGCCCGGCGGACGGCTACACGCTGCTGATGGGAACGTTCGCCAACGCCGTCAATCCGAGCCTTAATCCAAAATTGCCTTACGATGCCCACAAGGACTTTGCCGCGGTGGCGCTGCTGGCGCGCTCCTTCAACATCGTGGTGGTCAACCCGGCGTCGCCGCTCAAGTCGATCTCGGATTTGATCGCGGCGGCGAAGGCGGCGCCGGGCAAGCTGAGCTACGGCACCTACGGCACCGGCACCTCGGCGCACCTCGCCGGCGAATTGTTCAAGCACATGGCCGGCGTCAACCTGACGACGGTGCCGTATCGCGGCGCGGCGCCCGCGATTACCGACCTGATGGGCGGCCAGATCGACGTGATCTTCACGACCGTGGCCAGCGCCGCGTCGCTGGTCGAGGCCGGTCAGTTGCGCGCCCTCGCCGTGACCTCGGCGGCGCGCTCGCCGGCTTTCCCGCAATTGCCCACGGTGTCGGAAGCCGGCGTTCCCGGCTACGCCGCCGAAGCCTGGTACGGCCTCTACGCGCCGGTCAAAACGCCGCCGGAGATCATCGACCGTCTCAACAAATCGGCCGCGAAGGCCGTGCAGGCCGAGGCCTTCAAGAAGCTCGGCACCAACGAAGGTCTGGTCATGGTGGCGGAGCCGCCCGACGCGCTCGACCGCTATTTCGCCGCGGAGGAAGCCCGCTGGCGCAAGGTGATCGAGGACGCCGGCATCAAGGCCGAGTAGGATCGGACCTCCGTGGCTCAGCCCCGAAAGCGGCTGCACATCCCACTTTGCATGGCGTTGTTTTCGATATTTTGCGTTCGGACCACGCGGCCAGCGTGATCTGCTCGTCGTAGCCGGGCAAAAGCCCGAAGCGCCTCTTCGCGCAGATGTCCCGGCCATCCACGTCAATCTTGCTCCGGCATCGGAAGATCGTGGATGCCCGGCACAAGGCCGGGCACGACGAGCTACTTCTCCTTCACAAACCGGTTGCGCAACGTTCCGATCCCGGTGATGTCGATCTCGACCACGTCGCCGTCCTTCAAATCGGGCGAGGCGCCGTCGGTGCCCATCCAGATCACGTCGCCCGGCGACAGGGTGAAGTACTTTGATAGCTCGACCAGGAACGGCACGACGCCGAAGATCATGTCGTTGGTGCGGAATCGGCCGGTCTCCTTGCCGTTGACGCGGATCACCGTCTCCATCCTGCCGAGGTCGGCGTCGGTTTCGATCCATGGGCCCATCGGCTTGAAAGTGTCGGCGTTCTTGGAGCGCCACAGGCTGCGGTCGGCCTTCTGCCAGCTGCGTTCGCTGACGTCGTTGCCGATGGTGTAGCCGAACACGCAATCCATCGCGTTGGCTTCGGTGAGATGCTTTGCCTTCTTGCCGATGACGACGACCAGTTCGCCCTCGTAATGAATCTTCTCAGTCGCGCTGGCCGGGATGATTACGTCCTCGTCATGCGCGATCAGCGCGTTCTGCGCGCGATAGCCGATCTCGGGGCGGTCAGGCACGTTCGGCACCGTACCGGCCTTGTCGGCGGCTTCCTTGAGGTGCTTCAGGTAGTTCAGCCCGACGCAATAAAACGTGCGCGGGATCAGCGGCAGTTCGATCTTGACGTCGTTGAGCGCATGCGACTGCGTCCCGCGCTGCCATTCGCCGAAGGGATCGCCATTGACGGCGATCACCTGGTCGCCTTCGACGATGCCCCAGGATGTCTTGCCGGCGGCGGTGAATTTGAGCCAACGCATGGTGGGTCCTCTTGTTGTTGATTATTCGGCCGCGGCCTGCGGCGTGGTTTTCCAGGCGCCGGCCTTGGGCCGCGTCAGGCCGAGATTTTCGCGCAGCGTTTTGCCGGCGTAGTCCTTGTGGAACAGGCCGCGGCGCTGCAGTTCCGGCACGACGTACCTGACGAAGTCGGCGTAGGAGCCCGGCACGATGGTGGCCGCGATGACGAAGCCGTCGCAGCCGCGCGCGACGAACATCTCTTCGAGCCTGTCGGCGACTTCCTTCGGGCCGCCGACGATCGCGTCATGCACCTGGCCGCGGCCGGAGAAGGTGACGAAATCGCGCGCGCTGGGATTGGACTTGCCGGACGTCTTCAGCACGCCATCGCGAATGCCCAAAATGCCCTGCATGCTCTTGAGGTCTTCATCGGTCAGCGGCTCGTCGAGCGGCTTTGCGGCGAAGTCGAAATTGAGCGCTTCCGCCAGCAGCGACAGCGCGTCGATCTCCAGCGGCAGCTTGTTGATCACGGCCATCTTGTCCTCGGCCTCGGCCCTGGTCGCGGCGCAGACCGGCGTGGTGAGGTTGCAGAGGCGCATCTGTTCGGGATCGCGGCCGGCCTTCACCGCCTCGTTGCGGACCGCCGCATAGCCTTCCTTGGCGGCGGCGAGGTTGCGCGCGGCGGTGAAGATCACTTCGCCCCAGCGTCCCGCAAAGCGCTGGCCGCGGCCGGAGGCGCCGGCCTGGATGATCACGGGATGGCCCTGCGCCGAGCGCGGCACGGTGAACGGGCCGCGCGACTTGTAATACTCGCCCTTGTGGTCGAGCCGTTTCACCTTGGATGGATCGGCGAACCGGCCGGTCTTCTTGTCCATGATCAGCGAGCCGTCTTCCCAGGTGTCCCAATGGCCGAGCACGACTTCCATGAATTCGTCGGCGCGGTCGTAGCGGTGGTCGTGTTCGAGATGGGCGTCCTTGCCCATGTTCTGCGCCTCGCCGTCATTGAGGGAGGTGACGACGTTCCAGCCGGCGCGACCGCCTGTCATGAGATCGAGGGTGGCGAAGCGGCGCGCGACGTCGAACGGCTCGAAATAGGTGGTCGAGGCGGTCGATCCCAGTCCCAGCTTCGTTGTGGCCATGCCCATTGTGGTCAGCACCACGAGCGGATCCATCTTCACGCAGCGGATGCCGTACTCGACCGTGTGGGCGTGGTCGTTGCCGTAGCGGTCCGGCATCGCCAGGCGATCATCGAAGAACGCCATGTGGAATTTGCCGGCTTCGAGGATCCGCGCGATCTCCTGGTAGTAGTCCGCCGACATCGAGTCGTCGCGCGATTCCGGATGCCGCCATGAACTCGGCAGGTTGGTGCAGTTCTGCGCCTGCAAAAATCCCACCAGCGCCATTTGCCGTGTCATGCCGTTCTCCTTGTTGTCATTCGCGCGCGGCTGGATTTCATGTCAGGTCGAGTTCGGCGGCGAGCTTGTAGTCGGTCGCCAGCGACTTGAGTTTTTCCCAGGTGGCGTCTTCCACCTCGATGCCGTCGCGCCGGCGCTGCTGTTCGCGGAGATGTTCGATCTCGCCGGGATAGAACACGCCGGGAGAACCTTCGGAAGGCGGCGTCGATTTCAGATAGCGCGCGAACTCGCCGACCTCTTTCTCGAAGTCCTTCAGCGGACGGAAGGCGGCGACGTTGAACACTGCCATGAAGGTTCCGTCGTTGTGACGGCCGGTCGGCTCGACGCCGAATCCGAGACCGGTGAGCAGGCCGCACAGCACTTCCACCATCGCCGCAAGACCGCTGCCCTTGTAGCCCTCGCTGCCGCCGAGCGGCAGCAGCGCGCCGCCCTTGCGGTACTGGGTCGGATCGGTGGTGTGCCGGCCCTCGGCGTCGATGATCCAGCCCTGCGGGATCTGTTCGCCGCGCGCGACCGACAGCGCGATCTTGCCGGCGGCGACCGCCGAGGTCGCCATGTCCAGATAGAACGGCGCTTCGAGATCGGACGGCACCGCGATCGAGATCGGGTTGGTGCCGAGCCGCGCCTCGCGGCCGCCGAACGGCGCGACGTGTTTCGGCGAGCGGCCGGAATCGGCGGCAGCGATGCCGATCATGCCCGCGCGCATCGCCATCATCGGATAGGCGGCGAGCCGCCCGACATGGCTCTGGCGGAACACGGTGCAGGCGGCGACGTTGGCGGTCTTCGCCTTCTCGATCGTCAGCGCCATCGCCTTGGCGTTGACGTGGAAACCAAAACCCCAATGCCCGTCGATCACGGTCGTGGTCGGCGATTCCTGGACGATGGTCCATTTCGCCCCCGGCACGATGTGACCTGCCTTGACGCGGTCGATATAGGTCGGGATCGCGATCACGCCGTGCGAGTCATGGCCGGCGAGGTTGGCATTGACGCAGCCGGTGGCGACCGCATCGGCTTCCTCCCCGGATGCGCCGGCGGCCCTCAGCAGCGCCGCGCCGATGCGCGTGAGACGGTCGGCCTGGACGATCGGCATGGGATTTCCTCGCTGTGAACGCCCGCGCCAGCGGCGGGTCTTGCTTGTTGCCGCGGCCGGCATGCTGGCAAAGCAGCGGGGGCAGGGCAAGCGTGGAAATATCCTGTTAGCCATGCATCGGCACGGACGTTCGGGCGCGCCGATTTCATCTTGCAAAAATCTGAAGATCGCACCTCGCGGCCCGAACCGCCATATGGCTGACAAACGGTAAATGGCCCCGTAGTTCTCCCGAGAGAACGCGCCGCCTGTTGATCAGGCGTTTACTCTAAATCTCGACCCACGGTCGCCAATAACGAGCATTTAGTGCTCTTGCACGCATAAACCCGGTGAGGCGGCCGTGCTGCCGGGAGGGAGCTTGGGGACGGTGAAGACCGACATCGCGCGCACATTCGCGGCGTTGAATGCGACCAACGAAGCGATTCTGTACGCCAAATCGCCCGATGAACTGTACGCAAAGGTCTGCGAAGCCGCGTTCTCGGCCGGCGACTTCCTGGCCGTGGCGGTTTTCCTGCTCGACCCCGAAACCGCTGTATTGCGCTTCGCCGCCGGCTGCGGCGATGATGTTTCTCGCCTGCGCACCCTCGCGTTCTCGACCATCGCCGGCACGCCGGAAGGCTCCGGAGTTGCCGGGCAGGCATTCCGTGACCGCAAAATCTGTGTCAGCAACGATTTCCTTGACGATCCGCGCTCGCGGCCCTGGCGCGACGTAGCCGGCGCCGGCCGGATCGGCGCGGCGGCGGCGCTGCCGTTGACCTGCAACGGCGCGAGCGTCGGCGTGCTGCTGGTGTCGCGGCGCGAGGCGTACTCGATCGACGGCCAGGTCGTCGCGATGCTGGAACGCGTTTCGGCCAACATATCCTTTGCGCTCGACAATTTCGAGCACGAAGCCGCGCGCAAGAACGGCGAACGCGTATTGCGCCGGCTGAACCTGATGTTCGGCGCGATCAGCGCCACCAACGAAGCCATTTTGCGCGCCAAGACCGAACAGGATCTCTATCAGTTGGTTTGCGATGCGGCCGTCAACAGCGGCAAGTCGGCGGCGACCGTCGTGCTGCTGGCGCAGCCGGATTCGATCTGGTTGAAACCGGTCGCCGGAACCGGCGCGATCGTCCAGCAGATCATGCAGGCGCCGTTTTCGATCGATGCCGGAAACATGTACGGCGCGGGCGTCTGCGGCAGGGCGTTCCGGACCCAGCGGCCGGCGGTCAACGACGACATTCTCAATTCGAGCCAGGGGCAGCCCTGGATCCAGACCGCGCGCGAGACGCGCGTCAGCGCCTGCGTTGCGGTTCCTCTGATCAGGGGAGGCGAGAGCATCGGGGTGCTGATGTTCTTTGTCGGAAAATCGTGGGCGGAGGATGCGGAGATCGTCGCGCTGATGGCGCGGATCGGGGAGAACGTTTCGTTCGCGTTGGAAAATTTCGAGCGTGCCGCGGAAAAGGCGAGGGCGGATGCCCAGAAGGAGCGCCTCGGTCGCATGCTGGCCGCGCTCAGCGCGACCAACGAGGCGATCGTTCGCGCCACGTCGCGGACGGAGATGTTCGAGCTGGTGTGCGAGGCTGCCGCGAGCGGAGGCCGGTTCAACTCGACCAGCATCCTGTTGGCGCGGCCGGACAGCGACTATGCCGATATGGTAGCCGTGGCGGGACCGACGGCCCACAACATGCGCCGCGTGAAAATTTCGATCAACGCGGACCATGCTGAGGGGCGCGGGCTGTGCGGCAATGCGTTTCGTTCCCGCCGGGCCTTCATCGCCAACGATTTTCGCGCCGACAGCCGTGGGTCGGCGTTTCGCCAGTTCGTTTACAGCGACGGCGCCATGTCGGGTGCGGCGTTTCCGCTGATCGTCTCCGGCCGAGCCGTCGGCGTGATGTTCTTCGTCTCCTCGGAGAAGAATACCTTCACGGCCGAGTTCGCCGAACTGCTGCAGCGGCTTGCCGACAACGTGTCGTTTGCGATCGGCGCGTTCGACCGCGCCGACGAAAAGGCGAGGACCGAAAGCCAGAAAGAACGGCTGACGCGGATGCTGGCCGCACTCAGCGCGACCAACGAAGCGATCATGCGGGCGAAGTCCCGCAGCGAACTGTTCGACATGGTGTGCGAGGCGACGGTGAACGGAGGCCGGTTTACGTCGGCCACCATCGCGCTCGCCGAACCCGCCAGCGACCTGCTCAGGATCGTCGCCGCCGCGGGTCCGTCCGCCGAGGCGACGCGGCACGTCAGGCTGTCGGTGGACGAAACCCGTCCCGAGGGCCGCGGGCTCAGCGGCACCGCGTTCCGGACCAGGCGGCCCTGCATCACCAACGATTACGTGGCCGATCCGCGCGTGGCTGCCTTCCAGGGCGTTGTCGGCACCTACGGTGCGCAGTCGGGCGCCGCCTTTCCCCTGCTGGTTCGCGGCGAACCGGTCGGGGTCATGATCTACATGTCGCTCGACAAGGATACGTTCGCGCCGGAGTTTTCTGAACTGCTGCAACGTCTGGCCGACAACGTGGCGTTCGCGCTGGAAAATTTCGACCGCGCCGACGACAAGGCGCGGATCGAGATCCAGAAGGACAACCTGACGCGCATGCTTGCTGCGCTGAGCGAGACCAATGAAGCGATCATCCGTGCGACATCGCGCGAGGAACTGTTCGACCTGGTTTGCCAGGCGGCGGCCAATGGCGGCCGCTTTACCCTGACCTCCGTGGCGTTGAGAAGGCCCGACAGCGACGTTCTCGACGTCGTGGCGGCCGCCGGCCCGACCGGGCTCAGCGCGCGGCTGGCGACGTTGTCGATCGACGAGATGCGTCCTGAGGGCCGCGGGTTGTGCGGCCAGACGATACGTTCGGGCAAGCCCTGTATCATGAACGACTACCTGGCCGATCCGAACGCCGAGGCGTTTCACCATCAGGCGCGGATCGACGGTACCAATTCCGGCGCGTCATTCCCCTTGCTGGTCCAGGGGGAAGTGGTCGGTGCGATATCGTTCATGTCGATGGAAAAGCACACGTTTACCCCCGAATTCGCCGAACTGTTGCGGCGGCTCGTCGACAATGTCTGTTTTGCGCTGGAGAATTTCGAGCGCGTCGACGAAAAGGCCAAGGCTGACGAGCGTATCGAATATCTGGCGTCGCACGACAGTCTGACCGGGCTGCCAAACCGCGAAATGTTCAACGGCATGCTGCGCCGTGCGATCGATGCGGCCGAGCGCCACCAGCGGCGGTTTGCCCTGCTGTTCATCGACCTCGACCGGTTCAAGGTGATCAACGACTCGCTGGGGCACGACGCCGGCGACATGCTGCTGGTGGAGATCGGCGGCCGGCTGCGCCGGGCGCTGCGCGCGGGCGACGTGGTGGCGCGGCTCGGCGGCGACGAGTTCGTGGTGACGCTGGAGGAGGCCGGGGAGCGGGAAGAAGTCGAACGTATCGCAGGTGAACTGCTTTCGGTGTTGAGCCAGCCCTTGCTGCTCAGCGGGCACGAGTGCCACACCACGGCTTCGATCGGAATCGCGATGTATCCGTCCGACGGCACCGATGTGCTGACCCTGACCAAGAACGCCGACATGGCGATGTATCTCGCCAAGGAAGACGGCAAGAACGGCTTCCGTTTCTTCACCACGGAATTCAGGACGCAGTCGATCGAGCGGTTGACGCTGGAGACCGCGTTGCGCCGCGCGCTGGAGCGCGGCCAGTTCTCGCTGCACTATCAGCCCAAGATCGAAATGACGAGCGGCCGCATCACCGGCGTCGAGGCGCTGCTGCGCTGGAATCACCCCGACCTCGGCGCCGTGTCGCCGGCACAATTCATTCCGCTCGCCGAGGAAACCGGGTTGATCGTTCCGATCGGCCGCTGGGTGCTCAGGGAAGCCTGCGCGCAGAACATGGCGTGGCAGCGGGGCGGTCTGCGCACGGTGACGATGGCGGTCAATCTGTCGCCGCGACAATTCGTCGATCCGCACCTGTTGCAGGACATCGACGAGGCGGTGGCGGCCAGCGGCATGTCGCCGGCGCTGCTGCAACTCGAAGTCACCGAGAGCATGGTGATGCGCAACGTCTCGCGCGCGATCAAGGTGCTCGATGCGATCCAGAGCCGCGGCATCCGTCTCGCCATCGACGATTTCGGCACCGGCTATTCGTCGATGTCGCTGATGAAGCAGTTTCCGATCGATACGATCAAGATCGATCGATCCTTCATTCGCGACCTGCCGGCGGATTCGGAAGACCAGGCCATCGCACAGGCCATCATCAGCATGGGCAAGGCGCTCGGCATGACCGTTATCGCCGAGGGCGTCGAAACCACGGAACAGGAAGCGTTTCTGCGCAGCCACGCCTGCGACGAAATGCAGGGCTTTCTGTTCTCATGGCCGTTGCCGGCCGGGCAACTCGCAGACCTGCTTCGCGGCGACAACCCGATTGTCGCGCCGCCGTTGCAGCCGGAAGCCGGTTCAGGGCTGAAAGGCGCTGTCGTCTGACGGCTGCGGATGCAGTTCGCGGACTGTTGTTGGGTCAGGCGCCCCAGCTTTGCGAGGGAAGTCGAACGGCCAGGGCACCGCCGTTTGACCTGCGAATGCGCCGAGGAAAGTGCCCGCAGCGTCCGCATAAGTCGCCTGATCCGGCAATCCAAGCTCGGTACGCCATTGGGCGGGGAGCGGCTCGGCAGAAGCCCGCAATGCCATCGCAGGCCCCCACCACCATGCCGGTGCGGGCGAGCGCTCCCTGTCGGGGATCGCCCGCCACGCGTTGTACTCGCCGATCATGCGCTCAAATTGCAGTATCGCCGCCGGATGCATTCGATCTCCTGACATCCGACCATATCGGGATACGCGGCCGGCGAAAATACGACTCAACTCATTGCCGGCCATGCTGCCAGTGCGACGTCACATCGGCGCCCGACTTGTTGAGATGGACGTGCTGGTCGACATGATCGACCCACGAGAGCGGGATGAAGTGATGATGCTGCCCGTCGGGAGAACTCTGCTTGGTCAGCTTGATCTGGTCGGTGCCCTCCATGTGGTCGACCTTGCCGACCGTCTTTTTGTCCGACGAAATGACGTCCATATGTTCCCGGATATCCGAAGCATCAGCCATGTTTCATGTCCTCGATTGGATGGAGGACGTCAAACGCGTGGCGGCTGAAATGGTTGCGAACCACGTCGGGCTCAGCCTGGCCGGCGGCGGCACCGGTGAAAAACCAGACAACGCAGCTGCAGCATGAAAAAGCAGATTTACGCCGCGCGGCGCGGTGATAGGTTTCCGCTCAACCAAAAGCAGCCATGGGAGGGCTACGTTCATGAAGCGGTTGTCGATGCTTGCCGGCTTGTTGGTTGGAGCCGCCGTCGTTCAGTTTTCCGGTACGGCGTCCGGCCAGAGCGATGGATGGATCACGCTTGTCGATGACAAGAAGATGGGCGACTGGACCGAGGTCGGCAAAGCCAATTGGGCGATGAAGGACGGGGCGCTGGTCGCAGACAAGATCACCGAGGGCAAGGACCCCTCCTATCTCGTCAGCAAGCAATCCTACAAGGATTTCCAGATCAAGGCGGAGTTCTGGGCCGACGACGACGCCAACAGCGGCATCTTCATCCGCTGCGATCAATCGGCCAAGATCGACGCCAAGATCTGCTACGAGGTCAACATCTTCGACAAGCGTCCCGACCCGACCTACGGCACCGGCGCCATCGTCGATGTCGCCAAGGTCGATCCGATGCCGAAGGCGGGCGGCAAGTGGAATACCTATGAAATCACGGCCAAGGGTTCGCAACTCGTCGTGGTGCTGAACGGCCAGAAGACGGTGGACATCCAGGATACGAAACACGCCAGCGGCCCGTTCGCGCTGCAATACGGTTCTGGTGTGATCAAGTGGCGCAAGGTGCAGATCAAGCCGCTTTGATCCGCCGGCCCCGCCGGGCGCGGTTTCATTGGGGCGCACCCGTCTTCAGCGGGTGCGCCTTCTGGTGCCGGGCCCAGGCGGTGGGGATGACGGTGGCCAGACCTCTGCAGCGCCATCATGGCGCGCGGCATCAGATGGGTCCTCACGTCGCGCTGCTCAAGCCGAAACCATGGGCTGCGAGATCATCCCCAGCATGCCTGAACCCCGGCGGCGCGCGGCACAATCATATGGTGCCTGCCGTGCGCAACTCGCCGCAGCTCGCATTTCGGCCAGCGCGCGCGGTCGGTAAGCCACTGTCCTGAAAAGGGGAATCGAGACTTTGTGACCGTGCGGCCACGGTCGTGCAGACATGCAACAGGAACCGGGATTGTGTGGACGTTCTTCCTGTGTTCGCGAGAGTTCATGAGCGTCCGCGCGCCGGAGGCGTATGGTTCGCGCGGCGTCACGAACCAGCAGTGAATGCCTTCTTGAATGTTCTTCCGGGAAAGAGCGACATGCCAGCCTATGTTCACCACCACGATCGTATCGAGCCTGCCTTTGTCGTCTGCCCAAGCTGTGTCGGGCTTCCCATGTTTGTGCGCGATGTCGAGCCGCACTGGAGCAAGGCAAAGATCGAGTTCACCTATGAATGCGCCGAATGCGGCACGGAGGTGCGGGAGACAATCGTGAATCCGGACGCGCGTCACTAGGCTCCGGTTTCGTTCTACCGATCCCCACCGGGCTGTGGGGCCGACCGTCGAGCGCGGTGCCACGTCGCTCCGGTCGACAGGGCGGCAATCTCGGCGGAGATTGCCGCCCTTGTCGTATCCAGCATCAACCGTGCAGCTTCCTGGCGGTTTCCGCGATCACGCGGCCCTGGTAGCGCGCGCCGGCGAGTTCGTTTTCGCTGGGCTGCCGGCTGCCGTCGCCGCCGGTGATCGTGGTGGCGCCGTAGGGCGAGCCGCCGGTGACTTCGTCGAGCTTCATCTGGCCGGCAAAGCCGTAGTTGAGGCCGACGATGGTCATGCCGAAATGCAGGAGGTTGGTGATCACGGAGAACAGCGTGGTTTCCTGTCCGCCGTGCTGGGTCGCGGTCGACGTAAACGCGCCGCCGACCTTGCCGTGCAGTGCGCCCTTCGCCCAAAGGCCGCCGGCCTGGTCGAGGAAGTTCGCCATCTGCGAGGCCATCCGGCCGAAGCGGGTGCCGGTGCCGACGATGATCGCGTCATAGTTCGCGAGATCCTCGACCTTGGCGACGGGTGCCGCCTGGTCGAGCTTGTAGTGCGACGCCCTGGCGACCTCGTCGGGCACCAGTTCCGGCACGCGCTTGATGTCGACGGTGGCGCCGGCTTCGCGCGCGCCTGCCGCGACCGCATTCGCCATCGCCTCGATGTGACCATAGGCGGAATGATAGAGAACGAGAACTTTTGCCATGATGGTTTTCCTTTGTTGAAAATTGCCGTCGTCATGGCCGGGCTTGTCCCGGCCATCCACGTTCTTTCCTGGGGTGACGAAGGACGTGGATGCCCGGCACAAGGCCGGGCATGACGCCGTTCGTGAATGGCGCTACGCCGCGTCGACCAGCACCAGTTCGCTATCTTCCAGCGCCTTGATCGTCAGTTTCGCCTCGTTGCGGATCGCGGCGCCATCGCGGGCGTTGACGCGTACGCCGTTGACTTCGACGCTGCCCACCGCCGGCACAAGGTAGAGATGCCGCGCCTTGCTCGCGTCATACTCCGCGCTCTCGCCGGCCTTCAGCGTGGTGGCGAGCACCCGCGCGTCGGCCCGGATCGGCAAGGCATCCGTGTCGCCGTCGATGCCGCTGGTGACGAGCTTGCCGGAGCGGTCCGCCTTCGGGAACGGCTTGGCGCCCCAGGTCGGCTGGCCGCCCTTCGTCGTGGGCTCGATCCAGATCTGGAAGATCTTTGTCTTCGACGGTTCCAGATTGTACTCGGAGTGGCGGATGCCGCTGCCGGCGCTCATCACCTGCACGTCGCCGGCCTCGGTGCGGCCCTTGTTGCCGAGCGAGTCCTGGTGCGTGATCGCGCCTTCACGGACATAGGTGATGATCTCCATGTTGGCGTGGGGATGGGCAGGGAAGCCGGTGTTCGGCGCGATCTCGTCGTCGTTCCACACCCGCAGGCTCCCGTGGCCCATATTGTCCGGGTCGTAGTGGCTGCCGAACGAGAAGTGGTGTTTCGCCTTCAGCCAGCCGTGATCGGCGCTGCCGAGTTTTGCAAAGGGTCTGAGTTCGATCATGGGATTTCTCCATTGCCTGAATTCCGATGGGCATTGGATAAGCGTGCCGCCGTGGTATATAAATAGAAACTGTTGAAACTCATTGTTTCCAAAATTGAGCTATCAGGCGATCCTCATGTCAAGACTCCCCGATTTCGAGGCGCTGGCGATCTTCGCAAAGGTCGTCGAGCTGCGGTCGTTCGCGGCGGCCGCCGGTGAACTGGCGCTGTCCAAGGCCACGGTGTCGAAAGCGGTCAGCCGGCTGGAGCAGCGGCTCGGCGCGCGGCTGTTCAACCGCACCTCGCGGCGGCTGGCGCTGACCGACGCCGGGCAAAAACTCGCAGAGCGCGCGGCGCGCCTTTTGGCCGACGGCGAGGACGCCGAGAACGAAGCGCTGTCGCAATCGACGGCGCCGCGCGGGCTGGTTCGACTCGCGGTGCCGATGACGTTTGGCGTCAAGGCGGTCGCGCCGCTGCTGCCGGCGTTTCTTGCCGCCTATCCGGAAGTCTCGATCGATCTTCATCTGAGCGACGCGACGGTCGATCTGATCGGCGAGGGTTTTGATGCCGGCCTGCGCATCGCCCGGCTGCCGGATTCCTCCCTGATCGCGCGGCGGCTGTGCGCGATGCCGCGCTATACGGTGGCCGCGCCGTCCTATCTGAAAAAGCACGGCAGGCCGACGCATCCGATGCATCTCGCGCAGCACAAATGCTTCGGCTACGCTTATCTCTCCACGCCCGGCGTCTGGCACTACACCAACGCGGCCGGCGAGCAGGCGAGCGTGCGGCCGGCGGGCCAGCTCCGCGTCAACAATGGCGAGGCGCTGCTGCCGTCGGTGATCGCGGGGTTGGGGATC
The DNA here is from genome assembly GCA_964609175.1 of uncultured Bradyrhizobium sp. Classification (GTDB taxonomy): domain Bacteria; phylum Pseudomonadota; class Alphaproteobacteria; order Rhizobiales; family Xanthobacteraceae; genus Bradyrhizobium. Next base: position 26,771 of record CAZSRR010000048.1, read on the forward strand.
GCCGATCTGCCGAACTTCATCGTCGGCGATGCCATCGCCTCGGGCGAGGTCGAAGTGATCCTGAAAGGCTGGCACCAGCCCGAGGGCGCCGTGCATCTGGTGACGCCCCCCGGCGGCCCGCGCCCGGCGCGCGTGGAAGTGCTGGCGGAGTTTTTGGCCAGGCATTTTGCCAAGGCGAAGAAGCGCTAGGCGCTATCGCCTTGCGGTTGCAAGCTTCATTGTCTATATCCGCGCCGCGCTTTGTTCCTGCCTCGCGTTTCTCATCAACCCGATCGACCGCTACATGATGCTTCGCCCTGTTCTCCTCTTCCTGTTCGCACTGTACCTTGCCGGTCCCGCGCAGGCGCAAACGACCCAGCCGGCGGCGGCTGCCAAGCCGGCAAAGAACGCGAATTCCAGACCGGCACCCGCTTCGCGGCCGACGCTGCAAGCTGCAGGACCGTGCGTCGGCGTAATATCGCTGCTGGGCGATCGCTTTATCGTGAAGAAGGTCGGCGTCACCGTGTTCGGCAATGAGAACAAGGAGGTCCCGGTCGACGGGTTCGGGCTCGATGACCTCGTCGTCGAGCGTGTGAGGGCTGCGCTCGGCTCCGGCTTCGTCGCGCGCAGGATCGCCGCCGATAAATCGGCATTCAGTTCCTACGATCCCGGACTTGGAATGTTCGTCCGCGGTGACAAGGCCGGCGCCATCGTGCGGCAAGTTGCCGGTCAGGCCGGATGCCAACGCTACGTCGTCGTGATCAAGGGAATACGCCAGGGTGGATTCTTCGGCATCGGTGTCGTCAAGAGCAGCCCGTTGTACGACATGGCCGACATCTACGCGGTGATACGGATCTACGTTCATGACGGGCAAAGCTTCGATATCCTGAAGAGCGGCGAAGGCTCGATCAGCGGAAGCAACTTCATGACGGGGCCGCCGACGCTGCGGATCGATTGGGCGCGGTGGCCGGAGCCGCCGGAAGCCGCCAACAATCCGGCGATGCGCGCTTCGACGCGGCAACTCCTCGGCAACGTCCTCGACAAGAGCCTGCCTGCCTTGTTGCAGTCGCAGTAGTTGAGACACCCAGCGGTTCGCGAAGAAGAAGAAGCGGAAACAGGTCTGGTAGGGTGGGCAGAGGAGCGTAAGCGACGTGCCCACCATCTATCGTCGAACGCGGTGCGACATGGTGGGCACGCTCTCGCTTTGCTCCCCCACCGATTTGAGGCTAGTCTTTCCCATCAATCAAAACAAAATCTTCGGGAGGCACTCGTCCATGAACCGCCGCGAACTTATCAAGGCTGCTGCCGCACTGCCGCTGGCACACACCGCACTCTCCAACACCGCGTTCGCACAGGCCCCATACCCCTCGCGCAACGTCACCATGATCGTGCCGTTCCCGCCGGGCGGGCAGGCCGATCTCGCCGCGCGCCCCGTCGCGCAGGCGCTGGAGCGGATTCTCGGCAAGCCCGTCGTCGTCGACAACCGCGCCGGCGGGGGCGGGGGATCGGTCGGCAATGCGGCGGCGGCGCGCGCCGAGCCTGACGGCCATACGCTATTGATGACGCTGTCCTCGCTCGCGGTGCTGCCGGAAGCCGACCGGCTGTTCGACCGCCCGGTGGCCTATGAGGTCTCGCAGTTCGCGCCGGTCGCGCGCGTGCTCGCCGATCCGACGCTGCTCGCCGTGCCGGCGTCCGCGCCATGGAAGACGCTGAAGGATTTCGTCGACGACGCCAGGCAGCGCCCCGGACAAATACCTTACGGCTCCTCCGGTCCCTACGGCACGCTGCATGTGGCGATGGAGATGTTTGCGGCGAGCGCCGGCATCAAGCTGCTGCACGTGCCGTTCCGCGGCGCCGGTCCGGCGCTGACCGCGCTCTTGAGCGGCACCGTGCAGGCGTTGGCGTCGGCACCGGGGACGCTCAAGCAGCAGGTCGACGACGGCAAGATGCGCGTGCTCGCCAACTGGGGCGCCGAGCGCGTCAAGAGTTTTCCCGACCTGCCGACCTTCCGCGAGCTCGGGTACAAGGATGTCGAATTCTACATCTGGGCGGGGCTGTTCGCGCAGGCGGCGTTGCCGGCGCCGATCATGACGCGATTGCGCGAAGCGATGGCGCAGGCGGTGAAAGCGCCCGAAGTGATCAGGACCTTCGAAACCGCCGGCAGCCCGGTCGCCTATCAGGACGCACCGGAGTTTTCGAAATTCGTCGCGGAAGACAGCGCGCGGCTGGTGGCGGCGGTGAAGAAGATCGGCAAGGTGGCGTAGCGCGTTTTCAGGACAATGGCGGTTCGACTCAGCGGAACCGCTTCACATTCTTTTGTTTGCCGTACCGTCGCGAGGCCGCATTCGTCCGGCAGGATCGACGTGCAACGCGGCGCGGAGTTCCGCGCCACCTTGGAAATCGCAATGAAGGGACCTCATCGATGCCAACGCAGCGGATCGTCCTCGGCCTCGCCGTCGCGATGTCAGCAACAGGCGTCATCGCGCCTGCATCATCGCAGGAATATCGCGGAACCCTCGAACAGCAGATGGCCTGCACGCCCGATGTCTGGCGGCTGTGCGGTGACAAGGTTCCTGACGTCGGCCGCATCGTGGCCTGCCTGCAGCAGAACACGCCGCAGCTCTCGAGCGGTTGCCGTGCGGTGTTCGAATCGAGTGCGGAGCAGCAGCAGGCCAGCCGCCAGTTGCCGCCGCGCGGTCGTGCGCCGCAGCAGATCCAGCCACCGCAGGCGGTACAGCCGCCGCCCTATTACGGACCGCGGCCGTATTATGAGAATGATGACTAGGCCGGCGTTTCGACGGCCGGCCTGATTTCGCAGACGTCGACCCATTCGGCCGACGTCAGTTCGGCCATTCGCGCGGGCGTGATCTTCACCGCGCTGTGGGTCGAGCCGGCGGCCGGCACCACGACATCGAACGCCTGCAGCGAGACGTCGCAATAGACCGGCAGCGGCGTCTTCAGTCCGAACGGGCAGACGCCGCCGACCTCGTGCCCGGTAATCTCAGCGACCTCGTCCAGCCCGAGCATCTTCGGCTTGACGCCGAACAGCGCCTTCACCTTCTTGTTGTCCATCCGCGAGGTGCCTGCCGCCACGATCAGCACCACGCGCTCGCCGACGCGCAGGCTCAGCGTCTTGGCGATCCGCGCCGGCTCGACGCCATAGGCCTCGGCGGCAAGTGCCACGGTAGCGGAGCTCATCTCGGATTCGATCACGGCAATATCGGGCGCCTTCTCGGCAAAGAAGGCACGGACGGAAGCAAGACTCATTTCAGGACCTTGTCGCGGCTACCAAAGCAGGCAGCTCGGCGAGGCCGTGGATCCGGTGATCGGGCACGACGCCGAGCTGGTCCATCTGGGTACGCAACGCCCAAAACATCGTCAATGGCGGCAACGTCTCGCTTTCGAGGCAGGCCAGCGCCATCGTCTCCGGCGTCACCCGCTCGATCCAGGCGACGTTCAGCCCGAACGCCTTGGCGGCGCAGGCGTCCCATGGATTGGAGGAGATGAACAGCACCTCGGCCGGCGGCACCTGCAGCATCTCCTCGATCAGCATGTAGGCTTCGGGGCTCGGCTTGAATGTCTTCTTCGCGTCCACGCTGATGACGGCATCGAGCACGCGGTCGAGCCCGCTGTTGCGCACCAGCGCATCCAGCATGGCGGGGCTGCCGTTGGACAGGATCGCCAGCTTGCGATCCTTCATCGCCGTCAGCGCGGCAAGCGCGTCCGGGTAGAGATCGAGATGCAGATATTTGTCGATGATGCGCGCGAAAGTCTCATCGTCATATTCAAGCCCGAGGCAGCCCAGCGTGTAGGCCAGCGCATCGCGCGTCACGACCGCAAAATCCTCGTAGCGCCGCATCAGCGAGCGCAGCCAGGTGTATTCGAGCTGCTTGATGCGCCAGACCTGCGCGATGATCCCGCCATAGCCGGGAAACGCGTCTTCGGTGACGTCGGCCACCGACTGGACATCGTAGAGCGTACCATAGGCGTCGAACACAACGGCTTTGATGGTCATGGTCGCTGCTCTCGTACGTCGATCGAGTTCGCCACGAACCGCCTCGTCGGGGGAACGCTGGCTGCCGGATCGTCGCTTCAACCAGTGGCGATGATACTCCCTTAGATCCCCAAAATCTTCCGCGCGTTCGCTTTCAACACCTTCGGCCGGATATCCTCGCGGATCTCCAGTTTTGCAAAATCCGCCAGCCAGCGGTCCGGGGTGATCACCGGCCAGTCCGAGCCGAACAGCATCTTGTCCTGCAGGATCGAGTTGATGTAGCGCACCAAAATCGGCGGGAAATATTTCGGCGACCAGCCGGAGAGGTCGATATAGACGTTCGGCTTGTGGGTCGCGACCGACAGCGCCTCTTCCTGCCACGGGAAGGAGGGATGGGCGAGGATGATCTTCAGGTCGGGGAAATCAGCCGCGACGTCGTCCATGTACATCGGGTTGGAATATTTCAGCCTCATCCCCATGCCGCCCGGCATGCCGCTCCCGACGCCGGTCTGCCCCGTGTGGAACAGCGCGATCGCGCCGCCCTCGTTGATCGCCTCGTAGAGCGGATAGGCCATACGGTCGTTGGCATAAAAACCCTGCATGGTCGGATGGAATTTGAAACCCCGGACGCCGTATTCCTCGATCAGCTTGCGCGCCTCGCGCACGCCGAGCTTGCCCTTGTGCGGATCGATCGAGACGAACGGGATCAGGACGTCGAGATGGTCGGAGGCCACTTCCAGCATTTCGTAATTGTTGTAGCGGCGGAAGCCGGTCTCGCGCTCGGCGTCGACCGGGAAGATCACCGCCGCGATGTTCTTCGAGCGGTAATAGGCCGCGGTCTCCGGCACGGTCGGCGGATGCTTGTTCGGCGACTTGAAATAGTCCGCCATGCGCTCCTGGAAATCGTCATAGCCGTCGTCGGCGTGCAGGCCGCAGGGCTCTTCCGCATGGGTGTGGATGTCGATCGCAACGACGTTCTCGATGTCGGGCAGCTTGAGCTTGGGCATGGTGTTTCCGCCGGCTTGATTTTTCAGTCTGGAAAATTGATTATACTATATAACAAATTCCGCAAGGCGGCAGAAGCAAAACAACAAGAACAGGGAGCAACCGCATGGCCCAGGGAACGTCCCAAGGAAACCTCCAAGGAAACCTTCAAGGAAACCCCCAAGGTAACCCTCAAGGCACGTCCAGCGCGGAGGCCTTCGAGACCGATTTCTGGAAGGACGCCAATCTGCGCAAGATGTGGGACGACATCGTTCCCGGCGAGCCGCGCAAGACCATTCCCTACACGCTGACCAGGGAAGCGATCGAACTGTACTGCCAATCGGTCGGCGAGGATCATCCGATCTATTTCGACGAGGCCTACGCCAAAACCACCCGCTATGGCGGGCTGATCGCGCCGCCCTCGATCCACATCCTGCTGATGTTCTCCTGCACGCCCGCGGACGACTGGATGCGCTCGCCCGGCACCGTCAATGCCGGGCAGTCCTGGAGCTACAATATTCCGGCGCGGCCAAACGACGTCATCACGCTGCAGGCCCGTGCGCTCGACAAGTTCATCAAGCGCGAGCGGCTGTTCGTGGTGCATGACAACGTCTTCTTCAACCAGAAGGGCGATGTAATCTGTTCCGGCCGCGGCTGGACGATTCGGCCGATGTGAGCGGGGAGCGACGCATGACCACCACGTTCGAAAGTCTCTCCGCCGGCGACGTCATTGATGGCCCCAAATTCGTCGTTTCTCGCGAATCCATCCGCCTGTTCTGCGATGCCTCTCTCGACTACAACCCGCTGCATCTCGACGACGAGTACATGAAGGGCAATTTCGGCAAGACCAATTTCGGCGGCATCATCATGCACGGCATGAACAATTTTGGTCTGATCGCGCGCATGATCACCGACTGGGCCTACCCGGCCGGTGCGGTGCACCGCCGGCTGGAGACGCGCTGGGTCAAGCCGGTCCGGCCCGGCGATACCATCCAGCCCGCCGGCATCATCAAGGCCAAGCAGAGCACCGAAAAATCCCGCTGGGTGCTGATCGATGTGGTGGTGAAGAACCAGGCCGGCGAAAAGGTCGCCACCGGCGAGGCGATGGTCGAGTTCCCGCGCGACCTGTTTTGCCAGTGATCTAGATTGGCCAGTCATTCCGGCATGGTCCGAAGGACCAGACCCCAGGTGCGCAACGGCGCAGCGGGGAATCTCGAGATTCCGGGGTCGATGCTTGCGCATCGCCCCAGAATGACGGGCGACCTTGTAGAGACGCCTGCCCTGAAGCAGGCCCTAAACCGGCCCATTCGGATTGACATTCGGGGCCGGCATGGCTTAGAAACCGCCCCGTCCCGGGCGGTTGCCGCTTTTCGGGACAAATCTCATTTTGCCGCTTTCGGGTAGCTCAGGTTCGGCCTTCAACACGGCCTTTCGAAGCAATCAGGATTGTCCCATGAAGGTCCGTAACTCGTTGAAATCGCTGCGTGGTCGCCACCGTAACAACCGTCTGGTCCGCCGCAAGGGCCGGGTTTACGTGATCAACAAGGTGCAGCGCCGCTTCAAGGCCCGCCAGGGCTAAGTTCGGCCGGAGCCCGGCGCCGTACCGGTTTTCTGCCCATCACAGGTGTTTGACGACGCGCCGCTCTTGCGGCGCGATTTTCTACGTCTAGACTTGGCGCATGGTTTTCAGATTCCCGGGCAACCGCAACTACCGGACCGTCATGACAGCCGCCGCCGTGGGCGCTGCTGCCCTGCTGGCCGTGCCGGCTTTCGCGCAGAACGACGGCCAGGTCGTTCCCCCGCCAAAAGCCGAGAAGAAATTGCCGGAAGCGCCGAGCAAGCTTCCGAAGGTCGGGGCCGACCGCACCCGCGGGCTGGACTTCCTGTTCGGCGCCTTGAAGGCTGCCCCCGACGAGGCCAGCGCCAAACACGTCGAGGCGCGGATCTGGGCGCTGTGGATGCAGACCCCGAGCGATACCGCCGCGCTGCTCATGGTGCGCGCCAAGGCCGCCATGGAAGCGAAGAAGGTGGACGTTGCGCTGAAGCTGCTCGATTCCGTCATCAAGCTGCGCCCCGACTATATCGAGGCATGGAACCGGCGTGCGACGCTGTACTATCTGAAGAACGACTACTCGCATTCGCTGGAGGACATCCGGCAAGTGCTGATCCGCGAGCCCCGGCATTTCGGGGCGCTGGCTGGACTTGGCATGATCATGCAGGAGATCGGCGACGAGAAGCGGGCGCTTGAAGCGTTCCGCAAGGCACTTGCCGTCAACCCGCACCTCGAGAAGGTACCGGAACTGGTCAGGACGCTGACCGAAAAGGTCGAAGGCCGCGACATCTGACGTGTGCCTGATCCGGCCAGAAACTGCGCCGCGGTTGTTGCCGCAGCGATTTTCCGGCAGATGCGAGACGCTCGCCGGCAATTCGGTCACCAGCCCGTTCTGCGGTTGCCCGGCGACGGTCGGAGAACCGCCCCGCAAACACGCAGGGTGACGAGAGAAAACCCGATTGATCTGCTTTCGAGCCGTTCCGCGTCGGCCCAAAAAAAGGCTTGATCAGTGCACGGCGGTGCTGCCGCGGGCCATGCCGTCCAGGCCGACAGCCGCGTAAAACTGCGCCAATTCCGCTTCAAGCTGCTCGTTGACACGCAGCAGGGCCTTGAGGGCGCCGCGAATGTCGCCATTGCAACTCGCTACGATCTGATCGATGGCGGCTTCGCTTGCGTCGGAAATCATGGGTACTTCTCCGAGATTACGCTGTAACAATTTGGTGTGAGCGCCCGTTCCTGTGGATGTTGGGTATGCGCGCCTACCTGCTCAATGAGGCACGCGCACAAATGGCGAAAGTGTTGACGCGAGTGTATAAAGTTGCCGGTGACATCATTATGACCCCGCTATCCACAGGAAAGTGGTTCTGTGGACAATCGCTGAAACCGGCACCGCTCCGCTGCGTAGCTCGCTGGTGCAGAAAATCAGCCGGAAATCATTGATGGTGGTGGTGATTCTCGTGGCGGCGCTGGCGGTGCTGGCGCTGGTCACGCAGGCCGGAGTTTTTCTCAGCGAGCGGGACCACCCAGCCCGCGGCAGGATGGTCGAAGTGGGGGGAGGAACCCTCCATGTCATCGACATCGGCCCGCGCCAGCCGTCCGGCCCGCCGATCGTGATGATCCATGGCGCCAGCTCCAACCTGGAGGTGATGCGGCAGCCGGTGGGCGAGCGTCTGGCCCGCAAGCACCGCGTGATCCTGATCGACCGTCCCGGGCACGGCTGGAGCACGCGCGCCCGGCCCGAGGACTCAACTCCCGAAATTCAGGCCCGCATGATCGCCGATGGGCTGGACAAAATGGGCGTCCGCAGCGCGATCTTCGTGGTGCATTCCTGGGCCGGGGCGCTGGGCACGCGCCTTGCGCTGGACTATCCGGCGTCGGTCGCCGGTCTGGTGATGCTGGCGCCGGTGGCCTATCCGTGGTCCGGCGGCGTCGGGCATTACAACCGGCTGATCGCCACCCCGGTGATCGGCCCGCTGCTTGCCCATACCATCACGCTGCCGATCGGCCTGCTGCTCGCCGAGCCCGGCGCGCGGAGCGTGTTCCTGCCGCAGCCCATGCCGGATGGATTTGTCAGAAACACCGCCACGCCGCTGCTGCTGCGGCCGCGCGAATTCATCGCCAATGCGCACGATCTGGTGGCGTTGAAGGCGGCCGTCGCCGCGCAGGCACCGCGCTATGCCGGGATCATGGCGCCGGTCACCATCATCACCGGCGATGCCGACAAGACGGTGTCGACCAACATCCACTCGCGTCCGTTCGCGGCGACGGCGCCGAACGTCAAATTGATCGTGCTGCCGGGCGTCGGCCACATGGTTCAGAACGCGGTTCCCGAACTCGTTGTCGCCGAGGTCGAGACGATGGTTTCGACGCTGGCGCCGGGCGCAGAAGCCGCGGCACACTGAAGCGGGGCGCGGAGAAACCGTCCCTCACCCGGGTTGCCACTTCAGGCGAACCGATCCTCCCCTCCGGGAGGATCGGAGGATGCGCTTACTTCTGCTTGCCGTCCTTGTCGAAGGAGGAGACGTAAGCCCAGAGGTTGTTGGCCTCGTTCTCGTTCTTGATGCCGGCGAACACCATCTTGGTGCCGGGAATCTTCGCCTTGGGATCCTTGATGTATTCGAGGAACACATCCTTGCCCCAGGTGATACCGGAACTCTTGTTGGCCTCCGAGTAGTTGTAGCCCTCGACGGTGCCGGACTTGCGGCCGTCGAGACCGTTGAGCGCAGGGCCGACCTTGTTCTTGGCGCCTTCGCCGATCGCGTGGCAGGCCAGGCATTTGTTGAACGAGGTCTTGCCGGCGGCGACGTCCTGCGCCAGCGCGCCGGATGTTGCGGTCAACGAGGCGGCGACAATCAGCATACTCAGGTTCGATGTTTTCATGAGGTTCTCTTCGTTTCCCGGATCACAGAGGCAGTTGATTGCGGCAGGCCCGTCTGCACGGGACAAGTCAGCAGCTGCGCCCGATTTCACTAACCTAGACTCGTTCCAGAGAGAACCGTTCCTTTGAGCCGGGGCATCCGACCTTCGGATGGCCTACCCAAAGCTGGGCAGACGTGCTTGATTTACCACCACAAATCGATATTCGCAGGCGTGGAGGATACGCAATGGCCATCATGATGCCGGCTGCCGATCGGGCGGTCCTGGCGCGCCGGGACGCCATCGTCGCAGCGCTGCGTGCGATCGTGCCGGGCGAGGGCGTGATCGACAGCGCGGCCGAAATGCTGCCCTACGAGTCCGACGGCCTGATGGCCTACCGTCAGCCGCCGATGGTTGTCGTGCTGCCTGACAGCACGGAGCAGGTCTCAAAGGTCCTGAAATATTGCCATGAGCAGGGCATCAAGGTGGTGCCCCGCGGCTCCGGCACCTCGCTGTCCGGCGGCGCGCTGCCGCTGGCCGATGCCGTGCTGCTCGGGCTCGGCAAGTTCAAGCGCATCCGCGAGATCGATTTCGACAACCGCGTGGTGGTGACGGAACCCGGCGTCACCAACCTCGCGATCAGCCAGGCGGTAGCGCATGCCGGCTTCTACTACGCGCCCGATCCGTCGTCGCAGATCGCCTGCTCGATCGGCGGCAATGTCGCCGAAAATTCCGGCGGCGTGCACTGCCTGAAATACGGCATGACCACCAACAACGTGCTCGGCTGCGAAATCGTGCTGATGTCCGGCGAGGTGCTGCGCATCGGCGGCAAGGCGGCCGAGAATGCCGGCTACGACCTGATGGGCATCATCACCGGCTCCGAGGGCCTGCTCGGCGTCATCACCGAGATCACGGTGCGGATCCTGCAGAAGCCGGAGACGGCCCGCGCGCTGATGGTAGGCTTCGCCGAGGTCGAGGCCGCCGGCGAATGCGTGGCCCGCATCATCGGCGCCGGCATCATCCCCGGCGGCATGGAGATGATGGACAAGCCCGCGATTCACGCCGCCGAAGCCTTTGTCCATGCCGGCTATCCGCTCGACGTCGAGGCGCTCTTGATCATCGAACTCGACGGTCCCGCCGTGGAGGTCGACGAACTGATCAAGCGCGTCGAGGCGATCGCGCAAAACTGCGGCTCGACCACCTGCCGGATTTCGACCTCGGAGGCCGAACGCAACCTGTTCTGGGCCGGCCGCAAGGCGGCGTTTCCGGCGGTGGGCCGGATCTCGCCCGACTATCTCTGCATGGACGGCACCATCCCGCGCGGTGCGCTGCCGAAGGCCTTGGCGCGCATCCGCGATCTCTCGGCCAAGTACGGCCTGCGCTGCGCCAACGTGTTCCACGCCGGCGACGGCAACCTGCATCCCTTGATCCTCTACGATGCCAACCAGCCCGGCGAGATGGAGCGCGCCGAAGCCTTCGGCGCCGACATCCTGCGCGCCTGCGTCGAGTTCGGCGGCGTGCTGACCGGCGAGCACGGCGTCGGCATCGAAAAGCGCGATCTGATGCCGGAGATGTTTTCCGACATCGACCTCAACCAGCAGCAGCGCCTGAAATGCGCGTTTGATTCACAGGGCCTGCTCAACCCCGGAAAAGTGTTTCCGACGCTGCACCGCTGCGCCGAACTCGGCCGCATGCACGTGCACGCCGGCAAGCTGGCGTTTCCGGATTTGCCGAGATTTTGATAATGAGCTTCGAAATCATTTGCGGATGTGAGAGCTCTTACGAGCACCGCCCGTGCCGCTCACCCCTCTCCCCAACCCTCCCCCGCAAGGGGGGAGGGAGTCCATCGGCCTGTGCGTCCCTGACGAGTTTCGATTTTCTCGCTTGCGATACTGCAAGACAAAGTGAGGTGAGCACGCTGCTCGCGCTCCCTCCCCCCTTGCGGGGGAGGGTTGGGGAGAGGGGTAGGCCGCGGGCGCTGACGGGAGAGAGACGGCGATCTACTTGCAACGCGTCCAATTCAGGTGCGCCGTGGATACTCTGAAAGTACGAGACCCCAAAGACGTCGAAGAAGTGGTGCGCGCGGCGATTGCCAACGAGCAGCCACTTGAGATCATCGGCCATGGCACCAAGCGGCAGGTCGGCCATCCGATGGCGACCAATGCGGTGCTCGATTTGTCGGCGCTGAACGCCGTCTCAGCCTATGAGCCGAACGAACTGATCATCACCGTACAGTCAGGCGCGCCGCTCGCCGACGTGCAGTCGCTGATCGATTCCAAGAACCAGCAATTTGCCTTCGAGCCGATGGATACGTCCGGGCTGCTCGGGGCGGCAGGCAACGGCACCATCGGCGGCATGATAGCGGCGGGGCTGGCTGGCCCGCGCCGCATCAGGGCCGGCGGCGCGCGCGACCATCTGCTCGGCGCGCATGCGGTGTCGGGCTTCGGCGACCATTTCAAGACCGGTGGCCGGGTGGTGAAGAACGTCACCGGCTACGATCTCTGCAAGCTGCTGGCGGGTTCGTGGGGCACGCTGGCGGTCATGACCGAGGTCACGCTGAAGGTGATGCCCAAGCCGGAGAGCGAGCGCACGCTGCTGCTGTCCGGGCTCGACGATGTCACCGCCAACCGGGCGATGACGGCGGCGCTCGGGTCGCCCTACGACGTGTCGGGTGCAGCGCATCTTCCCGGTTCGGTGTTCGGTTCCTCGACCGGCGCCCTGGCGCGCCTGGGGGCCGCGGGGCGGGCGGTGACCCTGCTGCGGCTGGAAGGCATTGCGGCTTCGGTCGCCGACCGCGCCGGCTCGCTCGGCAAGGCGCTGGCGCCGTTCGGCGCGGTGGAGATGCAGCAGGACGATGCGTCGGCGGCGGTCTGGGCGGGCATCCGCGACGTCGATCCGTTCGCGGCCGGCGGCGCGCGCGGGCTGTGGCCGGTATGGCGGATCGTCTGCCCGCCGGCCTCGGGCGGTGCGCTCGGCCAGATGCTGGCAAGCAAGTCCCAGGGCGACGTGATCTACGATTGGGGCGGCGGGCTGATCTGGCTGGCCGTGCCGCAGCGGCCGGACGCGGCGGCCGGGCCTATACGTCAGGTGGTCGAGGCGGCCGGCGGCCACGCGACGCTGATCCGGGCACCTGAAGACGTTCGGCGGAACGTCGAGGTGTTCCACCCGCAGGCCGCCGGCGTCGCCGCTTTGGGCCAGCGCGTGCGCCACAGCTTCGATCCCAAAATCATCCTCAATCGCGGCCGGATGGCGCGGGCAGCGGCGACATGAAGACCGAATTCTCGCTCACCCAACTGGCCGACCCTGATATCGCGGAGGCCGACAAGATCCTGCGCGCCTGCGTGCATTGCGGGTTCTGCACCGCGACCTGTCCGACCTATGTGCTGCTCGGCGACGAGCTTGATAGCCCGCGGGGACGCATCTACCTGATCAAGGAGATGCTGGAAAAGGACAAGCCGCCGACGGCCGAGGTGGTGAAGCATATCGACCGCTGCCTGTCCTGCCTCGCCTGCATGACAACCTGTCCGTCGGGCGTGCACTACATGCATCTGGTCGATCAGGCGCGGGTGCGAATCGAGCGCGACTATACGCGGCCCTTGCCGGAGCGGGCGCTGCGCGCGGTGCTGGCGCTGGTGCTGCCGCGGCCGAAACTGTTTCGTCTCAGCATGATCATGGCCCGGCTGGCCCAGCCCTTCGCCGCCCTGCTGCCGACCTCGAAGGCGGCGGCAACGCCCGGCCTGCTGCGGCGGATCAAGGCGATGCTGGCGCTGGCGCCAAAGGCGATTCCCGCGCCGGGGCCCGCGGCTGGCAGCGTGTTTCCGGCCACCGGCGAGCGGCGCGGAAGGGTCGCGCTGCTGCAGGGCTGCGCCCAGCAGGTGCTGGCGCCGCGCATCAACCAGGCCGCCATCGGCCTTTTGACGCGCCATGGCATCGAGGTCGTCCTCGTCCGGGACGAGCAATGCTGCGGTGCGCTCACGCATCACCTGGGGCAGGACGGCGACGCGCTGGCGCGGGCGCGCGGCAACGTCGCCGCATGGCAAAAGGAGTCGGAACAAGGCGGGCTCGACGCCATCCTGGTGACGGCTTCGGGCTGTGGCACCGTCATCAAGGACTATGGATTCATGCTGCGCGAGGACCGCGATTTCGCCGGTCCCGCGTCGCGGATTTCAGCGCTTACGAAGGATATCACCGAGTATCTCGCAGGCCTTTCGCTTGCGCCGACGCGCCAGAATGGTGATGTCACCGTCGCCTATCACTCGGCCTGTTCGCTGCAACACGGCCAGAAAATCACGAGCCTTCCGAAAGAATTGCTTTCCAAGAATGGATTCGTGGTGAAAGATGTGCCCGAGAGCCATTTGTGTTGCGGTTCGGCGGGGACCTACAACATTCTCCAGCCTGACATTGCGAGCAGGTTGCGCGATCGCAAGATCGCCAATCTAGCGACAGTCAAACCGGACATGATCGCCGCGGGCAATATTGGATGCATGGTTCAGATCGCCAGCGGTACATCAGTTCCGGTTGTGCACACGATTGAGCTTCTCGATTGGGCGACAGGAGGTCCAAAGCCTGGATCGTTCCAGGGGTGAATTGATCGACTGGTAGAACGGCGCGATCCGGAGCGTCGCCCGCGTCTGAGGTTGGCGGGTGTCCGGTTTCTTGGGCAGGCGCCAACACGTTTGCCTCGAGATCGCGCCCGGACAAGGGATGGAGCTGGAGGGCACTTCGCAGAAGTGCCGTCCCGTTCTGGCCCCCGACAATTCGCTGGACAGGCTTGGACAGCCGCAACAGGAGGACCAGATGGCGAAGAAGAGTAAGAAGGGCAAGAAGGACAAGGACAAGAAAGGCAAGAAAGCCAAGAAGGCCGTAGTGGCGAAGAAGAAAAAGTCCGCGAAGAAGGCGTCGAAAAAGGCCGCGAAGAAATCGGCGAAGAAGGCTGCGAAAAAGAGCGCGAAGAAATCCGCCAAGAAGGCTGCCAAAGCATCAAAGGCCGCGCCGAAGGCCGTCAGCAAGAGCCCGGCCAGGAAAAAGAAAACAGCCAGGCCCGCTCCCATGGAGGAGCCGGCGATGGCGGCGTCAGAGCAGGAAGCTGAGTCCGCGCCGGCCCCGAGCTGGGCTACGCCGGAGTCAGCCGCTCCTTCATGGAGCTCGGGTTCGTCCAGCGGCGGTGACCACAACTAGACGCTGACGACGAGCATTGGACGAGGCCGCAGCGCGCCCGGCGCTGCGGCCTTTTTCATGGGCGTTCGCATCCGCGTTTTCACGGGGAGGTTGATTCGCGCCGACGGGGTATCTGGCGTTGCCGCTCGCTCCCGTGCGCTGGTTCCGGATACCGTTGGCGGGGAAAAGGCCCGCTGATTTTGTTGTGAGAATGCAACACACGTTCAGAACATTTCTCGAAAAGGTCAGAACGCCTAAAAAGGCGGCACTTGCTTGTGTTTTTTGCTTCACGATCATGTCGCTGCGGCCCAGTGTGCGTGAACACGATTAGACATTTGGCTGCAGTCGGTTGTCGTCCGCCCTTGGGGGGCCCGGAACAGGACTGTCAAGTTTGGGTGGAACGGGGATTGTCATGAAGAAAGTGGCTTTGTTAGCAACGGCGCTGGCAATGGTGATGTCGGGTTCGGCTCTCGCTGCGGATCTGCGGATGAAGGCCGTCAAGGCGCCGCCGCCGCCGGCCTTCGATCCCTGGGACATCGCTTTCGGCGCGGGCATCACCAACGATTACATCTTCCGTGGCATCACCCAGTCCAACCACAAGCCGTCGGTGAACGCCTATTTCGAGCCGCGCTACAACGTCACCAAGGATTTCCAGCTCTATGTCGGCCTCGGTGCCGCGAGCATCTCGTTCCCGAACCGCGCGGCGGCGGAAGTCGACGCTTACGGTGGCGCCCGCTTGACGGTCGGCCAGTTCGCCTTCGACGTCGGCGCCTGGGGCTACATGTATCCGGGTGGAACCTGCCACTACGGCGCGGCCACCGACACCGCCGGCGTGCCGCTCAGCAACGAGTGCCAGGTCAACGTCCTGCTCAACACCAACGTCATCAAGAAGGATCTCAGCTTCTTCGAAGTCTATGGCAAGGTGAACTACACGTTCAACGACAACTTCTCGATGGGCGGCAACGTCTATTATACGCCGAGCTTCCTCAACAGCGGCGCGGAAGGCACCTACGCGTCGATCGTCGGCAAGGCGATCGCGCCGAGCACCTGGTTCGGCGCCAGCGGAATCGGCATGTACGTGTCGGGCGAATTCGGCCGTCAGTGGCTGGGTACTTCGGACTCGTTCTACGGCGTCGCCGCCTTCCCGAACGGCATCAACTACGCCGACTACAACACCTGGAACATCGGCATCGGCTTCACCTACAAGGTGTTCACGCTGGACTTCCGCTATTCCGACACCGACCTGTCGAAGGGCAATTGCAACGCGTTCACCAGCGACTTTGCGGCTCGCGGCAACATCACGGCAGCGACCGGCACCTTCGTGACCCCGATCAATCCGTCGGGCGTCGGCTCGAACTGGTGCGGCGCGGCCGGCATCGTCAAGCTCTCGGCTGACCTGACCGCGATGACCAACCTGAAATAAGCTCTTCCTTTCGAAGACGAGGGGGCGGCAGAGCGATCTGCCGCCCCTTATGTTTTTGGTCACGACGATTGAGATAGCAGACCCTTAGCCCGCATGAGCTCTTGCGACATGCGGGTCCGGTGCCTGCGGCGTCCCGCATGTCGCAAGCGCTCATGCGGCTACCCGGCTGCTGCCGCGACGCCGTTCTCAAGGCGCCTTCGCTTCGCCGGCTTCCTTCAGCACAAACTGCTCGCCGTCCCGCGCCAGCACCACGTTGCGCTGGTGGAAGGCATCGAGCGTGGAGCGATGGCCGATCGAGACGATCGTGGTCGCCGGCAGCTTTGCCTCCAGCAGACGATACATCGCAGCCTCCGAAGGCTCGTCGAGCGACGCGGTGGCCTCGTCGAGGAACAAATAGTCCGGCGCGTGCAACAGCGCGCGGGCGAGCGCAAGGCGCTGCTGCTCGCCGAGCGACAGCGTCCGGTTCCAGTGGCCGTGCTCGGCGATCTGCGATGCGAGCCTGGGCAAGCCGACCTGCTCGAGTGCGCTGCCGATCTGGAGATCGGTGAAGGTGCCTTGTGTAGAGGGATATTCGACCGCGCCGCGCAGCGATCCGGTCGGGAAATACGGCCGCTGCGGCAGCAGCATCAAGGTGGCGCCTGCGGGTACGGTGATCGATCCCGCCCCGAACGGCCAGATGCCGGCAATGGCGCGGAACAGCGTCGATTTGCCGGAGCCCGAGGGACCTGTCATCAGCGTGCGTTCGCCCTTGCGCAGGCTGAATTGTTCGGCGTTGATCAGCGGCCTGTTCGGCAGCCGCAGCGAAAGCCCCTTGAGGTCGATGGCGCCGCCGCTCGCCGCATCGACGACGTGAATCCTGTCGCTGCGGCTGGCGAGGTCGCGCGCCGATGCGATCCCGGCCTCGAAGCCGTCGAGCCGGTTGACCACCGCCTGCCACTCCGCGAGCGAGCGATAGATGGTGATGAACACGGAGAGCGCGCCCTGCACGCTTCCGAATGCGGAAGCCGTCTGCATGACGGCGCCGAGCTGGATCTTGCTGGCGAAATAGGCCGGCGCCACGAGCACGTAGGGAAAGATGATCGAGGCCTGGTTGTAGCTGGCCGTGAACGCCGTGAGCTTCTTGGTCCGGCTCATGATGGCGAGCCAGTTTTCCACCACGCGTCCGAAGCGAACCAGCAGGCGCTCGCGCTCGGCGGTTTCGCCGCGCAGCAGCGCGATCTGCTCGGAATTTTCCCGTACCCGCAGCAGGTCGAAGCGAAAGTCCGCTTCGGTTTGCTGCTGCCTGAAATCGATGCCGACCAGCCGCCAGCCGATCAGGTGGGTCAGCACGGTGCCGAGCACCGAATAGATCAAGGCGATCCAGACGAGATAGCCGGGAATGTTGTATTCCTGACCGAACAGGTGCAATGGCGCCGCGGTCGACAGGCCCCACAGGATGCCGACAAAGGACGCCAGCGTCACGACCGAGCTCAGCAGCTGCAGGCCGATGTTGAGCGTGCGATCGACGAACAGTTTGACGTCGTCGGTCATGCGCTGGTCGGGGTTGTCGGCGGCGTCGCCCTGAAGCTGCATCCGGTAATGATTGGCCTGGTGCAACCAGTCGCCGAGATATTGCTTGGTCATCCATTGCCGCCAGCGGATCTGCAGCCATTGATTGAGGTAGAGCTGATAGACCGCCAGTGCGATGAAGGTCGCCGCAAGCACGCTGAAGAAGATGATCTCGGTGACGAACGCGTCCCAGTTGCGATCCTGCAGCGCGTTGTAGAAACGGCTGTTCCAGAAATTGAACATGACGTTGAGGCCGACGATCGCAAGCTCGATGGCGATGACCGCCGCCAGCAGGCCGCGGCCGGCCCATTTATCCTCGGAACTGAAATAGGGGGCGGCGATGCGCCACACGGTAGCGAGCGTCGGGCGGGTATTGTTCACAGATCAGCATCTCCGGAAATGGGCTCAAGGCACGGAATCAATGAAGGAATTTTCGCCTGTGCGGAAGCTTGTGGGAGGGACGGTATGCGGCGGCTTGCCGCAGATGGCGGCGAGACCCTAGCATGGCTGCGACGGCCGGGGGTGGCGGGCATCGAACTTCGCGAGCTTGTGAGTGCCGATGCCATAAGCCGGCCCGGCCCCGGCTTGCAAGGCGGCCTTCTCGCGCCGCCGCCCGCGCCGTCGACATGGCCGCTGTGCCCGTCGCCGGGCTGCCGGTCTGGTCGGCGCTGCTCGGTCTAGCCAGTGAAGGTCTTGTCCAATAGAACGGCGCGCGGCGGTGGGGTGTCGCTATCCAAGAGGTCGCATGGTTTCGTTTGCACAAATGTCCCGGGCGGGTGCCGCAACGCTCCTGCTGCTCGCCACAGTGCTGCATCTTGCCCCGGCGCGTGCCGCCGAGGACGGCTTTCCCTTCGAAACGCAGATGCAGCTCGATGCGGACCGCAAGCCCGGATCGAAGCGGATTCCCAATCTCGAAATCGGCGAGACCGGCGAGGTGGTGCTCGAGCTCTGGTGCAAGGGCGGCAAGGGCCAGTTCTCGGTCGCGGGCAACACCGTGATCTTCGTCGCCGGCGCGATGGAAAATCGTTCCTGTCCGCCGGATCGCGCGCAGGCGGATGACGAACTGCTCGCGGCGTTGACAGCCGTCGCCACCTGGAAGCGCGAGGATGATCTGGTCACGTTCATGGGCGCGAAGACATTGCGGTTTCATATCAACACCAACTGAAAAAAGGACGCGGCATCGCGCTCGGCCGATCCCCGGCGCGACGCGTTGTTCAACGAAGCGCCGCACAGGGAGAAAACATGATCATCGACCACACCAGACTGCGCGCCTTTGCCAACCGCATCGTCGCGGCCGGCGGCAGTACTCCCGATGAGGCGGCGTTCGTCGCCGATCATCTCGTCGAGGCCAATTTGCGCGGCCATGACAGCCATGGCGTGGGCATGCTGGTGGCCTATGTGCGCGACTTCGAGGCGGGCACGCTGAAGGCCAACCAGAAGCCGGAGATCGTCTCCGACACCGGCACGATCTCGGTCTGGGACGCGCACGCCGGCTATGGCCAGGTGATCGCGCACCAGGCCGTCGAATGGGCCATCAAGGCGGCGAAGCAGCATGGCGTCGCTGTCAACGGCCTGCGCAACGCCCATCATATCGGCCGCGTCGGCACCTATGGCGAGGTGGCCGCGCGCGCCGGCATGGTCGCGATGCACTTCGTCAACGTCGCGTCGGGTCCGCCCGGCGTGGCGCCGTTCCGCGGGCGGGAAGGGCGCTTCCTGACCAATCCGGTCTGCATCGCCATCCCCGGCACGTCGAGCAACGAGCCGATCCTTTTGGACTTTGCCACCAGCCGCGTCGCGCTCGGCAAAGTGCGGGTCGCGCACAATGCCGGCAAGCCGATGATGGACGGCGCCTTGCTCGACCATGCCGGCCAGCCCACCACCGACCCGTCGGTCATGTACACCGAGCCGCGCGGCGTGGTGCTGCCGTTCGGCGAGCACAAGGGCTCGGGGTTGGCGCTGGTCTGCGAATTGCTGGCCGGCGCCATCGTCGGCTCGCCGAGCGTGACCACGATGACGCCGCCCGAGCGCGGCATCATCAACGGCATGCTGACCATCGTCATC
The DNA here is from genome assembly GCA_964609175.1 of uncultured Bradyrhizobium sp. Taxonomy (GTDB): domain Bacteria; phylum Pseudomonadota; class Alphaproteobacteria; order Rhizobiales; family Xanthobacteraceae; genus Bradyrhizobium. Next base: position 46,325 of record CAZSRR010000048.1, read on the forward strand.
GACCCCGCGCGGCTTTCCGCGCGCGACAGCATGATGGCCGAGATCGACGCCATGATCGCGTGGGTGAAGTCGGCCCAGCCGGCCGATCCGGAACTGCCGGTCTTGGTCGCGGGCGAGCCGGAACGTCTGGCGCGCGCCGAGCGGATGGCGAACGGCATCGAGATCGACCAGGAAACCTGGAGCCAGCTCTCGGCGATCGCCGAACGCTATCAGATCGCGCTCGATCGCTGAGGCCGCGGGATTGCGACGCGCGCCGTTACGGCGTCGCAATCAGGCCGTTGGCAGTGGCAATCACCCAGCGGCTGCCCCAGCGCACGATCGATTCCACGCGTCCGACGCCGGGAATGGTGTCGCCGCGGGCGGCCATGCGGATGCCCTCGGGGCCTTCCAGAACCGCGGTACCTTCACGGACGTCGACGACCGTCCAGCCGGGGATCGTCGCTGGCCTGGTCTCCGGTGCCGCCACGACGGGCTGCCGCATCGCGATGACAGGAGAGGTCGCTGCGTGGGCCTGCGATGCCGGGCGCGCGGCGGGCAACAGCACCGGCGGCTTCGGAATGCTGCCGACGGCGGTGGGGTCCACCGCGGTGGCCGCTTTTCGCACGCCTTCCGCCCGGCCGGTCGACCGTGCTTCGGAAATGCGCGGCGCTGGCGCTTCCTTCTGCGCGAAGGTCCAGACACCCAGTTCGTTGGAGAATTGCGGCCAGCTCAGGCCGCCGGCCCATCCCAGTGCAAAACTGGCCACGATTGCGGCCGTGACCAGCACCGCGGCGCGCGCCCGCTCGGCGAACGGTTCCCGCACCACCAGCACCGGGTCGCGATCGGATTTCAGGAAATGCCACAGGCCCGCGGGCTGCTGCGACCGGTGGCGTTCGACCACATTGCCCGACCAGATCTCGAAAGTGCTCGGCTCGCGGTGCTGCATGGCGTGATCCAGTGTCTGAGAAACCGATGATGTTCCTCTAAGCTGAATCGAGTCTTAATAACCGCCGGAGGCCGGATCACTTCCACGCGCTCTTGTCGGCGTCCCAGCGCTGGCCCTTGAACTCCTTCGCCAGCGCGGCGACCGAGCCGTTGTCATCCTTCGGCTCGCCGCCTTCCTCGTCGCCGGAGGATTCTACCGACAGGTTCAGCTTGGCGCCGCTGCCCTCATCCGCGGTCGTGATCAGCGGGCTCGAAATCCACAGCATCAGGCGGTCGGTCGCGCCCGGCTTGTCGGGCGAGACCAGCGCGGAGACCTCGACATTCTCGGTGAGCGCGAGCGGCGGATAGATCGGGCTCGGCCGTTTGAAGGTCAGTCGCAGTCTTCCGGTGCTGGCGTTCCATTCGGCGCCGGCAGCCTTGGCGGCGAGCGTCTTGCTCAGCACGGCCGACATGGCGGCAGCGATCTTGTCCTTGTTGATCTTGTCGCCGTCGCGCCATTCGGCCGCGGCAAAACGGATGGTGCGGTCCATTTCGACCGAGCCGCTGGTCCAGCCCGCGGCGACCACGCCCGGCATTGACTTGGCCTTCGCGATCAAGGCGGCCGTGCGCTCCGGATCGGCCGTGAGGTTGATGGTCTGTTCGCCGGCGCGCAACGCATCGCAGGACACCGCGAGGCTCGACAGACTGATCTCGACCGCCTCGCCCTTCAGGCTCTTGAGGTAATCGAGCGCGGCGTCGAGCTTGACCCGCACGCCGAACGCGTCGGGCGACACCTCGGTAAAATCCTGCGGCGCCGGCGTGATGCCGTCGTCGCTGGTCTGGTTCTCCAGAAATTCCTTTTCGCTGAGATCGGAGTTGTCCGTCGAAGCCACCTCGGTGACGTTTTGGCCGATGGTGATCTGGCCGCGGAACTCGAACGAGTCCCCGCTCGGCTTGCGCAGCAGCTTGATGGTGACCGGCAGCTTGTCGCCCATGCTCTGCGTGGTGCCGGTCAGGTTCTGCCCGCTGACGGTGAGGTTGGCGACGAAGCGGTCCTTGCGGTCGGAACCTTTTGCGGCGGGGTAACAGACGT
>CAZSRR010000049.1:0-45581 GCA_964609175.1 uncultured Bradyrhizobium sp.
CGGTGACGCCGTGCGCGCCGGCGCACTGGGCTTTTCGACCTCGCGCACCCTCAACCACCGCACCTCGACCGGCGACTACACGCCGACGCTGAAGGCCGGCGAGGATGAACTGACGGCGATCGCCGCCGCCATGCACGGCGTCGGCCGCAGCGTTCTTCAGTTTGTGCTCGACCAGAGCACGGTGCATGAAGATCTGCCGATGATGCTGCGGGTCGCCGAGAATACAAAATGCCCGATTTCGTTCTCGGTGGCGCAGGCCGACAAGGCGCCGCGGCGCTGGCGCCAGACCATGGATACGATCAACGAAGCCGCCGCGCGCGGCCTGTCGATCACGACGCAGATCGCGGCGCGTCCCGTGGGGCTGCTGCTCGGGCTGGAGCTGTCGCGCAACCCGTTCCAGACCCATCCGAGCTACCGCGCGATCGCAAAACTGCCGCTGGCCGAGCGGCTTGCGCAGTTGCGCAAGCCCGACGTGCGCGCCGCGATCCTCGGCGAGACGGCGACCGCGACCGACGATCCGCTGTTCTTCCGGCCGAACTACGACAAGATGTACCTGCTCGGCAATCCGCCGGATTACGAACAACCGCCGGAGAACGCGCTCGGCCCGCAGGCCCGCCGCCAGGGCCGCCAGCCGGAAGAACTCGCTTACGATGCGATGCTGACGGACGAGGGCCGCGGCATGCTCTATGTGCCGTTCCTCAACTATGCCGACGGCAATCTCGACGCCGTGCACGAGATGCTGCGCGAGCCCTCTGCCGTGCCGGGCCTCTCCGACGGCGGCGCGCATTGCGGCATCATCTGCGATGCCAGTTTTCCGACCTATCTGCTGACGCACTGGACCCGCGACCGCAGCCGCGGCGAAAAGCTCTCGATTCCGTTCGTGGTGGCGGCGCAGTCGCGCAAGACCGCGCTGTCGGTCGGCCTCTATGACCGCGGCGTGATCGCGCCGGGCTTCAAGGCCGACGTCAACGTGATCGACTACGACAAACTGCACCTGCATCCGCCAAAGGTGCATTACGACTTGCCGGTCGGCGGCCGCCGTTTGATGCAGCAGGTCGACGGCTACGATGCGACCATCGTCTCCGGCGTGGTGACGCAGCGCGGCGGCGCGGCGACGGGTTCTCGCCCCGGCCGCCTGGTGCGCGGCGCGCAGGGAAGCAAGCCGCAGCTGGATGCAGCGGCGAGTTGATCTTCACCCGCCCCTCGAGGGGGCGGGTCGTTACGCATCGCAAGATGCGTAACGGGGTGGGGTGACAGACTATCCGCGTATGGTCTGTTGGCTGAGGTGAAGATCTTTCCACGTCCAAAAGAGAATGCGCGGATAGTCTGTCACCCCACCCCGTCTTGCATTCGCTTCGCGAAAGCAAGCCGACCCGCCCCCTCGAGCGGCGGGTAAAACAAGAGCCTCACGCGAATTTCGGTTCGCCGGCCGCCTGCGCCATCAGCCGCTTGCGCTCCGTGTTCGGCCACAGCAGCAGCAGTCCGAGCAGCCCCGACGCGACCATGACAGCCGCGTTGATGGTGAAGCCGGTCATGTAGCCGTCGAGCGGCACGGCCGCGTTCTGGATCACGGCGCCCATCACGAACGGCGCGATCATGCCTGCGATCGTATAGATCGCGCCGTAGATCGCGATCACGGCGCCGCGCTGCTGCACCGGGGTGAACTCGCCGAGCATCGGCGGGCACACCACGTAGATCGAACCGCACAGTCCGGAGCCGACCACGAGGAAAGCGATCTGCCAGCCTGCGCCGCCTACATAGGGCAGCATGGCGAGGATCAGTCCGCCGGCGATCAGGGGCACCGAGCCGAGGACGCCGCGCGCGCCGCGCGTGGTGTAGCCGCGCGCCAACATCACCTGCGAGATCCAGCCCGTCAGCAGCACGATGGTCGCGCCGAACACCCAGGGCAGCACGGAGATCAAGCCGGCGTCCTGTTGCGAGAAGCCGAGCCCCTTGACGATGAAGGGCGTGAACCAGGTCAGCCCCAGCGACAGCGCCCAATAGGCGCCGAACGTCGCCGCCACGCAGCCGATGAAGGTGCGCGAGGTCAGGAGCTGGAAATAGGGCACGCGCCGGTCGGACGCGGCGGCTTGCGTGGACTGCACCAATGGCCCTTCCTTGCCCATCACCAGCCACGCCACCACCCACATCAGGCCGACGATTCCGAGCGCTCCGAACGCGTAGTGCCAGCTGTGATTGACGATGATCCAGTTCAGCGCCGGTACGGCCAGGATGACGCCGAAGGCCGAACCCTGCGAGAGAATGGCGGTCGGCAGCGTGCGCTTCTCGTCGGGAAACCATTTGTAGAGCGCGTGCGCCGCCACCGCGAATGCCGGCCCCTCGCCGGCGCCGAGGATGATGCGGCAGATGACGAGCGTGGTGAAGCTGACCGTGCCGACCATCGGAAACTGCGCCACCGACCAGATCACCGCCATGACAAGCAGAACCCAGCGGGTATCGATGCGGTTGACGATGAAGCCGACGACGATGGCCGAGATCGAGAACAGGAAGAAGAACGAGGAGCCGAGGAAACCGAACTGCTCGGGCGTGAGTTTCAGCTCTTCCATGATCGGCGCGCCGGCGAGGCCGACCACGATCTTGTCGGCAAAGTTCACCAGCATGAACAGGAACAGCAGGAAGGTGATTGTCCAGGCGCCCCCGGGAGTTTTATGCGGCGTCGGCTGCGCGGTCATCTCTGATTTCCCCGATTTGCCGGTTCTTGCTGGCTCTGTGAGATCGGCCGGTTCCAATGGTACAAGGGAGCCTGCGGAAGGCAACCCGGATTTTCACAATCGCCCACCGGCGCGCGCGTGCTAGGGTCCGGCCCGTCACAGCAAGGGTTTGTCAATGGTTGGACCGGTCCATCGTCGCGCATCGCCAGGGATCGTTTCGGCGTGACCGATCCCATGCTGCAGGTGACCGGCCTGACCAAGAGCTACCGCACGGCCAGCGAGGAGATCGCGGTGCTGCGCGGCGTTACCCTTGCGGTCGCGGCCGGCGAGAGCGTCGCGCTGACCGGAGAATCCGGCAGCGGCAAGAGCACGCTGCTGCACCTGATCGCCGGCCTCGATGCCGCCGACGGCGGCGAGATCACCCTCGCCGACATGCGCCTTTCCGAACTTGATGACGCCGGGCGCGCAAAATTGCGCCGCGACCGGCTCGGCCTGGTGTTCCAGCAGTTCAATCTGATCCCGAGCCTCACGGTGGAGGACAACCTCGTGTTCCAGTCGCGCATTGCCGGCCGGCATGACGCGGCCTGGCACCGCGAACTGGTGGAACGGCTCGGACTCGGCAAGCTCCTGAAGCGCTATCCCGAACAATTGTCCGGCGGCCAGCAGCAGCGCGTCGCGATCGGCCGCGCCGTCGCGGCCAAGCCGCTGTTGCTTCTGGCGGACGAGCCGACCGGCAATCTCGACGAGGATACCGCGGATGAAGTGCTGGCGCTCGCGCGCGATCTGGTGGTGCGCGGCGGCTGCGGCTTTCTGATGGTGACGCACAGCGCAAGGCTCGCCGCCACCCTCGACCGCCAGGTCCATTTGCATGCCGGGGTGATCGCGTGAGGCGCGCGCTGTGGGCGCTCGCGGTGTTGCTGAGCCACTGGCGGCGGCATCCGATGCAGTTGGCGACGCTGCTGATCGGACTGATCGCGGCGACCGCGCTGTGGAGCGGCGTGCAGGCGCTCAACCAGCAGGCCCGCACCTCCTACGATCAGGCCGCCGCCACCTTCGGCGGCGCACGGACCGCCATGCTCGTCGCAAGCAACGGTGCGAGTTTTCCGCAGCAATTGTTCGTCGACTTGCGCCGCGCCGGCTGGCCGGTCTCGCCGATGCTCGAAGGCCGCATCCAGATCGAGGGACGGTCGTTCCGGCTTCTCGGCATCGAGCCGGTGACGCTGCCCGCGGAAGTCGGCAACGCGCCGACGGTCGGCCGGGACGATTTCAGGGCATTCATGACGCCGCCGGGCATGATGCTGGCGGCGCCAGAAACATTGGCTGACCTCAAGCTTGCGGAGGGCGCGCGTGCCGAGGCCAATGGCGTCCTGCTGCCGCCGCTGCGGCTGCAGCCCAATCTCGTGCCCGGCGCGCTGGTCGTGGACATCGGCATCGCGCAGGATCTGCTGAAGATGCCGGGCCAGATCTCGCGGCTGCTGGTCGGCAGGACGACGGGCCAACGCGCGCCGCTGGAAAGCGTCGCCGGTGACCAGCTTCGGCTGGTCGAACCGGAGGCCGAAACGGACCTCGAACGGCTCACCGACAGTTTTCATCTCAACCTGACCGCGTTCGGGCTGTTGTCGTTCTTCGTCGGGCTGTTCATCGTCAACTCGGCGATCGGGCTGGCCTTCGAGCAGCGGCTGCCGGTGCTGCGCACCTTGCGCGCCTGCGGCGTCTCGGCGCGGATGCTGAACGCCGTGCTGGTGCTCGAACTGGTGTCGCTGGCGTTTTTGGCCGGCGTGATCGGGCTCGTCTGCGGCTATTTCATCGCCGGCGCGCTTCTGCCCGACGTCGCGGCTTCGCTGCGCGGGCTTTATGGCGCGCAGATCCCGGGGCAATTGACGCTGAAGCCGCAATGGTGGTTCGCCGGCATCGCGATCAGCATTTTGGGCGCGCTCGCGGCCGCCGCCGCCAGCCTGACGAAGGCGCTGCGGATGCCGCTGCTCGCCACCGCGCAACCATTCGCCTGGCAGCAGGCGCAGCGCCGCTGGCTGGCCTGGCAGAGCGCGGCGGCACTGGCGGCGTTCGCCGTGGCCGCGGCCCTGCTGTGGTTCGGCGATTCCCTGATCGCGGGCTTTGGGGTGCTGGCGGCGCTGATGCTCGGCGCGGCACTGATCCTGCCGATGTTCCTGGAGTTCATGCTGTCGCTCGGCCAGCGCCTTGCGACGACGCCGGTCGGCAACTGGTTCTGGGCCGACAGCCGCCAGCAATTGTCCGGCCTGTCGCTCGCGCTGATGGCGCTGTTGCTCGCGCTATCGATCAATGTCGGCGTCTCCACCATGGTCGAGAGTTTCAGCCGCACGTTCCTGGTCTGGCTCGACGGACGGCTGTCGGCGGACGTCTATATCAACGCCGCCAGTGACGACCAGGCGCACGAGATCCAGGCGTGGCTGCGCGAGCGTCCCGACGTCGAGGCGGTGCTGCCGGGCAGCCGCGCCGATACGCAACTGGCAGGGGCGCCGGTCGAGGTGCTGGGCCTGCCCGATCACGCGCTCTATCGCGACAGCTGGCCGCTGCTGGCATCGGCCGACAATGTCTGGCGCAGGCTGCGCCCCGGCAACGCCGCGCTGGTCAGCGAGCAATTGTCGCGGCGAATGCACCTGTCGGTCGGCGATACCATCGACGTGCCGACACCGGGCGGCAACTGGAGGCTCGAAATCGTCGGCATCTATGCCGACTACGGCAACCCCAAGGGCCAGATCGCGGTCAACTTTGCCGCGCTGACCCGGCGCTTTCCGGAGATTCCGCTGACACGCATGGGCGTGCTGACGGCGCCGGAAAACATTGCACCCTTGATCTCCGCGCTGCGGGACAAGTTCGCGCTCGACGATCGCAACCTTGCCGATCAGGCGACTATGAAGGCGGAATCGAAGCGGATCTTCAACCGCACCTTTTCCGTCACAGCCGCGCTGAATGCCTTCACGCTCGGAGTCGCCGGTGTCGCACTGCTGACCAGCCTGCTGACGCTGGCCAATTCCCGCCTGCCGCAACTGGCGCCGCTGTGGGCGCTCGGCCTGACGCGGCGCCGGCTCGCGGCGATCGAGCTTTTGAAAACGATGTCGATGGCGCTGATCACGACGATCTTCGCGCTGCCGCTCGGCCTGCTGGTGGCGTGGTGCCTGCTCGCCGTTGTCAATGTCAAGGCGTTCGGCTGGCGGCTGCCGTTCCATCTGTTTCCGCTGCAGTTGCTGTGGCTGACGGGCGTGGCGTTGGCGGCCGCGGCTGCTGCATCCGCGCTTCCCGTCATCCGGCTGGCGCGGATGCAGCCGGCGAGCCTGATCAGGGTCTTTGCCAATGAACGGTAGAATCACCCGCCGCGGGTTCGTCGCCGGCGCGCTGCTCGCCGGATTGAACGGCAAGGCGCTGGCGCAGGGGTATGCCGGTCTCGGCGAAAGCGCGGATGGATTTGCCAGCGTCGTGCCCGGCAGGTCATTCGCCTTCCCCGCCGATCACGGTCCGCATCCGGAATTCCGCATCGAGTGGTGGTACGTGACGGCCAATCTCGCCGATGCCAAAGGCGTGGCCTACGGCGCGCAATGGACGCTGTTCCGCCAGGCCATCGCGCCGGGCGGTGCGCAAGAGGGCTGGGCCAACCAGCAGATCTGGATGGGCCATGCCGCCGTCACCCGCGCCGATACCCATCGCTTCGCGCAGGCCTTTGCGCGCGGCGGCATCGGACAGGCCGGCGTCGATGCAATACCGCTTCGCGCCTGGATCGATGCCTGGGAGATGCGCGGCATTGATCCCGTCAACGACGAAACCATCGCGCCATGTGAACTGAAAGCTTCCGCCGCCGACTTCAGCTACACGCTGCGCCTCGACGCACGGCGCCCGCTGGTGCTGCAGGGCGACGGCGGCTACAGCCGCAAATCGCTGCGCGAGCAGGCGTCGTACTACTACAGCCAGCCGCACTACACGGCGAAAGGCGTTCTTGCCATCGACGACAAGCCGGTCGAGGTGAGCGGGATGGCCTGGCTCGACCGCGAATGGAGCAGCCAGCCGCTGGCCTCCGACCAAAGCGGATGGGACTGGCTCTCGCTGCATTTTCACGCCGGCGACAAGCTGATGCTGTACCGGATGCGCCAGACCGACGGCAAGCATTACGGCTCCGGCAAGTGGATCAGGCCGGATGGCGCGAGCGATTTGCTCGGCACCGACGACATCGTCATGACACCGCTTGGCGTTACGGAGATGGAGGGTCGAAAGATCCCGACCTCATGGCGCATCGCGATTGCCACGAAGGGGCTGGCGATCGAGTGCACGCCGCTCAATGCGAGAAGCTGGATGGGCACCAGCTTCCCCTATTGGGAAGGGCCGCTTCGTTTTGCCGGCAGCCATGCTGGCGTGGGCTATCTGGAAATGACGGGCTACCAAGCGGCATAAGGGGGAATCAATGATGTATCATTTCACCGCGCTCGCCACCTCGCTTGCGGTCCTGGTCTACTTCTACTCGTCCATCCTGGTGTCGCGCGCGCGCGCCACGTTTGGCGTCAAACTGCCGGCGATTTCCGGCAATCCGGATTTCGAGCGCGTGTTTCGCGCGCAGATGAATACGCTGGAATGGCTGCCGATCTTCCTTCCCTCGCTATGGTTGTTCGCCATCTATATCGGCGATGGCGCCGCAGCGGCGCTCGGAGCGGTCTGGGTCGTTGGCCGCGTTCTCTATGTGCACGGCTATGCCAAGGCTACGGCCAAGCGACTTCCGGGCTTTTATCTCCAGGCGCTGGCGACCATCGCGCTGTGGGTCGGCTCGATCGGCGCCATCCTGTGGCGGATCGTGCAGGCGTGACCGCTGAGGGTGAGCGGAGAGCTTGGCGACGGCCCGCTGACGCAATCGTAGCCTGCATGAGCTCTTGCGACATGCAGGACCATCAACCCCGCATGTCGCAAGAGCTCATGCAGGCTACACGTCTTCACCCCCCGGCGGACGATGGATACATCATCGCGTGATCTTCGGATAGCGCACGCTACTTCGAGAGCGGACAGCCCGAATCCTTCGCCGCCGGGAACGCCTTGTCGCCGGGCACCACGGCGAGCTGCTTGTAGTAATCCCATGGCTTCTTGGATTCCGATGGCTTCTTGACCTCGAACAGATAGAGGTCGTGCACCATGCGGCCGTTCGCCATCACCTTGCCGCCCTGTGCAAAGTCGTCGTCGACCGGAAGCTCCTTCAGCTTCTTGGCCACCGCCTCGGCGTCCTTGGTGCCTGCCGCCTTGACCGCCTTGAGATAGGACAGCGTCGCCGAATAGGTGCCGGCCTGGATCATGTTCGGCATGCGGCCGGTGCGCTGGAAGAAGCGTTCGCCGAGGTTGCGGCTCCTGGCGTCGCGATCCCAGTAATAGCCCTCCGTCAGCACCAGGCCTTGCGCGGCTTCAAGGCCGAGACCGTGCACTTCGGCCAGCGTCAGCAAGAGGCCAGCCAGCTTCTGGCCGCTCTTGACGATGCCGAATTCGGCCGCCTGCTTGATCGAGTTGGTGGTGTCGAGGCCGGCATTGGCAAGGCCGATGATTTTTGCCTTGGAGCTCTGCGCCTGCAGCAGGAAGGAGGAGAAGTCCGACGAGTTCAGGGGAATGCGGACCGAGCCGAGCACCTTGCCGCCCTTGGCCTTGACGAAATCGCTGGTGTCCTTTTCCAGCGCATAACCGAAGGCATAGTCGGCAGTCATGAAGAACCAGCTGTCGCCGCCGGCTTCCACCAGCGAGCCGCCGGTGCCGAACGCCAGCGCATGGGTGTCGTAGGCCCAGTGGAACCCGTAAGGCTGGCAGGCGTCGCCGGTCAGGCGCGAGGTTGCCGCGCCGACCACGATGTCGATCTTCTTCTTTTCCTTGGAAAGCTCGTGGATCGCGAGCGCGACCGACGACGTCGTCAGTTCGGTGATCATGTCGACGTTCTCGACATCATACCAGCGCCGCGCGATCGCGCTGGCGAGGTCCGGCTTGTTCTGGTGATCGGCGGAAATGATCTCGATCTTGTGGCCGAGCACCTCGCCGCCAAAATCCTCGATCGCCATCCTGGCCGCCTCCAACGACCATTTGCCGCCGTAGTCGGCGTAGACCCCGGACTGATCGTTCAAGATGCCGATCTTGACGCCCTGCGCCGACGCCGGTGCGGCGAGTACAAGACCACCCGCCGCCACGGCGGCCAACAATGCCGACTTCATCCATTTTCTCCCGAAACTTTTTTTGTCAGAGGAACCTGATGACATTAGTCAATAACCCCGCATGTGCCCATTCATTTCGGGGTCAGCAAAAAGTATGGACGTGTCATTCCGGGGCGGGAGCGAAGCGAGCGAACCCGGAATCCAACTGGCCGCACGACGTGCCGTGAGATGGATTCCGGGTTCGCGCTGCGCGCGCCCCGGAATGACGGCGGAGAGTCACGCTGCCACCGGCTTTTTCTTGCCGCGGCCGTCGGCCAGGTTCCGCACGATGACGTAGAAGATCGGCGTGAAGATCAGGCCGAACAGCGTCACGCCGATCATGCCGAAGAACACGGCGACGCCCACCGCCTGCCGCATCTCCGAGCCCGAGCCCGAGGAAATCACCAGCGGTAGCACGCCGAGGATGAAGGCGAACGAGGTCATCAGGATCGGCCGCAGCCGCAATCGACACGCTTCGACCACGGCTTCCAGCCGCGCCTTGCCTTCGAGCTCGATATCGCGCGCGAACTCGACGATCAGGATCGCGTTCTTGGCCGCCAGGCCCACCAGCACCACGAAGCCGATCTGGGTCAGGATGTTGACGTCCTGCCCCATGAGGCGCACGCCGATGGTGGCGGCCAGCAGGCACATCGGCACGATCAGGATCACTGCGAACGGCAGGCTCCACGAGCCATATTGCGCGGCCAGCACCAGGTAGACGAACAGCACGCAGATCGGGAACACGAGCAAGCCGGCATTGCCGCCGGTCACCTGCTGGTACGACAGGTCCGTCCATTCGAAATCGAAGCCGCCCGGCAGCGTGTCGGCGGCGAGTTGCTTCATGGTGTTGATGGCGGTGGCCGAACTGGTCCCCGGCAACGTGTCGCCCTGCAATTCGGAGGCGGGATAGAGATTGTAGCGCGCCACGCGGTCCGGGCCGGAGATATCCTTGAAGTCCACGACGCTGCCGAGCATCACCATGTCTCCGGCCGCGTTGCGGGTGCGCAACCGCGCGAGGTCGGCGCTCTCCTTGCGGAACGGCAGGTCGGCCTGCGCCGTGACGCGGTAGGTGCGCCCGAACAGATTGAGGTCGTTCACATAGGACGAACCGAAATAGGTCTGGATCGTGTCCGTGATATTCGCAATCGGCACGCCGAGCTTCTGCGCCTTGACGCGGTCGATGTCGACGAACAATTGCGGCGTGTTGGCCGAGAACGGCGAGAACACCTGGGTCAGGCCCGGCGCCCGGCGCGCCGCGCCGACCAGCTCGTCGGTCGCAGACGCCAGCAGTTCGGAGCCGCGGCCTTGGCGGTCCTGAATGCGCATGGTGAAGCCGCCGCCGGTGCCGATGCCGGGCACCGCGGGCGGCGGAATGACGATGATGAAGGCGCCCTGGATGCTCGACAGCCGCGTCCGCAGATTGTTCATGACCGCCAGCGCCGACAGACCCTTCTTGTGGCGCTCTTCGGGATCCTCGAACACCGGGAACAAGGCCGCGGCGTTACTGGCTTGCGTCCGTGTCGCCCCCGAAAAACCCGCAAAAGCCGCCACGCGGATGATGCCCGGCGTCTCCAGCGCGATGCGCTCGATCTCGCGGACGACCTCCGTGGTGCGTGCCAGCGACGCCGCGCCCGGCAACTGCACCGAGACGATGGCGTAGCCGCGGTCCTGCGCCGGAATGAAGCCCTGCGGCGTGGTCGCCAGCAGCCACCCGGCGCTGCCGATCAGCGCCGCGTACACCACCAGCATCACCACGGAATGCCGGATCACGAAATCGGCCGCGCGAGCGTAGCCGTGCGCCAGCCGGTCGAACCCGCGGTTGAAAAGTCCGGTGAACCAGTCCCAGCCGCGCCCGATGACATTCCACCTCGCCGGCGGCCGCTTGTCCTCATGCGGCTGCAGGATCAGCGAGGCCAGCGCAGGCGACAGCGTCAGCGAACAGAAGCAGGAAATCGCGGTCGCAACCGCGATCGTGACGGCGAACTGCTGGAAGAACTGACCGGAGATGCCGCCAAGGAACGCGGTCGGCACGAACACCGCGCACAGCACCAGCGCGATCGACACCAGCGCGCCGCCGACCTCCTCCATGGTACGCAACGCGGCATCGCGGCGGCTCATGCCGTGCTCGAGATGTCGTTCGACATTCTCGACCACCACGATGGCGTCGTCGACCACGATGCCGACCGCCAGCACGAGGCCGAACAAAGTGAGGTTGTTGATCGAAAATCCCAGCGCCGCCATCACGGCGAACGTGCCGACCAGCGACACCGGAATGGCGATGATCGGGATGATCGCGGGCCGCCAGCCCTGCAGAAACACCAGCACCACGATCACGACCAGCACCATCGCCTCGTAGATCGACTTGATCAACTCGCTGACGGACTGCGCGATGAATTCGGTCGGGTTGTAGCCGATATTGTAGTCGAGCCCCTTCGGAAAGCTCGCCTTCAGCCGTTCCATCGTGTCCGTAATGTTTTTCGCGGTGGCAAGCGCGTTCGAGCCGGGACGCTGGGTCACCAGCATGGCGACGGCGGACTTGCGCAGCAGGAAGCTGTTGGTGGAATAGGCCAGCGCACCGAGTTCGATTCGCGCCACGTCGCGCAGCTTGACGGTGCGCCCGTCGGAGCCGGCCTTGACCACGATCTCCTCGAACTGCTTCGGATCCTTCAGACGCCCGGTGAAGGTCAGGTTCGGCGAAAACGCGCGGTCGGCGATCGGCGGCTCCGCGATCTGGCCGCCCGCGATCTGAACGTTCTGCGCACGGATCGCCGCCACCACTTCGCCCGCGGTCAGGCCCAGCGTGGCGACCTTGTCGGGATCGAGCCACAGCCGCATCGAATAGTCGCGCGCGCCGAATATCTGGATGTCGCCGACGCCGTCCAGCCGCAGCAACTGGTCGCGGACCTGCAGCAGCGCGTAGTTGGAAATATAGAGCTGGTCGAACGAGTCGTCCGGCGACAGCATGAACGCGACCATCAGGATGTCGGGACTGTTCTTGCGGGTGACGACGCCGGAGCGTTGCACCTCTTCCGGCAACCGCGGCTGTGCGATGGCGACGCGGTTCTGCACCAGCACCTGGGCCTTGTCCAGGTCGGTACCGAGCTTGAAGGTGACCGTGATCGTCAATTGCCCGTTCGAGGTCGCCTGGCTGTAGAGATACAGCATATCCTCGACGCCGTTAATCTCCTGCTCGATGGGAGCGGCGACCGTATCGGACACGGTCTGCGCCGATGCGCCCGGATATTGCGTGGTGACCACCACCGTCGGCGGCACCACCTGCGGATACTCCGAGACCGGCAATGTCGTGTAGGCGATCGCGCCGACGATCAGGAGCACGATCGACAGCACCATCGCCAGGATGGGCTGGTTGATGGAAAGCCGGCCGAGATTCATGACTTGCCACCGGCCGGCTGGGCATCGGCGGTTTGCGGCGTGACCTTGGCCCCGACCCGCGCGCGCTGCAGGCCGTTGACGATGACGCGGTCTTCCGGCCGCAGTCCCTCGCGGATCACGCGCAGACCGTCATCGAGCGGCCCGAGCGTCACCGGCTTCGCCTCGACCGTGTTGTCGTCCTTGACGACGAACACGATCTTGCGCGACTGGTCGGTCGCGATCGCGGTGTCCGGCAGCAGCAGCGCCTCGTAGGGCGAACTGCCGATGATCCGGACCCGGCCGAACTGGCCGGGCAGGATCGAGAGATTCTTGTTCGGGATCACCGCGCGGGTGCGCAGTGTTCCTGTCGAAACGTCGAGGCGGTTGTCGAGAAAGTCGACCTTGCCTTCCAGTGAGGGCTTGGTCTCGCCGGTCAGCGCCACCTGCACGGGATTTGCCGTGTCGCGTGAACTCGGCCGCTTGCCTTCGGCCCAGAGCCGGCTGTTGCGCTGGTAGGTCGCCTCATCGACGTCAAAATAGATGTAGATCGGATCGAGCGAGACGATCGAGGTCAGGAGAGTAGCGCCGCTCTCGCTGCCCTGAACGAGGTTGCCGGGGGTCACCAGATGGCGGCTGACCCGTCCGGTGATCGGCGCCACGACGTGCGTGAACTCGATATTGAGTTTGGCGGCCTTCAGTGCGCCCTCGGCCTGCATCTCCGCGGCGCGCGCCGCCTGCAAGGTCTGGCGGCGTTGGTCGACGATCGAATCGGAGACCGCCTGGGTCTGGTTCAGCGTGAGGGCGCGGTCGAGTTCGCGCCTGGCAAGTTCCGCCCTTGCTCTGGCATCGGACAACTGGCCGTCAGCCTGTTCGGCGACCGCTTCAAACGGGCGGGCATCGATCACGTAGAGCAGGTCGCCCGTCTTGACGATCGAGCCGTCGCGGAATTCGACCGACGTCACAAACCCGCCGACGCGGGCGCGGACCTGGACCTCCTGGACCGCCTCGAACCGGCCGGTGAATTCATCCCAATCTGTCACAGTGCGCTTCACCGGCAGCGCCACCGTTACGGGCGGCGGCGCCGCTGCCGGCTGCTGCGGCGGCTTGTCCCCGCAGGCCGACAGCGCCAACGCGAGCAGCGGGCTCAACCATGTCGGCAGACAGCGTGTGAAGTGGCGAGATGAACGCATATCGACTCTCGCCGGTACAGCCGGACGCATCAATTGCCCAGTCGCGATCACGCCACATCTCCCGTCTCGACATCCACGATGGTGGAACTTTTTGGGTGGAACTTCCTGGCGGAGGCCACAGATGTGGTCGGTATCCAGTCTCGTCAAGAAGCCACGCGGATCAAGCACAATCGTTATGCATTCGCGCAGCCAACGCCCGGCGTCGCTCAAATTCGGCGGCTGTTGCAGTGCGACGAACGCGTCTTCAATCGTAGCTAGCCATAGGCGGTGACGAGAACGTGACACGCGACGGCGCGCCCCATGGATCGCTGCCGTCAGCGTCTTCACGCATGACGGCTTCGGTTTCCTCCGCTAACCTTGGCCGCAAGGCCCGCAACAAGGGCCGGAACGGTCCAGGGAGGACAGACGTGCACAAGGGGCGTGTCGTATTCGGCGCGATGGACGAGGTCGTGTTTGGGCGGCCGGCGGCCGGCGCGATTGTCGAGCAGTTGGATCGGCTGGGCGCGCAGCGCGCGTTCCTGATGGTCAGCGGGACGCTCAATCGCGAAACCGACGAGATCGAGAAGATCCGCCACGCGCTCGGAACTCGCTGCGCCGGCACCTTCGACGCGATGCCGCCGCATACGCCGCGCGCGGCCGTCATCGCCGCGGCCGAGCAGGCCCGCGCCGTCAGTGCCGACCTGATCGTGACCATCGGCGGCGGCTCGATCACCGACGGCGCCAAGGCCGTCCAGCTCTGCCTCGCCAACGACGTCCGCAACCCTGATGATATCGATCGCATCCGGTCAGGGCGGGGCGCGACGCCGCAACTCAAAGCCCCGACGGTGCGCCAGATCAGCGCGCCGACCACGATCGCCGGCGGCGAGTTTTCCGCGATCGCCGGCGTCACCAACGAGAAGACCCAGGTCAAGGAAGCGCTGGTCCATCCCCTGCTGATGCCGCGCGCGGTGATCCTCGATCCCTGGCTCAGCCTGCATACGCCGGAATGGCTGTGGCTCTCGACCGGCATCCGCGCCGTCGACCATTGCGTTGAAGGCATCTGCGCCAGCGAGGCGCATCCCTATGGCGACGCCCAGGCGCTGCAGGGGCTGTCGATGCTGGCGCGGGCGCTGCCGCGGGTGAAGGCGGATGCGAAGGACATCGACGCGCGGATGGATTGCCAGATCGGCACCTGGCTTTCGACCGGGCCGCTGGCGTCCGGCGTGCCGATGGGCGCCAGCCACGGCATCGGCTACGTGCTCGGCGCAGTATTCGGCGTGCCGCACGGCCACACCTCCTGCGTGATGCTGCCGTCGGTGATGCGCTGGAACAAGCCGGCCAATGCCGCGCGGCAGGCGCTGGTCGCCGCCGCGATGGGCCATCCGGGCGAAGACGCCGGCGACGTGCTCGACGCCTTCATCCGCAACCTCGGCATGCCGCGCAGCCTGCGCGAGGTGAAGGTCACACCCGAACATTTCGACCGCATCGCGCAGGCCGCGATGGGGACGCCCTGGGTGCCGCGCAATCCCCGCAAGATCGAGGGACCGGCGCAGGTCCGCGAAATTCTCGACATGACCGCTTAAGAGCGTTTTCGAGCGAAGCGGATACCGGTTCGCGTGAAGAAAACGCGTCAAAACAAGAATCTGGAAACCGAGGCCAGCATGTATACCGGCAAGCAAGTTCGTCTCCGCCCGCTGCAGCCCGCCTTCATCATGGCGGGGTCAGGCGAAACCGTCACCTATCGCGAGCTGGAGGCGCGCAGCAACCGCCTCGCGCATCTGTTCCGCAACCGCGGCCTGAAGCGGCTCGACCACTATTCGATCTTCATGGAAAACAACAGCCGCTACCTCGAAGCCTGCGGCGCCGGCGAACGCTCCGGCCTCTACTACACCTGCGTCAACTCCTACCTGACCGCAGGCGAACTGGCCTACATCCTGACCAACAGCCAGTCGCGCATCCTGATCACCTCGAAGGAAAAGCTCGCTATCGCGCGCGAGGCACTAAAGGAATGCCCGAAGGTCGAGCTCTGCGTCGTCGCCGACGGTGAGAGCGAAAGCGACCGCATCGTCGGCTTGCAGGAGGCGACCGCCGGCCTGCCGCATACCCCGATATCAGATGAATATATCGGCACCGCGATGCTCTATTCATCCGGCACCACGGGCCGGCCCAAGGGAATCCTGCGTCCGCTGCCGGAACAGCCGGCCGACCAGCAACTGCCGCTGTTCGATTTCCTGGTCAAGATCTGGCAGTACCGCGAGGGCATGATCTATCTGTCGCCGGCGCCGCTGTACCATTCGGCGCCGCAGGCCGCCGTGAACCTCACCATCAAGATGGGCGGCACCGCCATCATCATGGAGAAGTTCGATCCGGAGCAATATCTTGCGCTGGTCCAGAAATGGGGCGTCACCCACACCCAGCTGGTGCCGACGATGTTCTCGCGCATGCTGAAACTGCCGGAAGAGGTGCGTGCCCGCTACGACCTGTCATCGCTCGAAATCGCGATCCACGCTGCCGCGCCCTGCCCCGCCGCGGTCAAGGACGACATCATCAAGTGGTGGGGCCCGATCGTGCACGAATATTACGGCGCCACCGAAGGGCTCGGCTTCACCGCCTGCAACAGCCAGGAATGGCTGTCCCATCGCGGCACCGTCGGCCGCGTGCTGCTCGGCGACCTGCACATCCTCGACGAAAACATGCAGCCCTGCCCGGTCGGCACCGCGGGCACGGTGTGGTTCAAGACCGCGACGCCGTTCGAATATTTCAACGATCCTGCCAAGACCCAGGAGGCGCGTTCTGCCGACGGCAGCATGAGCACGGTCGGCGACGTCGGCTATGTCGACGACGACGGCTTTCTCTATCTGACCGATCGCGCGACCTTCATGATCATCTCCGGTGGCGTCAACATCTATCCGCAGGAATGCGAGAACCTCCTGATCACCCACCCCAAGATTGCGGATGCCGCCGTGTTCGGCGTGCCCAATCCGGATCTCGGCGAGGAGGTCAAGGCGGTGGTGCAGCCGATGCCGGGCGTCGAGCCGGACCAGGAGCTGGCCGACGAATTGATCGCGTTCTGCAGCCAGTCGCTGTCGCGCCAGAAGGTACCGCGCTCGATCGATTTCGAGGCAGAGTTGCCGCGGCTGCCGACCGGCAAGCTCTACAAGCGGCTGCTGCGCGACCGCTACTGGGGCAACAAGACCTCGCGGATCGTTTGATGCCGACAAGTGGTGGTGCAGCGCACCATCCCGGAATGAGAGCATCCTGCGCAGCGTGAACTTTTCGTAAGTCGAATTGTCAATGCTTGCGGCCGCTTGCCCCGATGCCACACCATGCTATCGTCCGGCGCAATCGGCCAATTGAGACCGAAAATCGGGAGGGGATTCATGCGGAGCGTTCATGCGCTTGCCGCCGCAACCTTGTTGTTGCTGCCGGCATTCGACCTTGCATCGGCGGCGGAGCCAAAGCAGGGCGGCATTCTCAGAATGTATCATCGCGACAGTCCGGGCAGCGCTTCGATTCACGAGGGCGCGACCTATTCGGTCAACGTTCCCTTCATGCCGGTCTTCAACAACCTCGTGATGTTCAAGCAGGACGTGGCGCAGAACAGCGTCGAGTCGATCGTGCCTGATCTCGCCGAAAGCTGGGCCTGGAGCGGCGACGGCAAGAAGCTGACCTTCAAGCTGCGGCAGGGCGTCAAATGGCATGACGGCAAGCCGTTCACCTCGGCCGACGTCAAGTGCACCTTCGACATGCTGATGGGCAAGTCGCAGCAGAAGTTCCGCCAGAATCCGCGCAAATCCTGGTACAATCAGGTCAACGACGTGACCGTCAACGGCGATTTCGAAGCCTCGTTCGAACTGAAGCGGCCGCAGCCGGCGCTTATTTCGCTGCTCGCCTCCGGCTATACGCCGGTCTATCCCTGCCACGTCTCGCCGGCCGACATGCGCACCAAGCCGATCGGCACCGGGCCGTTCAAGTTCGTCGAGTTCAAGGCCAACGAATCGATCAAGCTGACCAAGAATACCGACTACTGGAAGAAGGGCCTGCCGCATCTGGACGGCATCGAGTTCACCATCATTACCAACCGCTCGACCGCCATTCTCGGCTTCGTCTCCGGCAAGTTCGACATGACGTTCCCGACGGAGGTGTCGATCCCGCTGCTCAAGGAAGTCAAGACGCAGTCCCCGAACGCGGTCTGCGTGGTCGAGCCGGTCAACGTCTCGACCAACATCATCGTCAATTCGTCCGCGCCGCCATTCGACAGTCTCGACATCCGCCGCGCGCTCGCGCTGGCGATGGATCGCAAGGCGTTCATCCAGATCATGTTCGAGGGGCAGGCCGACATCGGCGGCACCATGCTGCCGGCGCCCGGCGGGCTGTGGGCGATGCCGAAGGAAATGCTGGAGACCATCCCCGGCTATGGCCCGAACATCGAGGCCAACCGCGAAGAGGCGCGCAAGCTGATGCAGAAGGCCGGCTATGGCCCTGAAAAGCGTCTCGCCGTCAAGATCGCCACGCGCAACATTCCGATCTACCGCGATCCCGCCGTGATCCTGATCGACCAGCTAAAGAGCATCTATATCGACGGCGAACTCGAAGTGGTCGATACCGCGCAATGGTTCCCGAAGGTCGCGCGCAAGGACTATTCGCTCGGCCTCAATCTGACCGGCAATGCCGTGGACGATCCCGACCAGTCGTTCTACGAGAACTATTCCTGCGGCTCCGAGCGCAACTACACCAACTACTGCAACAAGGAGATCGAAAAGCTGTTCGATCAGCAGTCGGCCGAAACCGACAAGGAAAAGCGCAAGAAGCTGGTGTGGGAGATCGACAAGAAGCTGCAGGAAGACGTCGCGCGGCCGATCATCTACCACAGCCGCGCCGGGACGTGCTGGAATCCCTACGTCAAGGGCGTGACCGTGATGGTGAACAGCTCCTACAACGGCTATCGTTACGAAGACGTCTGGATGGACAAGTAGCGCTCGACCAGCGTCCAGGTCGTCCAGCCAGCCTGCCAGGAGAACCGCCCGGGTGTTTGCTTATATCGTGCGACGCCTCGCCTTGATGCTCGTGACCCTGATCGGGATCTCGATCATCATCTTCGTGCTGCTGCGCGTCGTTCCCGGCAACATCGTCGACATCCTGTTCGATGCTGCCGGGTTCGTCGACCCGACCGACAAGGCCAACCTCGAAAAGGAGCTCGGCCTCAACCTGCCGATCTGGCAGCAATACCTGAACTGGATCGGCGGGCTCTTGCACGGCGACCTCGGCTATTCCTACGTCTCGGAAAAGCCGGCGCTGCAGGAAATATTGCCGCGGATTCCGATCACCGCGCGGCTGGCGGCGCTGGCGCTGTTGTTCTCCGCCTCGATCGGCATCCCGCTCGGCGTCATCAGCGCGGTGCATCAGGGCTCAAAGCTCGACTACACGCTGCGCGTCGTCAGCCTCAGCGGCCTGTCGCTGCCCTCGTTCTGGCTCGGGCTTTTGGTGCTGATGGCGGCGGTTTCGCTGTTCGGCACCATGCCGATCTACAATCCGAACCCGGCGACCTGGACCGAAGCGTTCGCGATCTATGCGGTGCCGGCGATGGCGGTCGGCTTCCGCAGCGCCGCGCTGACCATGCGCATCACGCGCTCCTCGATGCTGGAAATCCTGCGCCAGGACTACATCCGCACCGCGCGCGCCAAGGGCGCCTCGGAATCCTCGGTCAACTACCGCCATGCGCTGAAGAACGCGATCCTTCCCGTCATCACCGTGATCGGCATCGAGGCGGCGTTCCTGATCGGCGGTCTCATCGTGACGGAAACCGTGTTCAACATCCCGGGCGTCGCCCGCTTCCTGGTCGAGGCGCTGCGCTGGCGCGACTATCCGATCGTGCAGAATCTCGTGATGCTGATCGCCGTCGTCGTGGTGGTCACCAACTTCACCGTCGACATGCTTTACGCCGCGATCGATCCGCGCATCCGCTATGGGGACTGACAGCTTGACCACGATCAACTTCGACAGCGAGCTGAGAAAGGCGGGCGCCTATTCGACGCGCGGCTGGCGCCGGCTGCTGTTCCTCGCCCAGCGCTACATGCTCGGTACCATCGGCCTCGTCATCATGGTGATGTTTGTCTGGATGGCGATCTCGGCGGAATTGATCAGCCGCTACGATCCGCTCGCCGTCGATTCCGCGCAACGGCTGGCCCCTCCCAGCGCGGCGCACTGGATGGGGACCGATTCGTTCGGCCGCGACGTCTGGAGCCGGATCGTGCACGGCGCGCGGATCTCGCTCGCGGTCGGCATCGGCGCCACCGCGCTGGGATCGACGCTCGGCGTCCTCGTCGGCCTCGCTTCCGGCTATCTGTCAGGCTGGGTCGATCTGCTGTTCCAGCGCATCACCGACATCCTGCAGGCGCTGCCGCTGCTGGTGCTGGCGCTGGTGATGACGGCGGCGCTCGGGCCGTCGCTGCCCAACGTGATCATCGCCATCGCGATCCCGCTGATCCCGACGGTGGCCCGCGTGATCCGCGCCAACACGCTGGCGCTGCGCGAGCTGCCGTTCGTCGAGGCCGCCAAATCGATCGGCATGAGCGAGACGCGCATCGCGTTCCGCCACGTGCTGCCCAACACGCTGGCGCCGCTGATCGTGCTGGCGACCGCGCAGCTCGGCTCCACCATCCTCACCGAGGCCTCGCTGTCGTTCCTCGGCCTCGGCATTCCCGAGCCCTACCCGTCCTGGGGCCGCATGCTGTCGGAATCGGCGGCGGAATATGTCCGCACCGCGCCGTGGCTGGTGATCTTCCCGGGGGTCGCGATCAGCCTCGCCGTGTTCGGCACCAACCTGTTCGGCGACGCGCTGCGCGACATCCTCGACCCGAGGCAGCGCGGCTGATGACCGAGACCAGGAAGGACGACACGGTTCTCGACGTGAAGAACCTGCAGACGGTGTTCTTTACGAACTCCGGCCTGTTCCGCGCAGTCGACGACGTCTCCTTCGCCGTGCGCCGCGGCGAGACGCTGGCGATCGTCGGCGAATCCGGCTGCGGCAAGAGCGTCACCGCGCTGTCGGTGATGCGGCTGGTGCCGGACCCGCCGGGCCGGGTGGTCGGCGGCTCGGTGACGCTGGAAGGCACCGACCTGCTCGCGCTCGATGAATCCGAGATGCGCAAGATCCGCGGCAACCGGATCTCGATGATCTTTCAGGAACCGATGACCTCGCTCAACCCGGTGATGCGGATCGGCGACCAGATCACCGAGGTGCTGCGCCTGCACCGCGACATGACTTCGAAGGAAACCTGGGCCAGGGCCGTCGAGATGCTGCGGCTGGTGCGGATTCCCGAGCCGGAGCGGCGGGCGCAGGAATATCCGCATCAGCTTTCCGGCGGCATGCGGCAGCGCGCGATGATCGCGATGGCGCTGGCCTGCCGGCCGGCGCTGCTGATCGCGGACGAGCCGACGACGGCGCTCGACGTCACGATCCAGGCGCAGATCCTGGCGCTGATCGTCGACCTGCAGAAGACGCTCGGCACCGGCTTGATCCTGATCACGCACGACCTCGGCGTGGTGGCGCAGACCGCGCAGCGCGTCATCGTGATGTACGCCGGCAAGAAGGTCGAGGAAGCGACCGTGGAAGCTTTGTTCGAGAACCCGCGGCATCCCTATACGCGCGGGCTGATGGCCTCGATGCCGGCGGTGATCTCGTTCGGCGCCAACACCGATGCGCGTCTGAACGAAATCCCCGGCATGGTGCCGTCGCTGACCAATTTGCCGCCGGGCTGCGCCTTTGCGCCGCGCTGCAGCCTTGCGATGGATCGCTGCCGCGCCGAATATCCGCCGCTGCAGGACGTCGACGGCGGACATCTTGCGGCGTGCTGGCGCGCGGCGGAACTGGTGGGCGCGCCATGACCGGACAAACTCCCCTGCTCGAGGTCACCGACCTCGTCAAGCATTACGCGGTGCGCGGCGGCATTTTGCGCCGTCAGGTCGGCACCGTGCACGCCGTCGACGGCGTCAGTTTTTCCGTCGGCAAGGGCGAGACGCTCGGCATGGTCGGCGAATCCGGCTGCGGCAAATCGACGGTGGCGCGCAGCGTGCTGCGGCTGGTGGAGCCGTCCTCCGGCGCCATCAAGCTCGACGGCACCGACATCACCGGCCTCAGCAAGTCCGAGATGCGGCCCTATCGCCGCTCGATGCAGATCGTGTTCCAGGACCCGTTCGCCTCGCTCAACCCGCGCATGACGGCCGGCGAAATCGTCGGCGAACCGCTCGCCGTGCACGGCCTCGCCACCGGCCGCGCGCAGCAGGAGCGCGTCGCCGAGCTGTTTGCGCAAGTCGGCCTGCGCGCCGACCAGATGAAGAACTATCCGCACCAGTTCTCCGGCGGCCAGCGCCAGCGCATCTGCATCGCCCGCGCGCTGTCGCTCGGGCCGAAACTGATCGTGTGCGACGAGCCGGTCTCGGCGCTCGACGTCTCGATCCAGGCCCAGGTGATCAATCTCCTGATCGACCTGCAGCGCAAGAACGATTTTTCCTACCTGTTCATCGCGCACGACCTCGCCGTCGTCGCCCATATCAGCCATCGCGTCGCCGTGATGTATCTCGGGCGCATCGTCGAGATTGCCGAAAAGAGCGAACTGTTCGCCAACCCGCGCCATCCCTATACCCAGGCGCTGCTCGCCTCCGTCCCGATCGCCGATCCCAGGGCGAAAAAGCTGGCGCCGATGGTCGACGGCGACGTGCCGAGCCCGATCAACCCGCCGTCCGGCTGCGCGTTCCACACCCGCTGCCGCTTTGCGATGGACAAGTGCAAGGTCGATCGGCCGGCGCTGGTGGACGCGGGATCGCAACATCAGGTGGCGTGCTGGCTGAACGACGGTACGGGACGCGCGGAGAATCCGTAGGTCCTGCTTCACCCGCCCCTCGAGGGGGCGGGTCGGCTTGCGTTCGCAAAGCGAATGCAAGACGGGGCGGGGTGATCTCTCCACACGGGCACCGCCCGATACGAGAGACCGTCACCCCACCTCGGTTCGCAAGCGAACCGATCCTCCCCCTCCAGGGGAGGATAAGAATCGGCAGGCTACGCAGCGGAACGCAGATCCCGGAGGGTGGGCAAATGCGCGTAAGCGACGTGCCCACCATCTATCGCCTTGCAAACTGCGAGATGGTGGGCACGCTGGGCTTTGCCCACCCTGCAGAACTCTGCGCCCGCCCACTTTACACATTCGCGACTACGCCGCTGCGATCTCCACGACGATTCTGCCCGTCGTCACCTGCTCGCCCTCGGCGACGTCGATCGACGACACCTTGCCGGCCACGCCGGCCGTGTGCACGTGCTCCATCTTCATCGCTTCCAGCGTCATCACCGGCTGGCCGGCGGTGACCTGCTCGCCCGGCTTCACCAGAAGCGCGACCACGCGGCCGTTCATCGCGGCGCGCACCTTGCCGTCGCCGCCGCTGGCCGCCGCGGACACCGGCGCGGCCAGCGTCAGGTCGCGCGCGGCGATGGTGACGCCGCGATGCAGGATATGGAGCCTGTCACCATCGCGCAGGAATCTTGCCGATTGCATCAGCCCGTCGCTGCGAAAGCGGATCGTCTCCGCTTCGAGTTCGTCGATCTCGAAGCGCCGTTCGTTGCCATCGACGAGGGCAATATAGCCGCCGTCGCGGTCGCGCACGATATCCACCTCCTGCACGCCGCGCCCGAGATCGATCCGCATCGTCAGCGGAAAGGTGGCGGCCAGACTGCGCCCGCCGCGCCAGGGCGGCGCGTGGGGATTGGTGACGTAGAGCAGCAAGGCGGCCAGCGCGGCTTCCGCCCTGTCGCCCGCGCGTGGCGCCAGCAATTCGTCGCGGTGATCGCCGATGAAAGCCGTAGTCGCTTCGCCCCGGGCGAAGGCCGGATGACGCAGGCAGGAAATCAGAAATCCCTGGTTGGTGGTGACGCCGAAGGCTGCCGTCTGCTCCAGCGCACAGATCAGCCGGCTCCGCGCCTCGTTGCGGTCGGCGCCGTGGCTGACGAGCTTTGCGATCATCGAATCGTAGAAGGGTGGAATCTCGGAACCGGATTGCAGCGCGTGCTCGACGCGGACGCCTGCCGGCATCTGCCACAGCGCCATGCGGCCGGACTGCGGCATGAATTCCTGACCGGCATCCTCCGAGCACAGCCGCACCTCGATCGCGTGGCCTTCGAATCTGACGTCTTCCTGAACCAGTCCCAGCGGCTCGCCGCCGGCCACGCGCAGTTGCAGCTCGACGAGATCGAGCCCGGTGATCGCTTCGGTGACGGGATGTTCGACCTGCAGGCGGGTGTTCATTTCCATGAAATAGAACTGGCCGCTCTCATCGAGCAGGAATTCCAGCGTGCCGGCGCCTTCATAACGAAGTTGCCGGACCGCAGCGACCGCCACCTCACCCATCCTGGCCCGCAATTTCCGGTTCACCGCCGGCGACGGCGCTTCCTCGATCAGCTTCTGGTGCCTTCGCTGCACCGAGCAGTCGCGCTCACCGAGATGGATGGCGTTGCCGTAGCGGTCGCCGAACACCTGGATCTCGATGTGGCGGGGATTGAGGATGGCCCGCTCCAGAATCACGCTGCCGTCGCCGAACGCACCCTGCGCCTCGGATCGCGCGCTGCGCAGCGCATCGGGAAATGAAGCCGCATCCGCCACCAGCCGCATGCCGCGACCGCCGCCGCCGGCGACCGCCTTGATCATGACGGGGAAGCCGATCTTTTTTGCTTCCGCCAGCATCGCGGCGTCGCTCTGGTCCGCGCCCTGGTAGCCGGGCACGCAGGGCACGCCGGCCCTTTGCATGATGTCCTTGGCGCCGGCCTTGTTACCCATCGCGCGGATCGCTTCCGGCGACGGGCCGATGAACACCAGCCCGGCCTCGCGGCAGGCTTGCGCAAACGCCTCGTTCTCGGCGAGAAAGCCATAGCCCGGGTGCACTGCGCCGGCGCCGCTGGCTTTCGCGGCGGCAATGATCGCGTCGATCCGCAAATAGGACTGCGCCGGCAGCGCTTCGCCGATCCGCACCGCGCTATCCGCCTCGCGCACATGCAGCGCGTCGCGGTCGGCGTCCGAATAGACGGCGACCACGCCGTAGCCCAGCCGGCGCGCCGTGCGCATGATCCGCAGCGCGATCTCGCCCCGGTTGGCGACCAGTATCTTGAAGAACGGCGTCCGCTTCATCATCTGGTCGCTCATGGCCGCGCGACCGAGAATTGCATGCGCTGCGGCGTCCGGGCCTCGGCCTCGCGGCAGATCGCGAGAACTTCGGAGAGCACGCTGCGGGTATCGCGTGGATCGATCACCCCATCGTCGAGCACGCGGGCGCTGGTCGAGAACACGTCCATCTGGCTGTCGAACACGCCCATGATCTGCGCCTTCATGGCGTCGAGCTTTTCCTTCTCGATCGGCTTGCCGCGCCGCGCCGCCGCGGCCTCGGTCACGATCGCCATCGTCTCGGCCGCCTGCTCGCCGCCCATCACGGCGGTCCTGGCGTTCGGCCAGGAGAAGCAGAAGCGCGGATGAAAGCCACGCCCGCACATGCCGTAATTGCCGGCGCCGAACGAGGCGCCGCAATACAGCGTGATCTGCGGCACCGTCGCCGACGTCACCGCCTGGATCATCTTCGAGCCGTGCTTGATCATGCCGGCTTCCTCGTAGGCCTTGCCCACCATGTAGCCGGTGGTGTTGTTCATGTAGAGGATCGGCGTGCGCGACTGACAGCAGGCCTGGATGAAATGCGTCGCCTTGTTGGCGCCGGGCACGTCGAGCGGACCGTTATTGGTGACGATGCCGATCGCCTGCCCCTCGATACGGGCATGGCCGCACACGGTGGCCGGGCCGTAATTGGCGCCGAACTCGGTGAAATCGGAATCGTCGATGAAGCGCGCGATGGCCTGCCGCATGTCGACCGGACGCTTGTGGTCCATCGGCATGATGCCGAGCAGTTCCTCCGCGTCGTAGCGCGGCGGCTTGAAGGAAGTTTTTGCTGGTACAGGCCGGTCCCATTGCAGGTTCGCCATGATGTCGCGCGCGATGCGCAACGCATCGCGGTCGTCTTCGGCCAGATAATCGCCAAGACCGGAAATCGAGGTGTGCATCTCGGCGCCGCCGAGTTCCTCTTCGGTCGCGATTTCGCCCGTCGCCGCCTTCAGGAGCGGCGGCCCGGCCAGGAAAGCGCGGGTGCGGCCGCGCACCATGACAATGTAATCCGAGAGACCCGTCTGATAGGCGCCGCCGGCAGTCGACGATCCATGCGTCACCGTCACGACAGGAAGCCCCGCCGCCGACAGCCGCGCCAGATTGCGAAAGATGTTGCCGCCGCGGATGAAATCCTCGACGCGGTAGCGCAGCAGGTTGGCGCCGGCGCTTTCGACCAGTTGCACGTAAGGCAGCTTGTTCTCCAGCGCCAGTTCCTGCACGCGCAGCGTCTTGTCAAGGCCATAGGGCTGCAGCGCGCCGGCATCGATGCCGGCATCGTTGGCACTGACCATGCAGCGGACGCCGGAGACGAAACCGATGCCGGCGACCAGCCCGCCGCCGGGCACGCTCTTCTCGGCGTCCGGCACGTCGAACATGTAGCCGGCCAATGTCGACAGCTCGATGAAGGGCGAGCCGGGATCGAGCACCAGCGCCACGCGTTCGCGCGGCAGCAACTGCCCGCGCTTGTGGAAGCGATCCTTGGCCGCGGCCGACGCAGCCCGCGTGCGGTCTTCCAGCGCGCGCATCCGCGCGATCAGCGCCAGCATGCCGTCTCGATTGGCCTTGAAGGCGGCGCTGGAGGGAGCGATGGTGGATTCGAGGATGGTCATGAACTGATTTTACTCCGTCATTCCGGGGCGACACGAAGTGTCGAACCCGGAATCTCGAGATTCCGGTTCACGCTTCGCGTGCCCCGGAATGACGATCTCAATGCCTCGTCCCAAAGATCTGCCGCGCTTCGGCCGGGCTCGCGATGTCGCGACCGGCGCGGCGGGCACAGCCGGCGATCTCTTCGATCAACTGGCCGTTGGAGGTCACCTTGGTGCCGTCGGCGAGATAGAAGGTATCTTCCAAGCCGGTACGCAGATGGCCGCCGAGTTCGGCGCAGCGCTGGTGCAGCGGCCAGATTTCGGCGCGGCCGATCGCGGTGACCTGCCAGCGGCCCTGGGGCAGTTTCAGCTTGAGCAGGATCGGCAGCAGTTCCGGATCGGCCGGCATGCCGGAGGCGACGCCCATCACGAAGTTGTATTCCAGCGGGCCTGAATACATGCCGGTCTGCATGTACATGTTGACGCAACGCACGATGCCGACGTCGAAACACTCGAACTCCGGAATCGTGCCGGCGGCCTTCATGACGTCGAGATAGTCCTGCACCTTCTCGACGGCGTTATCGAACATCATCGGCGGCCAGGCCCAGGTGTTGTCGGCCTTGACCTTGAGATAGTTCAGCGAGCCGGCATTGCAGGCCGCGATCTCGGGCCTGGTCTCGCGCACGCAGTCGAGCGCGCCCTGGTAGTTCGGGCCCGAGGTGCCCGTGGTGTGGTTGATGATGACGCCGGGGCAGGCTTCGCGGATCGCCTGCTGAATGTCTTTCGAGACGTTCACGTCCCACGACGGCAGATGCCCCTTGTTCGGTTCCTGCTGGCGCAGATGAACGTGCATGACGCTGGCGCCGGCGTCGAACGCGGCTTTGGCCTCGCGCGCCATCTGCTCCGGGGTCACAGGCACGTTGTGCTGTTTCGGATCGGTCAGCACGCCATTCAGTGCGCAGGTGATGACGGCCTTGTCGCCCATGGAGAAGCCTTTGCGAGACGCGAGGGATCGCTGAACCAATGCGCGCGATCATGCGTGCGACATCAACCGGCTTCTTGCGTCCACCCGCTATTGGAAGGCGCGGCTTGCCGGTGGCTGTAGATCGCAAGATTCCGCGAACCGGAAAAGATCGCGCGCGGCTTCAGGCCGTAGAAGCGGCGGATCGAGTGGCTGAAATGCGTGCTGTCGGGATAGCCGATGTCCTGCGCCAGATGCGCGAGGTTGATGTCCTGGTTGGCGAAGTGCAGCAGATGCCGCGCGCGCTTCCAGGCGCGGAACGAGCGGAAGGAAATCCCGGTCTCTTCCTTGAACAGGTGCAGGAAGCGCGACGGCGACAGCCCGGCTTCCGCCGCGCAGCTCGCCGCCGTCACCGGCTCGCCGGAAAATTTTCCGATCTGCAGGATGGCGCGCGCGACGCGGGCGTCGATGTCGCGCGGCGGCAGCGCCTCGCCGAGGCACAGCGTGTCGAATTCGGCGCTGGAGAATTCGCGGCCGGCATGATGCTCGCGCAGTTCGCGATAGGCGGCGCGGATGCGGTGGGTGAAGGCCTCGCCTTCCGGCCCGTCGAGGCGTTCGGCGAATTCCTCGAGCGCACCGGGACGAATGCTCTCCGGCTCGATCACGATGCAGAGCGCCGAACGGTGGTCGCTGGCGATGGTGTGCCGGACATTCGGCAACACGGCGATCATCTCGCCACTTCTCTCGTGACCGTCGGCGGCGGTGAACCGCAGCCCGCCCTCGATCGAGACGTAGATGTTGAATCCGCCGGAGCAGCGCCGGTGCGGGCGGCCGAGCAGGCCGGCGTAGAAAACGCGCTCCGGGGTGATGAGCATCAAATGGCCGGACTTGTGGCCGGTATCGTCCATGGTTCGTCCTCCGCGCGCGGCTCTCCGGCCGCTGCGACCGAAACAACCATAGCGGAAAATTGTGGCGTGTCACCGATAGAAGAGACCGTCACTCCCCGGTGCGATGCGCAGCCTTGTTTCACCCGCCCCTCGAGGGGGCGGGTCGGCTCACTTTGAGCGCAGCGAAATGTGAGACGGGGCGGGGTGACAGCCTCTCCGCGCATGCTCTGCTGGCGTGGAGATACCGTAACCCAACCAGCAGAGAATGCGCGGAGAGGCTGTCAGCCCACCTGGGTTCGCATTCCATGCGAACCCATCCTCCCCCTTCAGGGGAGGATGGGCAACAGTCGCGCGTCCGGCGACCGGAACTACGCCCTCACCCGCGGCGCAATATTCTGCTCCGCGCCGGCCTTCCGTTCCGCCGCAATTGCGCGCTGGTAGCCGTCGCGTTCCTGCAACCGGGCCCAATAGGCTGACACATTGGGGCCGAAATCCTTGGCAAGCCCGATATTGCCGGCCAGCCGCAACGCATAGCCGTTAACGACGTCGGCCGCCGTGAACCTGCCGGCGCACAAGTTTTGACCATTCGCCGTGGCTGCCTCCACCGCGCGCAGCCGGCCGAGAAACCACTTTGCATAATCGCCGGCCACCTGCGGGTTGCGCCGCTCCTCCGGTTCGAGCTGGGTGTATCTGAGCACCAGCGTCTGCGGAAAGGTCAGCGTGGCGTCGCTGAAATACATCCAGTTCAGGAACGCGCCATAGGCCGGATCGTCCACTCCGACCACCAGCGGCGTCGGGCCGTATTTGGTGCCGAGGTAGTAACAGATGCCGGAGGACTCCGTCATTTTGGTCTCGCCATCGACCATGAACGGAATGGTGCCGAGCGGATTGATCGCGAGGTATTCCTTGGCCAGCACCCGCGGCGGGAACGGCAGCATCTTCAGTTCGTACGGCAGGCCCATCTCTTCCAGCATCCAGAGCGGCCGGAACGAGCGTGCGCCGTCGCAGTGATAGAGCGTGATCATCGATTATTCCCTTCAGGCGTTGCCGTGCTTGCGCAATTCGAGGCGGGCGATCTGGTTGCGGTGAACTTCGTCAGGACCATCGGCGAGGCGCAGCAGCCGCGCGGTGGCGTAGGCCGCGGCCAGCCCGAAATCATTGCCGGTGCCGGCGCCGCCATGGGCCTGGATCGCCCAGTCGATCACCTGGCAGGCCATGTTCGGCACCGCGACCTTGATCATCGCGATTTCGGCTTTCGCCACGCGGTTGCCGACGGCATCCATCATGTAGGCGGCATTCAGCGTCAACAGCCGCGACTGCTCGATCATGATGCGCGATTCCGCGATCCGCTCCTGCGTGACGGTCTGCTCCGAAACCGGCTTGCCGAAGGCGACGCGGCTTCTGGTGCGGACGCACATCTTCTCCAGCGTCCGCTCGGCCAGCCCGATCAGCCGCATGCAGTGATGGATGCGGCCGGGACCGAGGCGGCCCTGCGCGATCTCAAAGCCACGCCCCTCGCCGAGCAGCATGTTGGTCGCGGGAACGCGCACGTTCTCGAATACGACTTCGGAGGCGCGATCTGGTACGCCGTAGAAGCCGAACACCGGGATCGGGCGCAGCACCTTGATGCCCGGCGTATCCATCGGCACCAAAATCATCGACTGCTGCCGATGGCGATCCGGATTGTCCGGGTCGGTCTTGCCCATGAAGATGCAGATCTTGCAGCGCGGATCGGTCGCGTTGGTAGTGTACCATTTGCGGCCGTTGATTACGTAATGATCGCCGTCGCGAACGATTCTGCTCTCGATGTTGGTGGCGTCGCTGGAGGCGACCGCCGGCTCGGTCATGGCGAAGCAGGAGCGGATCTCGCCCGCCAGCAGCGGCTTCAGCCAGCGCTCCTGATGCTCCCGCGTGCCATAGCGCGCCAGCACCTCCATGTTGCCGGTGTCCGGCGCCGAGCAGTTGAACAGTTCCGGCGCCAGATGCGAGCGGCCCATGATCTCGCAGAGTGGCGCGTATTCAAGGTTCGTGAGTCCTGCGCCATGCTCGCTTTCCGGCAGGAACAGATTCCACAACCCTTCCTCGCGGGCTTTGGGCTTCAGTTCCTCGACGACGGGATAGACCTTCCAGGGGCCGAGCTCTTCCGCCTCGCGATAGTAGCGCTCCTCGTTCGGATAGACGTGGCGGTCCATGAACGAACGCAGGCGATGCTTGAGCTCGACGACCCTCTCACTCTCCTGAAAGAGCATGTACATCCGTCCTATTTCTTCATGCCGGGCAGCGTGCCCATCATCTTGCATAGCACCATCAGCATCACCTCGTCAGCGCCGCCGCCGATCGAGGTGAGGCGGCTGTCGCGATAGGCGCGGCTGACCGGCGTCTCGTTCATGAAACCCATGCCGCCCCAATATTGCAGGCAGGCGTCGGTGAGTTCGCGGCCGAGTCGCCCGGCCTTCAGCTTGGCCATGGTCGCGAGCCGCGTCACGTCCTCGCCGGCCACCAGCGCCTCGGCGGCACGGTAGATCAGCGAGCGCAGCAGCTCGACCTCGGTCTGCATTTCCGCCAGCTTGAAGTGCACGGTCTGGTTATCGAGGATCGAGCCGCCAAATGCCTTGCGGTTGCGGGTGTATTCGATGGTTTCGTTGATGATGAATTCGTGCGCCTTGAGGCAGGCCGCCGCGCCCCACAGCCGTTCCTCCTGGAACTGGATCATCTGGTAGGTAAAGCCCGCGCCTTCCTCGCCGATGCGGTTGCGCTTGGGCACCCTCACATTGTCGAAGAAGATCTGCGCGGTGTCGGAGGAGCGCATGCCCATCTTGTCGAGCTTGCGCGCAATCTGCACGCCCTTGCTCTTCATCGGCACGCAGATCAGCGACTTGTTGCGATGGACCTGGCCGTCGCTGGTGTTGGCGAGCAGGCAGATCCAGTCGGCCTGGGTGCCGTTGGTGATCCACATCTTGCCGCCGTTGATGACGTAATCGTCGCCGTCGGAGCGGGCCTGGGTCTTGATCGAGGCGACGTCGGAGCCCGCGCCGGGCTCGGAGACGCCGATGCAGGCGACCGCGTCGCCGGCAATCGCCGGCGCGAGAAACTCGCGCCGCACTTCGTCGGAACCGAACCGCGCCAGCGCGGGGGTCGCCATGTCCGTCTGCACCCCGATCGCCATCGGCACGCCGCCGCATTTGATGGCGCCCAGTTCCTCGGCCATCATCAGCGCGTAGGAGTAATCGAGGCCCTGGCCGCCGAATTCCGTGGGCTTGTTGAGGCCGAGAAAGCCGAGATTGCCGAGCTTCTTGAACAGCTCATGCGCGGGGAAGATGTCGTTCTTCTCCCACTCGTCGACGAAGGGATTGATTTCCGAAGCGATGAATTTCTGCAAGGCACGGCGGGGTTCGTCGTGATCGGCGGTGAAGAGCATTTTCCTGGCCAAGCTCCAATCGAGATTTCGAATTCGTCATGGCCGGGCTCGTCCCGGCCATCCACGTTCTTCTCCGCTGCGGCAAGGACGTGGATGCCCAAGTCAAGCCCGGGCATGACGGAAAATGTGGCTACAACCCCATCTGCCGCGACGCGAGGTCCTTCATGATCTCCTCCGTGCCGCCGCCGATCGCATTCACCTTGACCTCGCGGTAGATCCGCTCGACCTTGACGCCGCGCATGAAACCGGCGCCACCAAAAATCTGTACGGCTTCGGAGGCGCAGAACGCCATGGTCTGCGTGGCCTGGTTCTTCATCATGCAGATTTCGGCGACCGGTCTCTCGCCCTGTCCGAGCCGCCACGCCAGCATTTCCAGCATCGCCTGCGACGCCGCGACCTTCTGCGCCATGTCGACCAGCTTGTGGCGGATCACCTGGTGCTGCGCGAGCGGCTTGCCGAACGTCTGGCGCTCCCTCGCGTAGGCGATCGCCTCCTCGACGCAGACCCGCGCATAGGCCGTGCAGCTTGCCGCCATGCCCATGCGCTCGCTGTTGAAATTGTGCATGATGATCTTGAAGCCCTGCCCCTCCTCGCCGATCAGGTTTTCGACCGGCACGCGGCATTCGTCGAAATGCAGCGTCGCGGTATCGGACGCCCACCAGCCCATCTTCTTCAATTTGGTGCGCGACAGGCCCGGCGTATTGCCCTCGATCAGCAGCATGCTGACGCCGCCCGGCCCTTCGCCGCCGGTGCGCACCGCCACTGTCAAATAATCGGCGCGCATGCCCGAGGTGATAAAGGTCTTTTCGCCGCTGACGACATAATGGTCGCCGTCGCGCCGCGCCTTGGTGCGGAGATTGGCGACGTCAGAGCCGCCGCTCGGCTCGGTGATCGCGAGCGCCGAGATCTTTTCGCCCGAGAGCACCTGCGGCAGCACCCGCGCCTTGACCTCGGGCCGCGCGGCGCGTGCGATCGGCGGCGAGCCGATGGTGTGGCTCATCAGGCTCGAACTGACGCCGCCGGCGCCCGCGCGCGCCAATTCCTGCGACGCCACGATCTTCATGAACTGGTCGGCCGGCACACCGCCATATTCCTCCGGGAAGCCGAGCCCGAGCAGGCCGATCTCGGACGCCTTGCGATACAGCTCGCGCGGAAACTCGCCGGCCTCGTCCCATTCGCTGGCGAACGGCTCGATCTCGCGCGCCACGAAGCGGCGCATCACCTCGCGGAAGGCTTCGTGTTCGGATGTGTAGAACGGACTGCGCGGCTTGGTGCGATCCAGCATGTTGTCCTCCCGAGGAACTACGATGCCCCGATTTGGCCGGCGCAAACTTGCGTTGAGCGGCTGGCACGACCGCGCCGACGCAGCCCTGCTTGCGTTCCAGCAACTGGACGCAAGACCGCCCGCAGAGCATGCCCTAGCGTTGGTTCAAAACCAATAACAACATGATCGACCATTTGCCGGGGAGGATGACGCGTGATCCGATTGAGCCAATTCCTCCCGGTCCTCCTTTCCGCACTGCTTGCCCTGGGCATTGCGACCAAAGCGAACGCCCAGCAACCTGGCATCACCGACACCGAAATCAAATTCGGCAATATCATGCCGTATAGCGGCCCGGCGTCGGCGCTCAGCGTCACCGGAAAAGTGTTTGCCGCCTATTTCGACATGATCAACGAGAAGGG
Source organism: uncultured Bradyrhizobium sp. (assembly GCA_964609175.1). Lineage (GTDB taxonomy): Bacteria > Pseudomonadota > Alphaproteobacteria > Rhizobiales > Xanthobacteraceae > Bradyrhizobium. The sequence goes on from CAZSRR010000049.1 coordinate 33,120, forward strand.
CGGGGTCAACGGGCGCAAGCTCAACATGATCTCGCTCGATGATGGCTTTTCGCCACCGAAGACGGTCGAGGCGACGCGCCGGCTGGTCGAGAGCGACAACGTCGCCTTCATGTTCGGCACCATGGGCACCGCGCCGAGTTCGGCGACGGCGAAATATCTCAACGGCGCCAAGGTGCCGCACCTGTTCCTGATCTCGTCGGCGTCGAAATGGAACGATCCGGCGACGCAGCCCTGGCTGATGTCGCTGCCCTGGGCGCCGAATTATTACGAGGAAGCCGGCATCGAGGTACGCTACGCCCGCGCCAAGAACCCCAACGCGAAAATCGCGATCCTTTACCAGAACGACGACGCCGGAAAAGACTATCTGCGCGGCGTCAAGGAGGCCCTCGGCGCCGACGCCGACAAGGTGATCGCCATGGCGTCGAGCTTCGAGGTCGCCGATCCCACCGTAGACTCGCAGATACTCACGCTCGCCAATACCAAGGCCGACGTCTTCCTGATCTACAGCGTGACGCCCCGCGCCTGCGCCCAGGCGATCCGCAAGGCGCATGAGATCGGCTGGAAGCCGATGCGCTTCATCTCGTCGGGCTGCGCCAACAAGGACACCGTGTTCGTGCCGGCCGGCGTGGAGGCATCGACGGGGATCATGTCGGTGGTGGCGCTCAAGACCTACAGCCAGGACACCAAGGATGCCGGCCTGCTCGCCTATGCCGACTTCATGAAGGCTCGGCTGCCGAATGTCGATCTCGGCAATTTCGCCGCGGGCTACGGCTACATGGTGGCGCAGGCGCTGGTCGTGGTGCTGGAGCAGTGCAAGAACGATCTCAGCCGCGCCAACATCATGGCGCAGGCGGCGAACCTCAAAAACGTTCCGCTTCCGATGCTGCTGCCCGGCATCACGCTCAATACCTCGCCGACGGACTATCGTCCGATCCGCGACGGCTACATGGTGGAGTTTCGCGACAACCAGTTGAAGGTGATCAGCGATCTGCTGCGCGGCTCGTAAGCGAGCCAACTACCGACCCGTCGTCGGCGGCGGTTGCTGCAGCGTCGGTGCGGCGGCGGCCAGAAGGTCCGCCCGCTCGCCGCTCCTCGGCGGATAGATGCGCTGCTGGTTGATCGTCTGCTTGGTCGCCTTCGCGGGGGCTCCGGATGTGGACAGCCGGCGGTCCCATCCGACGGTATACACCGCGCCCCAGGCGCCGAGATCGAGCACCGTCACATACCAATCGATGTACAGCGGCAGCATCGGCTGCCCGAGCAGGTCAGCCACGACGTTATTGCCGGCAAAGCGGCCCATCGGACGCGCGAACTGGCAGGACATCACGCTGGAATGTTCGCCGTCCACAAGGCAGGCAGCCACGTCGCCGGCGGCGAAGACGTGCGTCGCGCCGGCCACGCGCATGAACTGGTCGACATGGAGGCGGCCCAGCCGGTCATGCTCGACCGCGATCGTCCGCGCCACGGGGCTTGCTCTCATGCCCGCGCACCACACGACCGTTCGTGTCGGGATCGTCTCGCCGGAACTCAGCGTGACGCTGCCCGCATCGACGGACGTGACCGTCACATTGAGCCGCGTTTCCACACCGAGTGCCGCCAACGCTTCGCCGACAACCGGGCGCGCCTGTTCCCCGATCGTCTCGCCGACGACGGGGTTTGGATCGACGAGAATGACGCGCCGGTCGCCGTGAACGCCCGCCTTGTCGAGTCTGGCAGGCATCTCGGTTGCGACCTCGATGCCGGTAAAGCCGGCGCCCACGACCACCACCGTGGCAACGCCTTCCGAAGCCGCCTGCTTTCCCAACCCGGCAAGGTGCTCGTCGAGCCGAACCGCCGCCGCGTAGGTATCCACGTCGAAGCCGTACGACATCAATCCGGGTATGGCGGGGCGCGACAACTGGCTGCCGAGCGCCAGCAACAGCCGATCGTATCCGATGACCTCGCTGGCGCCATTCGCCGTCACGCTCACCTGCTGCCTGACGGGATCGATCTCGCCTATTTCCGCAACCCGGTGCGCGACGCCGACCGGGTCCAGCAGTTCGGCAAGCGGGATGGCCGCATCGCTGATGTCGACCTCGTAATTGCGTACCCGGATGTTGTGGTAGGGATTGCGATCGACGACGAGGATCTCGACATCCGCGGCCGGCGCACCGATCTCGTCGCGCTTGCGCGCCGCGCCAAGAGCAGCCCATAGCCCTGCGAATCCGGCACCAAGAACGACGATACGCGCCATGATACTTCTCCGAACGCTCGGCTGGAGCTAATCTCGCCGGAGCAACGGAATCAAGATCGAACGCAGGATCAGGCCTCGCCCGGCGCTTTTTCTATCGCAATGCCCAGTCCCGCCAGGTGCGTATCCACGAACTGCGCCAGCTGCCGGCGCAGTTTTTCCGGCGGCACCGCGACCATGCGCTCCTCAAGGCCGAGCGAGATGATGCCGTGCACGGCGGAAAACATCGTGCGCGCCAACAGCGCCACCTCTTCCGGATCGCGGTCGGGCAACAGCCGCACCAGCGGCGCGTGCATCAGCGCAAACGCCTGCATCACCATCCGCAAGATGTCTTCCGGGAACGGCCGGTCGTCCTCCATCCGGTGCTCGAACAGCGCCCGCAGCAGGTTGGCGTGATCGGCCGCAAACGCCAGGTAGGTATCGGCCAGCCCGTGGAGCTGGCGGACAGGGTTTTTGGCGGGAACCGCGACCAGCCGGTCGGTCAGGGCCCGGATCGTCTCGCGATTGACCGTCAGGATCAGCCCGTCGAAGTCGCCGAACTCATTATAGACGCTCCCGATCGAGCAGTCGGCGGCCTCGGCAACATCCCGAACCTTCAATGATCTCAATCCGTTAGCAGCAATGATGCGCCGTGCCGTCTCGAGCATGGTCTGGCGGCGCAAAGTTTTTTTGCGGTCCCGGGAAGATTCTTCTTGAGCATTGCTCACGTTTGGCCTATAGATTTTGAACATTGTTCATTTAACAGGAGATGTCCCATGAAAACCCTCGCTTTCCAGCTGACCACGACTTTCATCGACGATGCCATCGAACTCGTGAAGGGATTTGGCAGGATCGTCGTCCACATCGCCACCGCGCCGATCGAGCGCATCGCCAATGCCTGCGACGTCGGCGGGGTCTTGGCCCGACGGCAGTCGGCGCGTCATCTGCGTGCGATGATGCTGGCGCATCGTCCCCGGCCGTGGAAGCGCTCGCTGTCGCCGTTCGCGCCCCTGAACTACCTGACCTGAGCCGCCGCCGCTTCCGTTCAAATGCGTTTCCGATCGTAACAAAGGGATCACTATGCCGCGGCAAATCACCGGCCGGTTTCCACGCGACGGTGCCCGGATAACGTTCCGTACAAGTTTTCAAGGCAACCGTATCGGGCAACCGATTTACATGCCCGACACAACCTCTCCGCGACCCGCCACCGCCGACATTCATTAACCCGCGATTTCCATACCACGCCCGGCATCGCCCCGGCCGACGTCACAGGAATTGGTCATGATCAAGGATTTGCTGTCCTCCCGCCGCTTCGCCCCGCTGTTCTGGTCGCAGTTCTGTTCGGCGCTGAACGACAACGTGCTGAAGAATGCGCTCGTCATCATGCTGCTCTATGGCGTGGCCGCCGAGGAAGGCGCGCCGCTGGTGACGCTGGCCGGCGCGGTCTTCATCTTTCCGTTCTTCGTGCTGTCGGCGCTCGGCGGTGAACTGGCCGACAAATACGTCAAGATGACCGTCGCGCGGCGGCTGAAATTCGCCGAGATATTTGCCGCTGTTCTCGCGGCCGCCGGCTTCTATTTGCATTCGATCCCGCTGCTGTTCGTGGCGCTCGCGCTGTTCGGCGTGGTGGCCGCGCTGTTCGGCCCGGTGAAATACGCCATCCTGCCCGACCAGCTCCAGGTGTCCGAACTCGCGACCGGCAACGCGCTGGTCGAGGGCGCGACGTTTCTCGCCATCCTGCTCGGCACCATCGCCGGCGGCGTGTTCGTCGCCGGCGCCTCCCACATGGGCTGGATCTGCCTGGCCGTGGTCGGGCTTTCGGTATTGTCCTGGGCATTCGCTGCGCGGATTCCCGTCACCCAGCCATCCGCGCCCGACCTCCCCATCACGGCCAATCCCTGGACCTCCACCGTTCATCTCCTGAAGTCGCTCTACGCCGAGCCGCGGCTGTGGGACGGCATGGTGATCGTGTCCTGGTTCTGGATGGTCGGCGCGATCGTGCTGTCGCTGCTGCCCGCGCTGGTCAAGGGCAATATCGGCGGCACCGAAGGCGTCGTCACGCTCTGCCTCGCCACCTTCGCGATCGGCATCGCCGCCGGCTCGCTGGTGGCCGCGCAGCTCAGCCATATCAGGCCGAATCTGGCGCTGGTGCCGATCGGCGCCATCCTGATGGGCATCGTCGGCCTCGATCTCTCGTGGGCGATCGGCAGCAGCGTGCCGGGCACCGACGTCACCGCCGCCGCGTTCGTCACCTCCCTTGCCGGCATGCGGATGCTGATCGACTTCTTCCTGTTCGCGGTCGGCGGCGGCCTGTTCGTGGTGCCGTCCTTTGCCGCCGTCCAGGCGTGGTCCGAACCGTCGGAACGCGCCCGCGTCATCGCGGCCGGCAACGTGCTGCAGGCCGCCTTCATGGTGGCCGGCTCGCTGCTGGTGGCGGGCTTGCAGGCGCTCTGGCTTCCGGTCGCCTGGATCTTCTTCGGCCTTGCGGTCGCAAGCTTTGGCGCGGTCTGGTTCGTGCTCACCAAATGGGGCCGCGAAGGCGTGCGCGATTTCGGCGCGCTGCTGTTCCGCGCGCTGTTCCGCGTCGAGGTCCGCGGCATGGAGAATTTGCCCGCCCCCGGCACCCGCATGCTGATCGCGCCGAACCATGTCAGCCTGGTCGATGGCCCGCTGCTGCATGCCACGCTGCCGATCGACGCCAGCTATGCCGTCGACACCGGAATTTCAAAAGCGTGGTGGGCAAAACCGTTCCTGAAGCTGATCAAGCACTACACCATGGACCCCACAAAACCGCTGGCGGCGCGCGACCTGATCAAGCTGGTGGCGTCCGGCGAGCCGGTGGTGATCTTCCCCGAAGGCCGCATCACCGTCTCCGGCTCGCTGATGAAGGTCTATGACGGCACCGCGATGATCGCCGACAAGGCCGACGCGGTGGTCGTGCCGGTGCGCATCGAAGGCGCGCAGCGTTCGCGCCTGAGCTACCTGAAGAACGGCGAGATCAAGCGCTCGTGGTTTCCCAAGGTGACGATCACCATCCTGCCGCCCGTCAAGCTGCCGGTCGACCCGGCGCTGAAAGGCAAGCTGCGCCGCAACGCCGCCGGCGCCGCGCTGCAGGACGTCATGATCGACGCCGTGGTGCAGAACGCCATGCTCGATCACACCCTGTTCGAGGCGCTGGCCCATGCCCGCCGCGACCGCGACACCGGCAAGCCGATCATCGAGGACGCGCTCGGCACCAAGCTCACCTATCGCAGGATGATCCTCGGTGCCCAGGTGCTGAGCCGCAAGCTCGAACAGGGCACCCGCGCCGGGGAGAATGTCGGCGTGCTGTTGCCGAATTCGGCCGGCGTCGCCGTGGTGTTCATGGCGCTGCAGACCATCGGCCGCGTGCCGGCGATGCTCAACTTCTCCGCCGGCCCGGTCAACGTGCTGGCCGCGATGCAGGCCGCGCAAGTCAAGACCGTGCTGACCTCGAAGGCGTTCATCGAAAAGGGCAAGCTCGACAAGCTCGTCGCCGCGATCGCCGGCCAGGCCCGCGTCGTGTACCTGGAAGACGTGCGGGCCGGCATCGGCACGCTCGACAAGGTCCGCGGCCTGCTCGCCGGCTCGGCGCCGCGCGTGGCGCGCAGCGCGGAAGATCCGGCGGTGATCCTGTTCACGTCGGGCTCGGAAGGCACGCCCAAGGGCGTAGTCCTCTCCCACCGCAACATCCTGGCCAACGCGGCGCAGGCGCTGGCGCGCGTCGATGCCAATGCCAACGACAAGGTGTTCAACGTGCTGCCGGTGTTCCACTCCTTTGGGCTGACGGGCGGCATGATGATGCCGGTGCTGGCCGGCATTCCGATCTTCATGTATCCGTCGCCGCTGCATTACCGCATCGTGCCGGAACTGATCTACCAGACCGGCGCCACCATCCTGTTCGGCACCGACACCTTCCTCACGGGCTATGCGCGCTCGGCGCACGCCTACGACTTCCGCACCCTGCGCCTCGTGATCGCCGGCGCCGAGGCGGTGAAGGACCGCACGCGGCAGGTCTACATGGAGCGCTACGGCATCCGCATCCTGGAAGGCTACGGCGTCACCGAAACCGCGCCGGTGCTGGCGATGAACACGCCGATGGCCAACCGCCCCGGCACCGTCGGCCGCCTGTCGCCGCTGATGGAAGCCCGCCTCGATCCCGTCCCCGGCATCGAGGAAGGCGGCCGCCTGTCGGTGCGCGGCCCGAACGTGATGCTCGGCTACCTGCGCGCCGAAAACCCCGGCATTCTGGAGCCGCTCGACGGCGGCTGGCACGACACCGGCGACATCGTCTCCATCGACGCCGCCGGTTTCATCGCCATCAAGGGCCGCGCCAAGCGCTTTGCAAAAATCGCCGGCGAAATGGTCTCGCTGTCGGCGGTCGAAGCCATGGCCGCCGCGCTGTGGCCGCAGGCGATGTCGGTCGCGGTCTCGATCCCCGACGCGCGCAAGGGCGAACGCATCGTGCTGCTGACCACGCAGAAGGATGCCGAGCGTTCGGCCATGCAGCGCCAGGCCAAGAGCGTCGGCGCGTCCGAACTGGCGGTGCCGGCCGATATCCGCGTCGTCGACAATGTGCCGCTGCTCGGCTCCGGCAAGACCGACTATGTCGGCGCGACGAAGCTGGCGAAGGAGCTTGCGGCGCCGGCGGCTGAGCCGGTGAAGCAACACGAAGTCGTGGAGCAGGAGGTCGCGTAAGGCAGGCGTGCTGCCGCGGGATCCATGCGGGTCCTGCGGCGCTCCGGTCGAACGGACGGCCAGATCTCCGGAGAAGCAACTTTGCGCAATCAACACCACAGATCGAAGCCGCGGCGCCGCGGCAGCTGGCTTGCAGACATCTCGAATCGTCCACCCCCACGCAGCTGTCGCTCGATGCGTTCAAGCATGAGGCGTCGCTGATCCTTTACGGCAGAGAGCCGAGATCGAGGACGCAAAGGCGCGATGAACAGCGGACCGGCAACAAATTGATGGAAGCCCGCAGCTTCGAGGAAGTGGTCCACTTCGCCGACTGGTTCCAAAGACGGATGGCGGCAACTGAACCGCAAGCTGCCGAGCCGACTGGCTTTTCGCCCCCGCCGAAATCAGCTTTCACCCCGAGGAGACGTTCGTGAGGTTCAAGTGACCAAAAAGCCAAAGGCTGACTGAAGGCCTATCGGCGTTCGGATGCTTTGCAAAGCGGCGCGCGATGGATGAGTTCGGCAAAATCCATTTCGGACAGTGAGCGGCCTACTTCAAGCCATTCAGGACGCTTTCCAGGTGAGCATGCCAGGTCATGCATTCGGCCGAAATCTTGTCATGCCGAGCGCGCTCGCGCTGGCTCTCCGCTTTCTGCTTGTACAACTCGTGAGCCTGCATGTGATGCAGGAGTGGCGCCAGGATCTGGTCTTCCAAAGTACTGGCGGTCGCAACGTTGCTTTTTGCGAGCACGCCGAGAATTCCCGAGATAACCAGCTTAATCGCATACCTGTCGGGCGACACTTGTACTCCGGGCTTAGATTGCTCGATCATTGGATGGATCGACATCAGCTACATCATCGGTAGCGTTGCAACCGACTCCGCGGAGTAACCTTGAGCGATTGAGTTAATGGCCGATCGGGCGAGCCTGTTCCAATACGCACGTACCGCGATAGCGGTCGAGTTTACCAACACGGCAGCGCTCCGGGCGGGGACGGCCATCGCAAACGCTTCCACGGAACACGATCACCGCCATGCTTGCGATCACTCACCGCGAAGCGCGCCCTGGGCGCATGCCGTTGACTCAACTGGCGTGCCGACTGCGCGCGCTACGTATTTTGCCCTCAGTGAAAGGAATGTTGTCCAGCACCTTTACCGGACGCAGTAGTTGGCCCACGAATCACGTCGCGAGCAACTGCGCCATTGAGTTGACACCGTTCGTCCAACATGCTTGACGCATCATATTTCGCATTGAAGCAATCGATCCCCGAATCTAGAATAGTTGCGCCTCTGAAGCTCCGGAATGATGCGTTGGCGAGTTATTACATTTGCATCATCGGCGAGGACGGCCAGATAAAGGACCGTGTCGGCGTTTTGTGCGACGACGACGAAGAGGCTATCCGCATTGCAAAGAAGTTCGCGGACGGCCATGCCGTCGAGCTTTGGCACGGGAAGCGCAAGATCGCAGAGCTCAATCAGAAAGAGTGAGATCTTACTGCGAAATTCAATCGTCTCGCTGTGGTCTGCCAATGGCGGGCCAAGGCCGGTGAGCTTCGGCAGTTCAACTTTTGAACCAAAGCGGGCCACGACCGGGCATCTGTCCCGGCCAGCGACGAACTTGTCGCGGTCATTCCCATTGGCACGACGGAGGAACAAATCTACGCGGTTGTCGTCAAATCCTTTGCAACGATCGCCAATATTTCGGCGGCGTGCGAACTCGCGATGAAATGTCCGCCATCGGCGACTTCGTGCCATATTGCTCCGGGCATCCGCTCGCCCAGCGGCTTGTTTACCGCGTAGGGCACGAAGGTGTCAGCTGTGCCTTGCCACAGATGAACCGGCCTACGGATCGTTGTGACGTCGAATGGCCATTGCTGGTAGAGCATCTGCGCGTCGGTCACCAGGCCGTCGACGCCCTGCCGGAAGCACTCGCGTCCGGATTCCACGATTGCACTCAATACATCGTCATCAGCCAGTGCCGCGAGGTCGGCGGGACAGCTCGCCTTCAACAATGCCTTCTTGTACTGCTCCGCATACCGCGTCGCGGCGATATCGATCAGCTCAAACATGAGTTGAAAACCCGGTCGAAAATGCAGCGCAAGGAAGCCGCCCAGAGCGTCTGCCATGGACAGATCCTTTGCGGCCCAATTGGCGCCGAATGCTCCGTAGGACCCGGGAGCGATACTGGTAACGTGGATCAATTTCGCAGGATCGAGGTACGCCGCTGCGGCAATCGCCCAAGGACCACCCTCGGACCAGCCTGTGACCGCAAAGCGATTGGTCCCCAAAGCATCGGCAACGGCTTCCAGGTCCGCCGCCCAGCCCGCGAAAGTGCGAGCGTGCTGAGGATCCGATTTGCCCTGGCCCGGACGGTCCACGCACACAAATCTCAAACCAAGATTGCGCGCGTGAGATGCAAAAACCCGGGCTTCCAGTCGGCTCGATGGTCCGCCGTGATTGTGAAGCACCAGCGGACCGTTCGGGTCACCGACCTCGAGGTAAGCCAGTGATCGTCCGCCGATACGGACTGCACCTTCTCTGAAGTGCGCAGAATTGCCTGGGCTGCTCAATTGTGTGCCCTCCGTCGAGCTTCAATTGTTCGTCGATCTCTCGGAATATTTGTCCCAGCCCAGCCATCCTGAAATTTTCGTAGTCGTCGGCTGTACCGATGGCCGCCATGGTCGCATGAAGGTTGCGTGTCTGCAATCGGGCCTGAGTCAACGGATAGTTTGAAAAGCAGGACGGCCTTTGTTTTCAATAAGGGGACGTAGCCGATGCGCGCGGATCGCATATATTCGGTCACAGGTCGCCCGGCTATTCGGCTTAGATCGTGTCGAGATAGATGGCCGGCCGAGACGCAAGGCTTTTGCACGCATTGCGAAGCCGGGATGAAGAGATATCTGGATGAAGCTTCTGATTTTTGGGCTCGGCTATTCAGCCGCCTACATTTCCGAGCATTTGCGGAGCGCCGGCGTCAGCGTGACCGCAACGGTCCGAACGAGCGCCAAGGCCGAAGAGTTGGGCCGGCTCGGGATCATCGCACGGGTTTTCTCATCATCCTATGTCGATCCGCTGATCGCCCAGGACGTCAGATCCAGCGACGCCATTCTGTCCTCGATACCTCCGGCTGAATCCGGCGATCCGGTGCTCGCGACTTTCGCCGGCACTATCTCCAGTGCCTCCAAACCAAGGTGGGTCGGCTACCTATCAACGGTTGGCGTTTATGGCGACCACCTCGGCAATTGGGTGGATGAAACAACGCCGACGATGTCGGGAAACCGTCGCTCGCAGCTGCGGATCGCGGCCGAGCAGGCCTGGCTGGCGCTAGGAGCCCAGGTTTTTCGTCTATCCGGGATTTATGGACCGGGCCGAAATCAACTCGCAAGCCTTGCCGCCGGAACGGCGAAACGTATCGTGAAGCCTGGCCAGGTATTCAATCGAATTCACGTTGCCGATATCGCAGCGGTGGTCGCAGCCTCGTTGTTGCGACCGCGACCTGGCGGCATTTACAACGTTACCGACAACGAGCCGGCTCCGCCGCAGCATGTCGTCGAGTTTGCCGCAAAACTGTGCGGACTACGGCCCCCGCCAGAAATTGCTTACGACGACGCCGAGCTTTCCCCGATGGCGCGAAGTTTTTACCTGGAAAATCGTCGGGTCCGAAACGATCTCATCCGCACAGAATTAGGAGTCACGCTGGCCTATCCGTCCTATAGGGAAGGGCTCCTTGCGTTGCGAGCACTCGGTGAAGGGCCAGCTTAGCACTGCTACACGCTTGGCGCCGTGGGAAATGCCGCGATCGACGACAGACGCCCTCCACTTGCTGAGCCGCTCGGCGAGACGCAACAATCCCGGCCCGGCGCCGCATATTTCTGATTTTCCGAATTTTGATTGACAGCGGACCCAAATCAGCCATACATCGCTTGCGTCCCGTCCCGATACGAGGGGCGTTTCGCGATCGTCACGAGCGCGGGATGGGATGCGGTGGACGCGGATGCGCCTTTGACGAACGGCGCGGATGCGTACGGTGAAGTCGTGTGGTCCCGACGCCCCGATGCTGGCGTCAAGTTGCGCAAAGGCTCACATCTTGCGCGATGACGGTGACAACGAGCCCGGCCCGACCGGGGAGAGCACGATATAAGCCGTAAACCATTGCGCAGGGAATGTCGGATGCCTCCGCTGAACCTGTATGCCCGTGTGCGCCTTTCTCGCACACCTTTGCACACGAGACCGCGGGTGCAGCGCGCACCCGGCATTCCCTGCACCCTCTGTCCGGGGGGTGAACGCTGGCAAGCCTCGGGCGAATGGAGTCGCGAGATCGTGAAGCTGTGTTGGTTGATTGAGATCGGGTGTACGATGGGGCTGGCGTCATTGCGAGCGCAGCGACTTGTCCGCCATAGCTCGAAGAGCGAAGGAGGAAGCAATCCATCGTGCGGCGTAGGGAGGTCTGGATTGCTTCGTCGCTTCGCTCCTCGCAATGACGGCGGCTCGGACCTGCCCTGCTCCCGAACACTCACCACCCCAGCCACTCCACGCAAGACAGAATCCCGCCATGACCTCTCATCTGCTAGCGTAAAATTATCAAGCAAGACAGGCGGCGCGAGACCGCTGGATGTGGAGGAAGCATGTCGTCCGTTCGCTATTACGACTGGATCGCGCATTTCAACCGCCGCACGCCGGACAAGGTCGCGGCAATCGACCTCGCCACCGAACGTCGGCTGTCGTACGCGCAGCTCGACGCACGAGTCTCACGGCTCGCCACGCACCTCCGCGACGCATTCGGCGTCGCGCGCGGCGACCGCGTCGCGGTGCTGGCGCTGAACACGACGGATACGCTCGAAGTGCAGTTCGCCTGTTTCCGGATCGGCGCGGTGTTCCTGCCGCTGAACACGCGGCTGACGGTGCCGGAGTTGCAGTTCATCGTCGGCGATGCCTCGCCAAAGGTGATGATCCACGATGACGACCTCGCCGAGGTCGCGCTCACGGTGGCAAAGCTCTGCGGCGTGTCGTCCGCGCTGCGCTTCGGCGCTAATGGTTCCTACGAGGCGGCGATCGCGGCCTCTGCGCCGCTCGATCGCGCCGAGATCGTCACGCTCGATGACATCTCGACCATCATGTACACCTCGGGCACCACCGGCCGGCCCAAGGGCGCGATCATCACCCACGGAATGACGTTCTGGAATTGCGTCAATCTCGGCGGCCCCGCCTATGTCTCGCCGTCCACCGTGCTGCTCACCGTGCTGCCGCTGTTTCACACCGGCGGGCTGAATTGCTACACCAACCCGGTGCTGCATGCCGGCGGCACCGTGCTGATCATGCGCACGTTCGATCCCGGCGCGGCGCTGCGGCTGATCAGCGATCCTTCTTACGGCATCACGCAATTTTTCGGCGTGCCCTCGATCTACCAGTTCATGGCGCAGCATCCGTCGTTCGCGAGCGCCGATTTCAGCCGCCTCGTGATCGGCGGCGTCGGCGGCGCGCCGATGCCGGTGCCGCTGCTGAAGACGTGGGAGGCGCGCGGCGTGGCCCTCCAACAAGGCTATGGCATGACCGAGACCTCG
>CAZSRR010000050.1:0-44121 GCA_964609175.1 uncultured Bradyrhizobium sp.
GACGCGAACCATTTGATGCGGCCAGGTCGCCGAGCCGAACGCAATGCGAAGTCTAGCCTTGCGCTGCAATTCCGGCAAAAGTCCGTCGGCGCCGCCGATCGTGAAAATAGTGCCGGCGACCCCCTCGTCCCGCCATTGGCCGAGCTGGTGGGCGAACGCGGCGCTGTCGACGCTCCTGCCGCGTTCGTCCAGCGCCACCAGCACCGATTTGTCCGGTATCGCCGCCATGATCGCCGCGGCTTCCTCCGCCATCCGGGTCGCGGCATCGCGCGCGCGGCTTTCTGGAATTTCATGAACGGCAAGGCCGCGAAAGCCGAGCTTGCGGCCGATGTCCTCGAAGCGCTGGCGATAGCGTTCGGCCAGTTCCTGTTCCGGACCCTGCTTGAGCCGGCCGATTGAAATCACGACAAGGCGCATCGATGCTGCTTCCGGCGTGCACCTTTCGGCGCGCGCGCTTTCGCGCGCGCCAGCAGACTCTACCTACGCCTCGGCCTGCTCGCCTCGGCCGAAAAATCAGACCGCCGCCGCCGCCGGGTTCTGCGTCCACAACCGCTCGAGATTGTAGAACTCACGCACCTCGGGCCTGAACACGTGCACGACCACATCGCCGGAATCGATCAGCACCCAGTCGCAATTGGGCAAGCCCTCGACATGGATGTTCTTGATGCCGTTTTCCTTCAGCGCCTTGGTGACGTTTTCCGCGATCGCGCCGACGTGCCGGTTGGCCCGGCCCGTGGTGACGATCATGTAGTCGGAAAATGCCGATTTGCCGCGAAGATCAATTGTGACCGTTTCTTCCGCCTTCATATCGTCGAGGCGGGAGAGGATCATGTTCAGCGTCTTGTCGGCGTCGGGTTGCGCCTTCAAGGCCGCAGCTTCGGTCGATGTTTTACGCGTGGTCTTGGCGGGCTTCGCCTTGCTGCCGGCAGCCTTGCCAGAGGCCTTTGGTAAAACAGACTTGGACAATACAGATGTGGTCAGGGACCATTCCTTTCACTGTATCGCGAACGCCGAATCCCGGCGCCCGCCGGCTATACTAGGCATGTGGGGTTAATGGTTTCAATATTCCAGTAAATCCCGCCTGCCGGTTCGAACCGAATTGTCACTTCCTTGCCTTCCAACTCCCGTCCGGGTTCCGCAGTCCCGTCGATGAAAGACTCAGTTTCATGCCGGTGAGGAACACCCAGGCGGGAGCGCGTTGATCCGCGAGCAGGGCCGCCTGATTGGCAGGCAAGCGATAGCGCGCCAGGGCTTGTGCGGCCGGCGCGGCAAGTGCGCGGAAACTTTGTGGCGGACGGTCGATCACGGCAATCGGCACCTCGGCGGCAATGCGCCGCCAGTTCTGCCAGCGATGGAATTGCGCAAGATTGTCGGCGCCCATGATCCAGACGAAATGCACGCCGGACACGCGGCGGCGCAAGTGGATGATCGTATCGACAGTGTACCGGGTGCCGATGACAGCTTCGAGACAGCTGATGTCGATGCGCGGATCGTCCGCGACTTCGCGCGCGGCACGGGCGCGTTCGGCCATGCCATGAAGCTGGTCGTTATCCTTGAGCGGATTGCCCGGCGTCAGCAGCCACCAGACGCGATCGAGCTTCAGGCGTTTCAGTGCAAACAGGCTGATGGCGCGATGCGCCGCGTGCGGCGGATTAAACGAGCCGCCGAGCAGGCCGACGCGCATGCCGTTGGTGTAGAACGGGATCGCTTGTGCGGCCGACTGCAATTTCATCGGCCGCTTCGCCGCATGCGCAGGCAAGCGTTGTTCACGGCCGCGTCTGCCCGGTGCCGTGAACGCGATATTTGAAGGTCGTCAGTTGCTCGGCGCCGACCGGTCCACGCGCGTGGAATTTGCCGGTCGCAATGCCGATCTCCGCGCCGAAACCGAACTCGCCGCCGTCGGCGAACTGCGTCGAGGCGTTATGCAGCACGATCGCGGAATCCACCTCGCTGAGGAACTTTTCGGCGGCCTTCGTATCTTCGGCCACGATCGCGTCGGTGTGGTGCGAGCCGTGGTTCTGGATATGCGCGATCGCATCATCCACGCCGTCGACGACGCGGGCGGCGATGATGGCATCGAGATATTCGGTGTCCCAGTCGTCATCGGCCGCCGGCTTCACCCGTGCGTCGATGTTTTGCACGGCCTCGTCGCCGCGCACCTCGCAGCCGGACTCGATCAGCATCTCGACCAGCGGCTTCAGGTTCGTCGCAGCGGCGGCGCGATCGACCAGCAGCGTCTCGGCCGCACCGCAGACGCCGGTGCGGCGCATCTTGGCGTTCAGCACGATCGACTTCGCCATGTCGAGATCGGCTGAGCGGTCGACATAGACGTGGTTGACGCCTTCGAGATGCGCGAAAACCGGCACGCGCGCTTCGGCTTCGACGCGCGCGACCAGGCTCTTGCCGCCGCGCGGCACGATGACGTCGATACCGCCGTTCAGGCCCGACAGCATCAGGCCCACGGCGGCGCGGTCGCGCGTCGGCACCAGCGTGATCGCGGCTTCCGGGAGACCTGCTTCGCGGAGCCCTTGCGCCAGGCAGTCGTGGATGGCGCGGCAGGAACGGAAACTGTCGGAGCCGCCGCGCAGGATCACCGCGTTGCCGGATTTCAGGCACAGCACGCCGGCGTCCGCTGCGACGTTCGGACGGCTTTCGAAGATGACGCCGATCACGCCGAGCGGGACCCGCACGCGCTCGATGGTCATGCCGTTCGGCCGCTTCCAGCTCTCGGTGACGGTGCCGACGGGATCCGCAATGCCGCGCACGGTGGCGACGCCATCGGCCATGGATTCGATCCGCCCCGGCGTAAGAGTCAGGCGGTCGAGGAACGCCGACGTCGCGCCGCCGGCGCGGACCTCCGCGACGTCCTCGGCATTGGCCGCCAGGATCTTTGGCGCGTTGGCGCGGATCGCCCGCTCGATCGCCTCCAGCGCCCGGTTCTTCTGATCCGGCGGCGCCAGCGCCAGCACGCGCGCAGCGGCGCGCGCCCGGGCGGCGAGGTCGGTTATCAGAGCGGGCAGATCGGCATTGCCGTCTATTGCCTTCAAGGGGGCGGTCATCGGAGTCTCGGGGCTTAAGTTAAGGTCATGTCCTAGCACGGAAATCCCGCACTTGCGAGGTCCGGAACCGGGATGGCCTCCGGACGCCATCGGTGAAGGCCAGCTCGGCCAATGGCCCACCTTCCGAACAGACGCAAGTTACGCCATCGCCTTGCGTTCATCGGAGATATCATTAAATGATACTTCATGATACGCGGAGCGTCACCATGGCCACCAGCTACAGCATCGGCAAGCATTTCGAGGATATGATCGAGGAACTGCTCGCGAGCGGGCGCTATTCGACGGCCAGCGAGGTTATGCGCGAAGGCCTGAGGCTGGTCGAGGAACGCGAGGAGCGGCGCAAAATAAAGCTCGAGGCGCTGCGCGCCGAAATCCAGAAGGGCTTTGACAGCGGAGTTGCGGAGGAAGTCGATATCTCCGAATGGATGGAGAGCATCAAGCAGCGAGGACGGCAAAGACTGGCTGCGCGAAAACGTGGCGAATAGATTTCGCAAATCTCCCCAGGCCGACCTCGATCTCGATTCGATCTGGAATTTTATCGCGGTTGACGATGCCCAAGCCGCCGAGCGGCAGATCGATCGCATCGGAAAGAGCTTCCAGACGCTGATCGAGAATCCGCAGGCGGGGCGCGAACGGCCTGAGTTGCGAAAGCATCTTCGCCGTTTTCCGGTCGGAAGTTACGTCGTATTTTACGTGCCGCTATCGGACGGCATCGAAGTCATCCGCGTGATGCACGGCCGTCAGGACATCGAAGCCGACGATATGGCGTGAAGCCTATGCGGGATCGGTCGATCGTGGCCCACCCACGACCAGGTCATCCCGGTGGATCATCTCCGCCCGGCCTGAGATACCCAAAATCGCCATCACGTCCGGCGAGGAGCGGCCCTTGATCTTTTCGGCGTCCTCGGCGTCGTAGGCGACGAGGCCGCGGCCGATCTCGTGGGTGTCGGGACCGCGCACCACGACCGCGTCGCCGCGGGCGAACTGGCCGTCGATCCGGGTCACGCCGGCCGGCAACAGGCTCTTGCCGGCGCGCAGGGCGGCGACCGCGCCGGCATCGATGGTCAGCGTGCCCTTCGGCTCCAGCGACCCTGCGATCCAGCGCTTTCGCGCGGTGACGGGGTTGGCTGGCGTCAGGAACCATGTGCAGCGGCCGCCGTCGGCGATCGCCTGCAGCGGATGCTCGATCTTGCCGGAGGCGATCAACATATGCGTGCCGGACGTTGTCGCGATCTTGGCCGCCTCGATCTTGGTGTACATGCCGCCGCGCGACAATTCGGATTCCGCTGCGCCCGCCATGCCTTCGATCTCCGAAGTGACGGATTCGACGATCGGAATCAGTTTAGCGTTCGGATTGGCGCCGGGCGGTGCGTCATAGAGGCCATCGATGTCGGACAGCAGGATCAGCAAATCTGCACTGGCCATGGTGGCAACGCGCGCGGCGAGGCGGTCATTGTCGCCGTAACGGATTTCGCTGGTGGCGACCGTGTCGTTCTCGTTGATCACGGGCACGGCGCGCCATTCCAGGAGTTTTGCAATGGTCGAGCGGGCGTTGAGATAGCGGCGGCGTTCCTCGGTGTCCTGCAGCGTCACCAGGATCTGCCCGGCGCCGATGCCATGGGCGCCCAGCACTTCCGACCAGATCCGCGCCAATGCGATCTGCCCCACCGCAGCCGCGCCCTGGCTCTCTTCGAGCTTCAAGGGGCCGCGCGGCAGTTTCAGGCGGCTGCGCCCGAGTGCGATCGAGCCGGATGACACCACCAGCACATCGCGGCCTTCGCCATGCAGCTTGGCAATGTCGGCCGCCAGCGCCGTCAGCCACGCCGCGCGCACCTCGCCCGCCTTCGAGTCGATCAGGAGCGAGGAGCCGACCTTGACGACGATGCGGCGGAAGTTTTTCAGCGCGGGGCGTTTCATGATGCGGTCGAATGAAAGGAGTGTCGGGAAGCAATACGCGCCGGCCTGGCGATTTGGAAGAGCCGGCAGGGAGATCCGGTCCCGGATCAGCCCTGCGGCGGCGTCACCGGCGCCCATGGCTCCTGCGCACCCTTGGCCTTCGCCGAAACCGGCGCCTCGCCGATCACCTCGACCAGCGCCTTGAGCGCTTCCGGCACGCCTTCGCCGGTCGCGGCCGAGAGCAACAGCGGCGTCTTCTTCGCCGCGCGCTTCAGCCGATCCTTCTGCTTCTTCAATTCATCCGGATCGACCGCGTCGATCTTGTTCAACGCGACGATCTCGATCTTGTCGGCGAGGTGACCCTCATAGGCCTCGAGTTCGGTGCGTACCGTCTTGTAGGCCTTGCCGGCGTGTTCGCAGGTGGCGTCGATCAGGTGCAGCAGCACGCGGCAGCGCTCGACATGGCCGAGGAAGCGGTCGCCGAGCCCGGCGCCTTCATGCGCGCCCTCGATCAGGCCCGGAATGTCCGCGAGCACAAACTCGCGGCCCTGCGCGTTCACGACGCCAAGTTGCGGATGCAGCGTGGTGAACGGATAGTCCGCGATCTTCGGCTTGGCCGCGCTGACGACGGAGAGGAAGGTCGATTTGCCGGCATTGGGCAGGCCGACGAGGCCGGCATCGGCGATCAGCTTCAGCCGCAGCCAGATCCAGCGCTCCTCGCCTTCCTGGCCGGGATTGGCGTTGCGCGGCGCGCGATTGGTCGAGGACTTGAAATGCGCGTTGCCGAAGCCGCCATTGCCGCCTTCGGCGAGCACGAATTTCTCGCCGAGTTCGGTGAAGTCGTGAATCAGCGTTTCGCGATCCTCGTCAAAGATCTGCGTGCCGACCGGCACCTTCAGCACGATCGGCTTGCCGTTGGCGCCATGGCGGTCCTTGCCCATGCCGTTGGTGCCCTTCTGCGCCTTGAAGTGCTGCTGGTAGCGGTAGTCGATCAGCGTGTTCAGCCCGTCGACGGCCTCGACGATGACGTCGCCGCCGCGGCCGCCATTGCCGCCGGAAGGTCCACCGAACTCGATGAACTTCTCCCGCCGGAACGCCACGCAGCCGTTGCCGCCGTCACCGGAGCGGATATAGACCTTTGCCTCGTCAAGGAATTTCATGGTGGCCCCTAGGTAGGGCAGGGGGGCCGCCGCGGCAACCCTCAAGCCGTCCCCCACAGGCAAAAGCCTTAATTTTTGGGTCGTGGCCCGGGCAGGTGCAGATCTATTCCGGCAGGCCAGCGCCGCGCAGGCCGTCCAGGAACATATCGGTCATCCAGGAATGGCGAAAAAGGCTGATCGCACGCGAGCGCCGCAGGGAAGAGTTCGGCTGGAGGGCGACCAGTGCCGCGCGCTCATCGATGGCTTCGTGGATCCTGCCGAGATGCCACAGCGCCGCGACGAGAAATCGCCTTGGCGCGGTTGCCTCCGGCGTTGTTGCGATTGACCGACGCGCGGAGACCACGGCTTCGGTGAATCGGCGGCCAAAGAAGAGTGCGACCGAACGGGCCGAATGAACGTCCGACTGAAGCGGTGAAAGCGGATCGAGCCGTTCGGCCTCCGCCAGGCGGTCGAGAGCCAGATCGGTTTCGCCTCCCCAGGACGAAACCCAGCCGCCGAGGCGCCAGGCTTCGGCGCCGTTCGGATTGATGTTCAGCGACAGGTCGAGCAGGGCATTGGCCTCGACATGTTCGCCGCCGATGATTGCAAGCAGATGGCCGCACAGCGCCAGAATTTGCGGATCGCTTCGGTCCAGCGCCAGCGCCTCGCGCGCCAACGCAAGTGCCTTCGCCACGCCGGCGGCGTGGTCTTGCTCGACGCCGAGCCAGACATTGGTCGCTACGCAGCGCGCCAGCAGGGCGCGCGCGAGCGCAAAATGCGGGTCACGCTGCAGCGCCGATTCGAGAAATGCGATGGCCTCGGCGGTCCCCTTCGGCGTTCGCGAGTAATAGCCGGGCAGGGCGCGCAGATAGCAGTCGAAAGCGTCGAAATCGGAGGTCCCGTTGCGCAGCACGCGCTCGATCTCCGCACGCAGCAGGCGTGGCTCCAGCGCCGCCGCGATCGCCGACGTCATCGCGTCATACAGCGAGAGAATATCGGCCAGATCCGCCTCGAAGCGCTGCTGCCAGACCTGGCGGCTGCCCGGTGCCTCGATGAGCCTGCAGCGGACAACGAGCCGCGCACCATTGCGGTCAAGGCTGCCGTCGACAAGATAGCGCACGCCGAGCGTTCGTCCGATCACGGCGGGAGGTTCGGCGCCGGTGTCGATTTGCATCGACGATGCGTTGGCAGTCACGATCAGCCAGCGAAACCGCGAGAGCGCCGTCGTGACTTCGTCGACTAGGCCGGCGGCGAGATGGTCCGAGCCGGGATCGCCCCGCAGTTTGAACGGCAGCACCGCAATGGATGGCCGTTCGGTCCGGAGTTCCAGTTGCGCGACGGGTGAGGCCGAGCGTGGTCCTGCTGACTGACTTGTCGTTATCGGGCAATCGAGCAGATAGCCGCGCCGGACAAGGTGGCGCAGCATTTTACCATCGCGATCGCCGATTGCCCGGCGCGCTTCCCGTACTGCCTGGAACAAGCTGTCCTCGGTGACATGAACGTTGCCCCAGATCCGATCAAGCAAGACCTCCTTGGACAAAGGCGTTCCCGCCTCGCGCGCCAGTACGACCAGGAGGTCGAAGGCCTTCGGCCGCAGCGCGATCTCCACGCCGCCGGGGCCGATCAGTCGGCCTCGGCCCGGTTCGAGAACGAAGCCCTCGAAGCCAATGACGTCCGTCAACGCTGTCGTCACTTCTGTTACCCGAGCATGCAATGGCCGATTTGAGTCTCAGGCCGATTTCAGCACAGTTTCAACAGGCTGTCAGGACGAGGCCGCGCAGCCATGGAATTGTGGCGGCACGTCAGCAAAAGCGGAGAAAGACGATGTCAGTGATGTACAGTGCCGGCCCCGATTGCACTGCCAGCCCGTTCCGGCTGATGTCGCGTCGCCGTGCCATTGCCGCGCTCTGCGCCATACCAATGCTTGGCCGCTCGG
Organism: uncultured Bradyrhizobium sp.; assembly: GCA_964609175.1. Lineage (GTDB taxonomy): Bacteria > Pseudomonadota > Alphaproteobacteria > Rhizobiales > Xanthobacteraceae > Bradyrhizobium. The sequence continues at coordinate 8,031 of CAZSRR010000050.1, forward strand.
CATATGCGCGAACTGAATGGCCTGCCCGGCCGGTCCGGATCATCCTGGGCCAGCCGGCCGGATCCGGGAGCGATCCGCTGGCGCGGGGGCTGGCACCGCACCTTCAGACCGCCTTTGGCCAACCGTTTTTCGTCGAGAATATGCCGGGTGGTGCCGGTAACACGGCCGCCGTCGCGATTGCGCACGCCACTGACCACCATACGATCGGCGTCGTTCTCGGCGGGCCGACGACGACGGCCAAGGCGTTGAACCCAAATCTCGCCTACGACCCGGCGAAGGATTTCCGGCCGATCAGCTTGTTGACCCGGGTCCCGTTTGTCCTGACCGTCTCGGCAAAATCCTTTGCCGGAGCGCGCTTCGCGGATGTGATCGACCAGGCCCGCGCCCGGCCCGGACAATTCTCCTATGCCTCGATCGGGGCCGGGACAACCACGCACCTCGCCATGGAGGAGATCAAGGCCGCGCTGGGCATCGACCTCGTCCATGTGCCCTATCGTGGTTTTCCGCAAGCCACGCTTGACCTGCTCGAGGGGCGCGTCCAGATGATGTTCAATGTTCCCGCCACCGCAACGGAACATGTCGCAACAGGCCGCCTCGTCGCCGTTGCGCAGACCGGTGCCAGACGCCTGCCGAATTTCGCTGATGTCCCCACGCTTGGCGAGATCGGCGCGCCGATCAAGCCGTTCTTCGGCTGGTCCGGTCTGATTGCGCCGACGAATTTCCCCGAGGACGCGGCGTTGCGGATTTCCCAGGTGGTTGGCTCTGCGCTGTCAACCGACCCTGCCGCGCGCGGAGGCCTTGACCGTTTCGGCAACGAGATTCTCGGGACAGGCCCGGACGAATTGCGAGTTTTCCAGGCCAGCGAGGCTGCGCGTTGGGGCGCCGTAATTACAAGGCTGGGCATCAAAGCAGGAGAGTGAACCCGACCGCCCCAAACCGATGCCCGGCGATCGTTCTCTCCGGCGAGACCAGCGGGCCGGCGCACCGTCCGGGTCAATCTGTGAGGCTGCCATGTCCGTCGCGCAAGACATCATCATCGTGGTCTTCTCGGTCACCAATGCGTGCCGCATCATTGCGTATGCGCCGCAGATCGTGCGCCTCGTCCTCGATCGCAATGGCTCCGCGGGCGTCTCCAGCGCGACCTGGAGCCTGTTCTTCATTTCCAACGCGGCCACGGCCGCCTATGCGGGAACCATTCTCGGCGACGTCTGGATGGCGGTTATCTTCACCCTGAGCGCCGCCTGCAGTCTTGCCATCGTTGCGCTGGCGCTTCGCGCTCGACGCGCGCAAGGAGGGCAGAGGCCGTTTCGGATCGGGCCGTCTGTTCGATCGGTCGTCGCGAACAATGACGTTTCAAGGGCTGCTTTCCTCGCACCGCAGCAAGACTAGATCTATACCGGCCGGCGCCGCACCAGAAACTTCTGCATGCCCTCCAGCACCAGCTCCTTGCGCTGGTTGAACACGGTCGAGCGCAGCGTCACTACCCCGGTGCTGCGGCCGGGGACCAGTTCGGTCACTTCGAGCGCGGGGTAGATCGTGTCGCCGGCATAGACGGGTTTAAGGAACTTGCTCGATTGCTCCAGAAAGCCGACCAGCGATTCCTCGACCATATAGGGGAACAGCCCGGCGCCCGGGGCAGTGTGCACCAGTGTTTGAAAGCCGTGTGCGAGCAGGTCGGGCATGCCGCGGGCGCGGCAATATTCGACGTCGTAGTGGATCGGATGGGTGTCGCCGCTCGCGGTCTGGAAGGCGGCGAAGACCGCCGAGGTCTGAGTCCGGCTCGGTATCACAAAGCGTTCGCCGAGCACGAAGTCCTCGAACCAGCGCTGTTCGCTCACCATGCGGTGGGTTGCGGGATCGAAGTCGTTCATGTCGGTTTCCTGCTGTTCCTCGTCGATGCGACTTACCGGTAGCGCAGGGGTGGAGTTGCGGCAATTCGTTCGATTCGTCATGCCCGGGCTTGTCCCGGGCATCCACGTCTTTACAACGTGCCGAATCGAAGACGTGGATGGCCGGGCATGGCGAGCGGTAGCGACGCCGTCCTCATGGACGATTATGCCCGGCCATGACCAAGAAAGGAAAAGAGCTGGAAACGCCATGACCCTGTTCGGCAAACTCTCCAGCTATGACGAGCGCTCAGCGCGGCTGGCCGGCATCGGCCTGATGCTGCTGTCGATCTTTATGTTCTCGTTCGGCGACGCGCTCGGCAAATACATGGTCGCGACCTATTCGGTCGGACAACTGATGTGGCTGCGTGCCTGCGCGGCGCTCTTGGTGTTGCTGCCGCTCATCTGGAAACAGCGCGCTGAATTTGCCCGCATCGAGCGGCCATGGCTGCAACTGCTTCGGGTGCTGCTCTCGACGCTCGAAGTCGCCGCGTTCTTTCTCGCTACCGTCTATCTGCCGCTCGCCGACGTCATCACCTATTACCTGGCCTCGCCGATCTTCGTCACGGCGCTGTCCGGCATCGTGCTCGGCGAGCACGTCGGCTGGCGGCGCTGGACCGCGATCCTGATCGGTTTCGGCGGCGTGCTGATCGCGCTGCGCCCGTCGACGCAGACCGTGAGCTGGCCGGCGATGATCGCACTCGGCGGCAGCCTGTCGTTTGCCTTCCTGATGCTGATCACGCGCTCGCTGCGGTCGACGCCGGACATCGTGCTGACCACGACGCAGTTCGGCGGCACGTTCCTGCTCGGCGCGCTGATGTCGCCGATCGGCTGGGTGACGCCAACGCTCGGCAGCCTCGGCCTGTTTGCCTTCGCGGGCGTGACGTCCGTCGTTGCACTGCTGTGCATCAACCGTTCGCTGAAACTGGCGCCGGCCAGCGTCGTGGTACCGTATCAATATTCAATGATCGTCTGGGCGGTGATCTTTGGTTTTGTTGTGTGGGGCGACGTGCCGTCGCTTTCGACCATGATCGGCGCCGCCATCATCATCGGCGCCGGGATTTATATTTTCCTGCGCGAACAAAAACTCGGCCGCGAGGAAGCCGTGGTCAATCCGCCGGCGTAGCTTCCCCCTCACGGTGCGGATGAAGCGGTTTCCCTTCGCGTCGAACTGCCCCAGTTCTTCAGCGACGACCACACGCTCCGGGTCAAGCGGAAGCAATCGACCGGGGTCGAGGATCCCAGCGCCTCGAAGCGATGCAGCTCGACGCCGCCCCACTGGAAGCCGCATTTCTCCAGGATGTTGCGCGAAGCCGGGTTGGCGACGCGGGCGCCCGCCACCAGGTGCTCGGCATCGGATTCCTCGAAGAAGAAATCGATCGCTGCGCGCGCGGCTTCGGTGCCAAAACCCTGGCCCCAATGCTGGACGCCGAGCCAGTAGCCGAGTTCGGGCGCGTGCGGTGTGCCGCAATCGATGCCGACCATGCCCAGCGGCGAGTGGTTGAGCTCGATCAGGAATGCCGTCGCGTGGCTGCCGTCGGATAGCGCACGAACGAATTCGGCCGCGTGCTCCTGCAAAAAGGGATGCGGCAGGCGGCGGGTATTCTCTGCAATGCGCCGATCGTTGGCGAGCTGCGCAATCGCCGGCACATCCGCGAGCGTCGGCCGGCGCAACGTCAGCCGTTCCGTCTCCAGCACGCAGCTCCCCGTTCCCTGCGAACGCGGAATCTGGATCGGGATGTCCTGCAGCATGTCGGGCTCCTGCTTGCGGAAAGGCACAAAATGAAAAGGGGAGGCCGGTTTCCCGCCTCCCCTGGAGCCCCTTTCGACTCCGCCGGTTCAACAGGACCCGGCGGACTGGGAAATTGTGTCCACCGTCTACTCGGCCGCTTCCGTCATCGGGACTACCGATACGAAAGTGCGGCCGTTGGCTTTGGCACGGAATTCGACATGACCTTCAATCTTGGCGAACAAAGTATGGTCGGTGCCCATGCCCACATTATGGCCAGGATGCCAAGTTGTGCCGCGCTGACGCGCGATAATGTTGCCGGGAATCACGTGCTCGCCGCCATAGGCCTTGATGCCCAGGCGTTTGCCCGCCGAATCGCGCCCGTTTCGCGATGAACCGCCTGCTTTTTTGTGAGCCATGGCCCGTCTCCGACTTCGATAAGTTCCAGATCAATTCCGCGACGGAATTATTTTATTCGTCTTTGCGCCGCAACTTTTTGGCGAACGCATCGCTTGCTGCAGCGCACGCCGCTGTTAGGCGGCAGGAGCAACTTCTGCCTTGGCCTTCTTCGGCCGCGGGCCGATCGAGGGCTTGGCGTCGTTGGTCAAAATCTCGGTGATGCGCAGCACCGTGATTTCGTCGCGATAGCCGCGCTTGCGGCGCGAATTCTTGCGGCGACGCTTCTTGAACGCGATCACCTTCGGGCCACGCTTGTGGTCCAGCACCTCGGCGGCGACGGAAGCGCCTGCCACGGTCGGCGCGCCCAGCACCGGCGAGTCACCGCCGACTACCAGAACCTCGCCAAGCTGCACGATCGTGCCGACGTCGCCGGCGATCTTGCCAATCTCGAGCACATCATCCGGTACGACGCGGTATTGCCGGCCGCCGGTCTTGATGACTGCGAACATCGTTTTTTTCCTTCGTGTTCGATCCCGGCCTCGGACATCTTCCCAACAGGGCTTGCCCGGGTCGGCTTTTTGGTCAGTCGTTATGGGTACGATTTTTGTGCGGTAGGGAGCCGGGCCCCCGAGAATTCGCGCAAAAACAAGCGGCGCGAGAAATCCCGCGCCGGATGCCGGGACTTATAGCCGCAGAATGCCGGGAGTCAAGGTGAAATGGCCGGAAAGGCCGCCAAAAATGCCCGAAAAGGGCGAATGGCGAGTCGCCAATAGCCAATGGCGAAGGCGATTTGAAGCCCCCATTCGCTATTCGCCGTTCGCCACTCACCCCCCGCAATGAAACCAATGGGTTCCCGGCCCGTTGTCGCCGGCGAAATCCAACAGGGGCTCGGGAAGCATGGCAGACGACAGCGCAACAACCACCGGCATCGCGAGCCATGGCTCGCCGAAGTTACCTTCGGTTGAAATCGACAGTTTCAATGTCGAGCTCAAGGACGACGAGGGATTTCTCGGCGATCGCGCCAGCAAGGGCGCCTTCCGGGACATTCTCGACGATCTGCGCAAGCCGCTGAAGAGAAGCGGCGAAGATCCCCTTGGGAAGAAATCCACCGACGAGATAACCAAGGGCCACCTCGAGGAGGCGCTGATCGGTGACGATGTCCGAGCCGCTGCCCTGGTGCATGGTGCGATCGAGGAATTCGCGCAGGAACTCGCCTATGTCACCGGTCGATTCCTCAAGACCAAGGCGTGGGCGGATACCGAACGCATCGTGGTCGGCGGCGGATTTCGGCAGAGCCGGGTTGGCGAGATCGCGATTGCGCGAACGGATATCATTCTCAAGGCGCGCGATTTCGACGTCGACCTGGTGCCGATTCGCTTTCATCCCGATGAGGCCGGCCTGATCGGCACGCTGCATCTGGCCCCGTCATGGATTTTCGCGGGCCACGACAGCATTCTGGCGGTCGATATCGGCGGCACCAACATCCGCTGCGGCGTGGTCGAGACGCGCGTGAAGAAAGCGCCGGATCTTTCCAAGGCCACCGTGTGGAAGTCGGAACTGTGGAAGCACGCGGACGACGAGCCGACCCGCGAAGGCGCGGTGAAGCGGCTGGTCAAGATGTTGAAGCAATTGATCGCCGACGCCGAGGGCGAAGGCCTCAACCTCGCGCCCTTCATCGGCATTTCATGTCCGGGCGTGATCGATGCCGACGGCTCGATCGAAAAGGGCGCGCAGAACCTGCCGGGCAATTGGGAAAGCTCGAAATTCAACCTGCCGGCAAGCCTGGTTGAGGCAATTCCCCAGATCGGCGATCACGATACCGCCGTGCTGATGCACAATGACGGCGTGGCGCAGGGCCTTTCCGAAGTTCCGTTCATGCAGGATGTCGAGCGCTGGGGCGTGCTGACCATCGGGACCGGGCTCGGCAATGCGCGCTTCACCAACCGCCGCAAGGATAACGGCAAGGAAGCCGAAAACGATAAGAGGCCGAAGAAGGCCAAGAAGGGCAAGGATTGATGTTCGGCGATTAAGGTTATCGCGGCCCGGTAAGGTTGACCGGTTAGGTTAAGACACGGATCACGTTGCCGTTTTTGTCGCCGTTGGTAGCGTGTTCCTGTCGCTCCAGCTGGCTGGCGAAGCCGCACTTCCCCGACCAGCATTTCAAAGCAGCGACACGGGACCGCCAGTTTTTTTTGTCGCGTCTGGCGGTCCCACCCCTTCTTTCCGTAAAAGCGCGATTCGGAAAAGTGGGAACTGGCTTTCCCCACAGATCCTGCTCTAGCACCAGCCGATGCGCATGAAGAACGCCGCGATTACGGATGCCGCGCGATCGGGATCCTCGCGGTGCGGGAAGTGACCGACACCCGCAAACATCGCAAGATCGAGACTCGCGAACGTCTCGCCGAGCCGGTCGGTCCACTCATAAGGGAACAGCGGATCGTGTTCGGCCCAGCGTACGCAGGTCGGCACGCCGATCGGCGGCAGCGCCGGCGCTTCGCCCTTCATCATCTTGATGCGTCCCGCATGGGCGGCACGGTAATGCGCAAAGCCGCCGGCGAGATTGCCGGGCTTCATGAAATTGTCGGTGAAGGCGTTGAGCACGTCGTCGAAGGCATGCTTGCGATGCGACCATGTTTTCAGGAAATGCCCGATATAGCGTTGGCAGTTCTCGCGGCTGGCGCCGACCAGCGCCGGCGCCATCTCCATCTGGTGGAAGGATTGATACCAGATGTTGTTGAGCCGATCCGGCTCCGCCATCCGCGGCCCGATGCCGGGATAGACGAAATCGAAGAAGAACAGCCCGGCGATCCGCTCCGGCGCCCGCCGCGCCAGCGGCTGCATCAGCGCGCCGCCGACATCGTGGCCGACGATGCCGGCCTGCGGCAGCCCAAGCGCGTCCATCAGCGCCAGCATGTCGGCGGCCTGCTGGTCGGGGCCGAACGGCCCCTCGGGTTTGTCGCTGTCGCCAAACCCGCGCAGGTCGGGAGCAATCAGCGTAAAGCGATCGGCGAGCCGCGTCATCACCGGCTCCCAGGTCAGCCAGAACTCCGGCCAGCCGTGCAGCAACAACAGCGGCCGCCCGCGGCCGATTCGCGCCACATGCAGCGCCGCGCCATTGGCCCGAACCGTCAAATGCTCCATTTCGGCCTCCTTTTTCCGCACCCCCGCGTGGCGGCGGATTTCTTGCCGCCGCGCCTTGCCCGGCCCGTCATCCTCGCCTAGAACACGCCCCGACCACAGGGCCGATTCCGGTCCCTTTTTGGCGCCTGGAGAGGTGGCAGAGTGGTTGAATGCACCGCACTCGAAATGCGGCATAGGTGCAAGCCTATCGGGGGTTCGAATCCCTCCCTCTCCGCCACCCTGCGCCTGTGTCCAGCCCACACCACTGCGCGATCTCGCCGGTAACCAAGCGCCCGCAGTCTTCGATGTTCGATCAAGCGCCAGAAATTTGGACATCCGTCTCCAGCCGGCCGTCGCGCAGGTTGAACATGCGGTCGAATCGATCGAAGATTTTCTCATCATGCGTGACTGCGATGATGGCGGCCTCCTGTTCGACGGCAACCTTGCGCAGCAGATCCATCACGATCCCGGCGCGCTTCGAATCGAGCGCAGCCGTCGGCTCGTCGGCGAGGATGATGCGTGGCCGGTTGGCGAGGGCGCGGGCGATGGCAACGCGCTGCGCCTCACCTCCTGAAAGCTGGGCTGGCATGGCGCTCCGGCGATGCCCCACCTCGAGATAGTCGAGCAGCTCGAGTGCGCGGTTGCGGGCCGCTGCACTGTCCGCCCCGGCGAGCTGCCGCACCAGCGCGACATTGTCCGTGGCGTCGAGGAACGGGATCAGGTTGTGGAACTGGAAGATGAAGCCGATCTTGTCCAGTCTGAGCTGCCTGAGATTTGGCCTCAGCCAGCGACCATCCGCGAGCACCGCCTCTCCATCGAGTTCCATCGAGCCCGCTGAGGGATCGAGGATGCAGCCGATGACATTGAGAAGCGTGGTCTTGCCCGAGCCCGACGGTCCGAGCAGCGCGACGACTTGCCGGGGATGCACGTCGAGCGACACGTCTCGCAAAGCATCGACACGGGTCTCGCCTTCGCCGAAGTGCTTGGAAATGCGCTCGAGCCGGACGAGCGGACGCTCTGCAACCGCCATCTCAGCCCCCGAGCGCGGTAGCGGGATCGACCCGAAGTGCGGCGCGGACGCCAAGACCGCTCGAAAGCAGGCACACCACGAATACGATGAGGCCGAGCATGAGGGCGTTGTCCGCTTCGAGCACCACGCGTCGTGGAAAGTAATCCTTGATGGTGACGATCAGGGTGGCGCCGATCGCAAAGCCGATGACGCCGAGCGCGAGTGCCTGCTGCACGATCATTCCGATAATGGTCCGGTCGGGTGCGCCGATCAGCTTGAGCGTCGCGATCTGCTTCAGCTTCTCCATCGTCATGGTGTAGATGATGAGCGCGATGATCACCGCGGAGACAATGAGCAGAAGCGAGGTGAATAGTCCGATCTGGCGTCTCGCGCGGTCGACCAGCGATCGGGTCAGGATCAGCTCCTGCTGCTCCTGCGTGATCGCCGCCAGATGCTTCCAGCGGCGAACCGTTTCGGCCACCGCGTCCGCGGACGCGTTGGGATCGAGCCGCGCGACCACCGCATTGACCGTGTCCCGGCTCGACGCGTTCGTGCCGCGCGCCAGCTGCACACGCGCAGCCGGCGGGGCGAGATCGAACTGCAGCTTCTGCGCATCGAGCAGGTTGATGTAGACGGACGGATCTCCACCGGAACTGACCTGGTGGCGTGTCAGCCCCACCACGGCGAACACGTTTCGGCCGAGCCGGATGCGTTCGCCCAGCGTCAGCCCCGTTGTGACATCGGCAACCAGCTCGTAGTGACTGCGGGCGATGGTGCGACCATCGACGATCTCCGGCGGGCCGCCCGGTCGCGCCGGCTCGCAGCCGATGACATAGAGCCTGAGCTTGCCGCCCCTATGCTCGGTCTCGATCGTCTGGTAGGTGACGCTGCCTGCCGAAGAAACGCCGGCGATCCGGGCAACGGCCTCGCGGATGTCGCCGGGAATGCGCGAGGCCTGGGCGAATGGACCGCGCGTGTTTGCTTCCACGACCCACAGGTCGATGGCCGGAGCGCGGGCGATGGTCAGGGCTTCGACCACCAGCCCGCGATAGATACCGATCATCGCCAGAACGACGCCAAGCAGAAGCCCGAGTCCCAGGCTCGTGAGCAGGAAGCGGCCGAGATTGTGCCTGATGTCGCGATAGGCCAGGTTCATGGCTTGGCGCCCTCGCCGGTCCGGGCCGCTCGGCCCTCGCGGAAGGAGGCCTCGATCCGAGCAGCCACGTGTGCGCCGTCCGGCAGGCCATCGACGATCTCCAGACGCGAATCCTCCGTGCGATGGCGGAACTTGACGAGGCGTCGGCGCAATCTTCCGTCCTCGACGGTCCAGACCGTACCCTCGCGTCCGTTGTAGCCGTGAACGGCGGCTTCCGGCACCAGCAGCGCCCTGTCGATCGTTGCAACGGTGATCAGGAATTCGACCTGCTCGCCGAGAAACACGCGCGGCGGCGGGTTGTCGCCCTTGATGAACACGCGTCGTTCCTCGGTCACCCGGTCGCTCTCAAGACCTATCCGCGCCACCTTGCCAGTGAAGGCGTCCTGCGGGCGCGACCGCAGCCGGGCATCGACCCGCTGGCCCTCGGCGATGAATCCTGCGCGCGCCTCGTCGACATAGGCAAGCCCCCAATAGGTCCCCTCCGCAACGAGCGTAAAGATGGGGTCGCCGGCCTTGACCACGGTTCCCAATTCCTTGTGCCGCTCGACGACAATCGCGTCGTAAGGCGCCACCAGCGTCCGATGCCCCAGCAGCGTTTCCTCGTAGCGCAGTTGAGCGCGGGAATCGCTGAGCTGCGCCCCCGTGCTCGCGAGTTCGCTTTCCGCAACGATGGCGTCCGCTCTGGCCACGGCTTCGTCGCGGGCCGCTTCCTGGGCGACCTCCTGCGAGACGATATCGCGCCCGACGAGCGTCTGCTTGCGCCGGTTGGCTTCCTCCTTCTGGGCCAGCACGGCCCGTGCCTTTTCCAGATTTGCTTCCGCCCGTTTGATGTTGACCGCGGCGATCTCGACCGCGGCGCGGGCCTTGGCGGCCTTCGCCTCCTGCTCGCCGAGGCTGAGCCGGGCCACCACCTGTCCCTTGCGCACGTGATCGCCGTGATCCGCATTGAGTGCGACGAGCGTGGCGCCGACCTCGAATCCGATCTTCGACATGACGCGTGCCTCGACCGTGCCGAGTCCAAACACGCGAACGAGCACATTCCGTTCGACCGAGGCCACATCGACCTGGATGGGGCGGTTGTTCATGACGGCCGCCGCGGCCACGATCAGTGCGAGAATCGCGGCACCGACCAGCGCATAGCGCACGGCGCTCCGGCGGAGCAGCGGCTTTTTCGAAGCTCCATCGTCGGCGAGTTTGGTCCCGGCAGGAGAGGGTTGTTCCGAGGACGCGCTCATGAACGCTCAGTCTCCCTGCCGGTCGAAAATGCGCCGGATTCACTGGAGTCGGTGCGGGCAACCGGCATCGACGCCCAAGTCCGACCCGTATCAAGTCCGACCAGCATATCGCGAGGATCGTCAGTATTTCTTGCGGACAAGACCCCGGATCGTGCCGATGAACAGGTTGGATGCCATCTGAATGTCGGAGCAACGCCATCCGCATCCATTGTTGTCAATATACGGTTCGGTGCTGAGTTGATGTTGATCCGGGTCAAAAACAGCGGCCTACTTGCTTGGTCGCAGCTCGGCCAAAGCGATATGACGCTGATTTCGTGGGTCAGACCCGGACCCACTGAACTGTCCGGAAAAATACGGGCCTGCCGCTTGGACGATCATGCCGCGCGGCCCGCATTCAGTCCGTTTGACAATTGTGTGACGAGATTTGCTGCCCATCTGTCGACGGCAATATCCTGATCTGTTTCATTTTAATATCGCCGAAGGCGCGATCGTAATGCGGACGTCAGAGCGTTTCGCCGCCCGCAGCACATGGCCGACGCACCATGGCGCACGTGTCAGATTGCTGTCACACGTGCGCATTAACGATCGACGTCTTGTTCATCACTTCGATCGTGGCCGAGACGACCATCCATGCGCGCGAAGAGCGAGGCTCGATCCTCCACGTCAGAGTTGTCGGAGGCGCTGTCGGCGTGCCGAGGAAGCTTCATAGCGATCGGAGCCTTCAGCGCCGTCCTCAACATCCTGGCGTTGACCGGTTCGCTGTTCATGATGGAGGTCTACGACCGCGTTCTTCCCAGCCGCAGCATTCCAACCCTCCTCGGTCTCCTCGCTCTGGTGGTCGTACTTTACCTGTTCCAGGGTTTTTTTGACGGAATTCGTGGGCGCCTGCTCGTTCGCGTCGGCATGAGTCTCGATCGTGCGCTGTGCCGACGCATCTACGAAACTCTTGTGCGGTTGCCGATGGAAGCACCTAAGAGCGGCGAGGGCATCCATCCGGTCCGCGACCTCGACGCCATTCGGACCTACCTGTCCGGCCCCGGCCCCACGGCGCTGTTCGACCTGCCCTGGCTGCCGCTCTACCTTGCCATCTGCTTCGCATTCCATGTCTGGATCGGGGTGACCGTGCTCATCGGGGCCGTCGCGCTCGTGACGCTGACGTTCGTCGCCGAAGTGAAGTCCCGGACGGCCGTGCGCGAGACGACCGAGGCGAGCGCCGAGCGAATGCGGCTCGCTGATCTCAGCCGGCGATGCGCCGAAACCATCACGGCGCTCGGCATGACGGCCAACATCTCCGCGCGCTGGAACGCGACCAACGATACGCATCTAACCCGTCAGGCGAAGCTCAGCGACGTGGCCGGCGGGTTCGGGTCCGCGGGACGCGTGATGCGCATGCTGCTGCAGTCCGTCGTGCTCGCGGTCGGCGCCTATCTGGTGATCCAGCAGCAGGCCACGGCGGGCATCATCATCGCGTCATCGATCCTGTCGGCCCGCGCGCTCGCCCCCGTCGATCTCGCGATTGCCCACTGGAAAGGATTCGCGACTGCCCGCCAGGCCAAAGCGCGTCTCGACAAGCTGCTGTCGATCCTCGAGGCGCGTCCGGCTCCGACGCCGCTGCCCGCTCCCGGCAAGACGTTGACCGTCGACAACGTGTCGATTGCGCCGCCGGACGTGCAGCGCGTGGTCGTGCAGGATGTGACCTTCGTCCTCAAGGGTGGATCCGGCCTCGGCATCATCGGCCCGAGCGCATCCGGAAAGTCCAGCCTCGCACGCCTTCTGGTCGGCGTATGGCGGCCCGTGCGGGGATCGGTCCGGCTCGACGGAGCGACCTTCGACCAGTGGACGCCCGATACGCTCGGACGCCACCTCGGTTATCTGCCGCAGAACGTGGAACTGATCGAAGGAACGGTCGCCGAGAACATTTCCCGCTTCGCTCCCGGCGCCAAGCCGACCGACGTGATCGATGCCGCCACGGCCGCTGGCGTTCACGATCTGATCGTCGGCCTGCCGCAGGGATACGATACGCCGGTCGGCGACCAGGGGCACCGATTGTCGGCCGGCCAGCAGCAACGTATTGCGCTGGCGCGGGCGTTGTACGGAAACCCTTTCCTGGTGGTGCTCGACGAGCCGAATTCCAATCTCGACTTCGACGGCGACGAGGCGCTGTCGCGTGCAATTCTCGGCGTGCGGGCGCGCGGCGGCATCGTTGTGGTCGTCGCCCACCGCGCCAGCGCGCTGGCAGGGGTCGATTACGTCTTGGCGTTGGCCGAGGGACGCCAACAGGCGTTCGGCCCGAAGGATGAGGTGCTCGCCAAGGTGCTCCAGCGACCTGCGGCGCAACAGGCGCCGCGCAAGATGTTCACTCCAGCCGCAGCCGGATGAACCGATGAACTCGACCCTCAACTTCGATCCGGGGCGATCGGCGCGCAGGCATATCATCGTCGGACTGGTCCTCTTCCTTCTGCTTACGGGAGGGATCGGCGGATGGGCCGCGACGACGGAGGTTTCCGGCGCTCTGATTGCGACCGGCACGGTGGTGGTCGATTCCAACGTCAAGAAAGTCCAGCATCAGCAGGGCGGGATCGTCGGAGATTTGCGGGTGCGCAACGGCAGCACCGTCAAGGCCGGCGAGGTGGTGCTGCGGCTCGACGACACGCTCACCCGCGCCAACCTGGCGATCGTCACCAAATCTCACGCTGAATTGACGGCGCGCAAGGCACGGCTCGAATGCGAGCGCGACGGTGCGGCCGAGATCGTCTTTCCATCCTCCTTTGTCGACAAGGCGACTGATCCTGAGATCGCTGCCCTCATCAACGCCGAGCAGCGCCTGTTCCAGCTGCGCCGGCTGGCGCGCGACGGGCAGAAGCAGCAGCTCAACCAGCGTATCGGCCAGTTGAACCAGGAAATTGGCGGCTTGACCGCGCAACTGGCCGCGAAGGCCCAGGAGGTAGTGCTGATCAAGCGGGAACTCGAAGGCGTCAAGGAACTATGGGATAAAAACCTGATCCCGCTGACCCGGCTGACGGCGCTCGAGCGTGAAACGACCCGCCTTGAGGGAGAACGCGCGCAACTGACGGCGGCAGTAGCGCAGTCTCAGGGCAAGATCTCGGAGATCGGGCTTCAGATCAACCAGATCGATCGCGACCTGGCGAGCGAAGTCGGACGCGAGTTGCGCGAGATCGAAGGTAAAATCAGCGAACTGGCCGAACGCAAGGTGGCGGCCGAAGATCAGCTTAAACGCGTGGATATTCGCGCTCCCCAGGACGGCATCGTGCACGAGATGACGGTCCACACCGTCGGCGGCGTCGTCGGCCCCGGCGAGGCGATGATGCTGGTCGTGCCGGCGACCGATACGCTGACGGTGGAGGCGCGCGTGGCGCCGCAGGATATCGACCAAGTCAGGATAGGTCAGACGGCAGTCTTGCGGTTTTCCGCCTTCAGCCAGCGGACGACGCCGGAAATCGAAGGCCGCGTCAACAGAATTTCAGCCGACGTGACGATGGAACCGCGCAGCGGTGCCGCCTACTTCACCGTCAGGATCGCCATCTCGCCGGAGGAACTCGCACGGCTCGGCGACGTACGCCTTGTTCCCGGCATGCCGGTGGAGACATTCGTGAAGACCGGCGACCGTACGGTCGCGTCCTATCTGGTCAAGCCGTTGCAGGATCAGGTGATGCGCGCGTTTCGCGAACGGTGAGCGCAAGTCTCTCCTGACCGCTCGTCGCGAATCTCCGCGGTCGAGATGATTCGCCGCGGCGGCGATCGCACATTCCTCGCGTTCTGTCGCAAGGACGGCTTGCCGCGACTCGTCGAAGATTGTCCATCGCGCCGACAAGAATTTCCTGAATCGTAAACAAACCGTCACTCGGGCGTTACGAAGCGTGCGGCTAATGCCGCGCGTAACGAGTTTACCTAACGTTGTCCGTCGTCAAAAATAGAACCCTACAACATCAATTCCGACCTTTATCAGCCCGCGCGTGCCCACGCCCCGGCTGCGCCGCTGCATGGAGAAGAAGATGCCCAACATTTCCCTGAACGCTCTCGACGTCGCCTACACGCAGGATTTCAACACGCTGGCCACGACGGGCACCACGAACGTGCTGAACGTAGATGGGTGGGTGCTCACCGAGGCGGGCGGCGGGGGTCGGGACAACGAGCAATACGCGGCCGACACGGGCAGCAGCAACACAGGCGACATCTACAGCTACGGCGCGTCCGGCTCGACGGACCGCGCCCTGGGCTCGCTGCAGAGCGGCACCTTGATTCCCACCTTGGGGGCCGGGTTCACCAACAACACCGGCCAGACGATCACCTCGCTCGAGATCAGCTATACCGGCGAACAGTGGCGTCTGGGCACCACGGGCCGTGCCGATCAGTTGGACTTCCAGTACAGCGTCAATGCCAGCAGCCTCACGACGGGCACCTGGACGGACTTCAACGCACTCGACTTTGGCACACCGACGACGTCGGGTTCGGTTGGCGCGATCAACGGCAACAGCGTCCACACCAATCTGACAGCCACGATCACCGGCCTCAACATCGCGCCCGGCGAGACGTTCATGCTGCGATGGAACGACTTCAATGCCAGCGGCGCCGATGACGGCCTCGCGATCGACGACTTCTCGCTGACGGCAAAGGGCACCGCGCCCGTGCCGACGGTGTCGATCGACAGCGTCAGCATCCTGGAAGGCGACGCCGGCACCAAGGTTTTGACGTTTACCGTTACACGCAGCGACACCTCGACCGCGTTCACCGTCAATTACGCGACCGCCGACGGCACCGCCGTCGCCGGCGACTACGTCGCCAACGCCGGCACGCTCAGCTTCGCCGCGGGCGGCCCGGCGACCCAGCAGGTCAGCGTCACGATCAGCGGCGACACCATCAACGAAGCCAACGAGACGTTCACCGTCTCCCTGTCCAATGTCATCAATGTCACGGGATCGACCGCCATCGGCACGGCGACCGGGACCGGCACCATCGTCAACGACGATGCCACTCTGACCAAGATCAGCGCCATCCAGGGTTCGGGCGCCGCCAGCAACATGCAAGGTCAGACCGTGACGATCGAGGCGATCGTGGTCGGCGACTTCCAGAGCGACGACGGCGACGGCACCCGCAACCTCGGCGGCTTCTACCTTCAGGAGGAGGGAGCGGACTCCGACGGAAACGCGCTCACCTCCGAAGGCATCTTCGTCTATCTCGGCAGCCTCGCGGGAGCCGACGTCCATGTCGGTGACCGCGTACGCGTGACCGGCGTCGTGACCGAATATTTCGGCATGACCGAGCTGAGCGTCTCGAGCGTCGCCAACATCGCGGTTGTTCAGGCCGGCGCGGTCGTCGATGTGCACGGCATGGCGGCGGCAATCGACCTTCCGAGCGTCGGAACGACGGTGAGCCAGGACGGCGACTATCAGCCCGATCTCGAGGCCTATGAGGGCATGCTCGTCACGGTTCCCGAAACGCTGACCATCACCGAGCAGTTCAATCTCGACCGCTTCAACGAGATGAAGCTGGTCGCCGGCGAGCGCCCGGAGACCTTTACCCAGATCAACGATCCGGATGTCGCGGCTTACCAGCAGTACCTGCAACAGCTCGGCGCCCGTACCATCACCTATGACGACGGGCTCAACGTCGAGAACGCCCCGATCAGCAATGTCGGCGGGCTCGACCCCAATGACGATCCAAACACGGCCCCGAACTACGCCACCGGCAACGCCCCGAGCATGGGCGACACCGTGACCGGCCTCACCGGCGTGCTCGACTATCAGTGGGCGGGCAACTCGGCTTCCGGATCGACCTGGCGCATCCGCTCGATCGAGAACGACGACAACACCTTCGTCGACGCCAATCCGCGCGCCGAGACGCCGGAGGATGTCGGTGGCCGCCTCAAGGTCGCGAGCTTCAACGTCCTGAACTACTTCACGACCCTGAGCGGCAACACCGATATCGGCCTGGCCCGGCGCGGCGCCGAGAACGCCACCGAGTTCGCGCGCCAGACCGAGAAGCTGGTCGACGCCATCGTCGCCATCGACGCCGACGTGCTGTCCCTGATCGAGCTGGAGAACGATTTCGAGGTCGGCTCTGACGGCAATGCGATCGCCTATCTGGTCGCCCAGCTCAACGCCGAGCTCGGCGCCGGCACCTATGCCTGGGTGAATCCGGGTCAGAAGTTCGTCGGCGGCGACGCCATCGCGGTCGGCTTCATCTACAAGACCGCGACGGTCGAGATCACGGAGGACACGACGGTCGCGATCCTCAACGATGCCGATCTGGCCGACCTCGGCCTGTCCGGCCTGCTCGGCCAGAGCTCGGTCGGCCACGTGTTCGACGGCACCAACACCAGCCGCAATGCGCTGGCCGTGAGCTTCACCGAAATCGCAACCGGCGAATCCTTCACCGCCATCGCCAACCATTTGAAGTCCAAGAGCGGCACCGGCACCGGCGCCGATGCCGACCAGGGCGACGGCCAGGGCAATTGGCAGAACCAGCGCGAACTCGCTGCCGAGGCGCTGACCAAGTGGGCGGACAGCGACCCGACGGGGTCGGGCGACAGCGACGTGCTGCTGATCGGCGACTTCAACGCCTACGCGAAGGAAGACGCGGTCGAGATCATCGAGAGCGCCGGCTACGAAAATCTCGGCGTCGGCAACGGCGAATACTCCTATGTGTTCGACGGCCAGACCGGAACGCTCGATCAGGCCTTCGCCAACGACAGCATGGCGGGGCAGGTGACCGACACGACCCACTGGCACATCAATTCAGACGAGGCCGACGCCCTCGACTACAACACCAACTTCAATCGCGACACCGCCATCTTCGACGGCGACACGCCGGCGCGCAATTCCGATCACGATCCTCTCATCATCGGGCTCAACCTCGGAACCGAAACTCCCGTGACCTATAAGCTGCAGCTCCTGCACTTCTCGGACGCCGAGGCGGGCCTGCTCGCCGGCGACACGGCGAAAAACCTCGCCGCCCTCGTCGATGCGTTCGATGACGACTACGCCAACACCCTGATCCTCTCCGGCGGTGACAACTACCTCCCGGGTCCGTTCATGTCGGCCAGCACGGATCCGTCGGTCGGCGCCGTGACCGGTCTGGGCACCAATCCCGGCAATGCCGACATGAAGATTCTCAACACCATCGGTGTCGAAGCCTCGACCGTCGGCAATCACGAGTTCGACCTCGGCACGGGCGCCTTCTCGGACAATATCGCCGACGCCAACTTCGTCTATCTGACGTCGAACCTCGACTTCTCGGGCGACAGCAGCCTGAGCGGCAGGTATACCGAGACCGTGGGCGATGCCGACCTGGAGACCGCGGCTTCATTGGCCAAGAGGATCGCCCCCTCGGCGGTGATCGAGGAGGGCGGCGAGAAGATCGGTCTCGTCGGCGCCACCACCCAGATTCTCGAGTCGATCTCCTCGACCGGCGGTGTCGAGGTCGAGGGTTTTGCCGGCGACGGCAGCGAGACCAACGACATGGCGCTGCTGGCTTCCCAGCTGCAGATCGTCATCGACGACCTGATCAGCCAGGGCGTCAACAAGATCATCCTGATGTCGCATCTGCAAAATCTCGCCTTCGAGAAGGCGCTGGCGCCGCTGCTGACCGGTGTCGACGTCATCCTGGCCGCTGGTTCGCACACCCGTCTGGGCGACGCCGATGACGAGGCCGTGGCATTCGACGGTCACGACGCCAACTTTGCCGATACCTATCCGATCGTCACGGCGGGAGCCGACGGCAAGACGACGCTGATCGTCAACACCGACAGCGAGTACACCTATCTGGGCCGCCTTGTCGTCGATTTCGACGAAAACGGCGACATCGTCCTCGACAACCTCGCCGGCGCGGTGGGGGTCAACGGCGCCTACGCGGCGACCGAGGAGAACGTCGCGGAGGCCTGGGGCGACACCGACGGTGATCTGTCCGACACCGCCTTTGCCGAAGGCACCAAGGGCGAGACGGTGGCCGACGTGACCGAGGCCGTGGACGCGGTGATCAATGCCAAGGACGGCATCGTCTACGGCTATACCAATGTCTATCTCGAGGGCGACCGTACCTTCTCTCGCGCCCAGGAAACCAATCTGGGCGATTTGTCGGCCGACGCCAATCGCGAGGCGGCTGCCGAGGTGCTCGCCGACCAGCCCTATATCGTCTCGCTGAAGAACGGCGGCGGCATCCGTGCCCAGATCGGCTCGGTCAACCCATCGGACGGCGAAAAGCTCCCGCCGGCGGCGAATCCCGAGGCGGGCAAGCCGGCAGGCGGCATCTCGCAGCTCGACGTCGAGAACGCCCTGCGGTTCGACAACAAGCTGATGGTGTTCGACACCACGCCGCAGGGTCTGCTCAACATCCTCAACAACCCCAATGCCACCACGCCCGGCAATGGCGGCTTTATGCAACTCGGCGGCGTACGTGTCTCCTATGACCCAGACCTGCCGGCCGGCCAGAGGATCGTCAATATCTCGCTCGTCGATGATCAAGGGGCCGTCATCGCCCGCGTGGTCGAGAACGGTGTCGTCGTAGCCGACGCGCCGGCGCTGATCAGCATCGTGACGCTGAACTTCACCGCCAACGGCGGCGATGGCTATGCGATCAGAGCAAATGGCGAGAATTTCCGCTACCTGCTCGCCGACGGTACTCTCTCCGCGCCGATCGACGAGGCGCTTGATTTCACCGCTACTGCCAACGTTCCGGCCAATGCGCTGGGCGAGCAGAAGGCCTTCCAGGACTATCTGCTGGCCAATCACGCCACGCCTGAGACGGCCTACGACGTCGCCGACTTGCCGGCCTCCGAGGACGTGCGCATCCAGAACCTCAACGTGCGGTCCGACACCGTCTTCTCGGGCGAAGCCGTCGACGGCACCGATGGTGACGACGTTCTCGTCGGTTCCGCGGTCGCCGATACACTGTCCGGCGGCGACGGCGACGACGAAATCTTCGGTCTCGCTGGCGACGACGTGCTCAACGGTGACGATGGAGACGATACCCTCCATGGCGGCGACGGAAATGACGTCATCGCCGGCGGGGCTGGCGATGACAGTCTCTCCGGTGAAGCGGGCGACGATGTGTTCGTGGCCGGTGAAGGCGACGACGAGATCGATGGCGGCGCGGACATCGACACCGTCGATTACTCCGCCGATGCGTCCGGCGTCACCGCCGACCTTGCGCTTGGGGAAGCCTTCGGCGACGACATCGGTTCCGACACCCTCGTGGACATCGAGAACCTTACCGGCGGCGCGGGTGACGACACGCTCATCGGCGATGATGCGGCCAACGTTCTCGCCGGTGGTGCCGGCGACGATACGCTGGTGGCCGGCGCGGGCGACGACGTCGAAGGCGGCGCGGGCGACGACCTGATCCTGGTCTCGACCGACGGCGGCGCCCCGGTTTCCATCGACGGCGGTGACGACGACGACACCGTGCGTCTGACCGGCGCTGGAACCGGCGCCCTCGGGACCACCACCGACGTTGAGACCCTCGACGTGGACGCCGGTTCCTGGAGCGTGGCGGACAGCGCCAATATCGACAACATCTTCATCCGGGCCGGTGCCACGGTGACATCGGACCTCACCCGTGACGGCGCCGACACCACCGCGATCGCCGCCGGCGGCATACTGACCGGCACGCTCAAGGTCGGCAACACCGAGACCGCGACGGCGCTCGATAACGCCGGCACGATCTCCAAGGCATCCGGTCAGGCGATCTCGATCGCGCTCGAGGCCGACGCGACGATCACCCTGGTGAACGGCGCCGGGGCCGTCATCGAAGGCAAGAACACCGGTAGCGCGGGCGTGATCTACGCCGCCGGTGAAGGCGAAGCCGTCCTGGTCCTGAACAATGACGGGCTGATCGAGGGCAATGCCCGGGTCGTCCAGGCCAACGACTTCAATGGTGCCTCGTTCACTATCAACAATGGCGCCTCCGGCGTCATCCGCACTACCAGCGCCAACGAGGAGGTGCTGCGCGGCAACATCGTGGTCAACAATGCCGGCCAGATCGTCGGCGGCACGGGCACCGATGCGGAGGGTTGGGACGGCCGCAGCTACCACATGGTCTTCAACAACCTGGCAGGTGGCTCGATCACGGCCGGCAAGCACGCCATCACCGGCAATGCCGGCGCCACCATCACCAACGGCGTCGGCGCCGTGATGATCGGCGGCAACGGCTCGGCCGTGAACATGGACAACGACGCCAGCGAAGCCGAGCGCGTCACGGTCACCAATTACGGCCTGATGCAGGGCAAGTCGGCGGGCACCGCCGACAGCGACGGCGACGCCGTCGACGTCGACGGTCTCTTGACGCTCGACAACTACGGCACGATCGAAGGCCTCGGCCACAACGGCGCTCACGACGGTGAGGCCAATTTGTCCGAAGGCATCGCCGCCGGCGGCGCCACCATCCACAACTACGAGACCGCAAAGATCTACGGCTACGGCCGTGCGATCCAGATCGACGACTCGGGCAACGGCGCCGCCTTCGGCCCGTCGACCATCGTCAACGAAGGCCTCATCGAGGGTGGCGGCAATCGTCCGACTGGCGTGACCGAGGCGGAGGCGGCCGCGCTCGATCCGGCCGGCAGCGAAGCGATCAACATCGTCGGCACCGGTGCGGACAGGCTGACCAATTCGGGCATCATCATCGGCGGTGTGAAGATGGGCGGCGGCAACGACGTCCTCGTCAACACCGGCACGATGACCGCGATCGGCGGATCGGCCATCGATATGGGTGACGGCGACGACATCGTCACCCTGTCGGGCGCCTCGGCCATCACCGGCGCCATTCTGCTCGGTGCCGGCGCCGACACCTTCACCGGCGCGGACGCCGCCGAGACGGTGGACGGCGGCGACGGCGTCGACTTGATCGACGGCGGAGCCGGCAATGATGTGCTCGCAGGCGGAGCCGGCAACGACACCTTGAAGGGCGGCGGCGGCGACGACGTTCTCCAGGGCGGGGCCGGCAACGATACCGTCAGCGGCGGGGCCGGTTTCGACACGCTCGATCTGTCCGACGCGACCGGGGCGATCTCGCTCAACCTCGCCGGTGGCAAGGTCTCGGGCGCCGGCATCGGCACCGACACGTTCACCGGCATCGAGGCGTTCCGGTTCGGCGCCGGCAACGACGTGGTGTCGGGAGGCAACGGCGACCAGATCTTCGACGGCGGGGCCGGCAACGACAACTTGCAGGGTGGCGCCGGCAACGACCAACTCGCCGGCGGCGAGGGCAACGACACGGTCGACGGCGGCTCGGGTGATGACATCGTCGCCGGCGGCGCCGGCAACGACATCCTCAAGGGCGGTTCGGGTGATGACCTCGTGGATGGCGGCGAGGGTGTCGATAGCATCGACGCCGGATCGGGCGACGACATCGTCACCGCCGGTGCCGGCAACGACACCGTGGCCGGCGGCTCTGGCGACGACACCATCACCGGCGGCTTCGGCAACGACGTGCTGACCGGCGGGTCCGGTCACGACATCCTCGTGTTCGCGGCCGGCTTCGGCGAAGACAAGGTCAAGGACTTCGCGCTGACGGGCTCGAGCTCGGACGTGATCGAGTTCTCGTCCGACCTGTTCGACGACTTCGCGGACGTGATGTCGCACGCCACGCAGGTAGGCTCGGACGTCCTCATCACGGTCGACGCCGACACCACGCTGACGCTCGCCAACATCAGGCTCTCGGCGCTCACCACCGACGACTTCCGCTTCGCCTGAGGCGGAAGACGCGAGGATCCACGATTGCCAAACGGGGTGCCCAAGGGCGCCCCGTTCTGCCGTGCGCCCGGTACGGGCATCGATATCCGTTCCGATCGAATCGGAGTGGGTCTCCAGATTGTTGTTTCGACGCGTTTTCTTGACGCGAACCGGTTTCCGCTTCGCCGGAAAGCGTTCTAACCCGCCGCTTCCTTCACCAGCTCACCACCAGCCCGCTCCGTGATCTCCGCGATCTTCCCGTCCACGATATGAACACGTCGGTCGGCGCGTGCGGCG
Source organism: uncultured Bradyrhizobium sp. (assembly GCA_964609175.1). GTDB lineage: Bacteria > Pseudomonadota > Alphaproteobacteria > Rhizobiales > Xanthobacteraceae > Bradyrhizobium. The sequence continues at coordinate 30,549 of CAZSRR010000050.1, forward strand.
AGCGCCGGATCATGCGTCACCACGGCGACCGTCTGGCCCTGGTCCGCGATGTCGCGCAGGATCGCGAACACCTGCTCGGTGGACTTGGTATCGAGCGCGCCGGTAGGCTCGTCGGCGACGATGATCTCGGGTCGGTTGGACAGCGCGCGGGCGATGGCGACGCGCTGGCGCTGGCCGCCGGAGAGCTGGTTGGGACGCTTGTTGGCGTGTTCGGCAAGGCCGAGCGATTCCAGTAGCGCAAGCCCGCGTTCGCGCATTTCGGGCTCGCTCATCTTGCCCGCGGCGCGCATCGGCAGCAGCACATTGTCGAGCGAGGTGAACTCGGGCAGCAGGAAGTGGAACTGAAACACGAAGCCGATTTTGGTCAGGCGGACATCCGCGCGGTCCGACTCCGACAACTTCGAAGTAGGCTGGCCGCAGATGATGACCTCGCCCTCGTTCGGCGCATCGAGCAGGCCGAGCAGATACAGCAGCGACGACTTGCCCGATCCCGACGGCCCGGTGATGGCGACGAACTCGCCCTTCTTCACGGCCAGGTCGATGCCGTTGACGAGGGTGTGCGACACCGTGCCCTCGATGCGGCGGACCAGCTCGACCGCCTGCAGCGCGATCTCGGTCATGATGCCCCCCTGATGATTTCGACCGGATGGACCCGCGTGGCCTTGCGCGCCGGGAAGTAGGCTGCGCCGGCACAACACAGCAGCGATATGGCGCCGACGACCACATAGTGCATCGCCGAATAATGGATCGATATCGGAGTGGTCGTGCCTGTCAGCGGGTTGAAGATCGAGATCATCGACCAGCCGTAGCAGAGCAGGTAGCCCAGAATCCATCCGAACAGGATGCCGACCATGCCGATGATCGCGGCCTCGATGATGAAGATGCGCCGCACCGCGTATTCGCGCATGCCGAGCGACTTCATGATCGCAATGTCCGCGCGCTTCTCATGGGTGATCGTCGAGATGATGTTGTAGGTGGCAAAGGAGGACGTCAGCAGCATCGCGCCCATCACCGTGAGCACGATGAAATCGCGCACGGTAAATGACGACAGCAGGTCGGCGTTGGCTTCCTGCCAGGACACGGATTTATAGCCGGTCTGCGCCTCGACTTGCGCGGCGACCTTTTGCGCCAGCATCGGATCGTTCAGCCGTAGCCGCAACTGGTTGACGACGCCGCTCTGGCCCATCATCACCTGGGCCGGGCCCATCAGCGAATAGATCTGGCTTTCATCGACGCTCTTCATGCCGCTTCGGAAAATTCCGGTCACCATCGCATTCAGCTGCATGCCCTGGCCGCCGATCAGCAGCACGGAATTGCCGGTTTTCAACCCGAGCTTTTCCGCCAGCGCCTCGCCGATGATAATGCCGTTCGATGCGCGCGAGAGGTCTTCGATCTTGCCCTCGTGCATTTGCGAAGCGAGTTTCGAGACCTGAACCTCGCGGCGCGGGTCGATTCCGCTCAGCGTGATGCCGATGCGCGCGCCGCCATGGTTGATGATTCCGGTCGTCTTGACCGAGGGCGCGACGTCGCCGGGGATCCAGGAGCGCAGCGAGCCCATCACCGATTCCGGATATTTGATGCCGGGTCGCCGGCCGACATTGGCGATGTCGGACATCTGCACCGCGCCATATTCCTGCTCGGCCGGCTGCGTCGGCACCGAGCGCCGCTCATCCTCGACGGTGATGTGCGGCATGGTGTCGACGAGCTGCTTCAGGAAGTCGAGCTGCGACCCCTGCATAAGCCCCGCCATCATGATGGTGAAGCCGACGCCCATGGACACGCCGGCCATGCCGACCAGGGTCTGCCTCACCCGGGAGCTGACATGGGTCCAGGCGATGTTGAAGATGAGCTTCACGGCCTCTACCGGTTGAGCAGGTTGCGACGCGCGTCATTGACGACGGAATCGACATGGGCCGAAATCGCGGCCGAAATCACCGCATCGTCGGGATCCGTTGGGGCAGCCGGCGTGGCCGCGGCGATCACCGCAGGTTCGCGCGCGGTCGCGACCGGCTGATCGATCGCCGGTTCGCTCGGGGCGGCGGGCTCCACCGCCTTGGCCAGGCTGTTGTCGATGCGAATCCGGGTTCCGTCGGCGAGATCGCGGCGGGCAGGCGACAGCACGGTGGTGCCCTTGGCGATGTCGCCGATGATCTCGGTATTGCGGTTGCCGCGGATGCCGACGGTGACCCGCACGCGCTTGACCTGACCGTCATCGATCGTCTGAACCCAGTCGCCTGCGATCGCCTCGGCCGGCACGACGATCGCCGCCGGCTTCTCGCGGAAGATGATGTTGACCTCAACCGACATGCCGATCCGCAGCGGCGTATCCTGCGGCAGTCGCAGATAGACGCGGAAGGTCTTTCGGGTCGGGTCGCCCTTGGGTGTGATCTGCGACACCGTAGCCCGCAGCGCCCGTCCGGGAAACGCCTCGCTGCGCAGAAAAGCCTTCTGACCGGACACGATGCGGTTGATTTCTTCCTCATTGACTTCGGCGACGACGTGCATCGGCGCCGGCGGTCCGACCCAGAATAGCACGTCGGTGGGGCCGGCGATCTCGCCGACTTCGCCGTCGCGCCGCAACACCATGCCGTCGAGCGGCGCCTTCAGAAGCAGCGAGTCGATGTGCACCTTCTGCGCGGCGATCCGCAATTTGGCTTCCTCGTGCCTGGTCCAGCGCTGTTCGTACTCGGTGCGGGCGGCGTCGCTCTTGTCCCGATCCTTCTCGGCGCGCACCAGGTCGCGCTCGAGCTGGCCGCGGTTGATTTCCATCTGTTCCAGCGCACTGCGCTCCTCGGTATCGTCCTGACGACCGAGGACTTGCCCGGCCCTGACCACCTGTCCTTCGCAGCGGCACAACTCGACCAGCCGCCGCCGTTGCAGCGGCACCACCTTGGCCCAGCGCTCGGGCTCGACGGTGCCGGTGCCGTAGACCGCTTCGGAAACCGGCGCGAGGCTCGCGTAGCTGGTGGTCACCAGCGGCGGGAAGAGAAAACGGGAATAGGCGTAATAGCCGGCCCCTGCGGCGGCGACCGCCAGAATCCCGGTTGCGACGAGCGTACCCAGTTTCATTGGTCGTCCCCTTGAGTCAGAAGCCGAAGCGCTTGCGCAGGTTCGGCGGAACCTGGTCGATGATTTCGCGCGCTTCGTCTCGCTTGGCGTTCTTCACCTGCGGAGCCGGTGTGGCCGGCGTGGCCCGCGTATAGGTGGATGATGGCGCGGGTTGCGTGGCCGCAGGCGCTGCCGCCGCGGCAGGCGCCGGCTGCTGCACGACCGCGGGCGCGGGCGGCGGCGGTGGGGGCGGAGGTGGTGCCACCGCCTGGGTCGGCTGATCGGCATCACCGGCGCGTTCGATGTAAGGCGACTTGCCGGCGCCGCCGGTGCGAACCGCGCGCCAGGCTCTTGCTTCGACCACCGCGCGGCCGATCTCGTCGCTCGTCATCCGCTTCAATAGCACCGACATCAGCTGCCGCGCGCCGTTGCGGTCTTCTTCGGTCCTGCTTGCGGAGGCAACGATGTAGGCCCAGCTATAGGCCTTCACATTGTCCTTGGTCACGCCGCGTCCGCTGGCGTAGAGGCCGGCAAGGATCAGCATGGCGTGGGCGTGGCCCTGATTGGTCGCGCGCGAGAACCAGCGAAACGCCTGCTGGTCGCTCCGCTGGCGGCCGACGCCGGCCGAATAGAGCGCGCCGAGATAGAACTGGGCATCATCGTCGCCCGCTTCGGCCGAGTGCTCGTAGCGCGCAGCCATCGTCCGGTCCGATGCCGCATCGGCCAGAGCGGTGTTGATCGGCGCGGCAAGGCAGCAGGCGATTAACACCATCGTCCGCGCCATGGCCGATGAAATCGCGAAACCCGTCCCCGCCACAGGATTGATCGATCGAAAATTTGAGATGCGTCGCATGCTCATACGCTTTCGGTTTGGACCGCTCGTGCCCGAAAGGCGTCTGAGCCGCGCTGATGCGGGCCAAATTTCCCCCCAGCGCCTTTCGTGAATTTAACCTATCGCAGCAACGCGCAGATAAATGTGCAACCCATCACACATTTGACTGCCGCCTTGGGAACCCGAGCTTTTTTCGCCGGCTCCATTTAGCAATCGTAATTCAAATTCAGGACGGATGCGTTCAGAGAAAGCGCTGCTTCGAATAAAAATATCGAGGCTCAGGCTCGGTTGGAACCCGGCGTTTCGAAGACTACGTCATCTTGTCGCAAACGAAAATAATCGCAGAGATCGCCGCGCGTAAACAAACTCGCCCGGGCGTTGCGGCCCGGACGAGCTGAACTAACCTTCCGTTCGGTTCGGGATCAGTAATAGCGGCATACGTTGACCGGGCCGTAGGGGCTCCATTTCCAGCAGCTGTTGTAGACGAGGAACGGCCGGTGGTGGCGAAAATGACCATGGCCGAAATGGCCGTGGCCGAAATGGCCGTGACCGAAATGACCATGGCCGTGATGGCCGTGGCCATGGCCGCGATGGCCGCCGGCGAAAGCCTGACCGGGCGCGGCCAGAGAAGCGGCGGTCAGCGCGAGGGCCGCGATCGCCGCGGTGATGATGGTCTTGAACTTCGTCATCGACGTCTCCTTGATAGGGCAGGGCTGGATCGCCCTGCGATCGTCCAACCCTAGCGGCGAGGGCTGCGATGGAGTGTGACTGGAATCACTCTGATAAACCGGGCCCGTCCGGCCTCAAGGCGGCATCCCAGAGAAGGCCACCCCATGCGCGTCGGCGAACTCTTCATCCTTGGTTTCTTCGGCAAGACGGTTCCGGCGTGGCTGAAGCAATTCGCCACCCGTTATGGTCTCGGCGGGGCGATCCTGTTCGACTATTCGTGCCGGACGCAGCAATACGACAACAACGTCGAATCGCCTGAACAGGTGCAGCGCCTGTGCGCGGAGATCGCCGCGCTCCCGTCCGCGCCGATGGTGTTCATCGACCAGGAGGGCGGGCTGGTGCGCCGGCTGAAGGAAGGCCGCGGCTTTGCGCCCTTACCGAGCGCGCGGGAGTTCGACCGCCTAGCGCCGGATCGAAAGCGCGCGATCCTCACCGCGAGCTTTGCCGAGATGCGACGGCTCGGCATCCACTATGACTTCGCGCCCGTAATCGATGTCGATTACAATCCCGATAGTCCCAGTATCGGCCGGATCAAGCGATCCTATTCCGCCGATATCGCGGAGGTGAGAGCCAATGCGCTGCTGGCGGGCGAGGTGGCGCGGGCGCAGCGCCTCGGGCTCTGTTTGAAGCATTATCCCGGCATCGGCGGTGCGTACGTCGATTCGCATCGGGAGTTCATGGACATCTCCGATTCGCTGCGGGAGGAGCAGGAAGCGCTGTTCTATTCGCTGGCGCCAAGCATGTTCGGCAATGCGGTGCTGGTCAGTCATGCCATCGTTCGGCAATGGGACGAAGATCGACCGGTGACCTTGTCGGCGGCGGGACTAGGGCGCCTGCGCGCGCACCTTCCGGACACCCTGCTGGTCACCGACGACATGCAGATGCAGGGGCTGCAGAAGGCGCTCGGCACCAAAGAGGCCGGCGTGCAAGCGCTGCGGGCAGGCGTCGACATGCTCTGTATCGGAAACAACCTGCTCGATCAGGAGCAGGACATGGCCGCGATCGCCGACCATGTCGAACAAAGCCTGGAGGACGGGATCTTGTCTGTTGCGTCGATCGAACAATCGATTGCGCGCGTGGCCAGTCGCAAGGTGCTCTTGACGGCGTGATGTGTGGAGTCGCGGCCGCTGCAGTCTGAGGCCTGGGTGACAAATGCGCTTCGTCCGGCTGCATGGCAATGGGCACGCGTGGCACGGGACGTCGGCAAGGACGTTCGGCCGGCAGCCGATCAGTCCCGGGTTGAAGTGCATTAGCAAAGTAAATGAAGAAGCGATTTCGCAGCAGCGGTATCACGCTACGTCGTTTACCATTGGGACGCAATTGCGATCAGGAGTGGGGAGATCAACGCGGTTTTTGTTGGCAAATTCCGACCGAGGGCCGAACGCGCGGCGGATTCCCCGTATTCTTACGGGTCAGGAAATTAACCATGAAAGGAGAATGGAACCGATAAAATAGTTATATGTCCAGACAAGATCAACACGCCGGTGATTCGCACGTCACGAAGTGGATGGAAAACATCACGCCTCTCGATGACAGTCCTGACATCGTCCAACTGTCCGCCGTGCAGCCACGTATCGCGGAAGAGACGGGTGCTGCGATTGCCCGGCAGTTGAACGGTCCCCTGACGGCGCTGCTTCTCTATATGAATGAGATCAAGCAGCACAGCCACCAGTTTTCGCAGGCACCCGCCAACCGGCTTTATCTGCAGCAGGTCGTGGAGAACGCGCTGCAGCAGACCGAGCGCGTCTGCGCCCTGGTGAAGCAGATGTCGGACAGTCATCCGCCGACGGCCTCCGATGCGGTCGGTAGACAGGCAAGCGCAACGCAGCCGTGCCGGCAGGCGGAGATCGCCCGGCGGCCGGGCCAGGTGTTTGCCCAGGGAGCCGGGAAAAAGCCGCTCACCAGGCGCGAGCGCGAAGTACTGAGCCTGATCAGCGAGGGCTGTTCCAACAAGCAGGGCGCCTTGCGGATGAACATCAGCCCGAGAACGTTCGAGAGCCATCGCGCCGAAGCCATGCGCAAGCTTGGTGCCCGCAACACCGCGGATCTGGTTCGAAAAGCGCTGCTTCAAACCGCCTGAGTATCTTCCGAAGCCGCATCCACGCCGCCGATATCGCGCAGAGCGGCACGGGTCCGGCAAGATTGCCAAACCGAGAATCGCGTTCGCCGTTGCGAGATCATCGAAGCGGAATACGCTGCGGATCGCGCGGCCTGGCGTTCAGTGGAAGTCCTCCACGAAGGGGCGAACGCGTGAGGCTGGCCGCAACGGAAGGGCCGGCTTCGGTTCCTCCGGGATGATCGTAATGGTCCACGCCGCCGGAACGCTCGACTTGTTTTCCACGATCGATCGAACGTGGCCAGTGACGGACGATCCATCCGAACGCACGGTGGCGGTCCTGCCGTTGAACTGGGCAATGCGGAAACGCCGCACTTCCTTTTGATCGCTGGTTTCAAACGTGAACATGACAGGACTCCATTGCTCCCAGCGACTATCCGCAGTCAACGTTATCCGGAGGTGAAAATCGCCAACCGTAGAAGTACGGCCAATGCGCGATGGGCTTCATTCGCGCCATCTGCCGTTCGTTCAATCCGATTGTGCAGAACCGCTGCGCAAGCGCGCTACGTGCTTGCCGCAGCAAAAATCACGCACGGGCTTGCAGCGGCAGCGCCGGGTGGCTGAACGGAATCTGCGAGTTGGATGCTTGCAGGTCGCGGCCGTAAGCGCGGACGCACGGCATGATCCGGGAGACCGCGATACGCTCGGGAGAAATCTCAGTCGGCCGAGCCGGGAAACACCGCTTCCATCTTCGTTTTCAGCGTCGCGGCGTTGAACGGCTTGACGATGTAATTGTTGACGCCGGCCTTCTTCGCGGCGATGACGTTTTCGGTCTTGGACTCGGCCGTAATCATGATGAAAGGCGTTTTGGAGAATTCCGGGCTGGCGCGGACTTCCTTGAGCAGATCGTAGCCGGTCATCGGCTCCATGTTCCAGTCGGAAATCACGAGGCCGTAACGCTTGGTCTGCATCTTGGCGAGCGCGGCGGAGCCGTCGCTGGCGTCGTCGACGTTTTCGAATCCGAGCTGCTTCAGCAGGTTGCGAATGATGCGGATCATGGTGCTGTAGTCATCGACCACCAGGATCGGCATCGACAAATCAAAAGCCATGTCTTCAACTCCGCGCAAACAGCAAACTGCCGAACACAGGTGAATTCGCATCTCGCTCGAAAAGAGTCTCGATCGTCTTTTCTCGAATGCGCGCCCGTCAGCCAGGCGAGAACTATCAGGGCTCATTGAACAGCGCGTTAATTCGGCGTCGGCGTCGGCGCCGGAATGATCGCGATAGGCCGTAAAAATACGGTGATGTTCCGGACGTGGCGCAATCCTCGCGGGTAGCGAGGGCGAGATGCCCATTTGAGATCGGGTTGCGACGCCGATCGCGCGACGGCGGTCAAGCTGCCACGCAGCGGGGGCGGGGATGCAACAGCCTCGTGTACTGCGACCTTACCGTCGCATAGCACTCGCAAGACGTTTTGATCAGCCCGTCGGCGTTGGTAATCTCGATGTGTCCGCGGCTGTAGTGGATGAAGTTCGCCTGCTGCAGCGTGTTGGCCACCAGCGAAACGCTGTTGCGGCGTGCGCCGATCATCTGCGCCATCGATTCCTGGGTCAGTATGAGCTTGTCGCTGCCGGAGAGGTCGCGCGTGTGCAGCAGGCATCGCGCCAGCCGGGACTCGACCGTGTGCGACGCGTTGCAGCCCGCCGTCTGCTGGACTTGTGCGTGGACGGCGAGGCCGTGCCGCACCAGCGCGGTGCGCAACGTGACGCTGTGATCGGCGGCATTGCGAAGTTGATCGAGATCGATGGTCGAGGCGACACCCGGCACCATCACCACGGCCGTGTTCAGCGCGACTGGATCGCCGAGCGCGGCGAATGCGCCGAAAATGCTGTCGCGGCCTATCATCGCGATCTGGACGTGTTCGCCGCGCGCGAGCTTGACCACCAGCGAGATAACGCCCTTGTGAGGGAGGTACGCACGTTTGAGCGCTTCGTCGACTTCGACCAACACCATGGCGTGGCTGAGATCGGCGGTGCGCAGATGCGGGCGGATGAGTTCGAAGTCGTCCGCAGTCAGCGAGGACAGAAAACCATTCGGTGATCGAGGGGCTGAATCCAAAGCAGTCTCCTGCCTTACGGGCCAAGCCGCTCTCTCGGGCGGTTGGCACGTGCATCCCGGAAACAGGATGACGCTTGCATGGTTGGTTGGCAAGAAGATTTGGCGTATCGACGTGTGCAAGTGCTGCTGCGACCGCTACGGCAGTTTGTTAGGTCTTGCTGTCAGACAATTCCTGCACATTGGACATGGCTGCGGGCGTGTGTCGAGTGATGTGTGGCGGACGGCGCGGCGTCGCTTGAGGGCTCAGCGTTGCTACGCCTTCACGATGAACGCCTGGCGCGAGGGCGTTCGCATCGTGCGTCATGGACGCTTTTCATGACACGAGCGAAGATCCGGCGCGCCAAAGCAAGCTCGGCGCGTTCGACATCTGCGAGGTGTCAGGCGCGCCAGCATCGGGGCGCTGGAGCGTTTCGCTCCGACAAAGGCGCGGCGCACGGTATCGGGTTAAGTAAAAATTCCCGCGAGCGATAAGGTCGGTTCGTTGAGCCGGCTTATACACCGTGCAGGGCAGACAGCGTCGCGATTAGCAACGGAAATGCGGCATTGGACTGATTCGCAATGCAAAAAGCTCGCGATGCGACTGCGTGACGGCTGCCCCGTTTCGACCGGCGCCGACAACGCGCCGCTTCAGCGCCGTGAGGGAGGCAACGATGCGCCGCGTCCTTGTGGTCGATGACGACCCGTACACACGGCTAGGCATCGGCAAAATGACGCAAGCGCTGCGGGTTCAAGGTTGCCATCACGGATGCGGAGAGACTGGTCTCGCAGCTCGGAGCGATCGCGCGTTCGAACCGGCGATCGTCGATGCCTTCATGCCGGACATGCGAGGCTTCGGGTCGGACGGGATGTTGCACGGCCATGCGCAGACGATCCCGCTGATCCCGATATCCGGCTTTGCCGGTCTCGAGAATGACGATCAGTGATGAAGGGATGGACCAAAGTACATTATCTGCCTGCGGGGGGCTGCAAATGACGCGCGTTCTCATCGTCGACGACGATCCCATGGTCTGCACGGCCATCGAGATCTATCTCGAGCGCCACGGCTTCGACGTGACGATAGCCGATGGCGGCGAAGCCGGGCTACGTGCGCTGGAAGACGCCGGCTTCGACCTGATGCTCGTCGACATCTTCATGCCGCACATGCGCGGCTTCGAGTCGATCCGGATATTTCACGAGCGCGCGCCCGCGGTGCCGCTGGTTGCGATGTCGGGATACGCCTTCGCCAACCTCGATTCGCCGGCGCCGGACTTTTTGCGCATGGCGCTTGAGCTCGGCGCCGCGCGCTGCCTGCGCAAGCCATTCACGCCGGGCGCGCTGCTCACGGTCGTCAACGAATGTCTTGCCGAGACACGCTCCCGCTTCGGCAGCGCCGTCCAGACGAACTGAGGCCTGCTGCGCTTCGACCGGGCGTCGCTTTCCGCAGGCGGGCTGCGGCCCTCCGCGAATCCGGCGGGGCATCCGGCATTCTGCCCGGCCGGAGGCTTCGGCCTGGCCCGGGTAAGAATCTGTTTACCATAAAACGCATCGGGAAGGGTTTGTGGGCCTTTCCCGTGCCTTCGGATGGACGCGTTAACCTCCGGGTAGCGGATGCGGCATCAGTGTCGCGGGGACGCCCAAGGAAGTTGAGGCGTTGCGTCAATTGTGTTCATCCAGAAGGATATGAGTCATGGCTGGTATTGTTCTTTCGTCTTCGGTTCGCCAGAACCTTCTCTCGCTGCAGTCGACCGCCGATCTGCTCGCCACCACGCAGAATCGCCTTGCTACCGGCAAGAAGGTCAACACCGCTCTCGATAACCCCACCAACTTCTTCACCGCCCAGTCGCTCGATTCGCGCGCCGGTGACATCAACAATCTGCTCGACGGTATCGGCAACGGCGTGCAGGTGCTGCAGGCCGCCAACACCGGCATCACCTCGCTGCAGAAGCTGGTCGACACCGCGAAGTCGCTGGCCAACCAGGCGCTGCAGAGCGCCGTCGGCTACTCCACCAAGTCCAACGTGTCGGCCACGATCGCCGGCGCCACGGCGACGGACCTGCGCGGCACCACGACCTATTCGAACGCGACCGCGACCAGCAACGCGCTGTATTCCGGCGCCGCTGGCGGCGCGACCGCCGCTGTCGGCACCACGACGCTCGGCGCGACCATCGGTACGCGCGTCGCATCGGCGCTGGTTCAGGATAACGCCACCGCGCCTGCCAATATCACGACCGCGACCAAGCTCTACGGTCCGGGCGGCGCCGGCGTCGCCGGTCTCACGACCCAGGGCACTACCTCGTTCCAGGACGGCGACACCTTCACGGTGAACGGCAAGACCATCACGGTCAAGGCCGCTGCGATTCCGGCTGCCGCGTCGCTTTCCACCGGCCAAAGTTACGTCGGTAACGTTGTCACCGACGGCAACGGCAATTCGACGCTTTACCTGGGCGATCCAGCCACGACGAACTCCGCCGCTGACGTCGGCGACCTGCTTACGGCGATCGATCTGGCGAGCGGCGCACGATATGTCGACTCGGTGGCCTCCGGCCTCGCCACGCTCGCCGGCACGGCGAGCAGCATCGCTGGCGGCATCGTGACGCTCCGGACCTCGACGGGCGCCGATCTCTCGGTCACCGGCAAGGCCGACAGCCTCAAGGCGCTCAACCTCACCTCGGCGGTCGGCGGCGGCGCCACCACGATCAGCGCCACCCGTGCGGCGAGCAGCACCAGCCTCGGCAATCTGATCGCGGACGGTTCGAGCCTGATCGTCAACGGCAAGACCATCACGTTCAAGAACTCGAACGTGGCCGCCGAAGGCGCGGTCCCGACCGGTTCGGGCGTGTACAACACCAACGCGGTTACCGACGGCAACGGCAACTCCACCATCTTCCTGCAGGGTGGTACCGTGGCTGACGTGCTCGCCGCGATCGACCTGGCGACCGGCACCAAGACCGCGACCATTGCAAGCGGCACGGCGACGGTCACCACCGTGGCCGGCGGCACCGCTTCGTCGATTGCCGCCAACGGCACCCTGAAGATCAGCACCGGCACGGCCGACGATCTCTCGATCACAGGCACCGGCAACGCGTTGGCTTCGCTCGGTCTTACCGGCAACACCGGTACGGCGACCTCCTTTACGGCGGGCCGCACGGCCGCGGCCGGCAGCCTGTCGGGCAAGACCTTGACCTTCACCTCCTTCAACGGCGGTACGGCGGTCAACGTCACCTTCGGCGACGGCTCCGGCGGCACGGTGAAAACGCTGGATCAGCTCAACGCCTCGCTGCTGGCCAACAACCTGAGCGCAACGGTCGACTCGACCGGCAAGCTGACGATCTCCGCCACCAACGACTACGCTTCGTCGACCCTCGGTTCGGCGACGGCCGGCGGTGCGATCGGCGGCACGCTGACCACGGCGATCACGTTCACGACCGCTTCGGCCCCAATCGCCGACGCGTCGGCGCAGACCGTCCGCAGCAATCTGGTGACCCAGTTCAACGGCATCTTGACCCAGATCACCACCACCGCGCAGGACGCGTCGTTCAACGGCGTCAACCTGCTCGGCGGCGACCAGCTCAAGCTGACGTTCAACGAAACCGGCAAGTCGACCTTGAACATCACCGGCGTGACGTTCAACGCGGCGGGCCTGGGCCTGGCCAACCTGGTTCAGGGCACCGACTTCATCGACAACTCGGCGACCAACAAGGTGATCTCCAACCTGAGCTCGGCCTCGACGCTGCTGCGCACGCAGGCTTCCGCCTTGGGTTCGAACCTCTCGATCGTGCAGATCCGTCAGGACTTCTCGAAGAACCTGATCAACGTGCTGCAGACCGGCTCTTCGAACCTGACGCTGGCCGACACCAACGAGGAAGCGGCGAACAGCCAGGCGCTGTCGACCCGCCAGTCGATCGCGGTGTCCGCTCTCGCGCTGGCCAACCAGAGCCAGCAGAGCGTGCTGCAGCTGCTCCGCTAAGCGGAACGGCGACGTCAACGATCAGGGCGGCGGGGTTTACCTCGCCGCCACCATCGATTCAGAACTTCTGAAAATCCTGTGGCGGCGTCTTCGCCGCCTGCTTGCAAGAGCGATGTTTCGTCAACGTCGTGGGCGGGGGGGCTCACGGACGTCGTGAGGGGGACGATCGTGCCGCTACGTGTCGAACTGAAGCCATTCGAACGCATCGTGATCGGTGAAACCGTTCTGGTTAATTCCGGCACGCGCACCTGTTTCCTGATCGAGGGCGATGCGCCCATCCTTCGCGAGCGCGACACTATCACGGCCGAGACCGCCAACACACCGGCCAAGCGCCTCTATCTTTGCCTTCAGACCATGTACCTGAAGAACGACATTCCGCGTTACCGCGCCGCCTATCAGGCCTTCCTGCGCGAGGCGCGCGAAGCCAATCCGGGCGCCCGCGTCACGATCGATGCGGCCAATGTCCATGTAGTTGCCGGCGCGCTGTACAAGGCGCTGAAGGAAATCCGCAAGCTGGTGAAGCGCGAAGACGAGCTTCTCGCAGCCTGAGCGGCGCAACCTCGCAATCCGCATCCGTTCCCAATCGTCGTAGGGATTGAGGCCGCTCGCGGCCGCGCCGCGACACGGTGGGTGATGAAAATTCACCATATCCGTATTAGCACGGACCACGAAATTAACGCAGACGTGAAAACCGCAGGGTTATTTTTGCAACAGGCCAATTGCTGATCTTATCTTGGAAGGCGTGCTCACATGGACGATCTTTTGCGGGAATTCCTGACGGAGACCAATGAGAGCCTGGATACGGTCGACAATCAGCTGGTGCGGTTCGAGCAGGATCCGAGCG
>CAZSRR010000051.1:0-42744 GCA_964609175.1 uncultured Bradyrhizobium sp.
CCGGGGATATCGCAGAATTCGCACTGATAGGGACAGCCGCTCGAATACTGGATGCTGCCGAGAAAGTACTTCTTGACCTCGGCCAGCTCGTAGGCCGGGATCGGAAACTCGGTCATCGGCAGCCGATCACCGGTCGTCAGCACCACCTGCCGCTCGGGGCGCGACGGATCGCGCGCCAGCCGCGCGATCAGTTCATCGGTGGCGTCACCGAGCTCGCCGACATGCAGATAGTCGAACGTAGGATAGTAATCCGGGCACGCGCTGACTGACGGTCCGCCGATCGCCACGGCGAGATCGAACGCATGGGCGCGGCGGCAAATGTCGTTCATCTGCTGGCGCTGGATATGCATGCCGCTGACGAACACCGCCTCCGCCCATTCGAAATCCTCCTTCGCAGCGGGACGAATATTCTCGTCGATGAACCTGACTTGCCAGTTCTCGGGGAGATAGGCCGCGATCAGCAACAGCCCTTGCGGCGGCATGAATGCCTGCACCCCGTCGGTCAGCGCGTAGGCGTGCTCGAACGTACCGAAAGAGGACGTGTAGCGCGGGAACACGCAGAGGATACGCCGCACCGTTGCGATGCCTTCAGCTCTCATCAAGTTTCCTCAAGGCCAACATGGATTTAAGCACCACATTTAATGTTGGGCCAGAAGTTCTTCAACATTGTGGCAGTGCCCTTCAACTCGCTGTGGGTTCAATTGGTTTCAGGGAAAATCCGCCCTCGGGGGCCGCGACGCCGCGCCGTTCACGCAATCAGCCGCGCGGCAAATTCGGGCAGCAGACCCGCATCGCCAAAGAGTCGATAATCGCCGTCGGCGAGGCGGGCGCGCACCAGCCAATCATCGAACTCGGGCGCCCGCTTCAGGCCGAAGAGGTCGCGGATATACAGCGCATCGTGAAAGGAGGTCGACTGATAGTTCAACATGACGTCATCGGCGCCCGGCACGCCCATGATGAAGGTCACGCCGGCGGCGGCCAGCAGCGTCAGCAGGTTGTCCATGTCGTCCTGGTCGGCCTCGGCATGGTTGGTGTAGCAGACGTCGACGCCGAGCGGCAGACCGAGCAGCTTCCCGCAAAAGTGATCTTCGAGACCGGCGCGAATGATTTCCTTGCCGTCATAAAGATATTCCGGGCCGATGAATCCGACCACGCTGTTGACCAGCAGCGGATCGAACGCGCGCGCCACCGCATAGGCCCGCGCCTCGCAGGTCTGCTGGTCGACATTGTGATGGGCGTTCGCCGACAGCGCCGAGCCCTGCCCGGTTTCGAAATACATCACGTTGTCGCCCACCGTGCCACGGCGGAGCGACAGCCCGGCTTCGCGCGCCTCGCGCAACAAGGCGAGATCGACGCCGAAGCTGCGGTTGGCCGCCTCGGTGCCGGCGATCGATTGGAATACCAGATCGACCGGGGCACCCTGCCCGATCAGTCCGAGGGTCGTGGTCACATGGGTGAGCACACATGACTGTGTGGGAATCTGCAGCCGCGAAATGATGTCGTCGAGCAGCCGCAGCAGTCGTGCGATCACGGCCGGATCGTCACTCGCAGGGTTGATCCCGATGCAGGCATCGCCCGAGCCGAGCAGGATGCCATCGAGGATCGAGGCAGTGATGCCCGTGGCGTCGTCGAACGGATGGTTGGGCTGCAGCCGCACGCTCATCCGGCCCTTCAAGCCGATGGTGTTGCGGAACGCCGAGGTGACCGCGCATTTCTTCGCGACCAGGATCAGGTCCTGATTGCGCATCAGTTTTGAAACACCGGCCGCCATTTCCGGCGTGATCCCACGCGAAACCTGCGCCAGCGTTTCGCCGGTCGCCGCGTCGGACAACAGCCAGTCGCGGAAACTTCCGACGGTCAGCGAGGAGATCGGCGCAAAGGCCTGCCGTGCGTGACTATCGAGGATCAGCCGGGTGACCTCGTCGTCCTCATAGGGGATCACGGCCTCGTTCAGAAATTGCTTGAGCGGCACATTGGCCAGCGCCATCCGCGCCGCGATCATCTGTTCGGCGCTTTGGGCCGCAATGCCGGCCAGACGATCGCCGGAGCGAAGCGGCGTCGCCTTGGCGAGCAGGTCTCGCAAGTCGTCGAATACGTAGGACGTGGCGCCGATGACCTGGCGGTGGACCATGCTGACTTTCCCGCACGCGTTCGCGTCACCCTAGCACCCTGTCCGGACGTTTGCCGAAGGTGATTTCGTGGGTCTGCTCAGTTACCCCGGCCGGGCCCAGCATCTTAGAAAAAAGTTCGGCACGCCCTTTGACGGCACCCGTTGCGCGCTGCCGACAAACCCATGCAACCGCTTTAAATTTTGCCCTTGGCATAAGCACGTTCTGGTTGCAAAATTGACCAGGTTTTCCCGTCAAAGCGACAAGCTGAACCGACTTAAACTATTGATACAACAATCCAAATTTCAAATAGTTGTACTCTTGTCGATTTCTCGCGTTAAGACAATCTCCACCAAAGCTCAGCACAATTGCCAATGCCGACGGCACTGGTCTGGAACTGCGTTCCAGCGTCCGCGACGGCTCATCGAATTCAAATCCATAGTTCGTTCTGGTGGCATCATGGCATCTCGTCTCTCGCTCGCGGCCAAATTATACTCGATCTTCGCGCTAGTCGCGGTGCTGGTGGCCGCCATCACTGCGCTGTCCGACTACAACACCCGCCAGAATGCCCAGCTCACCGAAGCGGTCTCCAATGCCAGCCGCGCCGCGCTCAATGTCGAGCGCATCAATTCGCTGGTCTACGCCGTCGTGATGGAGTCGCGCGGCGTCTACATGTCGACCGAGCCGGCGGCGGTGAAGAAATTCGGCGACGGCCTGCTCAAATTCAACGATCGCATTCTGGAGATCGTCAAGAACTGGGAGACGCTGGTCCAGGCTGACGACGCCCAACAGTTTGCGACCTTCAAGAAGCGCATCCAGCAGTTCGTCGAGTTCCGCAAGGAACTGGTCCGCCGCGGCGTCGAGATCAACGCGGCAGCCGGCCGCGAATGGGGCGATAATGACGCGAACCGCGCGGTGCGGACCGCATTGAACAAGGATCTCGAAGCGCTCTCCAAGGTTTATGCCGAACGCAGCAAGAAGCTGGCGCAGCAGACCGATACCAATCACATGATGGCGTTCGTGCTGACCGGCCTCGGCTTCGTCGCGCTGGCAGTTGTCGTCATCGGCGTGCTGATCATCGCGCGCTCGATCGCGCGACCGCTTTCCGTGATTACCGCGACCATCAAGCAGGTCGCCGATGGCGCCGTCGGCGTCGAGGTGCCGCATACCGGCCGCGGCGACGAAATCGGCGCGCTTGCCCGCGCCATCAAGATCTTCCAGGAAGCGATGGACCGCAACCGCAATCTCAATTCGCAGGTGGTCGAGGACTCAAAGGCACGCGACGAACGCAGCCGCCACATCGAAGCCTCCGTCGAGGCGTTTCGCGCAGCGATCGGCGGCGCACTGCGCGCCGTCACTGACAATGCCAACTCGATGCGCAGCACCGCCCAGAGCATCGCCGGCGTCTCGTCGGACGCCAGCGGTCGCGCGGTCGCAGCCACCAGCGCGACCGAGCAAGCGTCCAGCAACGTTTCGGCCGTCGCCAGCGCCGCCGAAGAGCTTTCGGCGTCGGTGGAGGAAATCGGCCGTCAGGTACGTCAATCGGCCAACGCCGTCGAACAGGCCGGCCAGCGCACCGAGCGATCGATTGCCGAAATCGAAGGGCTTGCGGCGGCGACCCAGCGCATCGACGGCGTGCTCACGCTGATCCAGACCATCGCCGAGCAAACCAATCTGCTGGCGCTCAACGCAACGATCGAAGCCGCGCGCGCCGGCGAGGCGGGCCGCGGCTTTGCGGTCGTCGCCCACGAGGTCAAGGCGCTCGCCGAACAGACCGCGAAGGCGACCGCCGAGATCGGCCAGAACGTCAGTCTGATCCAGACCTCGACCAAGACCTCCGTCGAAGCGGTTCGCGAGATCGGCAACGCAGTTCGCGACATCAACGAGGTGACATCCATCATCGCCAACGCGATCGAGCAACAGGACGCAGCGACCCGCGAGATTTCGTCGAACGCGCAACTGGCGGCCCAGGGCAACGGCACGCTGGTGGTCAATATCAACTCGCTGAGCGACGCGATCGGCACCACGAACACGGCCGCCGAATCCGTACTCACCGCATCCAGCGAACTGACGGCCACCGCCGAAACGCTTTCGCGGGAAGTCGAAAAGTTCTTCCAGGACTTGCGGACCGATACATCCGATCAGATGCGCCGGACCGGCACCTGAGCGGTAAGAGCCCGAGAGCCTTACCGAAAGAGGCGGCCAAGCAGAATTTGGTCGTACAAGCATGCCGGTGCCGGAAGGCGGTCGTTAAGGGCAGTCTGTCGCGGAACGAAGCGGCAGGAATTTTCCGGGCCGGGATCGCGAGCGAGATCCGGCGAACGAGCGCATCGGAGCAGCCGCAGCGGACCACGCCGTTGCCGATCGGGCGGGGACCGGTGTCCCGCGCTGAAGCCGTACGGGACCGGCTCCCGGAGCTGCGGTGCAAGGAGATTGATTTTACGCTCGATGCGATCGTCAGGCGATCGCTTCACACCCGTGGTGTCGGGGCCGGCGAGTCGATGCTGTCGCGCTTCTCGCAACGTTGAACCGACATGGAACACGACGAAGTCTCTCGCCGGTCACACCTGGGCGCGGCGAGCCGAGGCCAGGACTTTCGACGCTTTCTGGAAACTGATCGGCTGCTCGACAAAGCTCTTCCCGGCCGAAGAATGCGGCAACTATTCCGTCGTTGCGGATGCAATCCGCGTTGATCGCAACCGCTGCAGGTCCCAGCAAGCTGGAATCCTTCGATCCGCTCTACGCCGACCGGACTGTGGCAAGGAACTTGTCTACCTCGACCTTAAGGAGCTTGTTTTCGCTGGAGAGCAGTTGCGCATTGGCCAGCACGCGCGATGACGCTGTGCCGATTTCACCGGCGCCGCGGTTGACGTCGGCAATGCTGGTCGCGACCTGGGTGGAACCCACGGCCGCCTGCTGCACGTTGCGGGCGATTTCCTGGGTTGCCGTCCCCTGCTCTTCGACAGCGGCTGCGATCGCGGCCGCAATTTCCGAGACCCTGCCGATCGTGCCGCTGATCTCCTTGATCGCGAGTACCGAATCCCGCGTCACCGCCTGCATACTGGCGATCTGGCTGGAAATCTCGCTGGTCGCGTTGGCCGTCTGCGTGGCAAGCGCCTTGACCTCCTGCGCGACCACTGCGAAGCCGCGGCCGGCGTCGCCGGCGCGCGCAGCTTCGATCGTCGCATTGAGCGCCAACAAATTAGTCTGCTCCGCGATCGTGGTAATCAATTTGGTCACGTCTCCAATGCGGTCGGCGGCCTCGGACAATTCCGTAATCCGGGCGTCGGTCTTTTGGGCCTGAACGACCGCTTCGCTCGCGATCCTGTTGGAATTCGCGACCTGTCTGCCGATTTCATTGACCGAGCTCGCCATCTCCTCCGTCGCTGACGCCACCGATTGCACGTTGGTCGAGGTCTCCTCCGAAGCTGCTGCCACCACGGTGGAGAGCTCCTGGGTGGCGGCGCTGCTGTTGGTCAGGACGGCTGCGGAGTTCTCCAGCTCGATCGACGCCGAGCCGACGTTCTCAACGATATTGCCGACCGCGACCTCGAAACGCTCGGCCAGATTGTGCAGTTCAGCGCGGCGGGCGATAGCGAGCTCGCGGTTCTTCTCTTCGCGCTCCGCCGTCTCGCGTTCGGCTTTGGCAATCGCCTGCACCTTGAATTCCTGAATCGCGTGCGCCATCTGGCCGACTTCATCGCGGCGATCGAGGCCCGGCAGCTGGACCTCGAAGTTTCCGCTCGCGAGTTCGCGCATCGCCGCCGACATGGCCACGACGGGACGAGAAATACTTCGACCTATCAGAAACGAAACGAGTATGCCTGCGACTGCAACGGCCGAGAGCACGGCCATCAGCGTCATCTGCTGTTCCTCGAGCTTGATACCGGCTCGGGCAATTTCGCGGTCCTTGGTCTCGCTGCTATGGGTGATCAGATCATCGGCCAGCTTTTCGATGACGGCGAAATTGCGTTCCGCACCCTTGATGAATATCAGTGCCGAGCCGGCGTCGCCATCGGCCATCTCAATCGCGTTTTTGGATTGCTTGAGATAGCCGGTAGCTGCGGCCTTCAGCTTGTCGAAAGTCTCCGGGCTGAGCCCGTTCTTGATGCCATCGACCGCCTTCAGGGCATCGGAAATCTTGCCGGCGGCTGCGGCAGCCTCTTTGGCGACCGCAGCTATTTTCTTGTCGTCCTTTTCATTGGCGGCTGTCGCCGCAAGGCGATAAAGCTTGGCATGCGCCGTCCACACCGTCGTGGTGAGATCATTCGCAAGTTCCGACTGTCTGACCGGCCCGGAAACCAGCACCTGGACGGCGGTCTGATTTGACCGCAGCGTCTGCAGCGCGTAGACACCGAGCCCCATCAGAACGATTACCAGGAAAGCCGGCGCAAGCTGGACCTTCCACGAAAGACCAAAGTTTCTGGTCCAGCCAAACATGCCATCTCTCCCCGCGGCGTGCCACACTACGATGCAACCCCGTGACGGGATCAGAGCTTGTAGATGCCCGCGCAGACCGCCGTATTGTCGAGCTTCTCGCAGTACATTTCCTTCGGCTCGACCTTCTTGCTGACAGGATTGACGAACTTGTAGTCCTGCCAGAACGAGGGCTTCTTGGCGGCGAGTTCGACGCGTTCCTTGACGTAGAGCTTGCCGTCGACGTCCTGCGCGTCGATCAGATCCTTGCCGACGAACTTTTCGTTCGCGCCGTGCGCCAGCACCTTGCCGTCGAGCTGGTAGACCACGACATAGAGATCACGATCGTGGAACTTGCTGGCCTTGTTTGTAATTTCGGGATACGCCTTTTCAGCACCCTGCTCCTTGATGAAGGCAACGGCCTGCTTGACCATGGCCATCGCTTCTTCCTTGTTCGCACCATTGCTCGCACTGGCGGCACTGCCGAAAACGAGCATGGCAGCCACGGCGGAAACGACAGGCTTTGTTAACCAATTGTTCACGGTTTTCTCCCGGTTGGATGAAATTGGATTGCAAGCGCTGTTGAGCGCACGTCACGATGGCGGCAAAAGAACGAACCGTCCGTTAAATTTCACTCCGTAGAGAAGCGGAGGGCGGCGCGACATTGGTACGCAGGAAGCCGTATTTGCGGACTTGTCAGGAAATACCTGACGCAGCTGAAGCCTCACTCCACCGGGACGACGTCCACGGCCACGCTGAGCTTCTGCTTGCGCGAGCCGACGATGATACCGTCTACAGGCGAGACGTCGGAGAAGTCGCGCCCAACGGCCAGCACGATGTGATCGTTGGCGATCATGACGTCGTTGGTCGGGTCGAACCCGACCCAGCCGAGCCCTTTGCCGCACCACACCGAGACCCAGGCGTGGGTGGCATCGGCCCCCTGCAGACGCGGCTTTCCCGGCGGCGGGATGGTGCGCAGATAGCCACTGACATAGGCCGCCGGCAAGCCGAGGCCGCGCAGGCCCGCGATCATCACATGGGCGAAATCCTGGCAGACGCCGTGGCGCTTTTCAAACACTTCGCGGAGCGGCGTCGAGATCACGGTCGCCTTCGCGTCGTACCTGAAATCCTTGCAGATGCGGCGCATCAGATCGGCGGTACCCGCTAGAATGCCGCCGCCCGGAGGGAAACTCGCCGCGGCATAGGCGGTGACCGCCGTCTGCACCGGCACCAGCGCGCTCGCAAAGACATAGCTGACCGGCGAAGCCGGTCCGAGACTGGTGGCCTCGAACGCCATGTCGCGGATATCTTCCCACGACCGACTCGGCCCGGCGCGGTCGGGCGCCTTGCGCGATACCGCAACCCGCGAGCGGGAATCGATCCGCAACGTGCGATGCGAGGCTTCGATCACGATGCTCTCGATCAGGGTGCCGAAAAAGTCGCGCCGCCTGGCACGGTCCGCGGGCCGCGGCCGGATCTCCACCGAATGGGAAATCAGCTCCTGCCCGTCGCCCGATTTCGGCTCCAGCCGCAGCGAGCAGCGCGCAAAACTCACCGGGCTTTCGTAGGCGTAGGTCGTGACGTGACGAATGTCGTAGATCACGCGAGACCCGTGAGTTTCTCCGGCCGGCTGGCGTTGGGCCCGTGCGGGAAATAGTGCAGCCCGATGGCATCGGCGAGGTTGAGCAGATCCTGCTCCAGCGTGAACAGGCTTTTGACATCCAGCGTATCGGCCTCGGCCGTGGTCAGCGTCGCCCGCAACGCGACCGCCAGCCGCTGCGGCCGCTCGATCAGGCCATGCTCCTTCAGGGTCGGGAGCGCGGCGATATGATCGTTCAGCACCGCCACCTGAAACGCGACGGAACGCGGGTTGTAGGGATCGAGCACCGCGAGATCCCGCACCGGCGCGAGCGCCAGTCCGGCCAGATAGCGCGAACGGTAGGTGATCTGGCAATCCACCAGCGTCAGCAGCACGTCGAGGTCCTCTTCGCCGGCCTCGTCATAGGCGAATTGCCGCGCGAACCTTGCGGTGTTGATGGCCCGCTCGACACGGCGTCCCATGTCGAGGAAGCGCCAGCCGGCGGCTCGGTTCATGTTTTCCTGCGCGAGCCCCGCGAGGCTCGCCAGTTCCTGCAACGTAAGTTCGGCAGCGCTGACGACGCTGTCGTCGTCGTCGACCTGCAACGCAAGGCGCTCCACCATCTCGGTGATGATCTGCCAAGCGTCCGGCGACAGCCGCTCGCGCAGCGAACTCGCGGTGCGCTGCGCCGATTTCGTCAAGGACAGCGCCGATCCGAACTTGTCCGGGCTTTGCAGCGCCTCGGCGACGACCTTTGCGTGGTTCGTGCGCGACACCTGCGACGCGGCGCCCCACGTCACCAGCAACCGCTGAATGCGCTCGACCGACGGCAGCGCGGTCGACGATCCCTTGCCGGGACCGCGCATCGGGCCACCGAGCACGCGGATCAGGCGGAGCGTTGCCTCGGCGCGCTCGAGATAGCGGCCGAGCCAGAACAGATTGTCCGCGGCGCGGCTCGGCACCACGCCGGCGATACGGCGAATGCGCACGGTTTCGGCGGCCGGCAACAGCGTTGCGGCCGACACCGCCTTGTCAGAGACGATCCAGACGTCCGCCGAGCGCGCGCCGTTGCCCATCGACACGGCGCGCGCGTCGGGCTGTTCGGCGATCCGGCAGAAGCCTCCGGGCAGAATGGTCCAGCCTTGGGGCGTCGCCGCGGCAAACACCCGCAGCACGAACGGGCGCGGCGCGATTCGGCCCTGCTCCCACACCGGCGTCGTTGACAGCCGCACCAGTTCCTGCCCGACATAGTCGATCCCGCGATCGGCGATGGCCTGACGCAGCCGGTCGCGCTCGGCAGGCGGCAATTCGCCGGCAAGCACCGGCCCGTGGCTGGAGAAGCCCGGAACGGCCTGCCCATAGGCGCCCTCGATCGCGAAATCTTCAAGCCGCGACAGCACCGCCTCTCGCGCGGCTTTCTGGCCGCACCACCAGGTCGCGATGTGCGGCATCAGCAGATCTTCGCTCAGCAGCCGCCGGCACAGGTTCGGCAGGAAGCCGAGCAGCGCCCTCGCCTCCAATACGCCGGAGCCCGGCATATTGGCGACGACGACGCCGTTCTTGCGCAGCACATCGATCAGGCCGGGCACGCCGAGATGCGACGAGGCGTTGAGTTCAAGCGGATCGAGGAAATTGGAATCGACCCGGCGCAGCAGCACGTCGAGCCGCTTCAACCCCGCGACGGTGCGGATATAGATGCGGTCGCCGCTGACGGCGAGGTCGTCGCCCTCGACCAGCAGGAAACCGAGATAGCGCGCCAGCGTGGCGTGCTCGAAATAGGTCTCGCTGAATGTGCCCGGCGTCAGCAGCCCGATCCGCGGTTCGTCGCGATCGGCGCTGGCGCGCAGGCTCTCGCGAAAAGCTTCGAAGAACGGTGCGACGCGAGCGACGTTCATCGATTTATAGAGGTTGGAGAAGGCGCGCGACAGCACCAGTCGATTTTCCAGCGCGTAGCCCGCGCCCGAAGGCGCCTGCGTTCGGTCGCTCAACACCCACCATTGCCCGTCCGGGCCGCGGCCCACATCCGCCGCGTACAAGTGGAGATGGCGGCCGCCGGGCGGCTTGATTCCGCAAACCGCGCGCAGATATTCGGCGCTGCCGGCGATCGCGGCAGCGGGCACCGCGCCGTCGGTGACCAGCCGCCCTTCGCCATAGAGGTCGCGCAACACCATCTCAAGCAACTGGGCCCGCTGGGCGATGGCCAGGCTCAATTTTTCCCAGTCGGCTTCGTCAATGATGAGCGGCAGGTGACTGAGCGGCCAGAGCCGGTCGGCGGTCTCGCCGGGCGCGCGATAGGTGACGCCGGCCTCGCGCAGATGCCGGTCGGCGGAGGCGAAGCGCCGCTCGATGTCTGCAGGGGAAAGCGCGGAAAAGGCCTCCAGGAAGCGGCTCCAGGCCGCGCGGGGCGCGCCGTCGTCGCCGATAAATTCGTCGGGAATGCCGGGCAGCCGCACGTAATCGCGCGTCCATTGCGCGACCCGGCGCTGGCCCGGACGGGCCCTGCTTTCCTGATTGCTGCCCTGACTGGCCATTCCCATTCCCTAGCGATGCCTCGTCCCAATTAGATCAGGAGCGGCGTCCTCAAGTCGAGGGTCAAGGGGAATTCATTTGTGCGTTCTTCGGGCGGCGGGTCGATTTTGCCCGGAGTGTGGCCGTGGTCCTGAAACCGGGCCAGCCGCCGCGCTTCCGCCTCATAGGAATTGACCGGCTTGGTGTCGTAACTGCGCCCGCCGGGATGGGCGACGTGGTAGACGCAGCCGCCCAGCGAGCGGCCATTCCAGGTATCGATTAAATCAAATGTCAGCGGTGCGTGGACCGGAATGGTCGGATGCAGGCCCGAAGCCGGCTGCCAGGCCTTGAAGCGGACGGCAGCCACGGCCTCGGCCGACCGCCCCGTCGGCGTCATCGGCAGCCGCCGCCCGTTGCAGGTCACGACATGGCGGCCTTCGACAAAACCCTCGGCCTTGACCTGCAGCCGCTCCACCGAGCTGTCGACATAGCGCACGGTGCCGCCGGCCGAGCCCTCCTCGCCGAGCACGTGCCATGGCTCCAGGGCCTGTCGCAATTCGAGCGCAACGCCGCCGTGATGAACGCGGCCGAACACCGGGAAGCGAAACTCGAGCTGGGCCGAATACCATTCCGATGAGAACTCGTAGCCAGATTGGCGAAGCTCCCCGAGCACGCCCAGGAAATCCTCCCAGAGGAAATGCGGCAGCATGAAGCGGTCGTGCAGCGCGGTGCCCCAGCGCACGAACTTGCCCTGCTGCGGTTCGCGCCACAGCTTGGCCATGAGCGCCCGGATCAGCAATTGCTGCGCCAGCGACATCCTGGGATCGGGCGGCATTTCGAGCGCGCGGAATTCCACCAGCCCGAGCCGGCCGGTCGGACCGTCCGGCGAATAGAGCTTGTCGATGCAGATTTCCGCGCGATGGGTGTTGCCGGTGATGTCGACGAGGATGTGCCGGAACAGGCGATCGACCAGCCATAACGGCGCCTGGACATCGGGCGGCGGTACGTGGGCCAGCGCGATCTCCAGCTCATAGAGCCCGTCATGCCGCGCCTCGTCGATGCGCGGGGCCTGGCTGGTCGGGCCGATGAACATGCCGGAGAACAGATAGGACAGCGACGGATGACACTGCCAGTACAACACCAAGCTTTTCAGCAGATCCGGGCGGCGCAGGAACGGTGAATCCTGCGGCGTCGAGCCGCCGACCACGACATGATTGCCGCCACCGGTGCCGGTATGGCGGCCATCGATGAGAAAGCGATTGGCGCCGAGCCGGACTTTTGCCGCGTCCTCATACAGGCCGAAGGTAATGCCGACGGCGTCGCGCCAGCTTTGCGCCGGCTGCACGTTGATCTCGATCACGCCTGGATCGGGCGTCACCTTGATTACCTCGACGCGCGGATCGAAGGGCGGCCCGTAGCCTTCGATACGGACGGCGGCCTGGATTTCCTCGGCCGCCGCTTCCACCGCCGCAATCAGTTCGAGATAGTGTTCGACCTTCTCGACCGGCGGCATGAAGACGCAGAGTTTTCCGTCCCGCAGTTCGATGGCGAGCGCGGTGCGCACCGGCTTTGGCTTTGGCATCTGCTTGTTCGCCCGCTGGGGCGGCGTGCCTTCCGTTCCGCCGTCAGCGAACCCGTTTCGCGGCGCCATCGGATCGTCTTCGACGATGTAGGGATATTCTTCGGGCGGAATGTCCATCAGCGACGACATTGGCAGCCGCAGCCCGAGCGGCGAGTCGCCCGGTATCAGGAAAAGGTGGCCGCGCCGCAACCGCCAGCGTTCGCTGATCCAGCCCGGACCGTCGGGCCCCGCGTTCTGGATCGGCAGCACGAATCCGCTGATCCGGTTGAGCCCGGCGTTGAAAACCCGCGCCATCCGCGCGCGCTCCTCCGCATCCGCAAGCCTGGAGTCGGTCGGATGGACGTTCAGCGGCAGCGCATCTTCCTTCTGCAGCCAGTGCACGGGATCTTCGTGGGCCGTCAATACATAGCCCACGTCGAGACCGAGCCGCCTGGCGATGTCATCGATCAATTGTCTGCCGTCTTCGATCGACGCCTTGCGCGGCTCGTCGATGCCCGCGATCAACGCCGTGTTTTTCCAGATCGGGGCGCCGTCCTTCCGCCAATAGAGTCCGAACGCCCAGCGCGGCAGGCTCTCGCCCGGATACCATTTGCCCTGCCCGTAATGCAGCAACCCGCCCGGCGCAAAGCGGGCGCGCAGCTTTCGGATCAGTTCATCGGCCATCGCCTGCTTGCTCGGGCCGATCGCGGCAATATTCCATTCCGGCGATTCCATATCGTCGATGGAAACGAAAGTCGGCTCGCCGCCCATCGTCAGCCGCACGTCGTCGCGCACGAGATCGGCGTCGACGCGTTCGCCGAGCGCATCGAGCCGCGCCCAGGATTCATCCGAGAACGGCCGCGTGATCCGCGGCGCTTCGCGGATGCGCTTGACGCTCATCTCGAAGCTGAAATCGACATTCGCGAAGCCGGCGCTGCCGGTGATCGGGGCCGCCGAACGATAATGCGGCGTAGCGGCGACGGGGATATGCCCCTCGCCCGTCAGCATGCCGGAGGTTACGTCGAAGCCGATCCAGCCGGCGCCCGGCAGATACACTTCGGCCCAGGCGTGCAGGTCGGTGAAATCATTCTCCACCTCGCGCGGCCCTTCGACCGGATCGATGTCGGGGCGCAGCTGGATGAGATAGCCTGAGACGAAGCGCGCCGCGAGGCCGAGGTGGCGGAATACCTGGATCAGGAGCCACGCGGAGTCGCGGCACGATCCGGAGCCCAGCGTCAGCGTCTCCTCCGGAGTCTGGATTCCCGGCTCCATGCGGATGACGTATCGGATCTTCCTCTGAAGCTCCGCGTTGAGAGCAACCAGAAAATTGACCGTGCTGTCGGCCTCGCGCGGAATCTCCTTCAAATACGCCGCGAACAACGGCCCCTGCTCCGTGGTCGCGAGATAAGGCGCGAGTTCGGTCTTGAGGTCATCGGTGTAGCTGAACGGAAAGCTTGTGGCGTAACTCTCGACGAAGAAGTCGAACGGGTTGACCACCGTCATCTGCACGGTGAAGTCGACTTCGATCTTCAGTTCGTTCGCCTTCTCAGGAAATACGAACCGCGCCAGCCAGTTGCCCTGCGGATCCTGCTGCCAGTTCACGAAATGGTTCGGCGGTGTGACCTTGAGCGAATAGCTCAGGATCGACGTGCGCGTATGCGGCGCCGGGCGCAGGCGTACGGTTTGCGGGCCGAGATCGATCGGTCGGTCGTATTTGTAGTGCGTAACGTGGTGCAATGCGACGTAGATCGACACGAACCGGAAACTCCAGCGGCTTTTTTAAGCAGAACACCGGTTCCGGATCGGATCAAGCATTAACAAAGGGCATGAGATGCCCGAAGAGAAGGCGTTTCCTACGCCGCCGAGGTAAGCCGCTGCAGGAACCCGGAGACTTCGCGCCGGAGCGTCTCGACTTCGCCATGAACGCGCTCGGACGCGTGGTTCACCCGCGACGCCACACGGCCGGTGTCGGCCGCGGCTTCGCTAATGCCGGAGACATTCGCTGAGACCTCCGAGGTGCCGGCGGACGCCTGCTGCACGTTGTGGGCAATCTCGCGCGTCGCCACACCCTGCTGGTCGATCGCGGACGAAATGGTGGCCGTGATCTTGTCGATTTCGGCGATGGTCTGCGTGATCGCCTCCACGGCGGCGACCGAAGCCGTCGTGGATTGTTGCATCTCGGCGATCTTGGCGCTGATTTCCTCGGTCGCCTTTGCGGTCTGATTGGCGAGATTCTTGACTTCGGACGCCACCACCGAGAAGCCGCGACCGGCCTCCCCGGCCCGCGCCGACTCGATGGTGGCATTGAGAGCGAGCAGATTGGTCTGCGCGGCGATCTCGCTGATCAGTTTGACGACGTCACCGATCCGATCCGCGGCGCTAGCAAGGCTGCGAATTTCGTTGCCGGCCCGGTTGGCTTCACTGACCGCGCGGCTGGCGCTTTCGGAGGACGATGCGACCTGATGACTGATCTCGGCGATCGAGGAAGCCACCTGCTCGGCGGCGGCGGCGACTGTGGCGACGTTGGTCGAGGCGTTGCTGGACGCGGTAATAACACTGGCGGTTTGGCGACTGGTCCTCTCCGCCGCCGATGCAACCTGCCCCGCGTCGGATTCCAGATCGGTTGCGGCCGCGACCAGGCCGCCGGCAATCGCTTCCAGGTGTGTTCCGAATTTCTTCGACAGATCGGCGGTCTCGACCACCCGCCTGGCGAGGCTGTCGGTGCCCGAATTGATCGTCGCCGCCGAGCGACGGAACGACCCCGGCAGCCCCCGCACCAGGATCTTTCGGAAATGCTTGCCGCGGCTGGCATATTCCATCGACGCCGACGCCTCGCGGACGAAGGCATCGGTGATGTCGAGCATGTCGTTGACCGACTTCTGCAGCTCCCCGAGCTTGCCCGGTTGACGTTCGCCAAGAATACGGGCTTCGAGATCGCCGCCGGCGGCCTTGCGGCAGACCGCGGCGGCCTCGTCGATAAGGGCGAATGCCTGGCGCTGAACCCAGATGCTGTAGGCGAGCAGCAGCACGATGGCTCCCAGCAGCGCCGCGGGCGCCGCCGCTAATCGATCGGCTACCAGCAGCAGCGCCAGTGTCGCGGCAGCAAGAAGGCATGCGAGACCCGCCGCGGCTTGCGCTCTAGAGAGAGAGCACGAATTCATCGTAGGCGAGTCCCTTTTGCTTGAGCATACCGAGCATCATGTCCGAGCCGGCGCGCATACCCTGCTTGGCATTGGCATGCCGCCCCTCCTCCTGGCAAAGCGCCCGGTACATCGGCTTGATGCACTCGATCGGCGCGCGTTCGGGTTTGCGGCGGTTGGAGTGATAGCCGACGATATTGCCACGCTCGTCAATGGTCGGCGTGACGTGGGCGAATACCCAATAGTGGCTGCCGTCCTTTGCCAGGTTGACGACATAGGCGAAGATCTCGCGTTTGGCCTGCAGCGTGTCCCATAACAGATTGAAGACGCAGCGCGGCATATCGGGATGCCGGATCAGGCTGTGCGGCGCGCCCATCAGTTCGGTGTAGGAGTACTTCGCCATGCGAAGAAAAATGTCGTTGGCGTAGGTAATGCGGCCCTTGAGATCGGTCTTGGACACGATCAGTTCCTCGTCGCCGAGGACGTTCTCCACGCCGCTGGGCCGCACCTTGGGCACCATGTCCTGCTCGATCCTCGCGTTGCGCCGGCATCAGTGCCCGCATCCGAGGTCCTACTAAACAATTCTTAACCATCCGTGAGCTGGCCGTGCCGCATGATCGCACCCCGTAGTTGCGCGGGGGTCGATCGGGAAAAAGCAGTCGTGTCCAGACTGGACTACCGCCGCTTGGCGGCAAACGAATAGGGCTACATCGTCGCGCCCAGCACCCACGGCGCAAACTCCGCGCCGCCGAAATCGAAACGTTCGCTCTTCGTCGGCTGGCCCGACGCCGTCTTCAGCATCAGTTCGAAGATGCGCTGACCGCATTGCTGGACGGTTTCCTCGCCGTCGAGAATGGTGCCGCAATTGACGTCCATGTCGTCTTCCATGCGCTTGTACATCGGCGTGTTGGTGGCGAGCTTGATCGACGGGGCAGGCTTGCAGCCGAACACGCTGCCGCGTCCGGTTGTGAAGCAGACGAGGTTGGCGCCGCCGGCTACCTGCCCGGTCGCCGCAACCGGGTCGTAGCCGGGCGTGTCCATGAAGACAAAGCCCTTCTTGGTGACGGGCTCGGCGTAGTTGAGCACGTCGACGAGATTGGTGCTGCCGGCCTTGGCCATGGCGCCCAGCGATTTTTCGAGGATGGTAGTGAGACCGCCGGCCTTGTTGCCCGGACTTGGATTGGCGTTCATTTCGGCACCTTCGCGCTTGGTATATTCTTCCCACCAGCGCATCAAGCCGACGAGCTTTTCACCGACTTCACGGCTGACGGCGCGCCGGGTCAGCAAATGTTCGGCACCGTAGGTTTCCGGCGTTTCCGAGAGGATCACGGTGCCGCCATGTGCAACCAGGAGATCGCTGGCCGCGCCGAGCGCCGGATTGGCCGACACGCCGGAGTAGCCGTCCGAGCCGCCGCATTGCAACGCCACCGTCAACTCGCTGGCCGGCACCGGCTCGCGCTTCACCTTGTTGGCGTCGGTCAGCGCCTCCTTGACGAAGGCGACGCCGGCTTCCACCGTCTTGCGGGTGCCGCCGACTTCCTGGATGTCCATCGCGCGCAGCCGCCCCGCGAGCTTCTGCTCCTGCATCAAGCCGCCGATCTGGTTGACCTCGCAGCCAAGCCCGAGCACGACGACGGCTGAAAAGTTCGCATGCCGCGCATAGCCGCCGAGCGTTCGCCGCAGCAGCGCCAGCGGTTCGTCCTGCGTCATCCCGCAGCCGGTCTTGTGGGTCAGCGCCACCACGCCGTCGACATTGGGAAAATCGGCCAGCGGATTGTCGCCGGTGAACGGGTTTTTCTTGAACATGTCGGCGACGATGCCGGCCACATGGGCGCTGCAATTCACCGAGGTGAGGATGCCGATATAGTTGCGGGTGGCCACGCGGCCGTCGGCGCGGCGGATGCCTTCGAAGGTTGCCGGCAGATCGAAATTCGGCACCGGCTTGACGTCGACGCCGTAGGCATAATCCTTGGCAAAATCGCCCATGCCGCAGTTTTGCGTATGCACGTGCTGGCCCGGCGCAATCGGCGCGGTGGCAAAACCGATGATCTGGCCATAGCGGCGCACCGGCTCGCCCACGGCGATCGGCTTGATCGCGACCTTGTGGCCGGCCGGAATCCGCTCGGTCGTGGTGACGCCATCGGCCACCACCATGCCGGGCGGCAGGCTCGAACGCGCGATCAGCACGCCATCGTCGGCATGCAGGCGGATGACGGGTGCCGGGGTCATTTGGGTACCTCCTCAGGTTGGCGAATAGCGGGTGGCGAGTAGCGAATGGTAAACACCGATACGCTGCTCTCCACCCCTATTCGCCATTCACTACTCGCTATTCGCGTCTTACGCCTTGCCGCCCGAATCCTTGCGGGTCTGGTTCACCTGCATCCTGGCGTAGGTCGACATCAGGCCGACCTCGTTCGAGATCGTCACCAGCTTGAAGCCCATGTTGATCGCGCGCACCGCGCCCTCGGCGCCGGAGCAATGGATGCCGGGATTGAGGCCCCGCTTGCCGCATTCCTTGATGATCTTCTCATAGATCTTGAGGATTTCCGGCTCGTCGCCGTCGAGCTTCGGCGTCAGGCCGTAGGAGAAGCGGAGATCGGACGGGCCGACGTAGACGCCGTTGATGCCCTCGACATCGAGGATCGACTCCATGTTCTCGATCGCCGTCTTGGTCTCCATCATCGGCAGCAGCACGATCTCGTCATTGGCGGTCTGCTGGTAGGAGCCGGCCGAACCGTACATCCCGGAGCGGATCGGGCCGTTCGAGCGGGTGCCCTTTGGCGGATATTTGGCGAACTGGACGAGGTCCTTGGCTTCCTTCGGTGTGTTGATCATCGGGCAGATCACGCCATAGGCGCCGCCGTCGAGCACCTTGCCGATGATGCCGGGCTCGTTCCAGGGCACGCGGACCATGGGGGTGACCGGGTGGCCGTGCATCGCCTGGAAACACTGGACCATCGAGAGGTAGTCCTGCACGCCGTGCTGCATGTCGACGGTGACGCTGTCGAAACCGCATTGCGCGACCACTTCGGCCGAGAAGCCGGACGGTATAGCCAGCCACGCGTTCACCACGGCCTTGCCCGAGGCCCAGACTTTCTTGACGTTGTTGGTTGTCATGGATCGCTTTCCCTTTGTGATCGTTGCGATTGTTGGAGTTGACGAAATGGATTAGCTGGCGGCCCGCTGGATGCTGGCCTCGCTGACGCCGACCTCGCGGGCGGTATTGACGATCGCGGCCCAGGTATCGTCGGGCAGCGGTACGCCGTTTTTGGTGCGCTCGGCGCGGGTCTGGCGCTCGGGGTCACCGGGGACGAGCACGCTTTCGACGCCGGCCATCGGCTTGGTCTGGCGGATGAAATCGGTATAGCGCGAGATTTCGGCGTCGAAATAGCCGGTGGTGTCGATCACCTTGGGATCGACATAGAAGGCGAGCATGCCGTTGGCGAACTGGCGGTCGCCCGAAGTGGCGCCGGTGCCGGTAAGCGCGCCGCCGAGCAGCTCGCAGATGAAGGCCAGCCCCGAGCCCTTGTGTTCGCCGAAAGCACGGATCGCGCCCGTTCCCTTGGTATGGTCGCGCGGCCCGTCCTTGGTGTGAGGCCCATAGAGGACGGTCGGGTCTTCGCTCAACGTACCGTCGGCATCGACCAGCGCACCCTTGGGCAGCTTCTTGCCGCCGCGGCTCGCCACCAGCACCTTGCCTTCGGCGACCACCGAGGTGGCGAAATCGAGCACGATCGGATCCTGCCCCTTTCGCGGGATGCCGACGCAGTATGGCGCGGTGGAAAGCCGCTTCTGCACACCACCGAACGGCGCGACCAGCAGCGAGCCGGCGGCGTTGACGAAGTGCACCGACACCAGCCCCTCGGCGGCCGCCATTTCGGCCCAGTCGCCGACGCGTCCGATATGCCCGGCGTTGCGCAGCGCGATGGCTGACAGCCCGGATTTCTTGCACTTCTCGATGCCGGTCCGCACGGCGAACGGCGTCACGGTCTGGCCATAGCCGAACTTTCCGTCGACGACCGCAAGCGACGGCGTATCGACAACGACCTCGGGGGTCTGGTTCGGAATGACATTGCCCGTCTTCTTCCAGCGGACATAGACCGGAACCCGGATCACGCCGTGGCTGTCATGGCCGGTAAGATTGGCCGTCGTGAGATAGGTCGCGATCCGCCTGGCTTCCTCGGGCGAGGATTCCGCATGCGAAAAAACCTCGGCGACGAAATCAATCAGATTGTCGACTTTGATGGTGACCATGTCGGATGTCAGCCTGTCCTTGCCGTGGGGCAACCCGACCGTCAGCGGCGCCCCAACACTCCCGCGCCGATTTTTGATGCCGGCTTGATCGGTACTTTGACCGAAAATCCGCGCGCGTGTCCACCGTTAGAGCGTTTTCGAGCGAAGTGGAGACCGGTTCGCGTCAAGAAAACGCGTCAAATCGAAACATCCAGAGACCCGTTCCGATGCAATCGGAACGAAAGAGGGCTCTGGACAAATGATTGCAATCATTTGCGCGGCCGTTATGCGCCGGGCTGGTAGCATCATGCAGATTTGTGATTACTCGCCGGCGCCGGCATCGCCCTCGCCGGCCACGTCCATCGCGGCCAGGCTGCGCTCGAGTTCGCCGAGCATTGCCTGCAACTCGCTAAGCTTGCGCGCACCATAGCGCTGGGTGATCTCCGCATAGATTGCCTCCGAAGTCGGTGCCACGGCCTCGATCAGCTTCAGCCCTTGGGGTGAGATCGACACCATACCGCGGCGCTGGTCGGCCTCGGCGGTCCGCCGTTCGATCAGGTCGCGCGCCTCCAGATCGCGCAGGATACGTGACAGGCTCGGTCCCAGCAGAAAAGCGACGCGCGCCAGTTCGGTCACCTCGATGGTGTCCACCGCCGTCAAGGCCCGCAAAATGCGCCATTGCTGTTCGGTCAGCCCGTGGCTGCGCAGGGAAGGACGGAATTGCCGCATCACCGCTTCGCGGGCGCGCAATAGCGACATCGGCAGCGAACGGGAGAATTCGCGCATCGGCCCCGGGCGCGGTTCGGGTGCTACTTCCGTGTCCGAACGCGATCCGTTCGACGATTTTCTGCCTGCCATCTTCAACGATCCGCCATCGAGCAATGCGCTTTCGAAAAGACTAAAAGTTTTGCGCCGCAACAACCATCAAATGCGTTTGCGCCGGATAACTTAACATGTTAAGCAGATTTTGCACATGCGATTTTTGCCGCAGCAGCCGGACACACATGGCCCTTTCGAACGACGATATCCGACGTGCCGCCGAACGGCTCGATCAGGCCGAAAAAACCAGGAAGCAGATCCGGCAGCTTTCGCTGGAGCACCCCGCGATCACGATCGAAGACTCTTACGCCATTCAAAAAGCCTGGGTCGAGATGAAGGTCGGCCAGGGACGCGTCGTGAAGGGCCACAAGATCGGCCTGACGTCGAAGGCGATGCAGAGCGCGCTCAATATCGACGAGCCGGATTCCGGCATCCTGCTCGACGACATGTTCTTTGCCGATGGCGGGCTGGTGCCGTCGGACCGCTTCATCGCCACCCGCATCGAGGCCGAACTCGCCTTCGTGATGAAGTCGCGGCTTTCGGGACCTGATTGCACGATGTTCGATGTGCTGAACGCCACCGACTTCGTCGTGCCGGCGCTGGAAATCCTGGACACGCGGATCGAGCGGGTCGATCCGCAGACCAAGACGACCCGAAAGATTTTCGACACCATCGCCGACAATGCGGCCAACGCCGGCATCGTGATGGGCGGACGGCCGATCCGGCCGATGGATGCGGATCTGCGCTGGATCGGCGCGCTGTGTTTCCGCAACGGCCAGCTCGAGGAGACCGGGCTGGCGGCGGGCGTGCTCAACCATCCCGCCACTTCAGTGGCCTGGCTGGCCAACAAGATCGCGCCCAATGGGTTGGCGCTGGAAGCCGGACAGGTGGTGCTGGCGGGCTCGTTCATCCGCCCGATCGAGGCCCGCAAGGGCGATACGATCCAGGCGGACTATGGCCCCTACGGCTCGGTGAGCTGCTACTTCGCCTGATAATTTGGGAGGGTTCAAGCATGCCCCACTTCACGATTGAATATTCAGCCAATCTCGATCGCCATGTCGACATGGGCGCCATCGTGGAACTGGTGCGCAAGGCGGCCGTCGAGACCGGCATCTTCCCGCTCGGCGGCATCCGGGTCCGCGCCTTGAAATGCGAGCACTACGCGATCGCCGACGGCCAGAAGGATTTTTCGTTTCTCGACATGGTGCTGCGGCTCGGCGAAGGCCGCGACCTCGCCACCCGCAAGAAGGCCGGCGAACACATATTCAAGGCGCTGTCGGCCCACCTCGACCCGGTATTTGCCAAAGAAAAATTCGCGCTGTCGTTCGACATGCAGATCAACGACAAGGAAACCAGCTGGAAACGCAACAACATCCACGAAGCGCTGAAAGTGGAGGCTCACAATGGATAAGGCGACACCCAAGGACGGATTTCAGGCCAACCGCGACCGTGCGACGCCGCTGCTCGCCAGATTGAAGAGCGAAGGCATCAGTCATTTGATCGGCGGCAAAAGCGTGCCGTCGTCCTCCGGCCAGACCTTCGAGACGACCTCGCCCGTCGATGGCGCGGTGCTGGCGACGGTCGCCCGCGGCACGGCCGAAGACATCGACCGCGCGGCGACCGCGGCTGCGACGGCATTCAAGTCCTGGCGCGATATGCCGGCGGCGGCGCGCCGCAAACTGCTGCATCGCGTGGCCGATGCCATCGAGGCCAATGCCGACGACATCGCGGTGCTGGAATGCATCGACACCGGCCAGGCGCACCGCTTCATGGCCAAGGCTGCGATCCGCGCGGCGGAAAACTTCCGCTTCTTCGCCGACAAATGCGCCGAGGCGCGCGACGGCCTCAACATGCCCTCCGAGGAGCACTGGAACATATCGACGCGGGTGCCGATCGGCCCGGTCGGCGTCATCACGCCGTGGAACACGCCGTTCATGCTGTCGACCTGGAAGATCGCCCCTGCTCTGGCCGCCGGCTGCACCGTCGTGCACAAGCCGGCGGAATGGTCACCGGTGACGGCGGACCTGCTGGCAAAGCTGGCAAAACAGGCCGGCCTGCCCGATGGCGTGCTCAACACCGTGCACGGCATGGGCGAGGAAGCCGGCAAGGCGCTGACCGAGCATCCCGCGATCAAGGCGATCGGCTTTGTTGGCGAGAGCGCGACGGGCTCCGCGATCATGGCGCAGGGCGCGCCGACGCTGAAGCGCGTGCATTTCGAACTGGGCGGCAAGAACCCGGTGATCGTTTTCGACGACGCCGATCTCGACCGGGCACTCGATGCGGTCGTCTTCATGATCTATTCGCTGAACGGCGAGCGCTGCACGTCGTCGAGCCGGCTGCTGGTCCAGGAATCCATCGCCGGAAAATTCATCGAAAAGCTCACCGCGCGGGTGAAGGCCTTGAAGGTCGGTCATCCCCTCGATCCCGCGACCGAAGTGGGGCCGCTGATCCATGAGCGGCATCTGGCAAAAGTCTGCAGCTATTTCGATATCGCCCAGAAGGACGGCGCCACGATTGCCGTTGGCGGCAAGCGGCACGACGGCCCCGGCGGCGGGCATTATGTGCAGCCGACGCTCGTTACCGGCGCCAGCGCAAAGATGCGGGTGGCGCAGGAAGAAGTGTTCGGCCCGTTCCTGACCGTGATTCCGTTCAAGGACGAGAAGGACGCCATCGAAATCGCCAACGGCGTGCAGTACGGCCTCACCGGCTATATCTGGACCGGCGACATGGGCCGCGCGCTGCGCATCGCCGATGCGCTGGAGGCCGGCATGATCTGGCTCAACTCCGAAAACGTCCGCCATCTGCCGACGCCGTTCGGCGGCATGAAATCGTCAGGCATCGGCCGCGACGGCGGCGACTACTCGTTCGACTTCTACATGGAAACCAAGCACGTCTCGCTCGCGCGCGGGACCCACAAGATTCAGAAACTGGGAATTTAACAACAGCCGTCATTCCGGGGCGGCGCGAGCGTCGAACTTTGATGTGCAATTGCACATCAGAGAATCCATGCCAGCCGGGAAAATGGATTCCGGTTTCAGCCCTGCGGGCTGCCCCGGAATGACGAGCGAGAGTGAGGAAACCACATGCCCGTTCCGACACACATCTTCGATCCCCCCTTCAACATCATCCGCTGCAGCCACGCCGCGCTCGACGTCGTCGACCTCGGCAAGAGCCGCGCGTTCTACGAGACGACTGTCGGCCTGCATGTCGAGGACGCCGACGACAAGGCGGTGTACCTGCGCGGCTTCGAAGAGCATCAGCATCACTCGCTGGTGCTGCGGAAGGCGCCTGTCGCGGCCTGCAACCGGCTCGGCTTCAAGGTCGGTAACGACGGCGATCTCGACAGGGCCGCCAGTTTCTTTTCCGAGAACGGCATCAGCTATGCCTTCACCGACCAGCCGTTCCAGGGCCGCACGCTGCAATTCACCGATCCCGTCGGCTTCCAGCTCGAACTCTATGCGACGATGGAGAAGCGCCCGCATCTGTTGCGACGCTACGACTTATATAAAGGCTGCCATCCGCAAAGGCTCGATCATTTCAACGTCTTTTCGCCCGAGGTGCAGAACACCATCGATTTCTACGCCCGGCTCGGCTTCCGCCTGACCGAGTACGGCGAGGAAGACGGCCCGAACGGCCGCATCGCCGCCGCGTGGATGCACCGCAAGGGCAATGTGCACGACTTTGCCATCACCAACGGCCGCGGCCCGCGCCTGCACCATTTTGCCTATTGGGTTCCGACCGCGATGAACGTGCTGCATCTGTGCGACGTCATGGCCTCCAGCGGCTATCTGAAAAACATCGAGCGCGGCCCCGGCCGCCACGGCATTTCCAACGCGTTCTTCCTTTACGTCCGCGATCCCGACGGCCACCGGCTCGAGCTCTACACCAGCGACTATTTTACCGGCGATCACGACCACGAGCCGCTGCGCTGGTCGCTGAAAGACCCGCGACGGCAGACGCTGTGGGGCGCGCCGGCGCCGCGCTCCTGGTTCGAGGAAGGCACGCCCTTCACCGAACAGGCCGTGCGTGAGCCGGCCTTCGTCGCCGACGTCACGATTGCGGATTGAGGTAACGAAAATGGCCTCTCCCCGCCTCGCCACCTTCACTGTCGACGGCACCCAGAAATACGGCGCGGTCACCGACGCCGGCATCGTCGATCTCTCGGCGCGCTTCGCCAAGGATTATCCGACGCTGCGCGAAGCCATCGCGGCCGGCGCACTGACAAAACTCGCCGAGGAAGGTGCACGGCACAAGCCGGATCATTCGCTCGACGCGATCGCCTGGCAGCCTCCGATCCCGGCGCCGGAAAAGATCATCTGCATCGGCGTCAACTACCCGGACCGCAACGCCGAATACAAGGACGGACAGGACGCGCCGAAATATCCGAGCATGTTCATGCGCACGCCGCGCTCGTTCGTTGGCCACAACGCGCCGCTGATCCGCCCGCGCGCCTCCGCCCAACTGGACTACGAGGGCGAACTGGTGCTGATCATCGGCAAGGCCGGGCGCCACATCAAGGAGAGCGACACGCTGGATCACATCGCCGCGATCACGCTGTGCAATGAAGGCACGATCCGCGACTGGGTGCGCCACGCAAAATTCAACGTCACCCAGGGCAAGAACTTCGACTCCACCGGCAGCCTTGGTCCCTGGCTCGTGCCTTACACCAGTGAAAGCCAGATCGCCGACATCCGCCTGACCACGCGGGTGAACGGCGAGACGCGGCAGGACGACCGCACCGGCCGCTTGATCTTCGGCTTCCGCTATCTCATCAACTATCTCTCGACTTTCACGACCTTGGTGCCCGGTGACGTCATCGTGACGGGAACGCCGACCGGTGCCGGTGCAAGATTCGATCCGCCGCGCTATCTGAAGCCCGGCGATATCATCGAGGTTGAAGCCGACGGGGTCGGCGTGCTGAAGAACGGCGTGGCCGACGAGGCCTGAACTGGTAACGAGTGGACAAGATAATGACTGCAACTTCCGGCGGCGAAGCGATTGTCAATGGCCTCGTCGCGCATGGCGTCGACACCGTGTTCGGCCTGCCCGGCGCGCAAATCTACGGCCTGTTCGACGCGTTCCATCAGGCGCAGCTCAAGGTGATCGGCGCGCGGCATGAGCAGGCCTGTGGCTACATGGCGTTCGGCTATGCGCGCTCGTCGGGCAAACCCGGCGTTTTCAGCGTGGTGCCCGGCCCCGGCGTGCTCAACGCCAGCGCGGCGTTGCTGACGGCGTTTGGCTGCAACGAGCCGGTGCTGTGCCTCACCGGCCAGGTGCCGACGAATTTCCTCGGCAAAGGCCGCGGCCACCTGCACGAGATGCCGGACCAGCTCGCCACGCTGCGCACCTTCGTCAAATGGGCCGAGCGCATCGAGTATCCCGGCGCGGCGCCCTCGCTGGTCTCGCGCGCGTTCCAGCAGATGATGTCGGGCCGTCGCGGCCCCGTCTCGCTGGAGATGCCATGGGACGTCTTTACGCAACGCACGCAGGTCGGCGCGTCCGAAGTGTTCGATCTCCTGCCCGCGCCGCAGCCCGATGCTGACCGCGTCAAGGCCGCCGCCGCGCTGATCAAGCGCGCGAAGCGGCCGATGATTTTCGTCGGCAGCGGCGCGCTGCATGCGGGCGAGGAGATCCTCGAACTGGCCGAGATGATCGACGCGCCTGTCGTGGCGTTCCGCAGCGGTCGCGGCATCGTCTCCAATGCGCATGAGCTCGGGCTGACCATGGCGGCCGCCTACAAGCTGTGGCCGACCACCGACCTGATGATTGCGATCGGTACCCGCGCCGAACTGCCGGCCTCCGGCTTCCGCTGGCCCTATCAGCCTCAAGGGCTGAAATCGGTTCGCATCGATATCGACCCCGTCGAAATGCGCCGGCTGCCATCCGATGCCGCCATCGTCGCCGACGCCAAGGCCGGCACGGCGGATCTGGTCGCAGCCGTGAAAAAGGTAGGCTTCAGCAAGACCAGCGGCCGGCGTGCCGAGATCCGCGAAGTAACCGCCGCGACACAGCAGGAGATCCAGAAGGTGCAGCCGCAGATGGCGTACCTGAACATCCTTCGCGAGGTGCTGCCGGACAACGCCATCGTTACCGACGAGCTGTCGCAGGTCGGCTTCGCCTCCTGGTACGGCTTTCCGGTCTATCAACCGCGCACCTTCATCACCTCTGGCTATCAGGGCACGCTCGGCTCGGGCTTTCCGACCGCGCTCGGCGCCAAGGTCGCCA
This sequence comes from uncultured Bradyrhizobium sp., assembly GCA_964609175.1. Taxonomy (GTDB): domain Bacteria; phylum Pseudomonadota; class Alphaproteobacteria; order Rhizobiales; family Xanthobacteraceae; genus Bradyrhizobium. The sequence goes on from CAZSRR010000051.1 coordinate 26,590, forward strand.
ACCCGGACAAGCCCGTGGTCGCGATTACCGGCGACGGCGGCTTCATGTTCGGCGTGCAGGAGCTGTCGACCGCCGTGCAGTTCAAGATCGGCGTGGTGACGCTGGTGTTCAACAACAACGCCTACGGCAATGTCCGCCGCGACCAGCGCCAGCATTTTGACGGGCGCGTGGTGGCATCGGACCTGGTCAATCCGGATTTCGTCAAACTCGCGGAGTCGTTCGGCTGCGGCGCCGCGCGCGTCACTGCGCCGGACCAGTTCAAGGCCGCGCTGGAAAAGGCGCTGGCCGACGGCGGGCCGTATGTGATTTCGGTGGAAGTGCCGACGGATTCCGAAGTGAGCCCGTGGGCGTTCATTCATCCGCCGAAACCGTAAGCCATGTCATTCCGGGGCAATGCGAAGCATCGAACCCGGAATGACATCAGAGAGACTTAAGCCTCTCTCTCCACCACCCTCCTTTGCACCCGCGACGCCGCGATCACCAGCAATCCGGCACCGGCAACCGACCAGCACGCCACCGGCGCCCATTGCAGCAGTGGCGCGTATTCCGGCAGCTTCTGCAGGCCACCAGCGACGGCCGCCATCCGCGCGAACGTCGCAAGCGCCAGCGCGGAAAACACCAGGCCAACGACCTTGCCCTCGGCGCCGGTCTCCCCGATCGCCAGCGCCGCCGAGACCGCGGCCATCAGCATGCAGCCCCAGGCTGCGCCAGCGATGAATTGCGCCACGATCAGGATGTTGAGGTTGCCCGCCATCTCCGCGCCCAGCACGGCGAGCGCCCCGAGCACGCCGGCGGCGCCCATCACGATCAGCCCGCCGCGATGCTTGACGACGACGCTGGCCGGAAACATCGCGATGTTGAAGCCGATCCAGAACACCGGCATCAGCCATTGCAGGTCGTCCGGTTTTGCGAAGCGCAGATAGAACGGCGTGCTGTTGATGGAGAAATGCAGCTGATAACCGAGCGACAGGATGACCATCGAGGCGATGAAGAACATCGGCACCCGACCAAGCGATTTTGCCGGCGCCATCGGCGCTTTCGCGACGGCAGGCGCCTGCGCCAGTCCACGCTCGACCCGCGACAGGGCGAGCGTCGTCACCAGCAGCACCACGCCGGAGATCACGAACGGCAACCGCGCGTCGTGCGTGCGCAGCACCACGCCGAGATAGGGCGATATCGCCCCCGCCAGGCCATAGCCAACCATCGTCAATGCCGACAAGAACGGGATCGCCGGCCGCGCAGCGTATTTGCCCAGCAACGTCAGCGGCGGCGCGCGCAACGCCGATGACGTCACGACCCAGACCAGGGCCAGCCCGATGAACCAGATCTGCGCACCGGGTCCGGTCCCGGCCACGAACGGCAGCGCGATGAACGCCGCACAGGAGATGGCGGTCAGCGCGCCGACGAACGCGCCGAGCTTGCCGATGAATGGCGCGATCCGGTCGGCGGCGATTCCCATCGCGGTGTCGGCGATGGTGAAGATCGCCTGATCCAGCATCAGGATGAGGATCACGGCCGACGGCTCGATCCCGACATCGGCGCACAGTTTCGGCAGATAGACGACGTAGGTCGTCCAGCCCAGTGCAAAGACGAGTTGCAGGATGGCGAGATACACGCCAGTGCCGGTCGCGCTGGTGTCGGACGTTACTTCTGATGTGGTCATGCAGGTCCCCCGGACGGAAGCATAGACCAGACGAGACGTCGATGAAACGCTTCTTACTTTCTTCCCTTCTCCCCTTGTGGGAGAAGGTGGCGCGCGAAGCGCGTCGGATGAGGGGTATGTTGCCACAAGCGCCTACCTCTCGTGCGGAGACATACCCCTCATCCGGCGCTTCGCGCCACCTTCTCCCACTAGGGGAGAAGGAAGATCACCGCACTTTTCGAAACGTGAGATTGATTCGCTGGCGTCCCATCACGGCATGCTCGCCGTCGGAGAGCGCTGCGACGCCGTGAAAGTACAGCCGCGATGGGCCGCCCCACACCACCACGTCGCCATGCTCCAGCCGGTAGCGCGCAATATTGTCCGCACGCTTCGGACCGCCGAACAGAAACACCGCAGGCAGCCCGAGCGAGACCGAGACGATCGGCGCGCCGAAATCGAGCTCATCCTTGTCCTGGTGCAACGAGAGTTTTGCGCCCGGCACGTAGCGGTTGATCAGGCACGCCTCCGGCGCGAAGCCGCTGAACCCGGCAGTGTCAGCCGCCTCGGCCGCCAGCTTGAGCAGCACCGGCGGCATCGCCGGCCACGGCTGGTTCGACTGCGGATCGACGGGGTCATAGCGATACCCCGTTGCGTCCGACACCCAACCGACGCTGCCGCAATTGGTCATCGCGACCGACATGCGGTGGCCGCCGGGCGTGATCAGACGCCGGAACGGCGCCTGCTGGACGATCACGCGAAGCGCCGGAAGCAGTTCGGCTTCGAACGCCCGTGCAAATCCGCGCAGCAATAGCGCACCTTCCGCCATCGCCTCGCGCGACGGACGCGTGTCACCGATGCCTTCGAACAAATCCGCAGTCAATTCAGCCCGCACTCACTTGGCATCGTGAAAGATCACACCGATGGTATGGCGATGGCCGGAACGGATCCGGCTGACGCCGTGGCGCAGGTTAACCCGGTAGGGCCCACGCGTCCCCTGCACCGGCCGGTGATGCACAGCAAAGGCCACCGCATCGCCCTGCATCAGCGGCACCACCTCGGGCCGCGACTGCATCCGTGGCCGCTGTTCCGTCAGCACGAACTCGCCGCCTTCGAAATCGCGCCCCGGCTGCGACAACAGGATCGCGACCTGCAGCGGAAACACATGTTCGCCATAGAGGTCCTGATGCAGGCAATTGTAGTCGCCCGCGCCATATTGCAGCAGCAGCGGCGTCGGCCGTGTCTGGCCGGCGTCATGGCAGCGCTTGAGGAACGCTTCGTGGCGCTCGGGATAGCGGGTGTCGATCCCCATCGTCTCGTTCCAGCGATTGGCTGTGGGGCAGAGCCGCGCGTAGAGCTCGGGGCGCAATTGCGCGATCAGATCGGGCAGCGGATAGGAAAAATACTTGTACTCGCCGCGGCCGAAGCCGTGGCGGCCCATGACGATGCGGCTGCGGAAGTTCCTGTCGTCCGGATACAGGTCGGCCAAGGTGGCGCATTCGTCAGGTGACAACAATCCTTTCAGAACGGCGCAGCCCTGCACGTCAAGATCGGCGGTTACCTGTACCCAGTCGATGGCATCGACGCGCGTGGCGATTTCGGAGACAGGCCGGTGGAGATTTTTTGCGGTTGCTTTCATGGCAAGCATTCTCGCAAATGGCATCGTCACCCGCCACCCGATTTCCGACCAGTTCCATCCCCGTCATTGCGAGCGCAGCGAAGCAATCCATGCCTCAACTCGGGGATAGATCGCCATGACGGCGGATGGCGACTTAGCCTGACGGAAAAAGCCAGCTCATCCCCGGATGAGATTCTCCATCCCGGCCGCCAGTTCGAAAATCCGGCGATCCGATCCGCCGGCGGCGGCGAGCATCAACCCAACCGGCACCTCTCCCTCGCGATGTGCCGGCAGCGAGATGGCGCAGCCGTCGAGCATGTTGATCAGCGTGCAGTTGCGTAACGCGCGGAGGTTCTGCGTCGCGAACGCCTTGTCGTCGGCGAGGTCGGCGATGGCGGGCGGCGTGTTCGCCGTGGTCGGCAGCACCAGCGCATCATAGGGCGCGATGCGCGCTTCCGTCCTTGTAATGAATGAGCGGCGCGCATTGAGGATATCGATGTAATCGGCAGCGCTGATGCTTTCGCCGCGCAGAATGCGGACGCGAACCCGGGGATCGTAGACGTCGCCCTCGCTGACGATCAGATAGCGGTGCCAGGCGTAGCTTTCCGCGGCGGCGAAGCCGCCCTTGCTGTTCATGACCCCGACATCGTGGAATTCAGGCACCTCGATCCGCTCGATCGAGGCGCCGTGGCGTGACAGCGTCTCCAGCGCGCGCTCGAAGGTTGTTGCGACCTCGTCGTCGAGATCGTCGAGCGCCACCGTGGTCGGCACCGCGAGCCGCATGCCCTTCACCGGGCGCGGCTGCAACGGCAGCACGGCTTCCCCCGCGAGCACGGCATCGAGCACCGCGCAGCAATCAACGCTGCGCGCCAGCGGCCCAAAACTGTCGAGCGAGGACGACAGCGGCACGCCGCCGTCGAGCGGCACGCGGCGTTGCGTCGGCTTGTAGCCGACGATGCCGTTATAGGCCGCCGGAATCCGGCAGGAGCCGCCAGTATCGGTGCCGAGCGCACCATAGGCCATCTGATCGGCGATCGACACCGCCGCGCCGGAGGACGAGCCGCCGGGCACGTGGCCGACGCTGCGATTCCAGGCGCTCTTCGGCGTGCCGTAATGCGGATTGATGCCGATGCCGGAATAGGCGAACTCGGTCATATTGGTACGGCCGATCACGACAAAACCTGCCCGGCGCAGCCGCGCCACCACGGTGGCGTCGGCCTCCGCCGGCGTGCAGTTCTCTTCCAGCGCGCGCGAGCCGGCGCGGGTCACCTGCCCCTTGATGTCGAACAGATCCTTGATCGAGACGGGGATGCCGGCATAGGGCGACGGCGCAGCATGGGCCTGGCGCAGCCGGTCCATGGCATCCGCAGCCCCGAGCGCGGCTTCCTTGTCGACGTGGATGAAGACGCGCTGGCCTTCGCCGGCGGGATCCGCGATCCGGGCGAGGCACGCCTCGACCAGCTTTCGCGCGGTGGTCGCGCCGCTTTCGAGATCGGCAGCCAGGGTGGCAAGTGTCGGATAAGCGGGCATGATCGTCGCTCTCTCTGCTATCTGCTATCGGGCGCGGGCACGATATCGAGATCGAGCAGCGCCGAACTCAGCGATTTGCCGTGCGCATCCAGTGCCAATGACCGCGTCACGCCGCCGCCGAGCGCCTGGTCCATCACAAAATTCAGCGCGGACAGATTGGGCAGCTCATAGCGAACCACCTCGCCCTGAACGACCCCGGCGAAATGCGATTTCACCCGCGCCGCCGTCACCTGCTCGCGCAGCAGTTCATAGTCCTTGGCGTCATAGGCGATGACGGAGATATTGGAGATGTTGCCCTTGTCGCCGGTGCGGGAATGGGCGATCTCGCGCAGCTTCATCGTCACGCCCCCACGAACCGGACTTGCGGTTTTGCAAGATGGCGCGGCAGCAGGACCGAAGCGACGGCAACGACATCCCGCGCCGACTTCCACGCACCGCCGCCCGCTGCCGGGCCGTTGGTATAGAGGGTTTCGACCTCGTTGCCGATCCTGACCGCCTCGCGCAGATTCTCGGTGCGTCCGGAGACACGCACGCGCACTTCATAGGGTTCGTTGGCGCGCGCGGAAACGTCCGGCCCGTGCAGGGAATCCACGCCGACGAGCTCAAACCGCCATTCGCTGGCGTCGACGCCCGTCAGCTTCAGCCGTTCGCGGACGATCTCCAGCGCCAGCCGTCCGCGCGCCAGCGCACCGGGGCCGGCATAGGAGATCTGCCCTTCGCCGATGTAGCTGTCGACATAGCCGACCGAGACCTTCAGCGTATCGGTCCGCTTCGTCCCCCGCCCGCCGCTCACGCGCACGCGATCAGGCCCGATCTCCTCGACCTTCACCTGCGAGAAGTCGGCCACCACGTCCGGCTGGAAATATTTGGCGGGGTCGTGCACCTCATAGAGCAACTGCTCCTTGCAGGTCCGTGCCGTCACCGCGCCGCCGGAACCCGCAACCTTGGTGACGACGAGGCTGCCGTCCTCGCCGACTTCGCCGATTGGAAAGCCAAGCCGCGCCAACCCCGCCACGTCCTTGTAACCGGGATCGGCAAAATAGCCGCCGGTGATCTGGCCCGCGCATTCCAGCAAATGCCCGGTAACCGTCCCCTGCCCCAGCAGATTCCAGTCGTCCATCGCCCAGCCGAAGGCGTGGATCATCGGCGCCAAAAACAGCGCGGGATCGGAGGCGCGGCCGGTGATGACGATGTCGGCGCCGGCCGAGAGCGCCTGCGCCATCGGCTCGGCGCCGAGATAGGCATTGGCCGACAGCAACCGGTTACCGAGTTGCTTGATCGTGCCGTCGAATTCCATGATCGGGAGATCACCGTCCTTGCAAGCGTCGAGCACGTCATCGCCGACGACGGCCGCGATCTTCAGCGCGGACAGCCCGAGCGATTTTGCGATGTCGGCGGTCTTACGCGCCGCCGCTTCGGGATTGGCGGCGCCCATGTTGGTGACGATCTTGATGCCCTTGGCGGCGCAGAGCGGCAGCACCGCGCGCATCCGCTCCTCGAGCAACGGGTCATAACCACTGTCCGGATTTTTCATCCGCGCCTGCTGCGCCAGCGCCACCGTGCGTTCGCCGAGACATTCGAACACGAGATACTGGATGTCGCCCTTTTCGGCGAGTTCGATCGCGGGCTCGATGCGATCGCCCGAATAGCCGGCGCCGGAGCCTATCCGAATGGTTCGCACCTGAACTCCATCGCCGTTGTGCGCATTATGTTTCGCAGAGAGAAATACCCTAGCGCGGAAAATCGCTGGCATACAAGCGCTCTCCGGGACGGGAATGCGGCCATGCGGCTCAGCCGCCGCTGAACCGTTGACGGGCAATGGGCAAATGGCGCATCAAGTTCGCAACATGCGCCCCCTGGCGCCCGTTTCCCAAGGAGAACAGCCGACATGGCGGAGCCCGCCCGCGCGAAACCAAAACCCACGCCCGAAACCCAGCATTTCTGGGACGGCACGCAGGCCGGCGAATTGCGCCTGCAGCGCTGCGACGCCTGCGCCAATGTCTATTTCCCGCCGCGCCCGTTCTGCCCCTCCTGCGCCTCGCGCAAGGTCTCGGTGTTCAAGGCAAGCGGCAAGGGCACACTTTACAGCTACGTCATCAACCACCGCCCGGCGGCGCCCGGCTTCACCCCGCCCTACGCGATCGCGGTGGTCGAACTCGAAGAAGGCCCGCGCATGATGAGCAACATCGTCGACTGTCCGCAGACGCCGGAGGCCCTGGAGCTCGACATGAAGCTCGAAGTCGCGTTCGAAAAGCTCGACGACAAGATCACCCTTCCGATGTTCCGTCCGGCGAAGGGTTAAGCACCATGCGCAAGAATGCAGTCGCCGTCGTCGGCGCAGCCGAGACCACCGAGCTCGGCGTCATCCCCAACATGTCGCAGATCCAGCTCCATGCGGATGCGGCGCTCAACGCCATCGCCGATGCCGGACTGAAACTCTCCGACATCGACGGCATCGCCACCGCGGTCGAAACCCCGCAGCAGATCGCCCACTATCTCGGCATCACGCCGACCTGGGTCGACGGCACCTCCGTCGGCGGCTGCTCCTTCATGCTTCACGTCCGGCACGCGGCTGCGGCGATCGAGGCCGGGCTGTGCAAGACCGTGCTGATCACCCACGCCGAAAGCGGCAAGTCGATGATCGGCAAATTGCCGCGCTCGATTCCCGCCGACAGCCTGCAGGGGCAGTTCGAGGCGCCGTTCGGCGTCTACGGCCCACCCAGCATGTTCCCGATCCCGGTGCTGCGCTACATGAAGACCCACGGCATCACCCACGAGCAGATCGCCATGGTCGCCGTGGTGCAGCGGGAATGGGCGGCGAAGAACCCCCGCGCGATGATGAAGGACCCGATCACGGTCGCCGACGTGCTGAACTCGCGGATGATCGCCTATCCGTTCCGCCTGCTGCAGTGCTGCCTCGTCACCGACGGCGGCGGCGCGCTGATCCTGACCTCGGCGGACCGTGCCAGGGATTTCCCGAAGAAGCCGGTCTACATCCTCGGCACCGGCGAGAGCGTGGAAACGCCGATGGTCAGCCAGATGGAGACGTTCAACTCCTCGCGTGCTTTCAAGGTCGCGGGACCGACCGCGTTCAAGGAGGCCGGCATCACCCACAAGGACGTCGATCATTTGATGATCTACGACGCCTTCGCGCACCTGCCGCTGTTCGGGCTCGGCGATCTCGGCTTCATGCCGCATGAAGAGACCGGAAAGTTCATCGCCGACGGCCATACCCGCCCCGGCGGCAAGCTGCCGCTCAACACCAATGGCGGCGGGCTCAGCTACATGCATTCCGGCATGTACGGCATGTACGCGCTGCAGGAGAGCGTGCGCCAGATGCGCGGCATCGCACCGGCCCAGGTCAAGGACGCGAAAATCTCGGTCTGTCACGGCGTCGGCGGCATGTTCGCGGCGTCGGGCACCGTCATCTTTACGAACGAGAAGTAGTCACTCGTCATTCCGGGATGGTCCGAAGGACCAGGCCCGGAATCCATCGTGCGGCAATATGGATTCCGGGTTCGCGCGTTGCGCGCCCCGGAATGACGGCCGGAGAACGGAATCGATAGCGGAGAACCCCCATGACAAAATCACTGCAAGACAAGGTCATCATCGTCACCGGCGCCGGCCGCGGTATCGGGCGCGAAATCGCGCTGCTGTGCGCCGCCGAGGGCGCCAAGGTCGTGGTCAACGATCCCGGCGGCGCCGCCGACGGCGCCGGCACGTCGGCGGCCCCCGCCGAGGAAGTGGTCGAGGAAATCAAGAAGCGCGGCGGCACCGCCGTGCCGAACTTCGAGTCGGTGGCCGAAGCGATCCCCGCCAGCAAGATCGTCAAGACCGCGACCGATCATTTCGGCCGGCTCGACGGCGTGGTCAACAACGCCGGCATTCTGCGCGACATGATCTTCCACAAGATGAGCGTGGAAGCCTTCGAGGCCGTCATCAAGGTGCACCTGATGGGCTCGTTCTATGTCAGCCACGCGGCAGCACGCATTTTCCGCGAGCAGGAGAGCGGCTCCTTCGTGCACTTCACCTCGACCTCGGGCCTGATCGGCAATTTCGGCCAGGCCAACTACGCCGCGGCGAAACTCGGCATCGTCGGCCTGTCGAAGTCGATCGCGCTCGACATGGGCCGCTTCAACGTGCGCTCCAACTGCGTGTCGCCGTTCGCCTGGACCCGCATGATCGGCACCATCCCGACCGAGACGGAAGCCCAGAAAGCCCGGGTCGAGAAGATCAAGCAGATGGGCCCGGAAAAGATCGCGCCGGTCTGCGCCTACCTGATGTCCGACGACGCCAAGGACGTGACCGGACAGATCTTCGGCGTCCGCATGAACGAGATCTTCCTGTTCAGCCAGAACCGTCCGATCCGCTCGGTGCATCGCTCGGAAGGCTGGACGCCGCAGACCATCGCCGAACACGGCATGCCGGCGCTCAAGGATTCCTTCTACAAGCTCGACCGCTCGGCGGACATCTTCCCCTGGGATCCGATCTAAGCGACACGCGATGCAGCAAGGGTGGGCAAAGCGCAGCATGCCCACCACATTTACACACATTCGAAAGAAGATGGTGGGCTCGCTGCGCTCAGCCCACCCTAGGAGTCTGCAACCAACTTCGGTTGTCCAACTCAGCCCGCCCGCTTTATGCCCGAATGCGGGCTGATGTTTTCCTCCCAATAAAAATCATATGGGAGGAAATCATGACAAGCTCACTGACCTTTCCCGATTCCCAGCAGCGCGGCGGCTTTAACCGCCGCAAAATATTGACCGGCGCCGCGGGCCTGGCTGCCTCCGCCGTGACGATCACGGCAGCCTCGGCAGCCTCCGTTGCGCCGCTCGGCCAGACCGGCGTGCCGACCACCGCAGCGCCACCCCTGCCGCTCGGCCCGCTATCCGGTGCCCGCTATCCGGATGCCCGCCTGGAATCGATGAAGAAGCCTAAGGTTTCATTCGGGCCGACGGGCTTCCCAGCCTTCGCCGGCACGATGGCGGTTGAGCGCGTCGCCACTGGATTCCGCTGGGCCGAAGGCCCGGTCTACTTTGCAGCCGGGCGCTACGTGCTGTTCTCCGACATCCCCAACAACCGCATCATGCGCTTCTCCGAGGATGACGGCCACGTCAGCGTCTATCGGCAGCCATCGATGAACTCGAACGGCAACACCATCGATCGCGAGGGACGTCTGATCACCTGCGAACACTCCGGCCGCCGTGTTACCCGGACGGAGCTCGACGGTTCGATCACGATCATCGCCGACAAGTATAATGGCAAGAAACTGAACTCGCCGAATGACGCGGTCGTCGCCGCCGACGGGTCGATCTGGTTCTGCGACCCGGCCTACGGCATCGGCGGCTTCTACGAGGGCATCAAGGCCGACGCCGAACAGGACAAGAAAAACGTCTATCGCGTCGATCCGAAAACCGGCGACATCAAGGTGGTGGTCGACGACTTCGTGGAGCCGAACGGGCTGTGCTTCTCGCCGGATGAGAAGAAGCTTTACATCTGCGATACCGGCTTCACCGACGGGCCGGACAATCCATCGCATATCCGCGTATTCGACGTCGACCTCGCTGCCGGAAAACTCTCGAACAGCAAGGTCTTTGCCGATATCCCAAAACCCAGCATCACCGACGGCCTGCGCTGCGACACCGCCGGGCGGCTATGGTGCTCGGTGGGATGGGGCGATCCCAACGAAGACGGCGTGCGCTGCTACACGCCCGACGGCGACCTGCTCGGCAAGATTCACATCCCGGAAACCGTCGCCAATCTGTGTTTCGGCGGCCAGCAGCGAAACCGGCTTTACATCTGCGGATCGTCGTCGCTCTATGCGGTCTATACCAGCGCGCAGGGTGCGATGAAGCCGTGAGATGTTGTGAGTTGTGCACACTCTGTCCACGTCATGGCCGGGCTTGTCCCGGCCATCCACGTCTTTGGTCCGGTTCGAAGGAAGACGTGGATGCCCGGGCCTTCGCCTCGCCGAAGGGGCTTCGGCCCCGCGGGCGGGTCAAGCCCGGCCATGACGAGTGGAGATGACAGTGAAGGCTACGCCTTTTACCCGCTGTTCCTCAGCCCCGCCGAAATCCCGTTGATAGTGATCTGAATCCCGCGCAGCACCTGTTCATCCGGGTTCTGCGCGCGGTGTTCCTTCAGCAACTCCACCTGCACATGGTTGAGCGGGTCGAGATAGGGGAAGCGGTTGCGGATCGAGCGATCGAGCAGCGGGTTGCCCTGCAGCAGCCGTTCGTGGCCCATGATGTCGAGCAGCGTCTCGATCGACAGGTGCCATTCGCGGCGGATACGCCCGAAGATGTTCTCGCGCAGTTTGACGTCGGGCACCAGTTCGGCATAGCGCGAGGCGATCGCGATCGAGCTTTTCGACAGCACCATGTCCATGTTCGACAGCAGCATGCGGAAGAACGGCCATTCGCGGTAAAGCTCCTGCAGGAACGCCATGCCCTGCTCCGGATGCTCCGCGATCCAGCTATCGACCGCCGAGCCGAACCCGTACCAGCCCGGCAGCATCAGGCGGCATTGCGCCCAGCTGAACACCCAGGGGATCGCGCGCAGGTCCTCGATCTCGCGGGTTTTCTTGCGCGAGGCCGGGCGGCTGCCGATGTTCAGCGTCGCGATCTCGTTGATGACGGTCGAGTTCCAGAAATAATCGGCGAACCCCTCGGTCTCGTAGACCAGGCCGCGATAGGCTTTGAACGCCAGCGCCGACAGCTGATCCATCGCAATCAGATATTCCTTGCGCGGCGCGCTCTGGCGGGGCTGCAGCAGGCTGGCTTCGAGCGTGGCGGCCGCCAGGATCTCCAGATTGTTGCGTCCGACTTCGGCGTTGGAATATTTGCTGGAGATGATCTCGCCCTGCTCGGTGATCCGGATCTGGCCGTTCACGGCGCCGCCGGGCTGCGCGATGATCGCGTCATAGCTCGGCCCGCCGCCGCGGCCGACCGAGCCGCCGCGGCCGTGGAACAGCCGCAGACGCACATGGTGGCGCTCGAACACCTCGACCAGCCCGATCTCGGCCTTGTAGAGCTCCCAGCCCGAGGTGACGAAGCCGCCGTCCTTGTTGCTGTCGGAATAGCCGAGCATCACTTCCTGCACGCCGCCGAGGCTGTCCACCAGCCTGCGATAGTCGTGCAGCGACAGCATCCGGTCCATGATGTCGGCGGAGGCCTGCAAATCCTCGATGGTTTCAAACAGCGGCACGATGTTGATCGCGCTGCGGCCGGACGGATTGACCAGGCCGACCTCCTTCAACAGCACCGCGACCTCCAGCATGTCGGACATGCCCTTGCACATCGAGATGATGCATTGGGAAATCACGTCGGCGCCGAATTTGGCATGGGCCTCGGCGGCGGCGCGGAACAGCGCCAGTTCGCTTAGCGTTTCCTCGCTGTACTTGATGAACGCCGAACTCAGCGGCCTCGCGCTGCGCAGTTCGTTCGTCAGCAGGCTGACGCGGGCTTCTTCGCCAAGCGCCACGTAGGACATGCCCGGGATCGCGGCGTCGAACAGTTCCGCGACGGTGCGTTCATGCACGGCCGAGTTTTGCCGGATGTCGAGCCGGGCGAGATGGAAGCCGAAGCAATCGGCGGCGCGGCGCAACAACCGCAACCGCCCGCGGGCGATCACCCCGGAATTGTTCGCGACCAGCGAGCGGTAGAGCACGTCAAGCTCGGCCTTGAACTCCTTGACGCTGGCGTAAGGCGCGGCCTCACCGACCGGCCGGCGGGTGATTTCGACTTCCAGCCGCAGCGCTGTCGCCGTCAGGCGGGCATAGATGCCGGAAACCACCAGTCGATAAGGTTCGCCGCTCCGGTGCGGCGAGGTGTCCGGTGAGCGCGCGGCCAATTCGCGCAGCTCGTCAGATACGTCGGCCAGATGCGCCGCCATCGACAATTCCGAGCCGAGCGCATGCAACTGCTCGAGATAGAAGCTCATCACCCGGCTGGACTGCAGGTGCAGCGTGCCGCGCATGACGTCGGCGGTCACGAACGGGTTGCCGTCGCGGTCGCCGCCGATCCAGCTTCCCATCGTCAGGAACGACGCCAGTTCGCCGGATACGCCCTCCTGGTTCAACTGGTCCTCCAGCGCGCAATGCAGCCGGGGCACCTCGTGCAGGAACGTGTAGTCGTAGAACGACAGGCCGTTCTCGACTTCGTCCAGCACCGTCAGCTTGGTCCGGCGCAGCAGGTTGGTCTGCCACAGTGTCAGCACGGCGCGGCGCAATTGCTCGTCGCAGGCGTCGGCTTCCTCCGGCGTCATCCGCATGCGTTCCCGCCGGTCGAGCAGCGCCGCGACTTCCATCTCGCGGTCCATCGTGCTCTTGCGGCGGACTTCGGTCGGGTGGGCGGTCAAAACGGGACTGACCTGCGCATCCCCGAAGAAACGCAGCAGGTCGGAGGCACTGAAGCCGGCCGCTTTGGCGTGCGACAATGTCTGCGCCAGCATGCCTGTCCGCGGCCCGCCGCCGGCGCCCCAGCCCCGCATCTGGCGGATATTGTTCTGGTCTTCGGCGATGTTGGCGAGATGCGAGAAATAGCTGAAGGCGCGAACGATCCGGACCGTATCGGCAATCGACAGGCCGTCAAGGATGGCCTCCAGTTCTCGCCGCGCCAGCTTGTCCTCGTCGCGGTGGAACCGGATCGAGGTCTGCCGGATGCGCTCGACCAGGTCGAATATCTCGTCGCCTTCCTGGTCGCGGACGGTATCGCCGAGAATGCGGCCGAGCAGGCGGATATCGGTCCTTAACCGGGCGTCTTCCGCGTCTTCTGCGCGATTTGACCGGATTTCGGTCTCGGATGGCGTGGTCTGGGATGGCATCGTCTGTACAGACATGGCTCGCTACCTCAGAAACTGCCCAGCCATTCCGAGTGTGCAAGTTTTTTGTCGCAGTGCAAGATAAAGATGGAGGCGTGCATTCACTCCGTCATGGCCGGACTTGTCCATGGCTTGTCCCGGCCATCCACGTCTTCCCACTGCATGCCAAGGACGTGGGTGCCCGGGCCTTCGCCTCGCCGAAGGGGCTTCGGCCCCGCAGGCGGGACAAGCCCGGGCAAGACGACGATGGAACGTCTCATTCGCTAAATCTTCCGCCCCGCTTCCTGCCAATAGGGATCGCGCAGGCGGCGCTTGAAGATTTTTCCGGAATCCTCGCGCGGCAGATTGGTCTGGATTTCGATGTGTTTTGGCACCTTGTAGTCCGCCAGCGAGACCTTGAGCTGGCTGCGGATGGACGCCAGATCCAGCGCTACCCCGGGCTGCGGCTCCACCACCGCCATCAGCGCCTCGCCGAACTCCGGATCGGGAATGCCGAACACCGCGCAATCATGCACGCCCGGCAGCGCGTGCAGCACCGACTCGATCTCGGCGGGATAGATATTGACGCCGCCCGAAATCACCATGTCGCGCTTGCGGTCGCAGATGAAGACGTAGCCGTCGGCGTCGATATAGCCGACATCGCCCGAAGTGATGAACCCGTCGCGGTCGATCTCGGCGCGCTTTTCCGGCTTGTTGTGATAGGTGAAATCCGGATTGCCCAGGATGCGCGAATAGATTTCGCCGATCTCGCCCTGCGGCAACTCCCGGCCGTCATCGCCGATGAAGCGCAGCTCAGCGCCGGGCGAAATCCTGCCGACGGTGCCCGGCTTCTTCAGCGCGTCCTCCGACGTGGCAAAGGTGACGGCGCTGGATTCGGTCGAGCCGTAGAATTCGTAGATCACCGGCCCCCACCATTCGATCATCGCGCGCTTGACGTCGGCCGGGCACGGGGCCGCGGCATGAATGATGTGGCGCAGGGAGGACATATCGTACTTCCTGCGAACCTCTTCCGGCAGTTTCATCAACCGGATGAACATGGTCGGCACCATGAAGATGGTGTCGATCTTCTCGGTCGCGATCACCCGCAAAAATTCCTCGGGGTCGAAACGCGGCATCAGAACCAGCACGCCGCCGAGCCGGCCGGCGCGCAGGCCGAACGAGTTCGGGGCGGAATGATACAACGGCCCCGGCAGCAACGCGCGGGCGCCCGGCTTGAGGCCGTAGATCATGGCGCGCAACTGTTCGCCATAGGCGACCTGCTCCGGCGTCGGCGCGGCGCGGCGCACGCCCTTCGGGTGGCCCGTCGTGCCCGACGTGTAGATCATGTTCTGCGGCTGCGGCACCGCCGGCCCGTCATAGCGCGGGAACTGCGTGAGCCAGGATTCGAAATCGATCGCGAAATCCGGCGTCGTCAGGTGATCGGGATCGATCTTGTAATTGGCGATGATTTCCGGCGGCGTCGGCACGCTGAGTGCGGTGACGCCCGGCGGGATCGCTGCGCGCAACTGATGCAGCATGTCGGCATGCGCGATCAGCACCGAAGTGCCGCAATCCTTCAGCACGTAATTGATCTCTTCCGGCTTGAAGTGCCAGTTGACCGGCACGCCATAGGCGCCGAGCCGCATCGCAGCGTAAGCCGACTCGATGAAGGCGATGTCGTTGCGCATCAGCATGGCGACGCTATCGCCCTGCTTGACGCCGAGTTTCTGCAAGCCGCTGGCGATGCGTTCGGAGCGATCGGCAACTTCGTCGTGGCTGCGCCGGCGCGGGCCGCTGATGATGCCGTTAAAGAGGGATGTGTCGGTCATTACCTTGTTCTTCTTGTTGAAGGAATTCAGATCGTCATGGCCGGGCAAAAGCGCGAAGCGCGTCTTCGCCCTAGGTGTCCCGGCCATCCACGTAATTGTTTTGCGTCAACAAAGGACGTGGATCACCGGGACAAGCCCGGTGATGACGGAAGTTTACGCTAAGCCTCCGCAAACCTCGGCGCGCGTTTTTCCATATTGGCGCGCACGGCCTCGGTCTGGTTGGGGCTGCCGAGCAGTTTCTGCTGCTCGACGGATTCCGCCAGCAGCGCCGGGCCGGGATCCACGGAAAGCTTGTTCAGCATCCGCTTGGCGGCGCGGATCGCATCCGGGCTCTTGCCCGCGATCTCGCGCGCCAGTTCGAGCGCGGCAGCGCGCGGATCGTCGCAGATCCGGGTCGCCAGGCCATAGCTCATGGCCTCCTGCGCCGAGAAGATGCGCCCGGTATAGGTCAGTTCGCGCAAGATATCGTCGCGCACCAGCGTGGCGAGGATCGGCGTGCCGGCCATGTCGGGCACCAGGCCCCATTTGATCTCCATGATCGACATCCTGGCATCCGGCGTCAGGAAGCGCATGTCGGCGCCCAGCGCGAGCTGAAATCCGCCGCCGAACGCCACGCCCTGGATCGCGGCAATCACCGGCACCGGCAGTTCGCGCCAGCCCCACACCGCCTGTTGCGGGAAATTCGCCAACCCATGCGTGCGTGCAGTGAGGTCGCGTTTCTCGCCGCCGGCGATCCCGTT
>CAZSRR010000052.1:0-41598 GCA_964609175.1 uncultured Bradyrhizobium sp.
TCGGCAAGGCCGGCGAGCCGGCCAACCGCGACAAGCTCTCGATCTCGTTCAACGGCATCCGCGTCGCCAAAAGCGGCGCGCGCGACCCGTCCTACAACGAGGCCGAGGTGTCCGAGGTGATGAAGAACCCGAAGATCCAGATCAAGGTCGGTCTCGGCCTCGGCAAGGGCCGCGACCGCGTGCTGACCTGCGATCTCACCAAGGAATATGTCGCGATCAACGGCGACTACCGGTCGTAAACGAAGGCGCGGCGCATGGCTGACATCAAGCTCACCCTCGTCGTCGCCTGCGCGCTGGTCGATGCCGACAAGCGCATCCTGATCGCGCAGCGTCCCGAGGGCAAGGCGCTGGCGGGCCTCTGGGAATTTCCCGGCGGCAAGGTCGAGCCCGGCGAGCGGCCGGAGCAGACCTTGATCCGCGAATTGAAGGAAGAGATCGGCATCGAGGTCAGCGAGCCCTGCCTGGCACCGTTGACCTTTGCCAGCTACGCCTACGAAACCTTCCATCTATTGATGCCGCTCTACATCTGCCGGCGCTGGGAAGGTTTTGCGGTCGCCCGCGAAGGCCAGCAACTGGCCTGGGTCCGCGCCAACAGGCTGCGCGACTACCCGATGCCGCCCGCGGACATTCCGCTGATTCCACATTTGATCGATTTGCTGATGTAGTTGCCGTCATGGCCGGGCTCGTCCCGGCCATCCACGTTCTGGCGACTCCCAGCCAAGGACGTGGATGCCCTGGACAAGCCCGGGCATGACGAAAAGGACTCAGTCCTTCGACGCTTTCTTCACCGCCGCCTCCAGGCTCGCCTTTGCCGAGCCGGGCTTCAACGGCTGCTGCTGGCTCTCATGCGGCGCCCAGCCGGAGAGCCAGATCACGTCGAAGGTCGCGCGGATGCGGCCGTCGGCGTCGGCGAAGCGCTCGGCATAAATCTGTGCCATCCGCAGCATCGTGGTGCGGCGGGTGGGCGTGCGGCGACGTTCGCACAAGACGTTAGTGGCACCCATGCGCCGAAGGTCATGCATCAGCGCGAACGCGCTGTCGTAGCGCACCACCACGCGATCGACATCAGTGACCGGCAGCGCAAAGTCCGCTCGCTGCAGCAACGCGCCGACGTCGCGCAGATCGGCGAACGGTGCGACCCGCGGCGAAACGCCGCCCTCGCATTCGGCTTCCGCTGCGGCAAAGCTTTGCCTGAGCTCGGTAAGCGTATCGCCGCCGATCATCGCTGCGAGCAACAACCCGTCGGGCTTGAGCGCGCGGCGGATTTGCGCCAGCACGCCCGGCAGGTCGTTGACGAACTGGAAGGCAAGTGCCGAGACGATCAGATCGCGCGACTCCGGCGCTAGCTGCAGGGTCTCTTTCACCCACTCAGAAAGTATTGCCTCGCGCGGGACCGGAACCTGAAGGCGGCGGTAGAGTCGTATCTGCAGTGCCTCGGATGGCGTCCAGACGTCCGTAACGTTGCTGAAATCGCGCATCACTGCGCTGACTCGTTCTTCCATCTCATCGAGGACACGCTCCAGCAGGAATGCTGCAGGCCCGAGAAGCCAGGCACGTAACTCCCGCTGCGCCAGAAGCGCGCGGTCGAACAGAATAGGTGCAGCAGTCGGGTTCGAAGCCATGCCGGTTCGTACGCTCCCCGCCCTTTGCTGACAATCCTGAGGTTGAGCGCAGCTGGACGGAGCGCTACTCTCGGGCAACACCGATATACGGATATGCCATGCTTGCGGTTCACCTTCGAGATATTGACGGCGGCATGGTCAAAGCTTGGGAGCAGGCTTTTGCCGATGTGCCTGAGGTGCAGGCATCTCGGGGCGATATCTTCGCCCTCAAGGCGGATGCCATCGTCAGCCCGGCAAACAGCTTCGGTTTCATGGATGGCGGAATCGATCTTCTGTACTCGAAATACTTCGGATGGGATCTGCAAACATCGCTGCAAGCTTTGCTGGCGGAGCAGCACTATGGCGAACTCCCCGTCGGCCAAGCCGTGATCATAAGCACCGGCCACGAAACCATACCTTTTCTGGTCAGCGCGCCGACGATGCGGGTACCCGCGGCGATCAGTTCGACGGTCAATGTGTATCTGGCGTTCCGCGCCGCCTTGATTGTTGTTCAATCGCACAATGCGCAAACAGCGACGCCAATCCGGGACCTGCTTGTCCCGGGTCTTGGCACCGGTATCGGCGGCATTGCGCCCGCGGCGGCGGCCCGCCAGATGCGCCTGGCTTATGACGCGATCATCGGGAATCGGAGCAAGGAGCCCCGCAGCGCGCGAGCCATCTTGCGACAACACCACGAGATGCTGTCATGACCGCCGACATCCTGCCGCTTGAGCCCTGCGAGGCACGGCGCTAGCCTCACCCCATGGACGCCGAGGCATCACCACCACGCTCCATCTCCAGCCACCTTCGCGGCGCGTTGCACGCCTGCCGCGATGCGTTGGCGCATCTGCCGAAACTTGCGCTCGACATTGCGCTGCCGACGCAGTGCGTGTCCTGCCGCGAGCCGGTCGATGGCGAGGGCGTCTGCGCTTCGTGCTGGGCGAAGCTGTCGTTCATCGAACCGCCTTATTGTCCGCGGCTCGGGATACCCTTTGTTTACGATCCCGGACCGGAATTGCTGTCGATGGAGGCGATCGCGAGCCCTCCCGCCTACCAGCGCGCCCGCGCCGCGGTGCGCTATGACGAAGTCGCCCGCACGCTGGTGCATGCGCTGAAATACCAGGACCGCACGGATCTCGCGCCCGCCATGGGCCGCTGGATGGCCCGCGCCGGCCGGGAATTGCTCGTGGACGCCGATGTTCTCGTGCCGGTTCCGCTGCACTGGCGGCGCGGCTGGAGCCGCCGCTACAACCAGTCCGGCGCGCTGGCGCGGGTGATTTCACGCCAAAGCGGGGTGAATCTCGCCGCCGAGGCGCTTCGCCGAATCCGCCCGACGCAGCAACAGATCGGGCTGTCGCGGCCGCAGCGCGCCACCAATGTGCAGGGCGCCTTCAAGGTCGCGCCGGAACGCAGCGCCGAGATCGCCGGCCGCCGCGTCATTCTGGTTGACGACGTCCTGACATCGGGCGCCACCACGGATGCCTGCGCCCGGGCGCTGCTCCGCGCCAAGGCTGCGCAGGTCGATGTGCTGGTATTCGCGCGGGTTGTGGACAGCGCCCGCGCTCCCATATAGTTCAAGACTTGTCACATCAGAGCGCGACATGACCGCCATTGAAATCTACACCCGTCCGGGCTGCGGCTATTGCACCGCCGCAAAATCGCTGCTGACGCGCAAGAATGCCGCGTTCACCGAACTGAACGTGGCTGACAATCCGGCCTATCGCGATCAGATGTACGCGCGCGCCGGCCACGGCTCGACCTTTCCGCAAATCTACATCGGCACGACCCATGTCGGCGGCTGTGACGAGCTTTACGCGCTGGACCGCGCGGGCAAGCTCGACGGCCTCCTGGCAGGAGAAGGAGCCTCCTCATGAGCGCTGGCACGACCTTCACTGCCGCCATGGTGCAGATGCGCACCGGGCTGTTGCCCGAGCCAAGCCTCGAACAGGGCATCAAGCTGATCCGCGAGGCGGCAGCGCAAGGCGCCGACTACGTGCTCACCCCCGAGGTGAGCAACATGATGCAGCTGAACCGCCAGGCGCTGTTCGAGCACCTCGCCTCCGAGGAGGATGACCGCTCGCTGAAGGCCTATCGCGAACTGGCGAAGGAATTGCAGGTTCATCTTCACATCGGCTCGCTCGCGCTGCGCTTTTCGCCGGAGCGCGCGGTCAATCGTTCCTTTTTGATCGCGCCCGATGGGAACGTGCTGGCCAGCTACGACAAGATTCACATGTTCGACATCGACCTGCCCGGCGGCGAGAGCTATCGCGAATCCGCCAACTACCAGCCGGGCGAGACCGCCGTGATCTCGGACCTGCCGTGGGGCCGGATCGGGCTCACGATCTGCTACGACGTGCGGTTTCCGGCGCTCTATCGCGCGCTGGCCGAAGCCGGTGCCTCGTTCCTCACGGTGCCGTCGGCGTTCACGCGCAAGACCGGCGAGGCGCATTGGCACACGCTGCTGCGCGCCCGCGCCATCGAGACCGGCTGCTTCGTCTTCGCCGCCGCGCAATGCGGCATGCATGAGAACAAACGCGAGACCTATGGCCATTCGCTGATCATCGCGCCCTGGGGCGAGATCCTCGCCGAGGGCGGCGTCGAGCCCGGCGTATTCCTTGCCGAGATCGATCCGTCGAGAGTGGAGACCGCGCGCAAAACCGTGCCGTCGCTGCAGCATGGACGGCGTTTTGGTATCGCCGATCCCAAGGCCGGTCCCGAACATCTGCACCTCGTCCGGGGTCAGGCATGATCCGTTATAACCTTCGCTGCGAGAAGGGGCACAGTTTCGAAAGCTGGTTTCAAAGCTCCGCGGCCTATGAAAGCCAGGAGAAGCGCAACCTTATAAGTTGCCCGTCCTGCGGGTCGGTCAAGGTCGAACGCGCCATCATGGCGCCGCGGATCGTCAGCAGGAAGGGCCGCGAGGCAGCTCCGCAACGGGCGCCGGAAGCGGCAGCGTCATCGGAATCGACGCCGTTGCTGATGGCGCAGGAACTCGAGCTGCGCACCAAGATCAAGGAATTGCGCGACCACATCGTGAAAAATGCCGACAATGTCGGCGAACGCTTCCCCAACGAAGCGCGCAAGATGCATTACGGCGATATCGAGCATCGCCCGATCTACGGCGAAGCATCGCCGGACGAGGCGCGCGCACTGATCGAGGAAGGCGTCGAGGTGTCGCCGCTGCCGGTGCTGCCGGACGACCGGAATTGAGGCTCGCGCGTTGCGCGGCCCGGAATGACGGCTACGCCGCCACCAGCAGCGCCACGCCGACCACGATCAGCACGATTCCGAGCAGCTCGCGCGCCGACAGCGCCTGTTTGAACGAGTAATACGCCACTCCTTGCGCGAACAGCACCTCGACCAGCGCCAGCGTGCGCACGTTGGCGGCCGCCGTCAGCGCAAAGGCCAGAAACCAGAACTGCGAAGCGAACGCGCCCATGAAGCCCGCCAGCATCGAGGGCTTCCACAATCCAAGGATCTTCTTCAGCACGTCCGGCGCGCGGGCGAGCAGATAGACCGTCAGCACCAGCGTCTGCACGAACAATCCCCACACCAGCGTGTAGGACGCCGCCGTCACGAACGATACGCCCGGCACCGTGATGATGGCGCCGCGAAATCCGATCGCCGACAGCGCAAAACAGCCGGCGGCGACGAGGCCGATGAGGGTCGGCTTCAACTCGGCAAACCCCTTCGCGCCGCCCGGCCGCAACGCCGTGATCACCACGCCGATGGTCGCGATCATGATCGCGACCACTTTCAACAGCGTCAGGTGATCGCCGAGGAAAATGAAGCCGAAGATCGCGGTCTGGATCGCCTCGGTCTTCAGATACGCCGTGGTCACCACGAAGGAGCGGTCGTTCATCGCCACCAGCATCAACCCGGTCGCCATGATCTGGCTCAGCGCGCCCAGCAGCAGCCAGGGCCAGAACATCGCCGCCGGCCACGGCACGCCGTCGCCGGTGACCGCGACCACGACCGCGAAGAACAGGATCGAGAACGGGAAGCCGAACAGGAAGCGGATATTGGTGGCGCCCCAGGTGCCGAGCGGCCCCGTCAACGACCGCTGCATCGCGTTGCGCGCGACCTGGCCGAGCGCAGCGACGATCGTGAAGGGAATCCAGAGCGAGGCGATGGTGAGCATTTGGGGAAATACCGGCGGAAAGTCATGCACCGTGCCGGGCGGGATGCGTCAGGTCAACAGAACCGGCGCATGACAGGATTGCGTGCCACAAAATACGCCGTCGTCCTTGCGTTCGCAGGGGCGACGCCTGTATGCCGCGACAGGCGCGGCATCAACCTACGCCCCCTCCGCCACCACCATGTAGTTCACGCCCATGTCGGACGAGATGCTCCAGCGGTCGGCGAGCGGGTTGTAGACCACGCCGGCCTGGTCGGTGATGGTGAACTTGCTGGCGGCGAGGTGCTGTGCCAGTTCGTCTGGCGTGACGAACTTGTCCCACTGATGCGTGCCGCGCGGCAGCCAGCGCAGCACATATTCGGCGCCGACGATGGCGAGCGCAAAGCTCTTCCAGTTGCGGTTCAGCGTCGAGACCACGAGCAGTCCGCCGGGCTTCACCATCGCCGTACAGCGGGCGAGGAAGGCGCCGACATCGGTGACATGCTCGACCACTTCCATCGCCAGCACGATGTCGAAGCGCTCGCGGGGGTCCATCTCCTCGACGGTGGTGCAGCGATAGTCGATCGACAGATGGCCCTTTTCCGCATGCAGCCTGGCGGCGGCGATATTCTTCGCGGACGGGTCGATCCCGATCACTTGCGCGCCGAGCCGGGTGAAAGGCTCGCACAACAGGCCCGCGCCGCACCCGATATCGAGCATGCGCAGGCCGGACAGGCAGCTCAGGCTTCGCACATTGCGATCGAACTTGCGGCAGGCGGCGTCGCGGATATAGCCGAGCCGCAGCGGGTTGATCTTGTGCAGCGGGGCCATCTTGCCCTTGGGGTCCCACCACTCGTCCGACAGTTTCGAAAACTTTGCGACTTCGGCCGGATCGACGGTCGAGCCCGGCATCGAGGTCCCGCCAGCGGAAGGGTTTTGCTGGATGGTCATGTTCAAACGCCGGCTGGTCGCGCCGTGATGGCACTGCGGAACGCCAGCGGCGAAGTGATCATGTAAAGGGTCTTGTCACCCTCACCGACACCTTGAACCTTCACGTCGCCGTAGTTGAGCACGCGCCCCAGGATGCTCTGTTTGACGTCCACGCTCTCGACCTTGTCGACGCTCATCTCGAAGGTCTGCCGCTGAATGAAGCCGGTCTTGTGCACGACGCGGAAGTTGGTGACGTCGGTTTCGGTGGTCCAGCGATGGAACCAGGCGGTCGCCGTCTTGTATAGCGCCACGATGGCCGAAATACCGGCGAGCGCGAGGCTGATCAACCTCGGTCCGCCTTCCGGCACCATGCCGGAGAGCACGAGGAAAACGACAGCTGCAATCCACCCGATGATCGCCGGCAGGAAGTAGATCCAGTGTGCGTTGGTGGAATACAGCACCTTCTCGCCGGGCTGGAGGATTTCGTCGATATACCGGCCCATACGCCCGTCCTGAATTAACCCGCTACGCCAGCGATTTGTGACATTTTTGGTCCCAAGGCCAAGCCGGTGGCTTGCCCCGAACCGCGCCGCTATGTATACGCCGCTTTCGGCCCGGGCGCTCCAATTTCGTGCGGGCCACCTTACTTATCCTCACAGGGAATGCACGCGTCGTCATGGGCCGCCTCGTGATGAAATTCGGCGGTACGTCCGTCGCCAATATCGACCGAATCCGCAACGTTGCGCGGCACGTCAAGCGCGAGATCGACGCCGGACACGATGTCGCCGTCGTGGTGTCGGCGATGGCCGGCAAGACCAATGAACTCGTCGACTGGTGCCGCGACGCCTCGCCTTTGCACGATGCACGCGAATATGACGCTGTGGTGGCGTCCGGCGAACAGGTCACCTCGGGCCTGCTTGCAATCGTGCTGCAGGGCATGGGTATCCAGGCCCGCTCCTGGCAGGGCTGGCAGATCCCGATTGTGACCTCCGACGCCCATGCCTCGGCGCGGATTCTCGAGATCGACGGCAGCGAGATCATCAAACGCTTCTCCGACCGCAAGGAAGTCGCCGTCATCGCCGGCTTCCAGGGCATCAACCCGCAAACCAACCGAATCACCACGCTGGGGCGCGGCGGCTCGGATACTTCGGCGGTGGCGATCGCGGCGGCGATACGCGCCGATCGCTGCGACATCTATACCGATGTCGATGGCGTCTATACGACGGACCCGCGGGTGGTTCCGAAGGCGAAGCGGCTCGACAAGATCGCCTTCGAGGACATGCTGGAACTGGCCTCGCTGGGCGCCAAGGTGCTGCAGGTGCGCTCGGTGGAACTCGGCATGGTGCACAACATGCCGGTGTTCGTCCGCTCCAGCTTCGACAAGCCCGAGGATATCGACCCGCACGGTACGCCACCGGGCACGCTGATCTGCAGCGAGGAGGAAATCATGGAAAGCCACGTCGTCACCGGTATCGCCTTCTCCAAGGACGAAGCCCAGATTTCGCTGCGCCAGATCCAGGACAAGCCCGGCGTCGCCGCCGCGATCTTCGGGCCGCTGGCGGACGCCAACATCAATGTCGATATGATCGTGCAGAACGTCTCCGAGGACGGCAAGGCGACCGACCTCACCTTCACCGTTCCGGCCTCCGACTACAACCGTGCCCGCGACACCATCACCTCGTCCAAGGACAAGATCGGCTACGCCAGGCTCGACAGCGCCACCGACGTCTCCAAGGTCTCGGTGATCGGCAGCGGCATGCGCAGCCATGCCGGTGTCGCGGCAAAGGCGTTCAAGGCGCTGGCCGAGCGCAACATCAATATTCGCGCCATCACAACCTCCGAGATCAAGTTCTCGGTGCTGATCGACGCCGCCTATACCGAGCTCGCGGTGCGGACGTTGCACACCCTCTACGGGCTCGACCAGGCTTAGAACGATTTTCTCTCAAATTCGCGCATGGACTGAAGGGCCATGCGCTTCGCTGGCGCAGCATCGGCGCTGACACACACGTTATTGGTATTGGCAGGCGTTTTGCTTGGCAAAACAAGCCTCAATTGGCTATACGGCCTCTGAGGCGGGTTGCCGGAAGCTGAGCGACGGCTTTGGCGATCCCGATTCGGCGACGAATGGGTGCGTGCGGCCGCGCCGAACGAATAAGATTGTTGTTTTCGAGCGTCTTACGCCAGCCGCCGGCCGCCCGGCGGCCTGGACTCGCGGGGGAGAGGAAACCAGCACATGCGGAGCGCGTCGGGAGGCCCCCGCGTCTTGTTGAGACGGCTCCGCGAAACCATGGCGGAGCAGGTCTCGGCGCAGGAGCGCCTGGACAAGATCGTGGTGCTGATCGCGGCCAACATGGTGGCCGAGGTCTGCTCCTGCTATGTGCTGCGCATCGACAACACGCTCGAATTGTACGCCACCGAGGGCCTGAACCGCGACGCCGTCCACCGGACGGTGCTCAACGCGCATGAGGGCCTGGTCGGCCTGGTCTCCAGCGAGGCGAGTCCGCTCAACCTCTCGGACGCGCAGAGCCACCCCGCGTTCTCGTTCCGGCCCGAAACCGGCGAAGAAATCTACCACTCGTTCCTGGGCGTGCCGATCCTGCGCGCCGGCAATACGCTCGGCGTGCTGGTGGTGCAGAACCGCGCCAAGCGCACCTATGTCGAGGAAGAGGTCGAGGCGCTGCAGACCACCGCCATGGTGCTGGCGGAAATGATAGCTTCCGGCGAGCTGGCGGCGCTGGCGCAGCCCGGCGCGGAACCTGCGGCGCGGCACTCGCTGCACAAATCCGGCGCCATCCTCTCCGACGGCATCGCGCTCGGCCATGTCGTGCTGCACGAGCCGCGCGTTGTCATCACCAACTACATCGCCGAAGACCTGCCGAAGGAGATCAAGAGGCTGGATATGGCGCTGGCCAAGCTGCGCGCCGACCTCGACCGCATGCTGGAGCGCGGCGACGTCGCCGAGGGTGGCGAGCACCGCGACGTGCTGGAAGCCTACCGCATGTTCGCCAACGACCACGGCTGGTCGCACAAGCTGCACGAGGCGGTCGCCACCGGCCTCACCGCGGAGGCCGCCGTCGAGCGCGTGCAGTCCGATACCCGCGCGCGCATGCTGCGCTCGACCGATCCGTACCTGCGCGACCGCCTGCACGACCTGGAAGACCTCGGCCACCGCCTGATGCGGCAACTGGTCGGGCAGGATCACGCGCCGTCGCGCGAGCAGTTGCCCGAGAACGCCATCTTGATCGCGCGCGCGATGGGGCCGGCGGCGCTGCTCGACTACGACCGCAAGCGGTTGCGCGGCCTGGTGCTGGAGGAAGGCACCGCGAACTCCCATGTCTCGATCGTGGCGCGCGCGCTCGGCATTGCCGCGGTCGGCGAGGTGCCGAATGCGCCCGGCATCGCCGATCCCGGCGACGCCATCATCGTCGACGGCACCTCGGGCTCGATCTATGTCCGTCCCTCGGCCGAGATCGAATCGGCCTACGCCGAGCGGGTGCGGTTTCGCGCGCGGCGACAGGCGCAATATGCCGCGCTGCGCGACAAGCCGTGCGTGACAAAGGACGGCCAGCCGGTCGAACTGATGATCAACGCCGGCCTCGTGATCGATCTGCCCCATATCGACGACACCGGCAGCGCGGGCATCGGGCTGTTCCGCACCGAATTGCAGTTCATGGTCAGCCAGAGCCTGCCGCGTTCTTCGGACCAGCTGGCGCTCTATCGCACCGTGCTGGACGCGGCCGGCTGCAAGCCCGTGACGTTCCGTACCCTCGATATCGGCGGCGACAAGGCGCTGCCCTATATGGAGACCGTGATCGAGGAAAACCCCGCGCTGGGCTGGCGCGCGATCCGGCTCGGGCTCGACCGTCCGGGCCTGTTGCGCGGGCAGATCCGCGCACTGCTGCGCGCCGGCGGCGGCCGCGCGCTGAAGATCATGTTCCCGATGATTTCCGACGTCGCCGAGTTCGATGCAGCCAAGGCGATCGTCGAACGCGAGCTGACCTATCTGCGCCAGCACGGCCATGCGCTGCCGGAACGGATCGACGTCGGCACCATGGTCGAAGTACCGGCGCTGCTCTATCAGCTCGACGAACTGCTGAAGAAAGTCGATTTCATATCCGTCGGATCGAACGACCTGTTCCAGTTCCTGTTCGCGGTCGACCGCGGCAACGCCAAGGTGTCCGAGCGCTTCGACCCCATGTCCGCGCCGATCCTGCGGGCGCTGCGCGATATCGTGCGCAAGGCGCAGGCAGCGAAGAAGGCGGCGTCGCTGTGCGGCGAGCTGGCATCGAAGCCGCTCGGCGCGCTGGCGCTGATCGCACTCGGTTACCGTTCGCTGTCGCTGTCCGCCACCGGCCACGGTCCGGTGAAGGCGATGATCCTGGAGCTCGACGCCAGCAAGGCCGAGGCCGTCATCATGCCGCTGCTCGACGCGCCGGCCGGCAGCGTGTCGATCCGCAAGAAGCTGACGGAATTCGCGGAAGCCGAGGGGCTGTCGTTGTAGCGAGGCTGGCCCCGACACTCCCGCCTTCCGCATCAGCCTCGCCCCGAGAACAACGCCATGCTACCCGAAGCCAAACTCGACATCCTGCTCGCCCACCACGCCTCGCTCGAAGCCGAGCTGCTGGGCCAGGTGAATTCCGAAAAATACGTCCAGATCACCCGCGAACTCGCCGAGCTCAACCCGCTGATCGACGCGGTCAAAGCCTATCGCGGGGCGCGGGCCGAACTCGCCGGCGCCGAACAACTGCTGGCGGATTCAGCGACCGATCCCGAGATGCGCGGCATGGCCGAGGCCGAACTCGAAACCCTGCAGGCGACCATCGCCGAACTGGAGCAGAAGATCCGCGTCGCGCTGCTGCCCAAGGACGCCATGGACGACCGCAACGTGATGCTGGAAATCCGCGCCGGCACCGGCGGCGACGAGGCGTCATTGTTCGCCGGCGACCTGTTCCGGATGTACGAGCGCTTCGCGAGCTTGCAGGGCTGGAAGGTCGAGGTGATCTCGGCCTCCGAGGGCACCGTCGGCGGCTTCAAGGAAATCATCGCCGAGGTGCAGGGCCGCGGCGCCTTCGCCAAGCTGAAATTCGAATCCGGCGTGCATCGCGTGCAGCGCGTGCCCGACACCGAAACGCAGGGCCGCATCCACACCTCGGCCGCCACCGTCGCCGTGCTGCCCGAGGTCGAGGATGTCGACGTCGAGATCAAGAACGAGGACCTGCGGATCGAGACCATGCGCGCGCAGGGCGCCGGCGGCCAGCACGTCAACAAGACCGAATCGGCGATCCGAATCACCCACATCCCGACCGGCATCGTGGTGATGATGCAGGACAGCCGATCGCAGCATAAGAACCGGGCGTCGGCGATGAACATCCTGCGCTCGCGCATCTACGACGCCGAACGGCAGCGCGTCGACGCCGCGCGCTCCGCCGACCGCAAGGAGAAGGTCGGCTCCGGCGACCGCTCCGAGCGCATCCGCACCTACAATTTCCCGCAGGGCCGCGTCACCGACCACCGCATCAACCTGACGCTCTACAAACTGCCGCAGGTGATTGCGGGCGAGGCGCTGGGCGAATTGATCGACGCGCTGACGACCGAGCACCAGGCCGCACAACTCGCCGCCCAGGGCGCGGCGGCGTGAGCGCGCCGACCGTCGAAGCCGCGCGGCGCGCGCTCGCCGCAAGACTCGAATCCGCCGCGATCGAATCCGCCGCGCTCGATGCGCGCATTCTCACCGGCCATGCCCTCGGGCTCGACCTGACGGGCCTGATATCGGCCGCCCAGCGCCAGCTCACCCCGGACGAATCGGCGCGCCTCGAGCAATTCGCCCGCCGCCGCCTCGCGGGCGAACCGGTCGCGCGCATCGTCGGCGAGAAGGAGTTTTGGGGGCTGCCGCTGCAGCTCTCATCCGCGACGCTGGTGCCGCGGCCCGACACCGAGACGGTGGTCGAACTGGCGCTCGAATTGTTGCGCGCCGACGGACGCCTCGATCGTCCGTCGCGCATCGCCGATCTCGGCACGGGCTCCGGCGCCATCCTGCTGGCGCTGCTGTCCGAACTGCCGGCGGCGCAGGGATTCGGGACCGACATTTCCGACGATGCCCTGCAAACCGCCGCGGCCAATGCGGCGCGCGCCGGCCTTTCCGGTCGCGCGACGTTCATCGCCTGCGATTATGCGACCGGATTGACCGGCCCGTTCGACCTGATCGTTTCGAATCCGCCCTATATTCGAACGGCAGATATCGCTGGCCTGGCAGCGGAGGTGCGCCATCACGATCCGCTGGCCGCGCTGGATGGCGGCGCGGATGGGCTCGCCGCCTACCGCGCGCTGATCCCGCAGGCGGCCCGCCTCCTGGCGCCGGGCGGCTGGCTTGTCGTCGAAGCCGGGCTGGGCCAGAGCGGCGCGATTGAAGCTTTTATGACCAACGCCGGGTTAACTGCCGCCGCGGCCCCAAAAGTCGATCTGGCGGGCATTCCGAGGGCCGTCGCGGGTCACAAATTGGCCAGATAAAGTCCCTTGGGAACGCAAAAAAACCCCTTGGAATATTCCCTGGGAGCGACTACGTTCCGCTCACAACATCGGTCCTGGGTTGCTGGCCCCGTAAGACGATGCGGGTGAGGCCAGAGTTCTCCAAGCGAGAGCCCGCCGTGTGAAAGGTTCCAAAGCAGGTCGA
This sequence comes from uncultured Bradyrhizobium sp., assembly GCA_964609175.1. Taxonomy (GTDB): domain Bacteria; phylum Pseudomonadota; class Alphaproteobacteria; order Rhizobiales; family Xanthobacteraceae; genus Bradyrhizobium. The sequence continues at coordinate 13,319 of CAZSRR010000052.1, forward strand.
CTTGAGCGCAATAGCCGAAGCTGTGCTGCTCTCGACCGTAAAGCGAACGAAAGCCTGATATTGCGCCTGAAGACTTACGCAGCCGCCTGTCCCGCGAAGCCGTCACGCAAGAAGATCGGGCTGGTTTGACACGCTGAATGATTTGTACCGGCTGGCGAATAGGCCGCCGATTGGGGAACGCGTCTTTGCTGAACGCGATGGTTAGCGAAATCGACGACGTCAATCTGGACGGCATCGTGATTCGGTGCGCCTGCGCGTGCGCGGCGTCCGATCTGGCTACGACGGCAACGGCATAACTTCAGGGCGGGAATAAAGGCAAGACATGAGAAACGGTCAAAACAACAAGCGGATGCGTAACCGGAATAACAACAACAGCAACAGCAACAACAATAGCCGGCGCGGTCAAAATCCGATGACCCGGGTGTTCGAATCGAACGGACCCGATATCAAGATCCGCGGCACCGCCTCGCACGTCGCCGAAAAATACGTTCAGCTCGCGCGCGACGCGCGCTCCTCCGGCGACCCGGTGGCGGCCGAAAACTATTATCAGCACGCCGAACATTATTTCCGCCTGATCGCGGCCGCCCAGGAGCAGTTCCGGCAGAACCAGCCGCAGCCGCGCATCGACGCCGAAATGCAGCCGACAGTGGAAGACGGCGAGGACGACGGCGACGGGTTCTCGCATTTCGGCCAGGAGCCGGGTTTTGTCCCGCAGCAGCCGCAGCCCTACGTCCGCGACAGCGCTCCGCGCGAGCAGCGCGGCGACGGGCAGCCGTATCAGCGCGATCAGCAGCAGCCGCGCGAGCATCGCGAGCGCGATCACCGTCCGCAGCCGCAGTATCAGCCGCAGAACCAGCCGCAGCCGGTGATCTCCGATGCAGGCGGCGTCGATCGTCTGCCGTCCTTCATCACCGGCCCGCAGCCGCAGGTGAATGGCGGCGGCTATGAGGGTGGCGGCGACCGCGAACGCTTCCCGCGCCGGCGGCGCCGTCCGCACGGCCCGCGTCCCGACATGGCCGCGGCGCCGGCGGCGCCAAGCGAAGACTTCAATCCGGGGAACGAGTAGTCGTTCGCCCGGCTTCGCAGGGTGGCCAAGTCAACGGGTCGCGCACCCGATGACAGGGTCCGCGTGCCCACCAAACTTCAGGACGACGAACGAACGGTGGGCACGGCGCTTCGCGCCTTTGCCCACCACGTTTCCGCGAGACGCTAGGCCTTGGCCCGCGTCGCCGTCGATGACGGCACCAGCACCGGCTCCAGCGACGGAATCAGCCGCGTGCGTTCGCGCCCCGCGGGAATCGCGCGATAGACCTGCTTGGTCGCTTCCACGATATGCACGCCCGCAAACGGCAGCGACAGCGCAGCGCCGACGCGCTCCCACGCCATCGCCGAGCGCAGGAACCAGCTATTGCCGACCGGCGGTAGGAACAGCGCTTCGCCCCACGCCGCCGGCGTGAACCAGGTCCGCCGCAGCAACTGCGTGATCTGCGCGCGCGAATAAGGCCGGCCGTGGCCGAACGGCGTGTTGTCGGTGCGCGTCCACACGCCGCGCCGGTTCGGAATGACGGCGATCAGCCGCCCCGATGGCGCCAGCACGCGCCACACCTCGCGCAGCAGGCGCTCCGGATCATCGGACATTTCCAGCGCGTGCACGAGCAGGATGCGGTCCACCGCGGCGTCCGGCAGCGGCATCGAGAACTCGTCGATCAGGGTCGCCAGCGCAGGCCGCGCCGTCGGCCACTTCAGCACGCCTTGCGCCGCCGGCATGAAGGCGATGCAGCGCTCGCTGTCCTCGCGGAACAGGCCGAGATAAGGCGTCGGATAGCCGAGCCCGAGCACACGCTGCCCGGCCGCGTCGGGCCAGTGCGCCCGGATGCCGCGGTTGATCAATTGCCGCGCCACGATGCCGAGGCGCTGCGAATAGAAATCGCGGAGATCGATCACGTCGATGGTCATGACCGCAATCTATCACACGCCGCATGGCCAAGGCGCGGCCAAATTGGCATTGCCGCGCGAGCGTTAACGCCATATTTCTTGGAGCCCAATGGGGCTTTAAGATTTACTCACGGAGCGATCATGGCCGCGGAAATCCGCACCTTCACCTGCCTCAGCGACAATTTCGGCTATCTGATCCACGATCCGGCGACCAAGGCCACCGCGTCGATCGACGCGCCGGAAGCCGGTCCGATCATCCGGGCGCTGGAGCGCGAGGGCTGGACGCTGACGGACATTCTCGTCACCCATCACCATCACGACCATGTCGGCGGCGTCGCCGAGCTGAAGCAGAAATATAACTGCCGGGTGGTCGCGCCCAACGACAAGTCGACCGGGATCGCCAATGTCGACCTGCGCGCGGGAAATGGCGACGTCATCAAGGTCGGCAGCCTGCTGGCGCGGGTGCTGGAAACGCCCGGCCATACGCTCGATCATATCTCCTACGTGTTCGACAACGAGAAAGCGGTGTTCGCCGCCGACACGCTGTTCTCGATCGGCTGCGGCCGGGTGTTCGAAGGCACCTACCCGATGATGTGGGATTCGCTGCTGAAGCTGCGCGCGCTGCCCGACGACTTCAAACTCTATTGCGGCCATGAATACACCGCCTCGAACGTCAAGTTCGCGCTCACCGTCGACGGCGACAATCCCGCGCTGAAGGCGCGCGCCGAGGAAGTGGCGCGGCTGCGCGCGGAAAACAGGCCGACGATCCCGGTGCTGCTCGGCGAGGAAAAGAAGACCAACGTCTTCCTGCGCGCCGACGAGCCGTCGGTCGCCGCCAGGCTGCACATGAAGGGAGCGAGCGCCGAGGAAGTGTTCGGCGAGCTGCGCGAACGCAAGAACAAGTCCTGATGGCGTTGCCGATGGAAGCCGCCGAGATCATCGCGCAGCTCGACCTCAAGCCGCACCCGGAAGGCGGGCATTATCGCGAGACGTTTCGCGATTCGGACGTGGACGCCGACGGCCGTTCGCGATCGACCGCGATCTATTTCCTGCTGGCGCGCGGCGAGCGCTCGCACTGGCATCGCATCGATGCCGTCGAGACCTGGCACTATTATGCCGGCGCGCCGCTGACGCTGCGCATCGTTGACGACGCCGGCCAGCACAGCGTGACGCTCGGCGCGAACCTCGCCGCGGGCGAACTGCCGCAGGCGATCGTCCCATCGCACGCCTGGCAGGCGGCCGAGAGCAATGGCGACTGGACGCTGGCCGGCTGTACCGTCGCGCCCGGATTCGAGTTCTCGGCATTCGAGCTCGCACCGAAGGGCTGGGAGCCTCCACAGTGAAACGAGACCTCGGGAATCGGGTGGGCATGGTGCGTCTGCGCTCGTAGCTTCCGGCCTCGCAACAAGAGGAGCGGAGAGTGCACGGGACATTGAACGTTTCACAGCAAATCGAGCCGGCGATCTTCTATTTCGGCACGCCGGTGGTCTTGATCGGCTCAAGCAACGAAGACGGCTCATTCAATCTCGCACCGATGTCGTCGGCGTGGTGGGTCGGATGGCGCTGCATGCTTGGATTGGCCGCCAACTCCAGGACCACCGAGAACATGGTCCGGTCCGGCGAGTGCGTGCTCAACCTTCCCTCGGCTTCGCTCGTCGGCGCGGTCGACCGACTGGCCCGGACCACCGGCTCCGACCCGGTGCCGCCCGGCAAGCTGATGCGCGGTTACCGGCACGCGCGCGACAAGTTTGGCCTGTGCGGCATGACGGCGATGCCGGGCGAAACCGTCGCAGCGCCGCGCGCATTGGAATGCCCGATTCAGATCGAAGCCAAGGTCGCGCAGGTCCATGCGATGGCCGAGGAGGATGCGGTCTGGCGCGGCAACATCACGGCGATCGAAGTGCGCATCACCCGCGTGCACGCGCACCCCGCCATCATGATGGAAGGACAGCCCAACCGGATCGATCCCGACAAATGGCGGCCGTTGATCATGAGCTTCCAGCAGTTCTACGGGCTCGCCCCGCAAAAGCTGCAGCGATCCGAACTCGGACAGATCCCGGAGGCGATGTACAAACCGCCGGGCTGGAAGCCTGCGGCCTAGCCCTTGCGCAACACCAGGTCCTTTGCCGCGATCAGGCCGCCACCGGCGATCAGGATCGCGGCAATCGCAATCGTCGCGGTCGGCGCCGCGAAGCCGGCGAGAATCAGGAACCCGGTCGACAAGAGCGGCGTGGCGTAGGACGCGGCGCCGAGCACCCGGATGTCGCCGCGCTTCATGCCGATGTCCCAGACAAAGAACGCAGCACCGACCGGGCCGACCCCGAGCGCAGTGATGGCAAGCCATTGCCCGATCGTCTCCGGCCACACCGTGGTCTCGACCATGCCGTGGATCAGCGCGGCGAGCAGCGCGGTCGCGAGGCAGAAGCCCGCGACCGTATCGGTCGGCACGGCCTTGAGCCGACGCGACATCACCGAATAGGCCGCCCACACGAAGGCGGCAACGAACGCGGCGGCGAGGCCCGGGATCTGGCCCGGCGCGAACCCGCCGAGATTGCCGGCGAGCAGCAGCACGGTGCCGGCGAGACCGAGCAGCGCGCCGACGATGTGATGCGGCGCCAGCTTTTCGCCGGGAAGAAACGCGGAAAACAGCACGATCAGCAACGGCCAGAGGTAATTCAGCAGCCCTGCCTCGGCCGGCGGCGCGAACCGCAGCGCGAGGAAGTACAGGGCGTGATAGCCGAACAGGCCGCCGACGCCGACCACCCAGGCGACCGGCGGCTGCCTGAGCGCAAGGAAGGCGGAGGGCCGGAACAGGAAGCTGGCGAACGCAACCAGCGCGCCGATCGCAAACGTCATCGCCGCGAGCTGGAACGCCGGAATCTTTCCGGTCGCCACCGTCAGCACCGACAATAGCGACCACATCAGGATCGCGGTCAAACCGATCAGCGTAGCGGCACGGGATGTCATGATGTCAGCAAAGACCGAGTTTATTCGTCATGGCCGGGCTTGGCCGTCTGAAGGACGGCGTCGCTTCGCTCGCCTATGCCCGGCCATCCACGTTCTTTTCGACGGATGGTTTTAAAGACGTGGATGCCCGGGACAAGCCCGGGCATGACGACTTCTGTTAGCCTCTGTGACAAACAACAGGCAGCCAATGGCGGAACGCCATCACGTCATGTACTGGCCGCCATTGATGGTCATCGTCGATCCGGTGATTCCGCTCGCCTCGTCGGCGGCGAGGAAGACCACGGCGCGGGCGATTTCCTCCGGCTCGCCGAGCCGGTTGACCGGGATCAGCGGCAGGATGCTCTTCTCCAGCACTTCCTTCGGCACCGCCTGGACCATCTCGGTGTTGACATAGCCCGGGCAGATCGCGTTCACGGTGATGCCGCCCTTGGCGTTCTCCAGCGCCAGCGCCTTGGTGAAGCCGATGTCGCCGGCCTTGGCGGCGGAATAATTGACCTGCCCGAACTGGCCCTTCTGGCCGTTGATCGAGGAGATATTGATGATGCGGCCGAACTTGCGGGCGCGCATGCCCTCGATCACCGGGCGGGTCATGTTGAACAGCGAGCCGAGATTGGTGTTGATGACCGCGTTCCACTGCTCGAGCGTCATCTTGTGGAAGGCGGTATCCTTGGTGATCCCCGCATTGTTGACGAGAACCTCGATCGGACCGAGGTCGGCCTCGACCTGCTTGATGCCGGCGGCGCAGGCATCGAACGAAGAGACGTCCCACTTGTAGACGGGGATCCCGGTCTCCGATTTGAACTTCTCCGCGGCGGCATCATTGCCGGCGTAGCTCGCCGCCACCCTATAGCCGGCTCCCTTCAGCGCCTTGCTGATCGCCGCACCAATGCCTCTCGTTCCCCCGGTAACCAATGCAACACGTGCCATGTCCCACTCCTCCTTGGTACTTTTCTTGATACGCCGGAATTGCCCCGGTCTTTTGACGAATCTCAATTTCCGACCTTGAAGCGCCGATGTGTCGCGGCGTTTCTTCCAATCGGCCGCAGAGACGAAAATGCCCGGCGCGAGACCGGGCATTTCATACTTACCAATTCGGGCCGCGGTTGCGAGATGATCTTTTCATCATTCAACCACTCACTCTGCCTTTAGTTCAGTCGCGTGCAACGCACATCGCAATGCCCATGCCGCCGCCGATGCACAGCGTGGCAAGGCCCTTCTTGGCGTCGCGCTTCTGCATCTCGTGCAGCAGCGTGACCAGCACGCGCGCGCCCGACGCGCCCACGGGATGGCCGATCGCGATCGCGCCGCCGTTGACGTTGACCTTGCCGGTATCCCAGCCGAGGTCCTTGTTGACGGCGCAGGCCTGCGCCGCGAACGCCTCGTTGGCCTCGATCAGGTCGAGATCGCCGATGCCCCAGCCGGCCTTCTTCAGCGCGGCGCGGGAGGCCGGGATCGGACCCGAACCCATGATCTTGGGATCGACGCCGGCCTGGGCCCAGGACACGATCCGGGCCAGCGGCTTCTTGCCTTCCTTGGCGGCCTGCTTGGCGGTCATCAGCACGACGGCGGCGGCGCCGTCGTTGATGCCCGAGGCGCTGCCGGCGGTGACGGTACCCTCCTTCTCGAAGGCAGGCTTCAGCTTGGTCATCGCGTCCAGCGTCGCGCCGTGGCGCGGATACTCGTCGGCGTCGACGACGATGTCGCCCTTGCGGGTCTTGATCGTGACCGGGGCGATCTCGTCCTTGAACTTGCCGGCCTTCTGTGCCGCCTCGGCCTTGTTCTGCGAGTGCACCGCAAACTCGTCCTGCTGGGCGCGGGTGATCTGCCACTGCCGGGCAACGTTCTCGGCGGTGTTGCCCATGTGATAGCCGTTGAAGGCGTCCCACAGCCCGTCCTTGATCATGGTGTCGACCAGTTCGAGGCCGCCCATCTTGACGCCGCCACGCAGATATTGCGCATGGGGCGCCATGCTCATGGATTCCTGGCCGCCGGCAACCACGATCTCGGAATCGCCGTTGAGCAGCGCCTGATAGCCCAGCGCCACCGTGCGCAGGCCCGAGCCGCAGAGCTGGTTGACGCCCCAGGCCGGGCTTTCCACCGGAATACCGGCGGCGATCGAGGCCTGGCGGGCCGGGTTCTGGCCCTGGGCGGCGGTCAGGATCTGGCCCATGATGACTTCGGAAACGCGGCCCGGCTCGATGCCGGCCCGCTCCAGGGCGGCCTTGATGGCGACGGCACCCAGGTCGTGGGCCGGGGTGGTGGCAAAGGCGCCGTTGAAGCTGCCGACCGGGGTGCGGGCAGCGCTGACGATGACGACATCGTCTGACATGGACATCTCCTTATTAGGGTTTCTTTGGCTTTGAGGTTTTGGCGACGGCGGCCAGATGGCCTTCTTGTCTCTCACCTCATCCTGTTAACCTCGTTGACCCATGTCAATCGGCCGGAGCCCAAAATCCTGCCGCAGCGCATTCTAATTCACCTGCGTGGGGGTTTCCAAAGCAGGCTCCATGCCTTGGAATTAACCGTGTCGCACAAAACGGTAGCCGAGCCGCATTGAAAATGCTTACTTTGCTGCGTTGCGTTGCTCGTCTGCCCGTCGGCGATGCCGTCGGGTTCCCGCTCTCGGTGTCGATGTGTGAGCTTATGGCAAAGTCAGATCAACCCACGACCATCAAGAAGTACGCCAACCGGAGGCTGTATAATACCGGCACCAGCACCTATGTGACGCTCGAGGATCTGGCGGCGATGGTGAAGAATGGCGAGGATTTTCTCGTCTACGACGCCAAGACCGGCGACGACATCACCCGCTCGGTGCTGGCGCAGATCATTTTCGAACAGGAGAACAAGGCCGGGCAGAACTTGCTGCCGACCACGTTCCTGCGGCAGCTGATCCGCTTCTACGGCGACAGCATGCAGATGGTGGTGCCGAAATATCTCGAACAGTCGATCGACACGCTGACGCGCGAACAGGAAAAGTTCCGCCAGCAGCTCACCAACACCTTCAGCGGCACGCCGTTCGCGCCGCTCGAGGAACATGTCCGCCGCAACATGGAATTGTTCCAGCAGACGTTCTCGATGTTCAAGCCCTTCGTGCCGCCGCGCGGCGGCGCAACGCCCGGCGAGCCGGAGAAGATCCCGGATGCGGCGCCGGACGACGACAACATCGACGACCTTCGCCGCCAGATGAAAGACATGCAGGACCGTCTCGAGCGCATGTCCAAAGAGCCAAAGAAGGAAGAGTAGCGCCATCGACCGGCGATCGACGTGCAAGGCGGGTTTCCCTGTGCCCGCACGACGATCGCCGCTCAGCGCGAAGAGCCCGAAAGGGATTTGGTTTTCCCGTTGACTTGAATCAAGCGGGAAAGCCGTCGCTGCAGCCACAATGTCCGTATGGACATGCGCATCGCAGCGACCGACTCGACTGCAACTCCGGCGGAACTGCCACCTGAAAAGGCCGGGTGGCTTTCTTGGAAGCTCGCATTTGCGATCCTGATCGTGGCTGCGGCGGCCGCCTTCGCATGGTGGCAGTCGCGCGGTCCTGCGATTACCGTTGCACGCGTGACGCGTGGTGCGGCCGCTGAAATCGTTTACGCCACCGGCGCGGTCGAGCCCGAAACATGGTCGCGTTCGACGCCGCTGGTCCGCGGCCGGATCATCGAACGTTGCCGATGCGAGGGCAAGGCAGTCAAACGCGGCGACATGCTCGCCCGCCTCGATGACCGGGAAGCGCTGGCCACACTGAACGACCTCCATGCGCTGGAGGAGTTCCAGCAGCGCGAATTCGACCGCCAGTCGCAATTGCTGTCACGTGGCGTTGCGACCTCGCAGGCCTTTCAGAAAGCCGAGAGCGACCTGGCGCGCATCAAGGCACAGATCGCCGCGCAGGCGCAGCGTCTCGAATATTTCAAGCTGGTGTCGCCGATGGACGGCATCGTTCTCAAGGAGGACGGCGAGGTCGGCGACATGGTCGAGCCCGGCACCATTCTTTACCGCATCGGGCTGGAAAAGCCGCTGTGGGTCGTCGCCGACGTCAACGAGGAAGACATCCCGCGGGTCAAGGTCGGCCAGAACGCATTGCTGCGCACCGACGCCTTCGCCGGCCAGGTGTTGCCGGGCGCCGTCAAGCAGATCACGCCGGCCGGCGATCCCATATCGAAGACGTTTCGTGTCAGGATCGGCCTGCCCGACGATACGCCGCTGCGGGTCGGCATGAGCGTCGAAGCCAACATCGTCAGCCGCGAAAAGCCCGACGCGGTTCTCGTCCCGGCCAACGCCTTGATTCACAACGGCCTGTTCGCGATCGAAGACGGCCGCGCGCGGCTGCGCAAGGTCGAGATCGGCATCCGCGGCACCGGCTTCGTGGAAATCACGCAGGGCATCAGCGAAGGCGAACTGGTCGCTTCGCCGGCCACCGCCAACATCAAGAACGGCTCCCGGGTCCGCGCGACGCCGGCGGAGTCCGCCGCGCCGTGAACCTGATCCTGACCATCGCCTGGACCCATGTCCGCTATCGCGCCCGCCAGACCCTGGTGGCGATCGCCGGCGTCATGACCGGGGTCGGCTTTTCCATCATGATGGCGGCGATGATGGAAGGCTCGGAGGACGACTTCATCCAGACCCTGGTTAATGCCTTGCCGCATATTTCGGTGACGGACGAACTGCGCGAGCCGAACCGGCAACCCGCCGACATCAGATACATGGCCGCCGAATTCCACGGACTGACGCCGGAAGTGCGCCGCCCCGGCATCAAGAACCCGATGGCCACGATCGCCTCGCTGCGGACCTGGGTGCCCGGCGCGCTGACGCCGTCGGTGCAGTCGAAGGCGGTGCTGCGCTTTGCCGGCCGCAATCTCACGATTTCGGTCGTCGGCATCGACCCCCGTAGCGAAGTGGAAGTCTCCAATCTCACCGCTCACATGCGGCAGGGATCGCTGCATTCATTGTATCGCGCGTCCAGTGCGATTCTGCTCGGCGACCGGCTGGCGAGCAAGATCGGCGCCCGCGTCAACTCCAACATCACGCTCGCCTCCGCCAACGGCGTCAACATCTCCGCCACCGTCGTCGGCACGTTCCATTCCGGATTCCGGGCGACGGACGAAACCACCGGCTACGTCCTGTTGAAGACGGCGCAAGTGCTGGAAAAACAGACCGGCGTCGTCAACGAAATCCGCATCCGCACGCGCGATCCGATGGAGGCGCGCCTGATCAGCGAGCGGATCGGCGAACAGACCGGCTATCGGTCGATCTCCTGGCAGGAGGCCCAGGAAGACCTGCTTTCGGCCATCACGATACGAAACGTGCTGATGTACACGATCGTCGGCGCCATCCTGCTGGTGGCGAGTTTCGGCACCTACAACATCATCTCGACCATCACGCATGAAAAGACGCGTGACATTGCGATCCTGAAATCGCTCGGCTTCGGCGAAGTCACCATCCGGACGATCTTCATCCTCGAGGCCCTGCTCGTTGGGTTCGTCGGCGCCGCGCTTGGCTGGATCTTCGGCTATCTGCTGACCCGCGGCATGGCCTCGCTCGAATTCAAGACGCCGTTTTCCGACTACAACCACCTGCCCGTGATCTATTCGGCGAAGCATTACCTGATCGCCACGACCGTGGCGCTGGCGTCGAGTTTCGTCGCCGGCTACTTCCCGGCCCGCGCCGCCGCGCGCGTCCATCCCGTCGACATCATCCGGGGTGCGACATGAACACGCCGCTCATCGAGGCGCGAGGCGTAACCAAGATTCTACGCGGCGTGGTACCGGTAACGCTGGTCCGCAATATCAACCTCGCCATCATGCCACGGGAGTTCATTGCCATCACGGGCCCGTCCGGCTCCGGGAAGTCCTCGCTGCTGTATCTGCTCGGACTGCTCGACTTGCCGACCGAGGGCGACGTTCTGATCGATGGGCGCTCCACCGCCGCCATGACGGAAAAAGAACGGGCCAGGGTGCGGCTCGCACGGCTTGGCTTCGTATTTCAGTTCCATTTCCTGCTTCCGGAATTCAGCATCACCGAAAACGTCGCGCTGCCGATGCGCGCATTGGGCCACCTGTCCCCGTACGCCATCCTCGCGCGCGCCGAGCAGTTGCTGGACTCGCTCGGGCTTGGCGACCACCGCCATAAAACGCCGGATCAACTATCCGGCGGCCAACGCCAGCGGGTCGCGGTCGCCAGGGCGCTCGCCAACGATCCGCCGGTGATTCTCGCGGACGAACCGACCGGCAGCCTCGATTCCGTTTCAACCGCGCAGGTGTTCGGCATCCTCCGCGATCTGGTGGCGCTGGACGGCAAGACCGTGGTCGCAGTCACCCATGATCTCGATCTCGCGGCGAAGATGCATCGCCGCATTCACATCGTCGACGGTCAGGTGCATACGGATGCGTCTGCCGCCGCGAGCGGCGCCGCCCCGGCCTGACGACCGGTGGCAATCAGCCTGCGGCCGGCAGCGCCGGATCGCCTGCCTCGGCCCACGGCCGGTCCGGCGAGGCCAGCCCGATCAGGCGGCCCTGGATATAGTCGCAACCCCATTCGCGCAGCATCACGGCGGCTTCCTCGTCCTGCACCCATTCCGCCACCGTCTTGATCTGCAGGCGGTTGGCGAGATCGATCAGCGTGTGCACGAAGGCGCGATCGTCGGCGGAGCGCGCGATGTTCTGCACGAAGGCGCCGTCGATCTTGACGATGTCCACCCCGAGCTTGCGCAGGTTGCGGAAAGACGTGTAGCCGGCGCCGAAATCGTCGATCGCGATCTGGCTGCCGAAATTCTTCAGCCGGGTGACGAAGACGCGGACATCGTCGACGTCCTGGATCGCCACCGTCTCGGTGATCTCGACGATCAGCCGCTCGCCGGCGCCGGGATGGGCCTGCATCAGCGATTCGATCGCGGTCCACCAGTCCGGGTCCATGGTGGTGTCGGGCGAGATGTTGAGGCTGAGCCGCACGTTCGGCGACGCCGCGAGCTCTGCGACCGCGAGTTCGAGCACGCGGTGATCGACCAGCCGGATTAATCCCAGCCGCTCCGCGACCGGGACGATATCGGGCGCCAGCAGCGCGCGGCCGTCGGCCTGCTCCATTCGCACCAGGCACTCGTAGAACGCCGGCTGGCGCGATCGCGCCTCGACCACCGGCTCGAACGCCGTGACGATGCGGCGCTCGTTGAGCGCGGTGACGATCTCGTCGGTAACGCGGATGTTGACGCGGCGCTGGGCGTCGCGCTCGACATTCGGCTTCCACAGCGCGAACGAACCGGCACGGCGGCGTTTGGCGCCGTCGAGTGTTTCCTGCGCGCGGTTGACCGCCTCGTCGGTGGTGCGCGAATGGCGCGGGATCGTCACCGCGCCGATCGAGGCCGTCACCGAGACCGGGCCGGATTTGGTCGGGATCACCGTGTCGCGAATACCGGCCAGGAAACGCTCGGCCGCGGTGTTGGTGTCGTCTACGGTGCAATTGCGCAGGATCAGCCCGAACTTGTTGCCGGAGAAGCGGCCGAGCACGTCGCCGCCGCGCAGTTTCGCGCGGATGCGCTTGCCGACCTCGGCGATCACGGCATCCGCAACGTCGAAGCCGAAGGCATCGTTGACGCGCGACAGGTGATCGATGCCGATCAGCATGAAGGCGCTGGTCGAGCGGAAACGCATGGTCTCCTCGATCGTCTCGGCCAGCGCGGCCACCAGGTGCGTGCGGTTGAGTTCGCCGGTCAAGGGATCGTGCCGCGACAGCCGCATCAGCTGTTCGTCGCGGGCGTGGCGCTCGTTGTCGATGCGGACGATGCCCTGCGCGTGCAGCGGCTTGCCGTCGGCCCCTGCGAACCAGCAACCGGTCTCCTCGATCCAGATCACGGGCGCGGAGGCCGCGGCCCGCACGCCATATTCGATCCGGTAGGTAACCCCTTCATCACTTCGCGACGGCGCCGATCGGGCCAGCGCCTCGTCGCGGATCGACCGGGAGGGCTCGATCAGCCTGGCGAATGCCAGACCGGAGGCCAGCGCTTCAGGTGGAATATCGGTGAAAATCGCGCCCGCATTGTCGGTCCAGGCGATGGTGTCGGTGGTCAGATCCCAGACGAAGGCGGCCTGGCCGAGCGAAGCGAGGATGCTGGAGGCTTGTGGAACAGGTAGCATCAGGTCGCCTCGATTCGGGACACCGGGATTCCCGTAGGCCTTGAGGATAGTGGCGCTTTCGCGCGCAAGGCTAGACCAAGTTCATAAATATTCTGGAAACCACGTTTTTCGGATTGCCCAGGACGCACGGAAACGAATTGTCAGGAAATCGGCATGGGCCTTGCGAGGCCAGCTCGGAAAGGGGCCTTGTGTCCCAAAACGTGACAATTTTGCCGGTTACGGTGTGCGATGCTGAAATGCGATCGATCTGACGAAATCCTGGACGGCGAGTTCGTCACCCTCGACGAACCGGCCCGCACCGAGCTGGTGGCGGTAACCCAGTCGGTGCCCTGGACGGCGAGACCTGCGCCGCGGCCCGATCCAACCTTCGTCGCCCAGCTGATCGCGACATCCGATCAGGCGCCGCAAACCCGCCGCCTGCGACGTGGTTCGCTGGCCGACGCCCAGATGGCCTATGGGGCCTGCAAACTCCGGTCGCGCCATGCCGGCGTTCGGACGCGGCAAACCGTCTAAAACGTTGTCCAGCGAATCGGCCGAAAGATCACGCTCAACAACCAGATGCGATCAGCGCGGAGGCGTCTCTGGCTTGTCCGGTGACGGTGGAAACGCCGGACCCGGCTGCAGTCCCGGCGACGGGATTTCGGGCGAAGGGGCTTCCAGCGCGGACGCCTTTTTCGGCGAAGCCGCCTCGGCCGCCGGCTCCGACACGACGGCCGGCTGCACCGGCACCGGCTCCGGGCGATCCTGCAGCACGGATTCGGCAACGGAGGCGGCCGGCGGCACCTTTGCCTCGACCGGTTCCGGGACCGGCTGAGGCGCAGGCGCCGGCGGCTCGACTTTTTCGGCCTCGGCCTTCACGGCCTTTGCCGGACCCGCCTGGGCCGGCGCCGCCACGACCGCGCGGCGCCTCGTCCGCAACGCAAGGCCCGAGATGAAGTCGACAAGCGCCAGCGTCGTCATCAGAAAATAGGTCGAGGTGGCGAATTTCGGCCACATCACGAATTCGGCCGCCGCCGCGCCGAACACGATCAGCGACAGCAAATGGTCGGTCAGGTATTTCGCGCCAGGCCGCGCGCCCTTGATGACTTCGGCGAGAAGCAACAGGATCGCGAGCGTCAGCAACACGTCGCTGAGCGTCACTGTCCAGACCGCCCCCGAGACCAACGTCAGCTTCACCAACGGATCGGTGAACGACAGGTCGGGCATCAGAAAGACGATGATGTTGTAGATCGCGAGCGGAATCAGAAGCAGCGGAAAACCGACCATGGGTATGTCGCGCCTTCACAGGATAACCGGATTGTCCCCCGGGCGAAGCAGTGCTTCGCCCTTCGGAACCGTTGGCCCACTCGTTGGCCAAATTCGGGCGGACGCGAGTCGAAGTCGCGTCTTATCCCCCGATCAGGACTCCTTCTTTTTCAGCACCTGCCGGCCCTTGTACATGCCGGTCTTGAGGTCGAGGTGGTGCGGACGGCGCAGTTCGCCGGAATCCTTGTCTTCCACGTAGGTCGGCTTCTTCAGGGCGTCCGCCGAACGGCGCATGCCACGCCGCGAGGGCGATGTTTTTCTTCTCGGAACGGCCATAACGGTCCTCTAGGGGTGCTGCGGTAGATGTGTTGTGGAGGCATCGTCCAAAGCCGGACGGCCCGGGGCCTGCGGCGCGGGCTGCGATGCCGATAAGGCCGCGCTTATAGAGGATGGACCTCCGTATGGCTAGGCCGATCAGCCGGGAAAATCACCGGAGGCAAGGCGCTCCGTGGCAGCGGACCCATGCTTCATGTTTTGACTGGAACAAACCATGACCATCTGATATTCGTCTGGCCTCTATTACAGGTCGCATCCTCTGCCAGAAATATTCTGAGGTTGCCGCCGCAATATGCTTGTGGGGATCAGTCGTGGACGCGTTCAAGTCGACAGCAGTTGCGCGCGGATGGGTTTGGCGGTCGCCGCTTGGCCGAATTCTTGTGCTGGCGTGGTTTCTCTTATTGCCGGCCGCAACCGCCGCGGAGTTCGATTACGACCGGTACAAGCCGGCGGACCTCGATGCCATCGCCGCAAGAAAGCCTCCTGCCGGCCGGGGGGTCGATGTCTTTCCGGTGACAAGCCATCGGTTCGACGTCACCCTCGCCGCGCAGGCCGCGCCCTGCGCCACCAAGTTCCTGAAATGGGCGATGGCGACCTCGGGCATCCCCAAGCAGTTCGTCGAAACCGTCGCGATCTCTCGCTGCATCCAGGTCAAGTCGGCCAAAGGCCGGTTGTTCACGATGTTCGTTCAGGACGTGCTGACGGAGCACCTTGAGAAAGAGGTGCCTCTCGGGGGGAAAGCTGACGCTCTATGCGGGCTTGATCTACTTCGATCAGCAGGGGCCGGGCATCCTCGTCAACGAGTTCAAAGCAATTGAGGGCAAGCCCGGCACGGGCACGACAACCGATTGCGGCTGCGGCGTGCAGTTCCATACCGGCGCGGACTATGATGTTGCGCCGGGGACGCCCGTCCCGGCCATGGCCGAAGGCATTGTCGTAAAGGTCGAGGAAAACGAGCTGGCGACCGTGGATACGCCGACCGCGGGCAGGTGCGGAAGATATGTCGTCATCAAGCACACGTTCCAGAACGGACGCATTGCCTACAGCCGGTACGCCCAGCTCGGCAAAGTGGCGATGCTTGACGGCAAGCCGATCGCGATCGGGCAGCCGATCAAGGACGGGGTGACGGTCGGCGAAGTCGGCAGCGCCGGACGATTTCACCTTGAAGTTCGACCCGTCGAACCCGCGACTATGGACCAGACCCCGGAATGGTCGCGGCTCTACGGCGCTGAGCCTGCGATGGAATGGTCCAGATACCAGCCAGTAGACCCCGAAAAATTCGACAGCGCCACCTTTGGCGGCAAAGCCGCGGCGGAGACCGGGAAGAAGTGAATATGCGGAAGGGCCGCCGATTAGGCGACCCCCTCAATATCCGCGATTCTCGCTCCAGCAGCGCGGCACGGCCGCTGCCCGCGCCACATACTTCCCGGCAAGGCGCCGTATCCCCGGGCCGGGGTTGCGGGCGCTCCGCCTGACGGGGTTGGGCAGGATCGCCGCCAGAAGCCCGGCCTCGCGCGGTGACAGCGTCGAGGCCGAGCGGCCGAACGCGTACATCGCGCCGGCCTCGGCGCCGAACTGCCCGGACGGACCGAGTTCGGCGATGTTGAGGTAGATCTCCAGGATCCGCTGCTTGGGCAGCACGAAATCGATCCACATCGCCAGCGGCAGTTCCAGCGCCTTGCGGACCACGCTGCGGCCCGGCCACAGGAACAGGTTTTTGGCCACCTGCTGGGTGATGGTCGAGCCGCCGCGGGCGGGTTCGCCATCCCCGGCGTCGTCGATCGCGTCCTGCAAGGCGCCCCAGTCCACGCCATGATGGCTGCAGAACTTTGCGTCCTCCGAGCCCACCACCGAGCGCGGCAGCGCCGGGGACATCGCGTTGAGATCGATCCATTGCCGGGTCACCGGGGCCCCCGTCAGCCAGCGCCAGGCCATCAGCGCCGACACCGGATGGCCCACCCGGTAGAACGGCGCGAGCAGATAGGGCAGCAGCAGCACCGCGAACAGGACCAGCACCAGGTTTCGGACAATGCGCAAATTGGCTCTTCCGGTTTGGCCCGGGCCGGTCAGAAGGCCCCATCCGCGTGACATCTCCATGATATCCGGGGCCTTTTCCAGCCCTTTTGTGACTTCCGTCATGGAATTGACGAAGCCCCTGGCATCAACGATTGTCCGGCCAAATTGATCTGGAGCCATTCTTAATGACGACCGCCAACGCCGATTTTGCCAAGCGCCTGGACCAGACCGCTGACGACACCGAGGCGCTGCTGGCCAACCTGCTGTCCGACACGCTGCTGCCGGACGAGATCGCGCGGCCGAAGCGGCTGATGGAGGCGATGCGCTATTCGAGCCTCGGCGGCGGCAAGCGGCTGCGGCCCTTTCTGGTGGTCGAAAGTTCGGCCGTGTTCGGGGTTCCCCGCGCGGCGGCGCTGCTGGTCGGCGCGGCGCTGGAATGCATCCACTGCTATTCGCTGATCCATGACGATCTGCCGGCGATGGACAACAGCGACCTGCGCCGCGGCCGCCCCACCCTGCACAAGCAGACCGACGACGCCACCGCGATCCTGGCCGGCGACGGGCTGCTGACGCTGGCGTTCGACATCGTCACCCGCGACGAGATCCACAAGGATCCCACCGTGCGGTTGCTGCTGACGCGGGCGCTGGCGCGCGCCTCGGGCATCGGCGGCATGGTCGGCGGGCAAATCCTCGACCTTGCCGGCGAAGGCCGGTTCGGCGACCGCGAACCGGTCGACGTGGCGCGGCTGCAGCAGATGAAGACCGGCGCGCTGTTGCGCTATGGCTGCATCGCCGGCGCGATCCTCGGCCAGTCCACGGAAAAGGAGCATCAGGCGCTCGACGATTACGGCCGCGCGCTCGGCGAGGCGTTCCAGATCGCCGACGATCTGCTCGACGTCGAGGGCGACGCGGCGGCACTGGGCAAGCCGGCCGGCGCCGATGCGGCGCTCGGCAAGACCACCTTCGTCACCCAGCTCGGCATCGACGGCGCCAAGCAGCGCGTCCGCGATCTGCTGGCGCGCGCCGATTCGGCCCTTGCGGTCTTCGGGACAAAGGGCGACGTATTGCGGGCGGCCGCGCGCTTCGTGGCGGAGCGCAAGAACTAGAGCGTTTTCCCGCGAAGTGAACACCGGTTCGCGTCAAGACAACGCGTCAAGACGAGAATCCGGAGCCTCCGTTCCGATTCAATCGGAACGGAAAAGGCACTTAGCATCACCCGACGCCAAAGGAACCGGATGAACAAGGAATTCGAAGAATACCTTGTTCGGTTCCGCAAACTGCCGCTGCCGATCCGCGTGGTCTATGGCAGGCCGCGCACCTTTGTCGCGCTGGCGCTCGGCATCGTGATCTTCTACCTGCTGCCCGATACGCGGCGGCTGGCAACGCGCCTGGTGGTCGGCTGGGACGTCTTCGCCACGCTGTACCTCGCGCTCGCCTACATCATGATGATGCGCAGCGACACCGGCCGCATCCGGCGCGACGCCGTGATCCAGGACGACGGCCGCTTCCTGCTGCTGCTGTTGACCGCGCTCGGCGCCTTCGCGAGCCTTGCGGCCATCGTGTTCGAACTCGGCGCCTCCAAGGGCAACCCGGCCGGACTGATCACGGCCATCGTGACCATCGCGCTGTCGTGGGCGACCGTGCACACCGCCTTCGCGCTGCACTACGCGCACGAATTCTACCGCAACAAGACGCCCGGCGGGCTGCAATTCCCGAGCGGCGACAGCCATGCCGAGGCGGACTATTGGGACTTCGTCTATTTCTCGTTCGTGATCGGCATGACCGCGCAGGTCTCCGACGTCGGCATCACCGACCGGATCATCCGCCGCACCGCCACCGTGCACGGCATCATCTCGTTCGTGTTCAACACCGCGCTGATCGCGCTGATGGTGAATATCGCGGGGAGTGCGATCTGAGGGGCGGCGGGGTAGAACACCACCCATGCAAAGTAGCGCGGCCTCTGCTTCACCCGCCCCTTGATGGACGGGTGAAGCCAACGCGCTTCGCGTGCTACGGGCAGACGCCGGACATGATGGCGCCGAAGGAGTGGCAGCCGACGGCGCGGTCCTGGCCGGTCAACGGACGGCCGTTGGCCCCGATCCCTGCCCCGCCCGTGCGGCCAATCGGGGCCTGGGTCCCGGTGATGTAGACGCGCTTGGTTGACTCCGGCGCGCGCCGCGGTTCGTCGGAGTAGCGGCGCGGTTCCGGCCGCTCGCGGGCCGCGACCGGCTTTTTGGAACGCTGCTTCTCGCACTCATTGTCGTCGTTGAGGAACGAGCCCTTGGCGCAGACGATCTTGGTGCAGCGCTCGCCCTCGGCCTTGAAGCCGTGGTCGCAGACCAGCGGGCAGACGCGGGACGATTTCAGCTTGATCGTGTCGAGCGTATCGACGCTGGCGACCTTGGTATCGAGCTGGGTGCCGGCATAGCGGTTGAACTGCGACAGCGAGCGTTGCGTGGCGTTGCCGTCGGCATTGCCGGTCAGGCAGCCGACGCGGCGCAGTTCCGACTGCACCGACTTGGTAACGTCGGGTTGCGCCTGGGCCGGGGCGAGCGCGGCCACGTTCACCGGTTTCTCGGCCGGGGCCGGCGGCGGCGCGGCGGCGGCTTCAGCAGCGACGCGCTTCTGTTCGGCGGCGGCGGCCTGTTCCTGCGCGACCTGCTTGGCCTTCTCGGCCGCGACGCGCGCCTGCTCGGCAGCCCTCGCATCGGCCTCGGCCTTGGCCTGCTGCGCCCGCTGGGCGCCTTCGGCAGCAAGCCGCGCGCGCTCCTGCTCGGCAATGCGGGCCTTTTCCGTCGCGGCGACGCGCGCTTCCTCGGCGGAGAGCTTGTCGAGCTGCAGCTTGGCGAGGCTGGCATAGAAGCCATCAGGATATTGCGCGAGGAAGGCGTTCAGCGCGCTCTTGTTGCCGACCTGCAGCGCCAGCTCGTAATCGCGGCGCGCCTCGGCCTGGGGGCTGGGCGCGGGCGCAGCGGCGGGCACGGCCTTCGCCGGCACCAGCGGCACGTCCTCGCCACCCAGCGAGCCATACACGAAGGGTTCCTGGCGGTTGTTGGTGGACTTCAGCACCTCGTCGCGGACGAAGCCGAAGGCACGGCGCACGTCGAGACCGGGCCTGGTCAGATGATTCGACAGCGCCGCCGTGAACGGGCTGTTCTGGCCGTCGCCGTCAGCCGCGGTGGAACCCGCCTTGGCCGCATAGGCGATCAGGACGTTCGGGCTGGTCGGCTCGACCTTGGCAAGACCCTGCCCGATCGCCCGCGACGCCAGCGTGCGCTTCATGGTGCGCGAAAACGGATTGTCGCGGCAGGCGTCAAGAATCACCAGCCGCAGCTTCTTGGCCGGCTCGATTGCGATCAGGATGCGGTCGAGCGAGAGGCCCTCGTCATAGATGTCGGTGTCGCGCTCGAGCCGCGCATCGACGGGGATCAAATAGTTGCCGCCATCGACCTCGATGCCGTGGCCAGCGTAATAGACCACCGCGATGTCGGCATCGCGCGTCCGGTCGGCAAAGTCGCGCAGCGCGCGGCGGGTGTCTACCGCCGACAGGTCGCGGCGGGAATCGACCACGTCGAAGCCGGCGTCCTGCAGCGTCTTTGCGATCTTGCTGCTATCGTTAACAGGATTGGCCAGCGGCGCGACGTTGCGATAGGCCGAGTTGCCCAGCACCAGCGCCACGCGCTTCTCGGCGAACGCCGGTGCGCTCACGGTCAGGAACGCAGCGGCTGCAAGCGCCCATTTGCACAATTTCAGCGATCTAAACATCATCGTGACTCCTCCGGAGCCGTTATACTTTTTACCACATCGTCCTGACTACCAGAAGCCGCAGTCCGGTTTTGTGAGGCACGTCACGATCCCCGCGGACGTGAAACCATACCCCTTTCCATCGTGTTGGTCTTGCGAGCAAGCCGCCAGGTTCGGCGGCCAGGGCGCCGGTTCCAGCCGGGAAAACCTGACGCCGGAAGACCTGACGCCATTGCAACACCGCAATGTCGACGTTCTTCCGCAGCGATGCAAGCGTTCGTCTTTTCCCAATAGCGCCCACTTGCCGTTCGTGGCTTAATTCGCTCGGACAAATTTTCCGTTTCCCGGGGAGAAAGCCGTGAGCGCAGACCGATCCACCGTCGAGGCCGTGGTGCAAAGCTATTTCGACGGCCTTTATGAGGGCGATGCCGACAAACTCGGCGCGATCTTCGATGCCAGCGCCGACCTGCGGTGGCTCGAAAAGGGCGAACTGCAGGTCCTGACCGTTCCGGACTGGCTCGATCGCGTGCGCAAGCGCCCCTCCGCCAAGGCCGAGGGCAAGCCGCGTGAGGATTTCATCGTCACGATCGACCGTTCCGACGACCGGACCGCCTTCGTCAAGGTGCGCTGCCAGTTGCCGCCGCGCTATTTCACCGACTATCTGGTGGCGATGAAACTGAACGACGGCTGGAAGATCGTCTCGAAATCCTACCGCTACGACCTGCGCGAGTAAGGCTCAGGTTGGCGCGCCTGCCGGTGCGACTTCCGTGCCGCCGCTGCGGCGGCCGAGATTGCCGCGGATCACCCGCAACACGATATCCGGCTGCAGCAGCCGGGTCGGCGGCGCCTCCAGATTGGCGACTTCGAGAAAGGCGGTCGCGAGCTTGGCGTCGTGGCGCGCGGCCATGTGCAGCTTGCCGACATACCAGTTGATGAAACGCACTTTTGCCGGACGCGCGCCCTCGACCTTCGGATGCCTGAGGTCGTTGCCGACGGCGATGTCCCAGGGCGTATCGACCACGGTAGCGGCGCGGGCAAAGAAGCGCCGCGCCAGATCGGCGGCGCCGGCAGCGAGGCACTCGCGCAGCAGCATCGCTTCCTGCGCCGCCACCGTCATGCCCTGGCCGTACACCGGATTGAAACTGCACAGGGCGTCGCCAAGCACGAGATAGCCTTTGGGAAATCGCGCGAGCCGCTCGTAGCGCCGCCGCAGGTTCGCAGGGTAGCGGTAGCGGACGAAATCGCCGAGCGGCTCGGCGTGGGCGACGATGTCGTAGATTTCCGAAGTCGGCAGCGAGCCGGCATAGGCGGCGAACAACTGATCGTCGTCGGGGGCATGGTCGCCGAAATAGCCGCCGATCGAGACGATCCAGCGATCCTCGGCCTGGTACAGGATGACGCCGTTGCGCCAGTTCGGCCCGCTGCCGGCAACCACGACCGCGAACTTGCCGTCGAGATCGGTCGGGCGGCGGCGGTAGACGCGCGTGGTGTAGCCGATCCCGATCTCGATCCGCTCCTCCGCGGGCTTGGCGAAACCAAGGCTTTCGAGCCAGGCGGGGCTCAACGAGCCGCGGCCGGAGGCATCGACCACGAGATCGGCGGTGATGCGATGCTCCTCGCCGCCGCCGATCTTGACGCGCACCCCCTTGATTGCGCCATTGCCTTGCTCGGCGATCAAGTCCTGAACCGCGCAATTCTCGATCACGCGGACATTCGGCAACGCCATCAGGCGGCGGCGCACATGGCCTTCAAGCACCGGACGCGGCGCCAGCAATCCCACCAGATGGCTCGGCGCCGATTTGAGCGTGACGCCATGGCCGATCCAGCTGACCTCGCCTGCGATGTCACCCCTGACGCCGCCGCTGGCGACGACCGCGTCGGTCCAGCCCGGAAAGAAGTTTTCGATCACGTTGCGGCCGCGCGCCAGCAGGCCATGCGCGTGACGGCCCTGCGGCACGCCCTTGCGCGGAATGTCCGACTGCGGAAACGCGTCGCGCTCCAGCAGGGTGACGATCGCATAAAAATCCGACAGTGCGCGCGCCGCCAACAGTCCGCCCATGCTGGCGCCGATCACCACGGCGTGCTGACCGATATGCTTCATCTGCAATGCTCCCGTCCGTCTCGCCTGCCAACGCAGGTCTTCGCTGTTACGGGGGCTTGATCGGGTGGGTTCGGTCGCAGGCTTCACAAAATTTTCAAAGACGGCCTGAAACTATTTTGCGCACCGTCCGTGCGGCCGCGAGCGCACTCCCTTCCTACACCCGCCCATCGAGGGGGGGCGTCTCACATGGCGCGCAGCGCCGTGTGAGACGGGGCGGGGTGACAGACGATCCGCGCATTGACCGCACGGTTTTTCCCTGCGAAGGGGGGCGGTCATGGAAGCCAGATTTCAGATCTTCATGGTCCTGCTCGCCGTGCTGGCAGGAACCGCGCTGCTGGCGCGCCGGGTCAATATCGCGCCGGCCATTCTCCTGCTGCTCGCAGGCATCGTGCTCGCCTTCGTGCCGGGCATGCCGATGGTGGAACTGCCGCCGGAAGCGGTGCTGCTGGTGGTGCTGCCGCCGCTGATCTATTCGGCCAGCGTCGCCATGAGCTGGCGCGAATTCAAGTTCAACCTCCGTCCGATCGTCCTGCTGTCGGTCGGCTGCGTGATCTTCACCGCCTTCATGGTCGCCGCCGCGACCCACTACCTGATCGGGCTGCCCTGGACGGTCGGGTTCCTGCTCGGCGCCATCGTCGCGCCGCCGGATGTGGTCGCGCCGCTGGCGATCGCGCGACGGCTCGGCATGCCGCGCCGGATCCTCGTCGTGCTCGAAGGCGAAGGGCTCGCCAACGACGCCACCGCGCTGATCCTCTACCGCTTCACGGTGGCCGCGATCACGACCGGCATGTTCTCGCTGCCCAAGGCGCTGGGTACGTTCTCGGCGATCGTCGTCTGCGAGATCCTGTTCGGTCTCGCCGTCGGCTGGCTGTCGCTGCGCGCCCGCCACCGCGCGCGCGATCCGCAGGTCGAGATCACGCTGTCGCTGATCACGCCCTACCTCGCCTACTGGATTCCCGAACATCTTGGCGGCTCCGGCATCCTCGCCACCGTGGCCTGCGGCCTCTACATCAGCTGGAACGGCCCGTTGCTGATCTCGGCGGCGACGCGCCTGCAGGGCATCTTCTTCTGGGACCTCGTCATCTTCCTGGTCGAGGGCCTGCTGTTCCTGCTGACCGGGTTCCAGATGCGGCTGCTGTTCGAGAAATCGAAGGCGTTTCCGCTTGGCGACATCCTGCTCGCGACCGCACTGGTGGCGGTCATCATCGTCATCGCGCGTTTCGTCTGGTTCTATCCGGCGACCTACCTGCCGCGCCTGCTGAGCGCGCGCCTGCGCGAGCGCGACCCCACGCCGAACTGGCGCGCCGTTTTCGTGATTTCGTTCACCGGGGTGCGCGGCGCGGTGTCGCTGGCCGCGGCGCTGGCGCTGCCGCTCGCGCTGCCGGGCGGCGAGGCTTTTCCCTATCGCGACCTGATCCTGTTCGTCGCGTTCGGCGTCATCTTCATCACGCTGGTCGGCATGGGCTCGGGACTGCCGCTGGTGGCAAGATGGCTCGACATCACCAAGGACGGCCATAACGAGCATCGCGCCGAGCATGAAGCCGAGATCGCCGCCCGGCGCGAGGCGCTCGACGTCGCGCTCAAATCGCTCGACGCGATCACCGACGACCGCGAACTGTCCGACGAGGTGGTGAAACTGCTGCGCGCGCGGCACGAGAACCGCAGCAACCAGCTCCCGGCCTCGCTCGATCCGGCCACGCATGATGTTTCCGCAGCCGGCACCGAGCTGACGCGGGAGCTGATCGCGGAGGAGCGCAGATTCATCCACGCGCTGCTGCGCGACGGCAAGATCACGGACGAAAGCCGGCGGCGGATCGAGCGCGATCTGGATCTGGAGGAAGCGAGTCTGAGCAATCGGGAATATCGGAAGATGCCGTTATGAACAGCCGTCATTGCGAGCGCAGCGAAGCAATCCAGTTGTCCGGGTGCCGCACTATGGATTGCTTCGCTGCGCTCGCAATGACGGCGGAGAGAGCGTGCCCTACTACTCCGCCGCGACTCTGCCCGGCCTTCCCACATACCCCGCCGCATCGCCGAACCGTTCGATCATGACCGCCGTCAGATCCTTGGCCTTGCTGGTGACGCAGGCGCCGGAGCGTACCGCGTAGCGATGCTGGTGCTGCAGATGCGGCGGCGCCTCGCCGTTCTGCAGCGCGCGGGCGGCGTCCATCACCAGCTTGCGGAAATGCAGGATGCCGAGATCGGTGGGGCCGAGATGCTCGCGGGTGCGGTCGGCGATCGGGCCCTGGCTGTCCTGCACCGCGGCGTCCTGTTCGGACACGCCCTTGATGCCGGTATAGCTACTCGTCTTCTGCAGCTTGCGATCGATCAGATAGTCGTTCGACTTGTTGCGCAGCGGCACATAATTCTCGTCGACCACCGCCATGACGCCGTTGCCGTTGGCGTAGCCGTCGCGCTCGGCCTGGGTCAGCGGCCGCTCCGGATTCCAGGCGTAGGTATAGATCCAGCAATTGGTATCTGTGACCGGCACGAACGTCTGGCCGAAGATGTTTTCGCCTGGCATCGAGCTCGGGGCATAGGCGTGCACCGGCATCAGGAACTGGGCGATGCGCCAGTAGATATTGTCTGACCCCGTCAGCCGCCCGCCGGCGACCGTCAGGCCGGCCTCGTGCGGATTGATCTTGATCACCGGGCGCGGGTCCTCGGCGATCCAGCGCATGTGCTCGGTCGCGACCCGCGTCAGCGGGTTCACAAAATGCTTCTTGATGTCGAGGATCTCGTTCTCTTCCTTTTCGAAGGAGAGATGCGCGAAGGTGAAATGCGCGGTGTCGATCGAACCTTCCAGCGCCTGCACCCAGTTGCAGTCCTGCCACTTCTTGGTGACGAAGCGGTGCGAGGCCGGCACCAGCGCCATTTCCAGATCGGGAAGCTCCGGCACCTGGTCGGCCGGGCCCATATAGGCCCAGATCATGTCGCCCCATTCCCGCACCGGATACGACTTGATGCGGATCAGGTCTTTTGCGTTGAGGTCGGGATAGGAGGTCGGCATGTCGACGCAGCGGCCGTCGGTGTCGAACTTCCAGCCGTGATAGACGCAGCGGATGCCGCACTCCTCGTTGCGGCCGAGCCAGAGATTGGCGCCGCGGTGCGGGCAATATTGATCGATCACGCCGACCACGCCGCGGCTGTCGCGGAACGCAAGCAGTTCCTCGCCCATCACCATGATCTTCTTCGGCGTGCCGTCGGCCTCGGGCAGTTCCTCGGACAGCAGCACGGGGAGCCAGAAGCGGCGCAGCAACTCGCCCATGCCGGTGCCGGCGCCGCTCTCGGTGAGGAATTGGTTGTCTTCCGCGCGGAGCATGGGCGACCTCCGATGCTTGTTTTGATTTTCAGCAAGCTTGGCGCAGGGCTGCCGGGTCGTCAACGCGATTGCGCATGACTGCAAGGGCTGCGGCAGGCGGAAAGCGATGCGCGTTGCGATGATTCGGCAGATTCGGCCGCATGGGCCCGCCGCCGCCCTGCGCTCCGCCGAGGCAGCCATGCGCTGGTATTCATGGACAAATAACCGCTGGCCTCTATTTTCTTGCCTCTATTTTGATCCGGCCCTGCCGGGCTTCGAGGCACACGGGATTCCGGGACGACATGGTCGATATTCTGGCCGCACCGCAACAGGCGAAGGATTCGAAGGCGGACTCCGCGCTGCGCACGCTCGGGGCGATTTCGGTCGCGCATTGGGTCAGCCATTTCCATATTTTCGTGCTGCCGATGCTGTTCCCGTTCCTCAAGGCGCAACTCGGCGTCGGCTATATCGAGCTCGGGTTTGCGTTGACCGTGTTCGGCGCGGTCTCCGGCCTGACGCAGGCGCCGATCGGCTATCTCGCGGACCATATCGGGGCGAGAAAAGTTTTGCTGATCGGGCTCACGATCGGCGGCCTCGCGCTGATCGGGCTCGGCCTGCACCTGAGCTACACCTCGCTGATCGTCTGCGCCGCGCTGCTCGGGCTCGCCAACAGCGTCTATCACCCCTGCGATTACGCGATCCTGTCCACGCATATGGACGAGGCGCGGATGGGCCGCGCCTTCTCGATCCACACCTTTGCCGGCTTCCTCGGCGGCGCGGTGGCGCCCGCGATCATGGCCGCCTTGGTCGCATGGCTCGGCGGCCTCGGCGCGCTGATCGTGGCCGGCGCCGTCGGCCCGGTGGCGGCGCTCGGATTGCTGGCGGCCGGCATTCCGGATGCCAGCTCGGCCGATCGCAAGCAGGACGGCACCGCGGCGCCGAAGCAGAGCGTGATCACGCCCGCGATCATCATGCTGACGATCTTCTTCATGCTGCTCGGCCTCTCCAACGCCGGCATCAGCAATTTCGGGGTGGTCGCGCTGATGAGCGGCTATGGCGTGGCGTTCTCGGCCGCCAACATCGCGTTGACCGCGTTCCTTGGCGCCAGCGCGGCCGGCGTGCTGGCCGGCGGCTATCTCGCCGACCGCACCACCCGCCACGGGCAGGTCGCCGCGGCGTGTTTCGGCATCAACGCGGTCATCATGCTGGTGATCGCCACGACCACGCTGCCGTCGGTGGTGCTGACGGCTTTGATGGGCATCGCCGGATTCCTCGGCGGCGTCATCGCGCCCTCGCGCGACATGCTGGTCCGCAACGCGGCCCCTGCCGGCGCCGCCGGCCGCGCCTTCGGCATCGTCTCCACAGGGTTCAATTTCAGCGGCATTCTCAGCCCGTTGCTGTTCGGCTGGATCATGGACCAGAACATGCCGCACTGGGTGTTCGGCGCGTCGGTGGCCTTCATGCTGCTGACGGTGTTGCTGGCGCTGGTCACCGACCGCAAGGCGGAACCGGCCAAGGCTTGACGAGGGCCCGTCGACATCGCGAGTGCCTGCGACGCCAATGTGCTGGGCAGCCGCGGTATCCTTCATCCTCCCCTGGAGGGGGAGGATCGGTTCGCGACGCGAACCGAGGTGGGGTGACAGACTATCCGCGCATTCTCTGCTGGCGGTGTCACGGTGTCTGCACGCCAACAGAGCATGCGCGGATAGTCTGTCACCCCACCCCGTCTCACATTTCGCTGCGCTCAAAGTGAGCCGACCCGCCCCCTCGAGGGGCGGGTAAGTGAACCCGCGGCACCGTGCGCATGACCTTAGAGGATGCATTCCTGAACCCCATACCCGGCGGTTGACAGTTTTCCGGGGCATCGGATGATGCGCCCAACAAACCTTAAACCGGGATGGAAGCCATGACCTCGACCCCCGACCTCGTGATCCGTGGCGGCACCGTTGCCGATGGCAAGGGTGGCGATCTCTTTGAAGCCG
This sequence comes from uncultured Bradyrhizobium sp., assembly GCA_964609175.1. Taxonomy (GTDB): domain Bacteria; phylum Pseudomonadota; class Alphaproteobacteria; order Rhizobiales; family Xanthobacteraceae; genus Bradyrhizobium. Next base: position 41,066 of record CAZSRR010000052.1, read on the forward strand.
ATGTGGCGATCTCGGGCGGCCGCATCACCGACGTCGGCAAGGTGGCCGCAAAAGGCAAGGAAGAGATCGACGCCAGGGGCAAACTGGTCGCGCCGGGCTTCGTCGACGTCCACACCCATTATGACGGCCAGGTGACCTGGAGCCAGGACATCACGCCGTCGTCGCAGAACGGCGTCACCACGGCGATCATGGGCAATTGCGGCGTCGGCTTTGCGCCGTGCCGTCCGGTCGATCATGTCCGGCTGATCCAGCTGATGGAAGGCGTCGAGGACATTCCCGAGCCGGTGCTGAGCGCCGGGATTCCATGGGCCTGGGAAAGCTTTCCGGATTACATGGAGTGGCTGTCGAAGCGCAGCTTCGACATGGACATCGGCGCGCAACTGCCGCATGCGGCGCTCCGCGTCTATGTGATGGGCGAGCGCGGCGCACGGCGCGATCCCGCGACGCCCGAGGACAACCGAGCGATGGCGGCGCTGGCCGGTGACGCCGTGCGCGCCGGCGCACTGGGCTTTTCGACCTCGCGCACCCTCAAC
>CAZSRR010000053.1:0-40632 GCA_964609175.1 uncultured Bradyrhizobium sp.
TGGCCGGCTCGACGGCGACCAGCACCCGTTCGAGGGACAGCGCCTCGTCGTAAATATCGACGTCCCGCTCCAAGGCCGCATCGACCGGCACCAGATAGTTGTTGCCATCGACCTCGATGCCATGACCGGCGAAGTAAACCACAGCCGCGTCCGCCTCGCGCGCGCTGTCGACGAACTCGCGCAGCGCCCGCCGCATCTCGGCGATCTTCAGGTCGCGGCGGAGCTCGATCTTGTCGAAGCCCGCCGACTTGAAGGTCTCGGCCATGAGCGCCGCATCGTTGGCTGGATTGGCAAGCCGGGCCACGTTCTCGTAATTCGAGTTGCCGATAATCAGCGCGACGCGCTTCTCCGCGCTGGCGTCGCCGGCGCCGAACCCCCACACCGCCAGGAGCAGGACCAGAAAGAACGGTTCGCGAAATGCTCGCCTCATCGGCCCCGGCTTTCCATCACGTTCACGCCACCGGGCAACCTATCACGAGCGCAACAACCCGCTGTGATGCAGATTACAGTCATGATGGACCGGACAGCCGCGCGGATTATGTCCCCACTATCGGCACGATCTTGTCGGGATGAGGGCTTGAGGCTCTTGCGTCCAGAGTCTTTTGGCAAAGTCGTGCCGGGAGTGCCATCCGAAAGCCGGGCGAAAACGTCTTGATCGCGCCGGCCGCTCGCTGCCGGGTACGTCTCATGCGCAGAGTTCCGCCGGAGAGCGGAGACAAGAATGGGAAGGAAGTGTCGATGAAGCGCAGCGATGTCCTGAAGGCGAAAATTCGTGCTTTGGTTTATTGAGTTTGCAGCCCGATTCGGAGACTTCACCTGAAATGCCCGATTTTCACTCGCTTGGACTATTTGCCTTGGCGTGTCTGGCGCTGACGGTAACGCCGGGTCCAGACATGTTGCTGATTGCAAGTCGCAGCGCTGCGCAAGGACGCTCAGCCGGCTTTGCGACGCTCGCGGGAATTCAGCTTGGCACCTACGGCCATGCGTTGGCCGCAGCATTTGGCCTTTCAGAACTGTTCCTGCTGGTACCTGCGGCCTACGACGCCGTTCGGTTCGCCGGCGCCGCATATCTGATGTACCTGGCCTGGCAGGCCTTCACCTCGCATCGGCAGGCTTCTCCGTCGCCGTGCGAAGGGCCACGCCGCTCGCCGCTGACAGTCTTTCGACAGGGACTATTTACAAACCTGCTCAATCCGAAGATGGCCCTTTTTGTGTTGGCGCTGTTTCCCCAATTCGTCCGTCCTGACGGCGGCTCGGTAGCGTTCCAGGTGATGACGCTGGCGACGGTCCTGAACGCGATCGGACTCATGGTGAATGGGGTCGTCATCGTGGCGGCGAGCCGCCTCGGCGCGAACGTCTCCAAGCGCCGCAGCCTTGGGCGCTGGCCTCAGTATTTGCTCGGAACTGTCTTTGTCGGCCTCGCGCTGAGGCTGGCATTCGAACGAGGCCGCTAGCTTTTCGCCGCGTCGGAATTCCCGGGCCCCCCTACGCCGCCGGCACGATCTTCCCCGGATTGAAGATGTTCTGCGGATCAAGCGCCTGCTTCAGCGCGCGCATGGCGTCGAGGGCTTCGGGGCCGAGTTCGGCCTTGAGGTATTTCTGCTTGCCCTGCCCGATGCCGTGTTCGCCGGTGCAGGTGCCGCCCATCGCCTGCGCGCGCTCGACCAGCCGATGCATGAAGTCTTCGCCGCGCGCCATTTCGTCCGGATTGTCGACGTCGCAGACCAGCGAGCAGTGGAAATTGCCGTCGCCGACATGGCCGACGATGGGCGACAGCAGGCCGAGCCGCTTCAGATCGTCCTCGGTCTCGGTGACGCAGTCGGCAAGCCTGGAGATCGGCACGCAGACGTCGGTCGCCACCACGCCGGCGCCCGGACGCAGCGCCTTGACCGACCAGTAGGCGTCGTGCCGCGCCTGCCACAGTCTGGTGCGATCCTCCGGCTTGGTGGTCCAGCTGAAATCGCCGCCGCCGCATTCCTTGGCGATCTCGCCAAAATTCTTCGACTGCTCGGCCACCTCGACCTCGCTGCCGTGGAACTCCAGCAGCAGCAGCGGCGTCTCCGGCAGCGTCAGTTTTGAATAGGCGTTGCAGGCGCGGACCTGCTCGGCGTTGAGCAGTTCGATCCGGGCCAGCGGAATGCCGGTCTGGATCGCGAGGATCGTCGCCTGGCAGGCGCCGCGCACGGTCTCGAACGAACAGGCGGCCGCGGCGATGGTCTCGGGAATGCCGCGCAGCTTGATGGTGAGTTCGGAGATGATGCCGAGCGTGCCTTCGGCGCCGACGAACAGGTGAGTCAGGTCGTAACCGGCGGAGGATTTTTTCGCCCGCGTTCCTGTGGTGATGATCTCGCCGTCGCCGCGCACCACTTTCAGCGCCAGCACGTTGTCGCGCATGGTGCCGTAGCGCACGGCGTTGGTGCCCGACGCGCGCGTCGAGGTCATGCCGCCGAGCGAGGCGTCGGCGCCGGGATCGATCGGGAAGAACAGGCCCTGGTCGCGCAGGTGCTCGTTGAGCGCCTTGCGGGTGACGCCGGGCTGGATCACGCAATCCAGATCCTCGGCATGAACGGCGAGAATCCGGTTCATGTCGCGCAGGTCGATGCAGACGCCGCCGGCCGGCGCGTTGACCTGGCCCTCCAGCGAGGTGCCGGTGCCAAACGCGATCACCGGAACGGAATATTTGGCGCAGACCCGCACCACGTCCTGGATATCGGCGGTTTCCTGCGCCATCACCACGGCGTCCGGCGGCTGGGTCGGCAACCAGGTCGTGGTATGGGCGTGCTGCTCGCGCACCGCCTGCGAGGTGATCAGCCGGTTGCCGAACCGCGCCGCGAGCGCCTCGATGGCGGCCGCCAGTGCCTGCGGCTCCGGCCGCTTCAGATTCCCCGATATCGTCATCGCCACCGCACATTCCTCCCGATTTGAGCGAACCGTGGCAAAGGTTATAAGGGGGGTCAAGACCGCAAAACCAAAGGGATGGACGATGACGGATGTTGCCGCCGGTCAAGACAGTTTGCAGGATATGCCGCTGCCGCCGGCGCCGTTTCTGTCCTCGGTGATGCAGATCGAACCGCAATGGATCGACTATAACGGCCACCTCAACATGGCCTACTACAACGTGATGATGGACCGCGCGATCGACCAGATGTGGCTGCATCTCGGGATCGGGCCGGCCTACCTAAAGGAACGCCACGGCTCGACCTTCACCGCCGAGGCCCATGTTCGCTATTTGCGCGAAATCCATCTCGGCGATCCCGTTCAGATCTCGGTTTATCTGTTAGGTCACGACGAGAAGCGGCTGCACACGTTCGAGGAATTGCGCCACGCCACCGATGGCTGGCTCTCTGCCACCTCGGAGAACATGACGCTGCACATGGACATGAAGGCGCGAAAAGTAGCGCCGTTCCCGCCGGATATTCTTGCCCGCATCCAGGCGGTGGTGGCTTCGCACGCCACGGTGCCGCGGCCCGAAGGTATCGGCCGCACAGTGGCGATGCCGAAGAAATAAAAAAAGACGGCGGCGGTCCGGAGACCGCCGCCGTGCTACGCGAAACGCTATTCTTCCAGAACGGCTAGACGTTGCCTCGCCCGCGGACCAGGCCGACCACGGCCGAGACCAGGAACAGGACGATGGCGATGAAGAAGATCGCCTTGGCGATTTCGATGGAGACGCCGGCGACGCCGCCAAAACCCAGAATGCCCGCGATCAACGCGACGACCAGAAACGTAACGACCCAGCTCAGCATGACACGACCTCGATTGGCTGTTGCTCTCTCGCGATGACGGCGACCGCTGTGTCCCGCACCGACTGGAACGACAATCCGGCGCGGGAACGAAGGTTCCGGAGCGGTCAAGCGCGAAATTTGACGAAATTTGCGGAACAAAATCGCGGGCTGCGTTGAAATCCGGGCGGCAAAACGCCCGGGATAAACCTGTCAAAACGTCCGGACAGGCCCTATATGGCCCTCAATCCCTGCTAAGAAGGCTCCCCTTTGCAGCCTCACGGTGCCAACGTGGGGCCGAGACGATTCGAGCATGAACGAGCCGAGCAAACTGTCCCATCGTGACGTCCCCGACCACCAGCCGGCCGCTGGCGGCATTGCCGCGCGGGCGCGGGCCGCGGCCGGTCCGCAATATCTCAACGGACTCAATCCGGAGCAGCGCGATGCGGTGGTGACGCTGGACGGGCCGGTCCTGGTGCTGGCCGGCGCCGGCACCGGCAAGACCCGCGTGCTGACCACGCGGATCGCACACATCCTGAGCCAGGGCCGGGCGCGGCCGCAGGAAATCCTGTCGGTGACCTTCACCAACAAGGCCGCGCGCGAGATGAAGCTGCGGCTGGGCCAGATGCTGGGCCAGGCCGTGGAAGGCATGCCGTGGCTCGGCACCTTCCATTCGATCGGCGGCCGCATCCTGCGTTTCCACGCCGAGCTGGTGCAGCTCAAATCCAATTTCACGGTGCTCGACGTCGACGACCAGATCCGGCTGCTCAAACAATTGCTGCAGGCGGAAAACATCGACGACAAGCGCTGGCCGGCGCGGATGCTGGCGATGGAGATCGACAGCTGGAAGAACCGCGGCCTGACGCCGTCGCAGGTGCCGGCGGGCGAGGCCGCGCGGTTCGGCAACGGCAAGGGCGGAAAACTCTACGCCAGCTATCAGGAACGGCTGAAGATCCTCAACGCCGCCGATTTCGGCGATCTGCTGCTGGAGAACATCCGGCTGTTCCGCGAAAACCCCGACGTGCTCAGGCAATACCAGAGCCGGTTCAAGTTCATCCTGGTCGACGAATATCAGGACACCAACGTCGCGCAATATCTGTGGCTGCGGCTGCTGTCGCAGGCGCCGTCGCGGCCGAGCGTGCCGCTGTCGGCGGTGATCCCGGGGGTTTCGGACTCTCCCGTCACGACCTCCGCCGTCGTTCCGGGGCGCATCGAAGATGCGAACCCGGAATCCAGGGGCGGTGAAGACTCCTCTCGAGATTCCGGGTTCGCACCTGGCGGTGCGCCCCGGAATGACGTGGAAAATACGGCCGCTCTCTCCTCGCCCCCCAAGAACATCTGCTGCGTCGGCGACGACGACCAGTCGATCTATGGCTGGCGCGGCGCGGAGGTCGACAACATCCTGCGCTTCGAGCACGATTTTCCCGGCGCCAAAGTCATCCGCCTCGAACGCAACTACCGCTCCACCGGCCACATCCTCGCCGCCGCCTCGCATCTGATCGCGCACAACGAAGGCCGGCTCGGCAAGACGCTGCGCACCGAGGACGTCGACGGCGAGAAGGTCACCGTCACCGGCTCCTGGGATTCGGAAGAGGAAGCCCGCGCCATCGGCGAGGAGATCGAGGAACTGCAGCGATCAGGCGAGAACCTCAACGAGGTCGCGATCCTGGTGCGGGCCTCGTTCCAGATGCGCGAATTTGAAGACCGCTTCGTCACGCTCGGCCTGCCCTATCGCGTGATCGGCGGTCCAAGATTTTACGAGCGCGCCGAAATCCGCGATGCGCTGGCCTATCTGCGCGTGATCAATTCGCCGGCCGACGACCTCGCCTTCGAGCGCATCGTCAACGTGCCCAAACGGGGACTCGGCGACGCCACCGTGCAGATGCTGCACGACCACGCCCGCAAGCGCCGCATTCCCTTGTTCGAGGCGGCGCGGGCCGTGGTCGAGACCGACGAGCTGAAGCCGAAGGCGCGCGGGTCCTTGCGCGGCGTCGTCGCGCAGTTCGACCGCTGGCGCGCGCAGCGCGAGGTGACGGCGCATACCGAGCTCGCCGAAATCGTGCTCGACGAAAGCGGCTATACCGAGATGTGGCAGAAGGACCGCTCCGCCGATGCCGCCGGCCGGCTTGACAATCTGAAAGAACTCATCCGCTCGATGGAAGAGTTCGAGAACCTGCAAGGTTTTCTCGAACACATCTCGCTGGTGATGGACCGCGAGGGCGGCGCCGAGGACGAAGCCGTGTCGCTGATGACGCTGCATTCGGCGAAAGGGCTCGAATTCGACAACGTGTTCCTGCCCGGCTGGGAAGAAGGGCTGTTTCCGAGCCAGCGCACGCTGGACGAACAGGGCCGCGCCGGCCTCGAGGAAGAGCGCCGCCTCGCCCATGTCGGCCTGACCCGCGCGCGCCGCCGCGCCAAGCTTTATTTCGCCACCAACCGCCGCATCCACGGCACCTGGTCGACCACGATCCCGTCGCGCTTCCTCGACGAACTCCCCGCGGCCAATGTCGAGATCACTGAGTCCAAGGGCGGCTCCGGCTGGGGCGGCAGCGGCGGCTACGGCCCGTCGCGCTTCGACAATGTCGAATCCTTCGGCTCCAGCTATTCGACGCCGGGCTGGCAGCGCGCCCAGGCCAACCGCAACCGCGGACAGCAAGGCGGCCGTGGCCAAGCCCGCGGCGGCTTCGAGGAAAGCCCGTCGCCGTTCTCGGGCGGCGACGATTTTTCCGGCGGCTTCTCGCGCACCAAGCGCGGGCCGATGGTGATCGAAGGCGAACTGGTCGCAAAGTCCACCGGCACGGTCTCGGAATTCTCGCTCGACGACCGCGTGTTCCACCAGAAGTTCGGCTACGGCCGCGTGGTGAAGATCGACGGCAACAAGCTGACGATCGCGTTCGACAAGGCCGGCGAGAAGAAGGTGGTCGATAGTTTCGTGCAGCGGGCTTAAACCACCCCTTGCTGCCTAAGCCCCATTGGGGTATTATGCCTGTATGGCCAAGCGCCCCGTTTCGGTGATTGAGTTCGCAGCATATCGCCGCCGGGCAAGCGAATTGCTGACAGCCGAACAGCGTGACGCCGTCATAGATTTGGTTGCTTACGAGCCGACACGCGGGGATATCATCCCGGGCTCGGGAGGATTGAGAAAAGTCCGTATCGGACGTGACGGCATTGGCAGGCGCGGTGGCACACGCGTCGTCTACTATTTTTATAACGAGGATTTTCCGATTCTGCTTCTAGCGCTCTATGCAAAAAACGAGAAGGGCGATCTGACAACTGCAGAAAAGCGAGAGTTTGCGGCCGCGATGAAGGAGATCGTGAGACAATGGAAAGAAAAATGACCCGCAAGAGCAGCCGGCTCGCTGATGACATTCGCGAAAGTTTGCGCGAGGCCCACCGTCATGCCTCGGGAAAGGCAACAAAGGCGATCGTCCATCGAGTTACTCCGAAGGAAACCGACGCGCGCGAAGCGCGGCTGATGCTTGGCCTGTCGCAGGATGAATTCGCCGCGCTGATCGGAACGGGTGTCGGAACTGTACGGAAGTGGGAGCTTGGCACGCGCCGCCCTTCCGGCGCGGCCCGCACTCTTATCAATGTCATCAAGAACGAACCGAAAGCAGTTCGTCGTGCCCTCGCGAAAGCAAACGAGGTAGCGTAAGCCTCGCCGCTCCTGCTCACGCTATGGAATAGACGCTTTTCCTCGCCGCGCCGCATTGCGAAATCGCCTCCGCGTTCCTATCTCCCGGTTCCCGCCCCGTATCCGCGCCTCGGCTCCCTCTGAGCGCCGCTTGTCGTCGGCCATATTCCTGTTGAGACCGCCATGCTCGCGATGCCATCGATCATATCCGTCACCAATCTTTCAAAGACCTACGGCTCCGGGTTCAAGGCGCTGAACAACATCAACCTCGACATCAAGTCCGGCGAAATTTTTGCGCTGCTCGGGCCGAATGGTGCGGGCAAGACGACGCTGATCAGCATCATCTGCGGCATCGCCAATCTGAGCGAGGGCCGCGTCACCGTCGGCGGGCACGACATCAACCGCGATTATCGCGCGGCGCGGTCGATGATCGGGCTGGTGCCGCAGGAGCTGCATACCGACTCTTTTGAAACCGTGTGGGCGACCGTCAGCTTCAGCCGCGGCCTGTTCGGCAAGCCCAAAAATCCCGCGCATATCGAGAAGGTGTTGAAGGATTTGTCGCTCTGGGACAAGAAGGATTCGAAGATCATCACGCTGTCCGGCGGCATGAAGCGCCGCGTGATGATCGCCAAGGCGCTGTCGCATGAACCAAAAATCCTGTTCCTGGACGAGCCGACCGCGGGCGTCGACGTCGAGCTGCGCAAGGGCATGTGGGAAGTGGTGCGCACGCTGCAGGCGGCCGGCGTCACCATCATCCTGACCACGCATTACATCGAGGAAGCCGAGGAGATGGCGGACCGCATCGGCGTCATCAACAAGGGTGAGATCATTTTGGTCGAGGACAAGGCCGGGCTGATGCAGAAGCTCGGCAAGAAGGAACTGAAGGTGCATCTGCAGGGCAGGATCGATGCGATCCCGGCGACGCTCGCCGCCTACAATCTCGAACTGGCCGACGATGGCCACGCCGTGATCTACGACTACGACACCAGGGGCGACCGCACCGGCATCACCAGCCTGCTCAACGATATCCGGAATGCCGGCATCCGCATTTCCGACCTCGATACCAAGCAGTCCTCGCTTGAAGACATCTTCGTCAGCCTGGTGAAGGCGCCATGAATTACCGCGCGATCAAGGCCATCTACCTGTTCGAAATGGCGCGCACCTGGCGCACGCTGCTGCAGAGCATCGTCTCGCCGGTGGTTTCCACCTCGCTGTATTTCGTGGTGTTCGGCGCCGCGATCGGCTCGCGCATCACCGAGGTCGAGGGCGTCAGCTACGGCACCTTCATCGTGCCGGGGCTCGTGATGCTGTCGGTGCTGACGCAGAGCATCGCCAACGCCTCGTTCGGAATCTATTTTCCAAAATTCGTCGGCACCATCTACGAAATTTTGTCGGCGCCGGTTTCGTTCTTCGAAATCGTCATCGGCTATGTCGGCGCCGCGGCGACCAAGTCGATCATCCTCGGCCTGATCATCCTCGCCACCGCCGCGCTGTTCGTGCCGCTGCACATCCTGCATCCCTGGTGGATGCTGACCTTCCTGGTGCTGACCGCGGTGACCTTCAGCCTGTTCGGCTTCATCATCGGCATCTGGGCCGACGGGTTCGAAAAATTGCAGATGATCCCGATGCTGGTGGTGACGCCGCTGACCTTCCTCGGCGGCAGCTTCTATTCGATCGACATGCTGCCCCCGGGCTGGCGCACCATCTCGCTGCTCAATCCCGTGGTCTATCTGATCTCGGGCTTTCGCTGGAGCTTTTACGAGATCGCCGATGTCAGCGTAGCGCTCAGCCTCGGCATGACGCTGGGCTTCCTCGCCATCTGCATGGCGCTGGTGTGGTGGATTTTCCGCACCGGATACCGGCTGAAGAATTGAGACGGCCGGCTGTAGCCCGTCATGAGCGAAGCGACATGCGGGTGACGCTGGCACCGGCCCCGCATATCGCTTCGCTCATGACGGGCTACGGCCTTTTCCCCACTCGCGAAAATGTCAGCACTTTGCCGCCGGTTGCGCCGTCCTGAGGCCTTGTTTGTGCCGCGACGGGCGTTAACGATTGCGCGTGCGGCCGCTGGAACCATCAGGGGTTTCGGGGCATGGTGTGAGCCGGGACGGAGATAGCCGGCAGCTTTAGCTCAAAGGCCTGGAGGCCAAAGGTAAATGCGTTCCTTTCTGATTGCCGTTGCCGCCGTGACGCTGTTCGCCTCGGCCGCCGCCGAGGCCAAGGTCGCCATATCCGTCGACAAAGACAACCAGCTGATGACCGTCGCGGTCGACGGCGTCGAGACGTACCGCTGGCCGGTGTCGTCGGGTCTGCCCTCCTACGAGACGCCGAACGGCTCATTCCGCGCCTTCCGCATGGAAGAGGACCACTACTCCAAGGAATTCGACGAAGCGCCGATGCCGCACGCGGTGTTCTTCACCAAATCCGGCCATGCGATCCACGGCACGGATTCCGTCAACCGGCTCGGCTCGCCGGCGTCGCATGGTTGCGTGCGGCTGTCGCGCGAGAACGCCGCAAAACTGTTCGCGCTGGTGAAGGAGCAGGGTGTGCTCAACACCACCGTGACGCTGACGGGCTCGTCGCAGGTGGCGCTGGCGCGCAATCCGCGGCGCGCCAATACTACCGTGGCCCGCCGCGCGCCGCTGCCGCAATATGAACAGCAGCAGCAATACGGCACCGCCGGCGATCCCACCGTGATCACGCCGCCGGCGCAGCGCGTCGCGCCACAGATGCAAGCGCGCGTCGACGACGGCTACATCTATCCCGCCGACGGCTCGTCGACCGAGGCGCGCTATCCTGCCCCCGGCCGCCGCACCTACGAGGCCCAGGTCTACGAGCAGCAGCGGCCGCAGCAGCAATATTACGGCAACCGCGGATATGCTCCGGCACCGTCCGGCTATTACTATCAGCCGCGGCAGCAATATTATCAGCCGCGCGGACAGTACACGTATCAGCAGTAACGCCGGCAAGGTCGCGCAAGCCGCGCGGTCGCGCGCGGCAGTGATCTCAGCCGTCCGTCGCGCGCGCCAGCGGGCCGTCGCGCGGCGCCGCCGACCGCGACGCGTTCCAGGCGTCATGCGCCGCGATGCCGGCCGCCATCGCCACGACGAAGACGATGATCCCCGGCGACAACGTCCCGAGATTGGCGAGCGCCGGCCCCGGGCACAGCCCCGCAAGGCCCCACCCGATGCCGAACACCGCCGCCCCCGTCAGCAGCGGACGATCGATCCCCGTATGGCCCGGCCGGAAATACTGCCCGGCAAACCACGGCCGTGCACTGCGATCGGCCAGCATGAAGCCGGGCACCGACACCGCAAGCGCAGCCGCCATCACCACCAGCAGGCTCGGATCCCATGCGCCGAACACATCCAGAAAGCCGAGAACCTTGGTCGGCTGCATCATGCCCGATATGAAGAGGCCCGCGCCGAAGATCAGGCCGCAAACCAGGGGTGCGATGATCCACATGACGGCTCGACCTCACAGCACGTGACGGGTGATCGCGACGGTCAGGATGGCCGTCAGCATGAAGACGATCGTGGCCGCGACCGAACGCGGCGACAGGCGCGCTATTCCGCAGATGCCGTGACCCGACGTGCAGCCGCTGCCGAGCCGCGCGCCAAAGCCGACCAGAAGCCCCGCGACGGCAATGACGATCCAGCTGGCCGGCAGCCCGGACACCGCCATGCCGTGGCCGAGCCAGCCGGCGATCACCGGCGCCAGCACGAGGCCGCCGACGAAGGCGATGCGCCATCCCCTGTCTGCGCCGCGCAAGTTCAGAACACCGCTGAAAATGCCGCAAATTCCAGCAATCCGGCCGGTGGAGAGCATCAGCAGCACCGCCGACAAGCCGATCAGCGCGCCGCCAATGGCGGCCGATAGCGGCGTGAAATTCGCCATGATCCGGTTCCTCAATTGCAGTCAGGCCGCGCGATCATAAGCCCATCCGCCCCGGCTGCAACGGCGGGCGGACCTTGATCCATCGCAATGCCCGCCCGGTGTACTCCGCGCTAAGCACGGCCAGCAACCACAGGACAAGCCGATGAACAACTGGCCGCAGCAAACGACCGAATTGAGTGCCCTGCTTCGCGGTCTTCGCGGCTCTACGCCCGACGTCATGAAGGCGTTTGCGGGCATCGCCAAGGCCGCGACGGTCTCGAAAGTGCTCGATGGCAAGACCAAGGAGCTGATCGCGCTCGGCATTGCGGTTGCGGTGCGGTGCGACGACTGCATCGCGTTTCACGCCAAGGCTGCCGTCGACCACGGCGCGACCCGGGACGAAGTCGGTGAGACCCTGGGCATGGCGATCTATATGGGCGCCGGCCCGTCGGTGATGTATGCGAGCCACGCGCTGGAGGCGTTCACACAGTTCGAGGACAGCGCGAAGGCGGCGAACAAGCCGGCTGTGGCCCGCGATGACGATGAAATCCGTCTCGAATGAGACGGAACCGCCGTCGAGTCGAAAGACGCCGAGCGTCTATTCCTCGCCGTTTTTGAGCCGCCGCCACACCGCGCCCAGCACGTTGGAATAATCGTCGGTCCAGACCCGCTGATTATCCTCGGCTTCGGTCAGCGCCCATTTGTCCGACGACGCCAGCTTGCCGACGTCGGCCTCCTCGCGCGCCGAGGTCACGACCGAGGTCGAGAAGATGTATTCGGCGTCGCGGTTGGAATCCTCGCTGTAGACCCAGCTCTTCATGTCGTTGGCGTCGGCGATGCCGACGACGACGCTGGAGAGCTCCAGATGCCGGTTGGAGACGTGCATCACAACCGCGCCCTGCGGCGCGAGCTTTGACTTGTAGATCTCCATCGCCTCTTCGGTCGCCAGATGAATCGGGATCGCGTCGGAGGAATAGGCGTCGACGATGATCAGGTCGTAGACACCGTCGGGCTCGCGCGCGAAGGTCAGCCGCGCGTCGCCGATCACGGGTTCGAGGGTGGGTTCGCAGACCTGGATATAGGTGAAGTATTTGGGGTCGCGCGCGGTATCGACCATGGTCTGGTCGATCTCGAAGAATTTCCATTCCTCGCCGGGCTCGGCGGCGCAGACCAGCGTGCCGGAGCCGAGCCCGATCACGGCAACACGCAGCGGCGCGCCCTTGCGTTCGCGGATCGCGGCGATCGCCTGACCGATGCCGCCATCCCTGTGGTAATAGGTGATCGGCTCGGGCTGGCCTTTCACGGGGGTGCCGTCGTCGTTCTTGAATTTCTCGGCGCCGTGGATCGTGGTGCCGTGCATCAGCACGTGATACTGGCCGTTCGGCGTCACCACGATCTTGTGGACGCCGAAAAAGCTGCGCACCGTCTCGACGCGGCCTTCGTCGGCCGGGTATGCCCGCAACAGCACCAGCGCGACCGCTACCGTCGCAAAGATCTTCCAGCGGCCGGCGTTGAAGCCGAGCGCCAGCAGCGCGGAGAGCACCCCGACCGCGCCGATCACCCAGACCCGGTGGGTGTCGAGCCAGACGAACAGCTTTCCGGTCGAATAGCTCGGTGCGATCAGCGCGACGGCGACGACAGCAAGGAATGGCCAGTACCATGCGCTCCAGCGCGGCAGCCGTTCTTTGGAAACCGGACGGCACAGCGCCGCCAGCGCCAGCAGGATCGGATATTCCGCGACCCATGAGAAGGCGAAGGGCGCAACCAGACCGGCGAAGAGGCCGCCGACCATGCCGCCGAACGACAGCGCCACATAGAAGCCGGTGAGATATCTCGCCGCCGGGCGGGTGCGCGCCAGTTCGCCGTGGCAGGCCATCGCGATCACGAAGAAACACAGCTGGTGTCCGCCGAGCGTCAGCAGCAGATTCTGCTCGCCGCCGAACGCCAGCAGCACCACCACGCCGGCGATCGCCAGCGGCTGCGCCAGCAGCATCCATTTGTGCGGCAGCAACGGCCGCGACTGGAACACCAGCACCCAGGTCAGGAGATAGAGCGACAGCGGCAGCACCCACAACAACGGCGCGGCGGCGACGTCGGTGGAAATATGCGCGGTCACCGCGATCAACAGCCCCGAGGGAACGGCGGCGAGGAAAATCCAGCGCGCGCGCAGAACCCATGACGGCGCGGGCGAGTCGCCTTGTTCGGCCGGCATGTTCAATTCCGCCGCCCTCGCCGGCGCGCGCAGCAGCAACACCGCGCAGCTCGCGATCAGCACGATCAGCACGCCATAGCCGCCGGTCCAGATCAGGTTCTGCATGCGCAGCGTGAAGACGGGCTCCAGCAGCACCGGGTAGGACAGCAGCGCCAGAAAGCTGCCGATGTTCGAGGAGGCGTACAGAAAATAGGGATCGGGACCGTTCGGGTGCCCGGTGCGGACGAACCAGGCCTGCAGCAGCGGATTGTTGGCGGCCAGCGCAAAGAACGGCAGCCCGATCGACACCGCGAACAGGCCGAGCAGCCAGAGCGCGTAGCCCGAGGTTGGCGGGTCGCCCCACCCGCCCGCGATCGACAGCGGCAACGTCAGCATCGCGCCGGCCAGCAGCACCAGGTGGATCGCCACCGGAACCGTGCGGTTGCGCAGTTGCATCAGGAAGTGCGCATAGGCGTAGCCGCCGAGCAGCAGCGACTGGAAGAACACCATCGCCACCGACCACACCGCCGGCGAGCCGCCGAGCCGCGGCAGCACCATCTTGGTGAACAGCGGCTGCACCGAAAACAGCAGCAGCGCGCTGACGAAGATCGCGGCGGTGTAGACGACCAGGACCAGCCGGTTCCGGCTCTCGGAGGGCAGGTCCGCGCTAGAGCCCTTTGACGCGTTTTCTTGACGCGAACCGGTTTCCACTTCGCTGGAAAACGCTTTGTCGGACGGATCGGAAGAAATCATCAAAACTCCGGCTGGAAACCGGCAGGCGCCGGGGGCGGGATGTCCGGCGGGGCACCGGCGGCGCGCAATGGAGCACAGGGCGACATTGCGAGCAATGCGGGATAAGAAGTGTCATTCCGGAGCGATGCAACGCATCGAATCCGGAATCTCGAGATTCCGGGTCTGGTCCTTCGGACCATCCCGGGATGACGAGTTCAACATTTGATCAAACCTTTTTGAAGTTGAAGCTGGCATGAACGAGACCGACGTTGTCATCATTGGGGCAGGCCACAACGGCCTCACCTGCGCCGCCTATCTCGCGATGGCGGGCCTGCGGGTCAAAGTGGTGGAGCGCCGCAAGACGGTCGGCGGCGCCGCGGTGACCGAGGAATTTCATCCCGGCTTCCGCAACTCGGTGGCGGCTTACACGGTCAGCCTGCTCAACCCGCAAATCATCGCCGACCTCAGGCTCGCCGAGCACGGCCTGCGCGTCGTCGAACGCCGCGCGCAGAATTTCCTGCCCTCCCCCGACGGCAGCTATCTCCTGACCGGCGAGGGCCGCACCCAGCCATCGGTGGCCAGGCTCAGCGAACGCGATGCCTCTACCATCGACGCGTTCTCACGCGAGCTGGAAGCCATCGCCGACGTGCTGCGGCAATTCGTGCTGCGCCCGCCGCCGAATCTCGTGGAGGGATTTGGCATCGGCGCGATCCGCGAAGCCATCAACGCCATGGGCACGGCCGGCATCCTGCGCAAGCTGTCGCTGGAACAGCAGCGCGACCTGCTCGACCTGTTCACCCGCTCGGCCGGCGACATGCTCGACGAGCGTTTCGAAAGCGAGCTGGTGAAGGCGCTGTTCGGCTTCGACGCCATCGTCGGCAATTACGCCAGCCCCTACGCCGCAGGCTCCGCCTATGTCATGCTGCACCACGCCTTCGGCGAGGTGAACGGCAAGAAGGGCGTCTGGGGCCATGCGATCGGCGGCATGGGCGCGATCACGCAGGCGATGGCGCGCGCCGCGCGCGGCCATGGCGCCGAGATCGAAACGGATACGGGCGTGCGCGAGGTGATCGTCGAGAGCGGCCGCGCCGCCGGCGTCGTCCTCGACAATGGCAACACCTTTCGTGCGAAATACGTCGTCTCCGGCGTTAATCCGAAACTGCTCTATACGCGGCTGGTGCCGCCGGGCGCGCTGGCGCCGCAGTTCTTCGAACGAATGACGCGCTGGCAGAACGGCTCCGGCACCTTCCGCATGAACGTCGCGCTGAACGCCCTGCCCTCCTTCACGGCGCTGCCGGGCGAAGGCGACCACCTCACCGCCGGCATCATCATCGCGCCGAGCCTCGGCTACATGGACCGCGCCTGGCAGGACGCGCGCCAGCACGGCTGGAGCCGCAAGCCGGTGGTGGAGGTGCTGATCCCCTCGACACTCGATGATTCACTGGCGCCGCAGGGCCAGCATGTCGCCAGCCTGTTCTGCCAGCATGTCGCCCCGGAACTGCCGGATGGAAAATCCTGGGACGATCATCGCGAGGAGGTCGCCGACCTGATGGTCGCGACCGTCGACACGTTCGCGCCGGGCTTTGCGGCCTCCGTGATCGGCCGCCAGATCCTGTCGCCGCTCGATCTCGAACGGCAGTTCGGCCTGCTCGGCGGCGACATCTTTCACGGTGCGCTGACGTTGAACCAGTTGTTCTCGGCGCGGCCGATGCTGGGCCACGCGGATTATCGCGGACCGCTGAAGGGACTGTATCACTGCGGCTCGGGCGCCCATCCCGGCGGCGGCGTCACCGGCGCGCCGGGCCACAACGCGGCGCGGACCATTTTGGGCGATCACCGCGCGCTGTTCGGATAGCTTCGGAAAGCGCAAGGGGCCACTGGGCTGCCCTGCGAACGATGCCTGGGAAAGCAGCTGGGATGCCGGGGAGAAGCCCATGGACAGGCTGTGGAAAACCGACGTCAGGAACTGTGGAAAAGTCCTGTATGTTTCCAGTGTGAACGCGCTCGCTGCATCTTCACCCGGTGTGGAAAACGCGAGAACAGGCGGGACCGGACGCACGGCGCGCCCGGTCCCGAATACCTTGCAAAGCCCCGTTACTTCAGCGAGTTGCTGATCGCCTCGAAGTTCGAGCTGAGCTTGGTGCCCAAACCATTCACCGCGGTGATGATCGCGATCGCGATGCCTGCTGCGATCAGGCCATACTCGATGGCTGTGGCTCCGGATTCGTCCTTGAGGAATGACTTGATGACCGATTTCATGGCTATTCCGACCTGGGTTAAGTGTTTACGGAACCCAGGCGCCCCCGAGTTCCTACGTGGGAACCTATGTTCAGAAATCTAAGGTCAGGATAACGCCCAGCGCTCAACTTTCGCGAGATTATGTTCTGATATTTTCTCAAAGTTGAAACAGCTTCGTGCCGCTACTTGCATCTCTCCGATTTTGTCAGGCTCCCCAATGACTTCCACACTTCCCAGCTATCGCGCGAGCTTCGCCGTTGGCGACGAGCGCGCCGCCAAAATCGTTGTAGATGCGCTAACCGAGATGTTCATTGAGGGGCAGGCCGCGAGCGCCGCGTTCGAAAGGCCGGATGGCCAATGGGACGTCACCCTGCACTTTGCGGACCCGCCCGATCAGCCGCTGCTGCGGCAACTGGTGACCAATGCCGCAGGCGCCGATATCGCTGCCGGTATCACGTTCGATACGGTTGAGGCCCGGGACTGGGTCAAGGCCAGTCTCGAAGACCTCGTCCCCGTTCCGGCGGGACGATTCGTCGTTCACGGCGGGCATGACCGCGCGCGAATCGCACCCAACAAGCTCGGCATCGAAATCGAGGCGGCGCTGGCGTTCGGCACCGGCCATCACGGCACCACGCGCGGCTGCCTGCTGCTGCTCGACCACGTCATCAAAGCCCGGCGGCCGCGCCGCGTGCTCGATCTCGGCACCGGCACCGGCGTGCTGGCGATCGCCGCCGCCAGGGCGCTGCATGAGAAGATACTGGCCAGCGATATCGACCCGCCCTCGGTACAGGTCGCCCGCGACAACGCGCGGTTGAACGTATCGGGACATCTGGTGCAAGCGATCCGCGCCACCGGATTCGCCGCGCCGGAAATCGCTGAGGCCGCGCCGTTCGACCTGGTGCTGGCGAACATCCTCGCCAATCCGCTGCGGCAACTGGCGGCGCCGATGGCGCGGCACCTGGCGCCGGGCGCGCTGGTCATTCTATCGGGGCTGCTGACGCCTCAGGCGCGGGCGGTCATTGCCGCCTATCGCGCCCGCGGGCTGGTGCCGCTGCGGCACCTGCGCATCGAAGGCTGGAGCAGCCTGCTGCTGCAAAAAACAAACTGAGATCCTACTCGGGCAATCGGCGCGGATCGGGCGCGACGACGCCCTTGCTGTCTTCACCCTTCCTGCGCTTGATCCGCGCTTCGGCGAAACGGTCGAGCATCTGGACGATGACGCCACGCTGCTTCTTGTTCGCGACGGGCGGGATCGGGCCGCGGTCGGCCGGGGGCGAAATCTTCTCAAACGTGAAAACAGGCATGGTGCATCCCCTCTTCGTTGAGTTGAAACACTCCTCGAGCCTCCCACGACACTGAAGCCTAAAACGGCCAGCCCCGCAAATCCGTTCCGTCCGACTAATGCGGACGCCTATAATGGATCACAGATTATGCCAAAATGTGGCCGAGTCCACCGCATTGCAGACGGCTCCACCCGCCCCTAGAGTGAACGCGATGTTCGAAGCTCACTTCCAGACGTTCGAAGAGCCCGAAAGCGGCGTGGCGCTCGCCGCGCGGCTGGCCGCGTTTCGCGAGGAACTGGCGCGGCGAAAGCTGACCGGCTTCGTGGTGCCGCGCGCCGACCAGCAGCAGAACGAATATGTCGCGCCCTCCGAGGAGCGGCTGGCCTGGCTCACCGGCTTCACCGGCTCGGCCGGCATGGCGATCGTGCTGACCCGCGAGGCCGCCGTGTTCGTCGACGGCCGCTATACGCTGCAGGCGGCCAAGCAGGTGGACAAAAAGGCCTGGCACATCGAGCCGCTGGCCGATCCGCCGCCGGAAACCTGGCTGGCCAAACATCTGGTGGCCGGTGACCGCCTGGGTTTTGACCCGTGGCTGCACACTTCTGCGGCAGCCGAACGGCTGGCCGCCGCCTGCGCCAAAGCGGGCGCGGAGCTCATCGCGGTGGACAGCAACCCGCTGGACCAGGTGTGGACCGAGCGCCCGGCCCCGCCGCTCGGCCGGGTTTCGATCCATGGCGTGCAGTTTTCCGGAGAGATCGAGGCCGAAAAGCTCAAGCGCATCCGGCACGAGATCCACAAGCTCGGGGCCGAGGCGCTGGTGCTGTCGGACAGCCACGCGGTGGCCTGGACCTTCAACATCCGCGGCGCCGACGTCTCGCATACGCCGCTGCCTCTTTCCTATGCAGTGGTGCCGAAGGACGGCCGTCCCACAATCTTCATCGACCACCGCAAGCTGTCCAACCTGACGCGCGACCACCTCGAACAATCGGCGGACGTCCGCGATCCCGACGCGCTGGCGGGTGAACTCACCGCGCTCGCGCGCTCGGGCGCCGCGATCGCGCTCGACAGCGCCACCGCCGCGGACGCGCTCAGCCGGCTGATATCAGGCGCCGGCGGCAAGCCGCTGCGCGGCAACGATCCGGTGAGCCTGCTGAAGGCGGTAAAAAACCTCACCGAGATCGACGGCACGCGGACCGCGCACCAGCGCGACGCGGTGGCGCTGACGCGCTTCCTGGCCTGGATCGACCGCGAGGCGCCGTCCGGCGCACTGACCGAGATCGACACCGTCGAGGCGCTGGAAACCTTCCGGCGCCAGACCTGCGCGCTGAAGGACGTTTCCTTCCCGACCATCGCCGGCACCGGACCGAACGGCGCGATCGTGCATTACCGCGTCACCCGCAAGAGCAACCGGCGGATTGTGCCCGGCGATCTGCTGCTGATCGATTCCGGCGCGCAATATGAGGACGGCACCACCGACGTCACCCGCACCATTGCGATCGGCACGCCGACCGACGAGATGCGCGACCGCTTTACCCGCGTGCTGCGCGGCCATATCGCGATCGCGCGCGCGGTCTTTCCCGACGGCACCACCGGCGCGCAACTGGATTCCTTTGCGCGGCAATATCTCTGGCAGGCCGGCCTCGATTTCGAGCACGGCACCGGCCACGGCGTCGGCAGCTACCTTTCCGTCCACGAAGGCCCGGCGCGGATCTCGAAACTCGGCACCACGCCGCTGAAGCGCGGCATGATCCTGTCCAACGAGCCCGGCTACTACAAGACCGACGGCTACGGCATCCGGATCGAGAACCTCGAACTCGTCATCGGCGCCGATATTGCCGGCGCGGAGAAGCCGGTGAACGCGTTCGAGACGCTGACCTTGGCGCCGATCGACCGCCGCCTGATCGACGTCGCCATGCTGAGCGCGACCGAGCTGAAATGGCTCAACGACTATCACGCGCGCGTCAACCGCGCCGTGCGCCCGCATCTCGACGACAACGCCACCAGGCTGTGGCTGGACGACGCCACGGCGGCGATGCTGCCGCTTTAGGCGTTCATGTGTCGCCGCCGTAGCCCGCCATGAGCGAAGCGACATGCGGGGCCGCTTGCACGACACCCCGCCCCGCATGTCGCTTCGCTCATCGCGGGCTACGATTTCTTCTCGCCGCGACGCCGCCTCCCCAATTCGGCATGGCCGCATGCTGAAACACCCGTATCCGCGGGGCGCCAGCGCGCTACAGTCTTTCCCAACCAAAATCTTCAACCATCAGGGATCAGGACGACATGCACGGCGTCGCGGGCAAGCCGCCCGGCGCGGCGGCGGATACCGTCGCGACATCAAAAATCATGCTGCTGATGCTGGTCATGATGACCGGCGTCGCGCCGATCTCGCTGTATATGCTGGTGCCGGCGCTGCCGGTGCTGGCTGTGACGTTCGGCGGCGACATCTCCGTCGCGCAGATGACGGTGTCGCTCTACATGGTCGGCATCGCCTGCTCGCAGCTGGTGATGGGTCCGCTGTCCGACAAGTTCGGCCGCCGCCCGGTGCTGCTGGCGGGGCTGGCGCTGATGGTGGCGGCGAGCATCGGCTGTTCGCTGGCGCAGAACCTGCCGCAGCTGATCGCCGCGCGCTTCCTGCAGGCGCTCGGCGGCGCCAGCGGCATGGTGATCAGCCGCGCCATCATCCGCGACCTCTACAGCCGCGACCGCATCAGTTCCATGATCAGCCTCGTCATCGGCGTGATGATGACGGCGCAGATGCTGAGCGCGCTGGTCGGCGGCCTGCTGGAAACCGCGTTCGGCTGGCGCGCGATCTTCTATTTCATCACGGTATCTTCGATCAGCGTCGCGGTGCTGATCGCGCTGGCGCTGCCGGAGACAAGGCGCGAGCGCGCCGCGACCAGCAGCTTTCGCGGCGATGTCGGCAAGCTGATCCGCGACCGCGCCTTCCTCGGTTTTGTGCTGTGCCAGGTGCTGGCCTCGCAGATCATCTTCACCTTTGCCGGCGGCGGGCCCTACATCGTGGTGACGCAGATGGGCCGCACGACCGCCGAATATGGCGCGTGGTTCGCGACGACGGGGTTTGCGTATCTGCTCGGCAATTTGCTCTGCGTCCGCTTCGCGCCGCGCCATTCGCTGGAAAAGCTGATCTGGTTCGGCCTCGCGCTGCAGTTCGCGGGCGCGTCGCTCAACCTCGTGCTGAGCCTCACCGGCACCAACCAGGCGCCGATGTGGCTGTTCGGCACCCAGATGATCGTGATGGTCGCCAACGCCTTCGTCATGAACAACGCCGCCGCCGGCGCCATCAGCGTCCGTCCCGAAGCCGCCGGCACCGCCGCCGGCGCGATGGGCTTTTTGCAGCAGGGCATCGGCGCGCTGGTCTCGCAATTCGGCGCCTATCTCGGCGGCCACTCGACGACCACGCTGCCGCTGACATCGGCCATCTTCGCGCTCTCGATCGCCTGCGCGTCGGCGATGTTCCTCCTGGTGCCGCGGCCAACGATCGTGGTCAGCGAGGAACTAATGAAGAAGGCGGAGGAGGAAGAGAGCGGGATGTTGTGAGGGCGGGGTACGAACCAAAGAGGTAAGGCGAAGAGAATTTCCGTCACAATCTTTAGTCGATATAATTTCTCCGCCGTTGGACCGGAGAATTGCCTATGCCCTTGCCTCTGCCGCTTGAGGGTGGCTGCATTTGCGGCAAGGTACGTTACCGCATAATCGATATACCTCTGGCAGTGTTCGCGTGCCATTGTAATAACTGCAAACGCCGAACAGGCAGCTCGTTCTCCCTTTCGATGCTTACGCTGCGAAAGGACTTTACACAAATTTCCGGAGAAACAATCTGGTGTGACGTTCCGGGTGGGAGCGGAGCGTTGCACCGCCAGCAAATATGCCGAAGTTGCCTTACGAGGACACACTCGGAAATGCTCGCCTATCTGGAAGCCATCAACGTTCGGCCTGGAACGCTCGACGCGCCGGAGATTGTAACGCCTGTCGCTCAGACATGGACAAGCCTCGCAATGCCGTGGGCGCGCTTCTACCGAACGTGCAGTGCTTTGAGGAGAATCCGCCGGATATTCCGAAGCTAATCGGCGAATGGCGAGCCGCGCACAGCTAAGGCATGATCCGGAAAGGTGGACACCGATCGTCATGCCCGGGCTTGTCCCGGGCCTCCACGTCTTGTCGCCACCGCAGAAAGATAGACGTGGATGGCCGGGTCAGGCCCGGCCATGACGAATAGGGAGTGCCCTCACTCCCCGATCAGCGCCAGCCACTCGTCCTCGGTCAGCACGGCCACGCCAAGCTCCCGCGCCTTCGTCAGCTTCGACCCGGCATCCTCGCCCGCCACGATATAATCCGTCTTCTTAGACACCGAGCCCGCGACCTTGGCGCCGAGGCGCTCGGCCACGGCCTTGGCTTCGTCGCGGGTGAATTTGGTCAGCGAGCCCGTGAACACCACGGTCTTGTCCGAGACCGGCGAGCTCTTGCGCGGCTGTTCGGCCGGCTTCACCTCGATCTCGTGCAAGAGCTCGCCGAGCGCTTTCACGTTGCGCGGCTCGGCGAAGAACTCGACCACGGCGTCGGCGACGATCTCTCCGATGCCGCCGATATTGTTGAGATCCTGGTAGGCCTCGGTCGTGTTCTCCTCGTCCTTGGTCCCCTTCGCCGCTTCGAGCATCGCGTCGCGAAAATTCTCGATGGTGCGGTAGTGCCGCGCCAGCAGTTTTGCATTGCCCTCGCCGACGTGACGAATGCCGAGCGCGAAAATCAGCCGGTGCAGGTCGATCGAGCGGCGGGCGTCGATCGCGTTGAAGAGATTGCGCACCGACGTCTCGCCATAGCCCTCGCGCGCCGCCAGTTTGCTGGTCGAGCGCGCATCGCGCTTCTGCAGCGTAAAGATATCGACCGGCGACATCACGAGGCCGTCCTGGTAAAATTCCTGAATCTGCTTGTCGCCGAGGCCGTCGATGTCGAAGGCCAGCCGCGAGACGAAATGCTTCAGCCGCTCGACCGCCTGCGCGGGGCAGATCAGCGCGCCGGTGCAGCGGCGCACCGCCTCGCCGTCCTCGCGCACCGCGTGGCTGCCGCACACCGGGCACGTCTCCGGAAACTTGTACGGCTTTGCGGTGTTCGGCCGCTTGTCGAGGACGACGCTGACGACCTGCGGGATCACGTCGCCGGCGCGCTGCACCACGACGGTGTCGCCGACGCGCAGATCCACGCCGTCGCGGATCGGACTGCCGTCATTGCCGATGCCCTTGATGTAATCCTCGTTATGCAGCGTCGCGTTCGCCACCACGACGCCGCCGACCGTGACCGGCTCCAGCCGCGCCACCGGCGTCAGCGCGCCGGTGCGGCCGACCTGGATGTCGATGCCGTTGAGAATCGTCGTCGCCTGCTCGGCGGCGAATTTGTGCGCGATCGCCCAGCGCGGGCTGCGCGACACGAAGCCGAGCCGGTCCTGCCAGTCGAGCCGGTCGACCTTGTAGACCACGCCGTCGATGTCGTAGCCGAGCGAGGCGCGCTGCTCGCCGATCTTGCGATAGAACTCCAGGACCGCCTCGACGTCCTTGCACAGCGTCGTCAGCGGGTTGACGACAAAGCCGGCCTTGTCCATCCAGGCAAGCATGCCGTGCTGGGTGTCGGCCGGCCGCTCCGTCATCTCGCCCCAGGTATAGGCGAAGAATTTCAGCGGCCGCGACGCGGTGATCGAGACATCCTTCTGGCGCAGCGAACCGGCCGCCGAGTTGCGCGGATTGGCGAACACGGTGTCGTCGGCTTCGGCCTGCTTCCTGTTGAGTTCGAGAAAATCCTTCTTCAGCATGTAGACTTCGCCGCGCAGCTCGCAGGCGGCCGGAACGTGGCGGCCCTTCAGCGTGTGCGGCACGTCCTTGATGGTGCGGACGTTGGCGGTGACGTCCTCCCCCGTAAAGCCGTCGCCGCGCGTCGAGGCGCGCACCAGTTCGCCGCCTTCGTAGCGCAGCGACAGCGACAGGCCGTCGATCTTCGGCTCGGCGACCATCGCCGGAATATGCTCGGCATCGAGCTTGAGGAAGCGGCAAATGCGCTCGACGAATTCGGTGACGTCCTCGTCGCTGAAGGCGTTGCCGAGCGAGAGCATCGGCACGGCATGCTGCACCTTGGCGAAACCGCGCGCCGGCGCGGCGCCGACCTTCTGCGTCGGCGAGTCGGTCGTCACCAGATCGGGAAATCTTGCCTCGATCGCCTCCAGCCGCAGGCGCAGCGCGTCGTAGGCCGCGTCCGATACGGTCGGTGCGTCCTTCTGGTAATAGCGCTCGTTATGCGCCTCGATCTCCAGCGCCAGCCGCTTGTGCTCGACCTTGGCCTGGGCCTTGGTGAGTTTGGCGACGTCGGGAACGGTTTTCGGTGATGCTGTCCTGGCCATGCCGGTTGAATACGACGAAGCAGGCTTGGTGGCAAAGCGGGCTTGGAGGCAAAGCAGGCCGGGTGCGATGCTGCGCATCGCCCCGGAATGACGGGCTAGCTCGCCGCCTGCAGCAACCGCTTCGCCGCGGCCCTCGCTTCCACCGTAATTTCGGCGCCCGCCAGCATGCGGGCGATTTCCTCGCTGCGGCGGTCGGCGGCCAGCGCGTTGACGCGGGTGGCGACGCGCCTGCCCCGGTCGAGCGCGTCCTTGGAGATCAGCAAATGCTGGCTGGCGCGGGCGGCGACCTGCGGCGCGTGCGTCACGGCCATCACCTGAACCCCGCCGGCGAGGCGGGCGAGGCGCGAGCCGATGGCGTCGGCCACCGCACCGCCGACCCCGGTATCGATTTCGTCGAACACCAGCGTCGGCGCCGAGCCGCGGTCGGCCAGCACCACCTTGAGCGCCAGCAAAAAGCGCGACAGCTCGCCGCCGGACGCGACCTTCATGATCGGTCCCGGTCTCGTGCCCGGATTGGTCTGCACCCAGAACTCGACCCGGTCGATGCCCTGCGGGCCCGGCGCGCTGGTGTCGCTCTCCACCTGGGTCATGAATTTGGCGCGTTCAAGCTTCAGCGGCGCCAGTTCGGCGCTGACCGCCTTGTTGAGCTTGTCGGCCGATTTGCTGCGCGCCGCGGAGAGTTTTGTCGCCGCCGCGCGGTAGCGCTGGTCGGCCTCGGCCGCCGCGCCCTCCAGCTTCTTCAACCGGTCGGCGCCGGCGTCGATCAGCGCGACGTCGGCGGCGAATTTGGCAGCCAGCGCCGCCAGCCCGTCGACCGGCGTCGAATATTTGCGCGAGGCGGCGCGCAGCGCGAACAGCCGCTCCTCGATCCGCTCGAGTTCCGCCGGATCGAAATCGGCCGCCACCAGCGCGGCATGGAGATGCTGGTCGGCCTCCTCCAGCGCGTTGATCGCAATATCAATGGCCCGCACCGCCGGCTCGATCAGGCCCGGCGAGTTGGCGGCGCGGCGTTCGAGGCGGCGCACCGCCGCCGCCAGCGCCGGCACCGGCGAATGCGGACCGCCGACCGCCTCCTGCGCCTCGCGCAGGTCGCTGGCGATCTTCTCGCCCTGCATCATGGCGGTGCGGCGCGCGGCGAGCGCGGTTTCCTCGCCATCCCCCGGCTTCAGCGCGCGAAGCTCATCGGAGGCATGGCGCAGGTAGTCGGCCTCGCGGGCGGCGCGTTCCATGCTGGCGCGGTGCGCATCGAGCGCGCCGACGGCGGTGCGGCGCGACTCCCACAGCGTCTCCAGCGCGGTGACGTCCTTTTCCAGCCCGGCAAAGGCGTCGAGCAACTGCCGGTGCGTCGAGGCGTCTACCAGCGCGCGCTCGTCGTGCTGGCCGTGAATCTCGACCAGCGTCGCGCCGACCGCCTTCAGCGTCTGCACGCTGACCGACTGGTCGTTGATGAAGGCACGCGTGCGGCCGTCGGCGAACTGGACGCGGCGAAGAATCATTTCGCAGGATTCCTGCGAACCCGCGTCGTCGAGGCCGTTGCCGGCCAGGATTTTCCTCGCAGGATGCCCGTTGCGGATGTCGAAGGTGGCCGTCACCTGCCCCTGCTCCGCGCCGTGGCGCACCAGCGAGGCGTCGCCGCGGCCGCCCAGCGCCAGCGCGAAGGCGTCGAGCAGGATCGACTTGCCCGCGCCGGTCTCGCCGGTGAGCACCGCAAGGCCACGGGAAAATTCGAGATCGAGGCGTTCGATCAGAACGATGTCACGAATCGACAGACGCGCCAGCATGTGACGGCAACTCCCACGGGTCAGGTTCCGACATCGGCCCCAGTCCCGGGGAGCCGACTCTGCAGGTGTTAGAATCGACACACCACTAGCAGATATTGGGAGCGCTT
The DNA here is from genome assembly GCA_964609175.1 of uncultured Bradyrhizobium sp. Lineage (GTDB taxonomy): Bacteria > Pseudomonadota > Alphaproteobacteria > Rhizobiales > Xanthobacteraceae > Bradyrhizobium. The sequence continues at coordinate 25,968 of CAZSRR010000053.1, forward strand.
TGTACTATATTTGTTCACGTTATGGACACAAGGTGAACGCGCCGCTACCGGCCAATACTCCGGCAAGACCTTTCAGGCTGACTTGTCAGGAGCGGCCTATGGGACCAGGCGTGTCAGCCCAGCCCCATCTTCTTGAAGGCCCTGGAGATATACGACCCCTTGTTCTCGCTCGGCTCGACGCCGCCCGATTTCACGAGGTTATAGGCGTCCTTGTACCACTTGCTGTCCGGGAAATTGTGCCCGAGCACAGCCGCGGCGGTCTGTGCCTCGCCGACGATGCCGATCGACATATAGGCCTCGGTCAGGCGGGCCAGCGCCTCCTCGACATGCCGGGTGGTCTGGTAGCGGGTCACGACCGTCTTGAAGCGGTTGATGGCGGCGGTGTAGTCGCGCCGTTCCATGTAGTAGCGGCCGACGTCCATTTCCTTGCCGGCGAGCTGGTCGCGGGCGCCTTCGAGCTTAGCCTTGGCCGAGTTCGCATATTCGGAAGTCGGATATTTGCGAATCACCTCTTCCAGCGCCGCGATCGCCTTTTCGGTGCGGCCCTGGTCGCGGGAGATGTCCGGGATCTGGTCGTAATGCGAGGCCGCGATCAGGTACTGCGCATAGGCTGCGTCCGCGCTGCCGGGATGCAGCGTGACGTAGCGGGTAGCGGCGCCGATGCAGCTGTCATAGTCGCCCTGATTGTAGAACGAATAGGCCGACATCAGCAGCGATTTGCGCGCCCAGTCCGAATATGGATGCTGGCGATCGACTTCCTCGAACTTCTTCGCCGCGGCCTTGTTATCCTTGCGCTGGTTCATCAGGTACAAGCCCTCATTGTAGAGCTTGTCCGCCGGTTCCTCGTTGAAGGTGTCGTCCTTCTGGGTGAACTTGTCCCACAGCGCGCCGGTGCCGCAGCCGCTCAGGGGCAGCGCGAGCGCGACCAGGCCCGCGGCCAGCCGCAGCGACCTTCCGGCACCAGCGAGACCGAAGGAGCCGGATGATTTGCGTGGTTCGAGCGTCAAACGCTGTGCCGACATGGAATCTGTGACCTGACGCCTTTGATGACGGTTGATGATCGAGCCCACTCCATGAACCGCGATCATGGATGCCTTATTACCCGTGCCCAATCCGTTTGGTACCCAATTCTTCGAGAGCCCGTGGCGCGTCCGCAGGTCCCTACTAGCCGAAAAATGGTCCCGAACCAACCGAATACGCAGCCAATTCGCCCGGATTAAGGCGGCTGGCCGGCAGCGTTACCGATTGTGGTTATTACGGAAAACGCGCCCCAGGGCAGCGATCGGCGCAACGATCAAAGTATGCAAAATCAGGAAACGTCCGGACCGTAGGCGGGGGCAATCAGGCCACCGATCATGCCGGCGCCGGCCTCGACAAGACCCCGGGCACGGCGGGCCGGTTCGGCTTCGACCACCCGCCAGGCGCTGCGATCGGCCAGCAGGGCCGTCAGGACGGCATGATTCAGCTTGTGGCCGCCACGCACCGAGCGGAAAGCGCCGAGCAGCGGCAGGCCGGCCAGGGTCAGGTCGCCGACGGCGTCCAGCGCCTTGTGACGGGCGCATTCGTCGGCAAAGCGCAGCCCCTCGGCGTTGAGCAGCCGGTCTTCGTCGAGCACGACGGTATTCTCGAAAGAGGCGCCGCGCGCAAAGCCGGCGCTCCAGAGCCGCGTGACGTCATTCATGAAGCCGAACGTCCGGGCGCGTGAAATCTCGCGGCGGAAGGTTTCAGGATTGAGATCGAGCGCAAAGTTCTGGCGGCCGATCACGCGATTGGCGAAATCGATCTCGACCTCGACGCGGAACCCGCCGGCATGCGGGCGCAGCTCGCCAAAACTGTCACCGATCGCGACTTGTACCGGCCGAACGACCTGGATGAAGCGGCGGGACGCCTGCTGGGTGGCGATGCCGGCCTGGTCGATGGCGGCGACGAAAGCCGCCGCGCTGCCGTCCATGATCGGAACTTCGGGACCATCCACTTCAATGATGGCGTTGTCGACGCCCATGCCGCGCAGCGCAGCCAGCACATGTTCTGCGGTGGAAACCAGCGGACCTTCGTGGTCGCCGAGCACCGTTGCCAGATCCGTCGCCGTGACGGACGCGGCGACAGCCCGGACTTCACGGTCGGCCTCGTCGAGACCGGTGCGCACAAAAATAAGACCTGCATCCACGGGAGCAGGTCCAAGTGTCAGGCTGGCAGGTAAACCGGAATGAACGCCAACACCCGTTACGGTGGCTTGCGCCCGAAGCGTGGTTTGGCGGCTGAACTTCATCGATAACTGCCCACTACCCGACTTACCTAAAGACGGGTACCGCGCGTGAGCGCCGATTCGCGTTCTAGGTATCCCCAAGTCACGGCGGACCATAGTCAGTGCCCCAAAGCGCGCCAACTCACGCTTGTTTACCGATTGTTACCCCATCTCTGCCGCAAATCGCCCCGGTGGCCGACTGGACGCGATCGCGGCGGATCCTCTTCCCTGCCACGAAGCTGAACACGAAATGAATAATTTATCATTTATATTCAATTAGTTGTTTCCCACCATCAACCCGGCCGGGAACCCAAAAAAAGGCCCCGACGGTGTCAGTCGGGGCCTTTTTGCTTCATGGCATTTGTAACAAAACCTCAGTTCGCCTGGCGCCGCAGGAAGGCTGGGATATCAAGATGGTCGTCGCCCTGTGGCGTCGGGGCAACAGGTGCCGGGCGGCCATGGACGTCCAGACCCTGCGGTGCCGGGCGCTTTGCATACTCCGATACCGGCTCGTGATTCGGCGCCGCCGGGCGCTGCTGTTTCCGCTCGGGCAGCGGCGGCAGCGGCGCCATGGCAGGCCCGGAGGCGCGGGCCGCGATCGGCGGCTCGTTCTCTTCGTCGCGGCGGCCGAGGCCGACATTGGCGAGGCGCTGCAACAGCGACAGCTTGGACTTCTGCGGATGCTCATCCTCGGCCGCGTCGCCGCGGGCCTGCCGGATCTCGGCCTGCGCCGGCATTGGCAGTTCCTCGAACTTGGGCATCCGCGGCGCGCGGAGCGGCGCGCGTTCCGCCGCCTGCGGGATGAACGTCTCGGGAGCCGCCGGGGGCTCGGGCTCGACCCGGGTGGTCTCGCCGTGATCCGGGAACAGGCTCGGCTTCTGCGCGATCGGGCGCACGGTGACGTCGCCATAGGACGCCGGCTGGATCGGGGCCGCCGCCGGGGGTTCGACGGCCGCGGCGATCGCGGCGAGCGCCGCCCGCTCGACCGTGTTGGACGAACGTGGCGCCGGCGCGGTGACCGGGGCGGGCGCGGGCGCCGCCGGCTGCGGCACCGACGCGCTCTCGAGCTTCTGGGCGCGTTCGGCCAGCCGGGCGTTGTCGGCGCGCAGCCGGGCGGTCAGTTCGGCCAGGCGGCTGTCGGGCTGGGTCGTCGTGGTCGCGGCCGGCGCGGTGGCGGTGGTCGCAACTGCCGGAGCGGCGGCGGCGTTGCGGGCGATCTGCGCCTGCTCGATGCCGGTGGCGACGACGGAGACGCGGATGATGCCGTCGAGCGTCTCGTCGAAGGTGGCGCCGACGATGATGTTGGCGTCCTGATCGACTTCCTCGCGGATCCGGGTGGCGGCCTCGTCGACCTCGAACAGGGTCAGGTCCTTGCCGCCGGTGATCGAGATCAGGAGGCCGCGGGCGCCCTTCATCGACGAATCGTCGATCAGCGGATTGGCGATCGCAGCTTCGGCCGCGGTCAGCGCGCGCTTCTCGCCGGTGGCCTCGCCGGTGCCCATCATCGCCTTGCCCATCTCGCGCATGACGGCGCGGACGTCGGCGAAGTCGAGGTTGATCAGGCCTTCCTTCACCATGAGATCGGTGATGCAGGCGACGCCCGAATAAAGCACCTGGTCGGCCATCGCGAAGGCGTCGGCGAAAGTCGTCTTTTCGTTGGCGACCCGGAACAGGTTCTGGTTCGGGATGATCAGGAGCGTATCGACCACCTTGTGCAGTTCGGCGATGCCGGCTTCGGCGGTACGCATGCGCCGCGCGCCCTCGAAGTGGAACGGCTTGGTCACCACGCCGACGGTGAGGATGCCCATTTCGCGCGCGGTCCTGGCGATGACGGGGGCAGCACCCGTGCCGGTGCCGCCGCCCATGCCGGCGGTGACGAACACCATGTTGGCGCCGGTGAGATGGTCGCGAAGCTCGTCGATGACTTCCTGCGCCGCCGCCGCGCCGACATCAGGCTGGGACCCCGCGCCGAGCCCCTGGGTCACCTGAGTTCCCATCTGGATGATACGCTGCGCCTTCGACATGGTCAGCGCCTGCGCATCCGTATTGGCGACGACGAAATCGACGCCCTGCAGCCCGGCCGTGATCATGTTGTTGACGGCATTGCCGCCAGCGCCACCGACGCCGAAGACGGTAATCCGTGGTTTCAGCTCGCTGATGTCGGGGGGTGTCAGATTGAGTGCCATGGTTGCCTCTCGATTACGACGCGCGCGTTGGTTCGCCCCGGCCGGCGGCCGCGGGATTTGGTGAAAATCGTTTGGTCATTGGATTGATCATCAGAAGCCTTCGCGAAGCCATCGTCCGACCTTTCCGAAATAGCCGTCAGTCCCTGTCCTGAGCTGCCGCGTATGCCGCGGTTCCACGTGTTCCAGATGAGCGTATTGCGGGTAGACCAGCAGGCCCGCCGGCACGGCGAACGAGGCGCCCTTGGCCTCGCTCGGCAGGCGGCCGAAGCCGAGCGGACGCCCGATCCTGACCGGGCGGTTGAGAATACGGGCGGCGAGCTCGACCGTACCGGTCAGCTGGGACGCCCCGCCGCTCAGCACGACCCGCGCCCGCGGCTCGGCCGCAAAGGGGGAATCCGCGAGCCGGTCCCGCACCATTTCAAAAATCTCCTCGGCGCGATGCCGAACGATGTTCGCGATCGTGGCGCGCGAGACGATCTGCGGAGCATCGTGCTCCTCACCTGCGGTCGGAACAGACATCAGCTCGCGCGCGTCAGACCCGCCGGTCAACACGGTCCCGTATAAAGTCTTGATTCGCTCGGCATCTGCAATGCATGCGCCGACGCCGCGTGCAAGATCCATCGTGACGTGATGCCCGCCGAGGGCGAACCCGCTGGCATGGACGAAGCGGCCGGCTGAATAGGTCGCAATGGTGGTGGAACCGGCGCCCATTTCGACCACGGCGGCGCCGAGATCGGCCTCGTCGTCGGTCAGCACGGACAGGCCTGCGACATAAGGACTCGCCGCCATGGCCTCGACTTCGAGATGGCAGCGTTCGACCACCAGCATCAGGTTGCGGGCGACGGTGGCGTCCACGGTCACCACCTGCATGTCGACGCCGAACTGCCGGGCCACCATGCCGCGGGGGTCGCGGATGCCCTTGACGCCGTCCAGCGCATAGCCGACCGGCAGCGCGTGCAGCACCGTGCGGCCCTCGCCGGTCGCGTGGTGCATGCCGGTGGACGTCACCCGGGTCACGTCCTCGGCGGTCACCGCTCCGCCCCTGATGTCGGCGGCGGCCTCGACCAGCTGGCCCTGCAGCCGGCCGCCGGACACCGACAGCAGCACCGATTCGACGCGCACCTTGGCCATCCGCTCGGCGAGCGCCACCGCCTGGCGCACCGCCTGCTCGCACTGGGCGAGGTCGACCACCGCGCCGGCCTTGACGCCGCGCGACTGGATCTGGCTGTAGCCGATCAACTCCACCGCATGGGTACGGCCGCGCAGCGCCTCGCTCGGCGGCGACGGCTTCAGCCGCGCGATCATGCAGGCGATCTTGCTGGTGCCGATGTCGAGCGAGGCGACCATCGCCGTGCGCTTGTGATCGACGGGCCGCGTCTTCGGGGTCTGGTTGCGATCGAAGCCACTCATACTGCATCACCCGGCTTCTTCTTGGTCTTCTTGTCCTTGAACAGCTCCTCACGCGCCTTGGCCGCGTCTTCCGACAATTGCACCGTCAGGCGGTCCGGCAACCGCATGTCGATGGCTGTGATGTCGCGCGAGAACAGCCGGTCCTCCTTGTCAAGCTTGCTCAGCATCGCCAGCGCGTTGCCGACGTCGTTCTCCGGCAGGCGGACGTCGAGGCCGTCGTTCAGCCGCAGGTTCCAGCGCCGTTCGCCGACCAGGATCGCCGCCTTGGTGACGGCGCGAACCTGCGGGTAGCGATCCAGCAGCGCGAGGAAGTCGCGGGCCCTGGTATCGGCGCCCTTGCCCACCACCAGCGGCAGCGTCACGAAGCGTCGCGATACGTAAGGCTGCAGCACGGCGCCGTCTTCCGCGATCACGGAAAGCCGTCCGTCCTGCTGCCACAGCGCGAACGCCGTGCGCTCGACGATGTCGATCTGCAACTGACCGGGATAAAGCTTCAGGATGGTCGCATCCGCGATCCACGGATTGGCCTTGAGCCTGTCGCGCACGGTGGCGGCGTCGAGGAACAACAGCGACGAGCGGCCATTGACGCCGCCGATCGCAAGCACCTCGTCCTGGCTCAAATGCTTGCGGCCGTTGATGGCGACCGTGGTGATGCGGAAGCCCGCCGAATTGGCCAGTGCGTTGCGGGTGTCGCTCAGCCCCGCCAGGAAATCGTCGACATGGCCGCCCTTGACGATGCCCAAGCCGGTGCTGCCGAGCAGCATCAGCGCGGTCAGCGCGACGCCGGCGTGGTTTGGAAAAGTGCGTTCGACCACGCGAACCAGCCGATTCGGCGGGGCGCGATCGATGACAGGCCTTGCGGACTCGCGGGCGCGACGACGGCGACCAAGCCACTCGCGCAGCAACACCGCCGCTCCAATAGCGGCGGCTTTCAGGTCAGCCTGGGGCTCCCGCGATCTCGACGACCGAGTGGAGCGTCCTGCACCATCCATTGCACGAGCCTGTACTTAAGTGTTGTGCCCGCGAGCACTTTTGCGGGGGTCGGCCCGTGTGGGTGCCTCGACCTTGCCGGACTGGTGCTGATCTGAACTCGGAACAGCGCACGCCACGGCAGCCAAGCGCCACGCGCGCCGCCAGCGTTAACCTTCGGACTTAGTGGTAAACAAAGTGTAAAGTCGGGGGACTACCGACGCATTTTGATGCGTCTTTTGAGTGGTTTGCCGGTCAACTGTTAGGATTTTGAAACAATTTTCGTGTCCACACCGTGGTTCCCCGGTTAACGGTTGTCCCTCGGGGCCCATCCCCTGTCAGATTCGCTCGCGGTTCCGCCGTTCGGCGAGCGCGACCTGGTCGCGCAGGAAAGCCGGGAATTCGATCCCTTGCGCCTTCAGCGCCTTGGGGTAGAGCGACGCGGCGGTCAGCCCGGGCAGCGTGTTGGTTTCCAGATAGACCAGCCCCTTCGCCGAGACGATGAAGTCGGACCGGGAGTAGCCGCGGCAGGACAATGCCTTGTGCGCCCGCATCGCCTGATCCTGTAACTGCGCGGTCACCTCCGCAGTGAAGCGCCCCGGGCAGATCTCCTGAGTCGATTTGAGCAGGTATTTGGCGGCGTAGTCGAAGGTGCCCTCGCCCAGCACGATCTCGATCGGCGGGAGCGACATGATGGTGCCGTCCGACTGCTCCAGCACGCCGCAGGTCGCCTCCACGCCGGCGACGAACGGCTCGATCAGATAATCCTCCGTCCGCGCGGCGTTGCGCACCGCAACGAGGTCCTGTTTGGCGTTGACGAAGATCAGGCCGTAGCTCGACCCGTCGTGCGCCGGCTTGGCGACCAGCCTGCCGTATTCTTCAAACGCGGCGTCGAGGTTCTCCAGCGCCACGCCGGCCGGAGCCGTGACCCCCGCGATCGCCGCAAAACGTTTCGCCGCCGCCTTGTCGAACGCCAGATTTGACGACGCCGAGCCGGAGCCGGTGAAGGGAATGCCGCGCAGTTCGCACATCGCCTGCAATTCGCCGTTCTCGGCCCGTCCGCCATGCAGGCCGAGCACCAGTACGCGATCCTCGGCCTTCGCCTTGTCGAGGGCGGCTTCCAGCGGCAGGCCGCGATTGCCGGGATTGAACTCGTCTTCGAACGGGCGCGCATGCCCGAGCAGCGCCTGCGAGCCGACCTCATGAACGGTATCGGCGACGTGCCAGAACCAGAGATCGGCTTCCGGCAACGCGCGATGCAATGCCTGGGCGCTGGCGACCGAGACCAGCCGCTCCTTGTTGGTGCCGCCGAAGAGAATGGTAGTCCGCATCATGTCGTTCCGTTGATTGTTTCCTCGTCATTCCGGGATGGTCCACAGGACCAGACCCGGAATCTCGAGATTCCGGGTTCGATGCTGCGCATCGCCCCGGAATGACGGGCTAGACCGGAATCCCGATCCGCTTGATTTCCCAGTGTAGCTCGATTCCAGAATTTGCTTTAACCCGCTCGCGCACGGTTTCGCCCAGCATTTCAATATCATGGCCGGTGGCGCTACCGGTGTTGATGAGGAAGTTGCAGTGCATTTCCGAGACCTGGGCGCCGCCGACGCGCAGGCCGCGGCAACCGGCGGCGTCGATCAGTTTCCAGGCGCTGTTGCCGGGCGGATTCTTGAAGGTCGAGCCGCCGGTCTTTTCGCGTATCGGCTGAGCGGTTTCGCGGTGGGTCTGCACCTCGTTCATCCGCGCGCGAATGGTTTCGGCATCGGTGAGCTGCCCGCGAAACCGCGCCGAGGTGAAGATGATCGAGGGATCGACGCCGCTGCTGCGGTAGACGAACTTCATGTCGGCATTGCCGAAGACATGCCGCGTGCCGTCGCGGCCGATGCCGGTGGCCTCGATCAGAACGTCCCTGGTCTCGCCGCCATTGGCGCCGGCATTCATCCGCAGCGCGCCGCCGATGGTGCCGGGGATGCCGAAGAAGAATTCCAGCCCGCCGATACCGGCGGCAGAAGCGGTCTCGGCCACGCGCTTGTCGAGCGCGGCCGCGCCCGCAGTGACGATGTCGCCGGACGCGGACGTGTCGCCGAACGCCCGCGGCGACAGGCGGATCACCACGCCCTCGATGCCGCCGTCGCGCACGATCAGGTTGGAGCCGACGCCGACGACGTAGACCGGCAAGTGCTTCGGAAGATGCTTGAGGAAATACGCGAGATCCTCTTCATCCGCCGGCGTAAACAGCATTTGCGCCGGCCCGCCGACGCGAAACCACGTCAGCTCCGCCAGCGACTGGTTCGCCAGCACCCGCCCGCGGAGCTCGGGCATGGCGGCCTTCAGGTCGGAGGTGATGTCGGGAAAGGTCACTCGAAGTCTCTCGGTTCGTCATGGCCGGGCTTTTCCCGACCATCCACGTCTTGCAGACTATCCGCATGGCACGCGGCTTCGTTCAAAACCAGAGGCGGCAATACGGGTTGGACGACCTTTTCGAAACCATCGCGACCTGAGGACGTGGATGGCCGGGACAAGCCCGGCCATGACGGGGGTGGGAGGCGTACCTCCATCACCCCAACGCCTTCAATTCGCCCGGCAGCGCGTAGGCCCATTGCGTGATGTTGCCGGCGCCGAGGCAGACGACGAGGTCGCCTTTGCCGGCGATGCCGCTGACAATCCTGGCCAGTTCGTTTGCGCCCGGCAGCGGGATCACCTCGCGATGGCCATGGGCGCGGAGGCCGGAGACGAAATGGTCGCGGTCGATGCCTGCGATCGGCGCCTCGCCGGCCGGATAGACCTCGGCGACCACGACCGCGTCGGCATCGTTGAAGCAGGTGCAGAATTCCTCGAACAGCGACTGCAGCCTTGTATAGCGATGCGGCTGCACCACGGCGACGACCTTGCCGCTGGTGGATTCACGCGCCGCCTTAAGAACGGCGGCGATCTCGACCGGGTGGTGACCATAATCGTCGATCACGGTGACGCCGTTCCACTCGCCGGTCCGGGTGAAGCGCCGCTTGACGCCGCCAAAACCCGCGATCGCCTTGCGGATCGCGTCGTCCGACATGCCGAGTTCATGCGCCACCGCGATCGCCGCCGTGGCGTTCGACGCGTTGTGCCGTCCCGGCATCGGCAGCATGAGGTCGGAAATCTGGTGGGTCGCGGCGGTCTTGCGGTCACGGAACACCACCGAGAATTTCGATCCGCCGCCGCTCGGCGTCAGGTCGACCAGCCGGGCATCGGCCTGCGGATTCTCGCCATAGGTCACGATGCGGCGGTCCTCGATCTTGCCGACCAGGCTCTGCACCACGGGATGATCGGTGCACATCACGGCAAAGCCATAGAACGGCACGTTCTCGACGAAATTGCGGAACGCCTCCTGGATCGCCTCGAAGGTCTTGAAGTGGTCGAGATGCTCCGGATCGATGTTGGTGACGATCACGACGTCGGACGGCAGCTTCAGGAAGGTGCCGTCGCTCTCGTCGGCTTCCACCACCATCCAGTCGCCGGCGCCGAGCCGCGCGTTGGAGCCATAGGCATTGATGATGCCGCCATTGATCACGGTCGGATCGAGGCCGCCGGCATCGAGCAGCGTCGCCACCATCGTGGTCGTCGTGGTCTTGCCATGGGTGCCGGCAATCGCGACGCAGCGCTTCAGCCGCATCAGTTCGGCCAGCATTTCGGCGCGGCGCACCACCGGGATGCGCTGGGCGCGCGCCGCCATCAGTTCGGGATTGTCGCGCTTGATCGCGGTCGAGACCACGACGACGTCGGCGCCCTCGACATTCTCGGCCTTGTGGCCGACCGAAACCTTGACGCCCTTGTCGCGCAAGCGCGCGACATTGCCGCTGTCGGAGGCATCCGAGCCCTGCACGGTATAACCGAGATTGACCAGCACCTCGGCGATGCCGCTCATGCCGATGCCGCCGATCCCGACGAAGTGAATGGGCCCGATCTCGCGCGGCAGTCTCATGAATACGTCACCCTCGCCGTCTTGGCCGGGCTTGTCCCGGCCATCCACGTCCTGCTTCGCAACGACTTATGAAAGACGTGGATGGCCGGGACAAGCCCGGCCATGACGCTGGAACATTTTAAATTCACCGGGCCCGCCTAGATTCCGGCCGTTTTCATCACCAGATCGGCCAGCCGTTCCGCTGCGTCCAGCCGGCCGACGCCGCGGGCGGCCGATGCCATCGCGGTCAGCCGCGCAGGTTCGGCGGCGAATGTGGATATCTCCGCCGCCAGCCGGTCCGGCGTGAATTCGGTTTGCGGGATCCGCAGGGCGCCCTCCACCTTCGCCAGCACGCCGGCATTGGCGAACTGGTCCTGGTCGATCGCGCCGGGCAGCGGCACGAGGATGGAGGGCCGGCCGATCGCGGCGAGTTCCGCCACCGTGCCGGCGCCGGAACGCGAGATCACGAGATGGCTGGACGCCAGCCGCGCCGGCAGGTCGGTGAAGAACGGCGCGAGTTCGGCGTTGATCTTGTGGCGCTCATAGATCGCGCGCACCCGCGCCATGTCTTCCTTGCGCACCTGCTGGGTCAGCACCAGCCGGCTCCACAGCATCGGCTCCAGCTTTTCGATCGCGCCCGGCACGATATCGCTCATGACGCGCGCGCCCTGGCTGCCGCCGACCACCAGGATGCGCAGCGGCCCGTTCGGTTCGGGCGGCGCGAACGGCACGGCGGCGGCGGTGAGGATCGCGGGCCGCATCGGCGTGCCGACGGTCACCGTCTTGCCGGCGAGATCAGGATCGCGATCGAGCACGCCCGGCAGCGACGTGGCGATGGCGTTGACGCGGCGGGAGAGAAAGCGGTTGGCGCGGCCGAGCACGGCATTGGCGTCGTGAATGATGCCGGGCACGCCGAGCAGCCTTGCCGCGATCAGCGGCGGCAGCGTCGGATAGCCGCCGAAGCCGACCACGGCTGCAGGTTTCAGCCGCCGCACCAGACGAAGCGCCACCAGCGTGCCGTGACCGAGCGTGGTGACGGTGCGCAACAGCGCCACCAGTGAACGGCCGCGCACGGTCTCGCTCGGCACCACGTCGATATCGTCTGACGTAAACAGGCCGCTGTAATGCAGCGCGCGGGCGTCGGTGACCAGCCGCACGCGCAGGCCGCGCCGGATCAGTTCGACGCCAAGCGCTTCGGCCGGAAACAGATGGCCGCCGGTGCCGCCGGCGGCCAGGAGAATGAGAGGCTTGTCTGTCATGACGAGGCTTTTACAGCCTATCCGCCGTCATTGCGAGCGCAGCGAAGCAATCCAGTTCTTTCTCTGCTGCGAGCCCTGGATTGCTTCGCTGCGCTCGCAATGACGCGGAGAGAGTTTCGCTCCTAGGCGTAGCCGTGCGACACGACGGCCGCGTTCATCGATTCCACTTCGGTGCGCGGACGCTGCCGCGTCAACGCCAGCATCATGCCGATGCCATAGGCCAGCGAGATCATCGACGAGCCGCCATAGGAGATAAAGGGTAGCGTCATGCCCTTGGCGGGGATCAGTTGCAGATTGACCGCCATGTTGATCGCCGCCTGCACGCCGAACAGGATCGCCAGCCCCGAGGCGGCAAAGCGCGCGAACATGTCCTCGCTGGCATAGGCGCGCGTCAGCGTCCGGATCACGATGAAGGCGAACAATGCGACCAGCGCGAGGCAGAAGATGATGCCGAATTCTTCCGCGGCGACCGCGAACACGAAATCGGTATGGCTGTCGGGGATTCTGCGCTTGGCGATCCCCTCGCCCGGCCCGAGGCCGAACCAGCCGCCGTTCCAGAACGCCTCCATCGCCATGTCGACCTGGAACGTGTCGCCCGAGGCAGGGTTCAGGAAGCGCTTGATGCGGCCGGCAACGTGCGGAACCAGCAGATAGGCGCTGAACAATCCGGCCGCCGCAACGCCGGCGAGGCCCGCGACCCAGACCATCCGCATGCCCGCGATGAAGAACAGCGCGCCCCACACCATCAGCACCAGCATGGTCTGGCCGAAATCCGGTTCCATCACCAGAAGCGAAACCAGCATCAGCAACAATGCGATGGCCATCGAGGTCGCCGGCATCTCCGGCCGCCTGGTCGATTCCGCAAACAGCCACGCCGCCATCACGACAAAGGCGGGTTTTGCAGATTCGGAAGCCTGGATGTTGACGCCGAGCAGCGTGATCCAGCGCCGCGAGCCCTTCACCTCGGCGCCGAACGCCAGCGTCATCACGATCAGGATGACGCTCGCCACGAACACCAGCAGCGCAAGGCGGCGGATCTGCCGCGGCGACAGGAACGACACCCCGATCAGCACCATCAGCGACGGCACCAGGAACAGCACGTGCCGGCCGAAGAAATGGAAGGGATCGAGCCCGATCCGCGTCGCCACCGGCGGCGACGCCGCCAGCGACAGGATGACCCCGCCCAGCATCAGCATCATGATCGCGCCGAGCAGCAGCTTGTCGACGGTCCACCACCAGTCCGAAAACGGCGTGCGTTGGTCACGGTGCAGCATGGACGTCCCCGAATGCAGAGGTAACGCCCATTGGTGGCGGAGGATGGTTTACGAGGGGTTAATGGCGTGGGTAACTTTTTAAGGTGGGGCGTCGCGCTTCGGATCAGCCGTATCGACTTTACTCGTGCGGCGTACCACCCGCCAACTTAGCCGGAACCAGGCCCTTCGACAGATGCACCTCGGGCACATCTGAAACACGGTCTCGAGCGGCACGAAGCCGAGCCTGATCGGCCTCGGAGAGAGTAGGTAAATCACCGTCCTTGAAGAAACCCAGCGCTTTGAGAGGAAGCGCAGGATCTCTTCGATAGTTATTCGCAAACGCTCCCAACGCCTTCTCCAAAGAAACGCCAGCGGAGAGGATTGCGGAGATGTCGCGATAGTCCTTGGCTTCTGCCCTGTCCAGGATCGCTTTCAGCTTGGTGGCAAGCAGGTCGTCAAGTGAGGCGACCAGAAGTACCCGGTCCCTTGTTTGGAGCGGATCGTTGACGCGGCCCAGCGCGAGGCCACCGAAGAAGGAAACCTTCACCGGCCCGGACGGCATGGTTACGGCAATGACAAGGGTGTTTTCGTCTTCTTGAAGCGTCCGCGCGCTCCGGAAAAAGCGAAAGCTCGTCTCAATGCGCGTCTTTTCCAGCGGCTCTGCCCTGAAGAAATCGAAATCGACCGAGACGCGATGACCGAGATGGAGCGCAACGGCTGTACCACCGTACAAGACGAATGAAAGGTCGGGTGCGGGCGCAAGCTGCGGCCAGATCTCCTTCTGAGCAGCCGGAAGAATATCGATACGAGGATCAAACACGTCCGACATCAAACGATCTCACCGGAGCGGCATCGGGTATCTGGCGGCCCGTTGCCAGCGTCAGGCGGCCACGCCAAAACTCCCAGGACCGCGCGTCAATCCATCCCGGCTCCGCCTGCAGCATGGTTTCGGCAAGCCGGTCGTAGCCGAGCGCTTGTTCCAGCCGCCGCAATTCGTCGAACCCCGCCATGCACATGGCCTGGGCCAAAATTCTGACGTCCGAACGGGGTTGCGAACCGAGCGGCTCCCACCAGAAAAACCTCCGCTCCAAATCAGACCAAAACTCCTTGGGGAGGCTGCGAGTGGGCGAAGTTTCCATCGGAATACCTTAGCATGAGTGGCCCATCCAAGCCAGCCAAGCGGCGTCAATTCCGCTCCGATGCCGGCTCTCCAACGCGAAGCCGCGACGGGTTCGTGTCATCCCGGCAATGCCTCTCTTGCGTTCTGCAACACCTCGATCAGTTGTTCCAATTCTCGCCTGCCAAGAAAAACTTCGATATCGCCATTTTTCCTGAGAGACAGAGCAAGTCCGGCGACCCCACCTTCTACTCGGACCGAAGCAAAAGCCTCATCGCCGGTCTCG